>MSHM01000001.1:0-8741 GCA_001941225.1 Oscillospiraceae bacterium Zagget12
GGGGGAAATGACGAACTGGGGTAAGACTACCGAAGTAACTGATACTCCTAGCTTGCAAATTTATCTTATCAACGCGCCGTAAAACCTCGCCCTTCAGGACGGGGATATAAGGCGCGCCTTAACTGGAATTTTGCGCTCCCCCGCAGCTTCCGGCAAAATAACTTGGTGACCAGAGCGAACCGCCCCAGAGCTTTTTTTGAATCGAAGGATAGCCTCTCTTGCGGATTAACCTGCTGGACACGCCTTTCAGGCTGTTAACCAAAGAGGAAACGGCTACTTTTGGCGGATAGGTGACCAACAGGTGGACATGGTCGTCTTCGCCGTCAAATTCGACCAATTCAGCTTCAAAGTCTCGACAAACACTGGCGAATATTTCCTTCAAGTCGTCAATGATGGCCTTTGTGAAGACGCCATAGCGATATTTTGTAACAAAGACCAAGTGGATATGAAGGAGAAATACGCAGTGTCTTCCGGTACGAATGTCCTTGACTTTTTTCATAGACCAACTATAATGAAGATATGGAAAGATTGCAAGCCTACAAGTTCCAACTCCGCCCCAAAGTAGGGCAGGAAAGCCTCATGCGGCGCTTTGCCGGATGTTGTCGCTTTGTTTGGAACAAGGCGCTTGTACTGGAGAAGCAAACCTATGAAGCGGATGGAAAACGCCTTTGTTACTATGCGCTCGCTGGAAAATTGAAAGACTGGAAAAAGGAGGAAGAGACGGCCTTTCTTTCAGAAGCCCCCTCTCAGATATTGCAACAGGTATTAAAAGACCTTGACAGAGCCTACAAAAATTTCTTTGCGTTTCGTGCGGGATTTCCGCGCTTCAAGAAGAAGGGGGTTCACAATGCCTTTCGCTATCCGCAGGGTTTCAAGTTGGATGAGGGCAATAGTCGCATATTTTTTCCCAAAATCGGCTGGGTACGCTATCGTAACAGCCGCCGCGTGAAAGGAACGCCAAAACAAGTAACAGTCTCTCTTTCTGCTGGGAAATGGTATATTTCCGTCCAAACGGAACGGGAAGAGCCGAATCCAGTTCATCCTTCGCAAAGCAGGGTCGGCATTGACATGGGGGTCGCTCGTTTTGCGACGTTCTCCGACGGAAATCACGTCAAGTCCCCGCATAGCTTTCGTAAGTATGAAAAGAAACTGGCGGTGCTGCAACGCAAGCTATCCAAACGCACGAAATTTTCTTCAAACTGGCAAAAGCTAAGGGAACGTATCCAGCGCCTGCATCGCAAAATAGCGGCTGTACGCAACGATTTTCTGCACAAGACAACCACGACAGTCTGCAAAAACCACGCTGTTGTCGTGATTGAAGATTTGAAAGTGCGGAATATGTCACGTTCAGCGTCGGGCACGATGGATGCGCCGGGAAGAAACGTGCGCGCCAAAGCCGGATTGAACAAGTCTATACTGGATCAGGGCTGGTTCGAGTTTCGACGGCAACTTGCCTATAAGCTGACATGGCTTGGCGGAACACTCTTTGTCGTCCCACCGCAACACACCAGCCAGACGTGCAGCCATTGCGGTTGTGTGGACAGACAAAACAGACCGATGCAGGCAAAATTCAAGTGTGTCGCCTGCGGGTTTGAACTTAATGCCGACCATAATGCGGCAGTGAACATTTTGCGGCAGGGCATGCCGTATTAGCCTGTGGAGCGGGAAGGCTTGGGCGCCCGCGATGAAGCAGGAACCCGCCTATGGGGCGGCGTAAGCCGTTCCCGATAGGAATCCCCCGACTTTAGGCGGGGGAGGATGTCAAACCGTAACCTCTTAACTCCAGCTATGAAAGCAAGATACAGGGGAGTAAACTCAAAGATGGTATATGAACTGGCAGGAGTAAGCAAGCAGACGTTCTTTGCCTGGCGAGCGGAGTTCTTAACGGACGCAATTCTCCTAGCCGTAAAGCATAATTTAATCAAACTTTAAAAAGTCATGGACTGTTTTATAGTTCAAGTATGTTATAATAAGATTAGGGGTGAATGTATGCAAGGTGATAAACCGCTAAAGAATACCCGGCATGAGTTATTCTGTCAAGCAAGGGTAAAGGGTAAGACAGAAGAAGAAGCATATAAAGCCGCTGGATATCAGACCACGACACAGAATGCGGCTTATGTAGGAGCGTCATACTTACTAAGGAATCCTAATATCCAAGACCGTATAGCATTTCTCCAAGGTAAGGGAACTGATAAGCACCAGGCCGAGGTAGAAGAACTTAAAGACTTCTTTAGCGAGGTAATGAATAATAAAGAGAATAAACTAGCGGACAGACTTAAGGCGGCTGAACTTAAAGGGAAGATGTTAGGAACATTCACTACTAACACAAGGATTAGCGGCGGCGATGGTGGAGCAGTGATACTCAAATGGAAACAACCGAAATAGAACTCTACTATGAGCCACGTCCTTTATGGAATGACGTTATCCACCCAGCCTTAGAAAGATACCGTTTCGCCGTGATAGTCGCACACAGACGTTACGGTAAAACCGTTGGCATGGTAAACGAACTCATAAGGAAAGCCGTTAATTGTGACAAGCCAAGTCCACAATACGTTTATCTAGCACCATTCCGCAATCAGGCAAAGCGTATAGCCTGGAATTACCTTAAACATTACACGGCACAGATACCGCAGATGAAAGTCAACGAGAGTGAACTGTACGTTGAATTTCCAAGTCAGGTTAAAGACCGTGTAGGAGCAAGGATATACCTAATGGGAGCGGACAATCCGAACGCTTTGAGGGGTATGTACTTTGACGGGATTGTATTAGACGAATACGCACAGCACCCAGCCAACCTTTGGGGCGAGGTACTAAGAAGCAGTATAGCCGAGCGTGGCGGCTTTGCGTATATCATAGGAACACCGAGAGGGCAAAACCAGTTCTACGAAACATACCAGAAAGCGGTTAATAATCCAGAGTGGTTTACCTGCGTTTATAGGGTAGACGAAACAAACGTCCTACCAGAAGCCGAAGTTGAAAGCATGAAGCGTGACATGACGGACATAGAGATACGGCAGGAATTGTATTGTGACTTTACCGCAAGTAGCGGCAATGTAGTAATACCGATAGACGTTGTTACCGAAGCGGCACACAGAAAGATAATAGGGAGTGATGTAAGATATGAGCCAATAGTAATGGGAGTAGACGTTGCTAGATACGGCTGCGATAGGAGCGTCATATTCTGGCGGCAGGGGAGGTTGCTTAACGAGCCTGTAATCTGCATAGGCCTAGACAATATGGAAGTGGCGGCAAGAGCCGCAAGCGTCATAGCGAAAATAAAACCGTGTACAGTATTCATTGACGCAGGACAGGGAACAGGGGTAATCGACAGGTTAAGGGCTTTAGGCTTCCAAGGGATTATAGAAGTACCATTCGGTAGCAAGGCACAGGACGATAGGAGATATGAGAACATAAGGGCAGAGATGTATTTCAAGGCCAGAGATTGGCTTATGAGCGGCGGCGCAATACCAAACAACACCGACTTAAAGGCAGAACTAACCGCAACGGAATATAAATTCTCACGGGCTGGACGCATAATGCTAGAGCCGAAAGAAGAGACAAAGAAGAAAATAGGGAAGTCACCAGACTTAGCGGACGCATTTGTACTTACATTCGCTTTGCCTGTAACGACAAAGCCAGAAGTGAGACGGACTGGCAAGGCCAGAGACTACGATCCGCTCAAACATATTTAAAGGAGTGATACAATGTCAAGTTTATTCAAGACACCAAGTGTAGCATCATCGGCAACGACAACGGAGGTACAGGAAGTAGCGCCAGCAGCAACCAACGTGTCGAGAAGCACACCTACTACAACAGCACTAGAGGAGCAGAGGAAGACCAAGAGAAGGTATAACTTTGCGGCAACGCAGGGGAGCGTAACGAGTGGAAGTCAGACCTTTGGAGCGTGATGTGCGATGGTTACTCTAGCGGACGCTAAACGGATAATGGAAGAGTTATTCGGAGCGACAGACTACCAAAATTGTCTTACGATGTGGAGACGTACCCAGCGCACACAATTACCGTTCTTAGGCGAACTGGACGCAAGGGAGAAAGTCGTAAAGAGGGATTATGGTATTATCGACAATACTGCATGGAGAGCGGACTTAACATTCGCAGGTGGTATGGCTAGTGGTAGCGTACCTCAAACGGTGGAGTGGTTTGACTTAAGATGTGACGAGATGGAAGAAGACCAGAACTTAAAGGCACTTCTCCAAGACCAGAGGGATATGATAAACCACGCACTTAATAAGTCTAACTTCTATTCCTCTATGTATTCAGCTTACCTAGAGTTGCCGTTCGGACAAGCGCCGAGGGGTTCATTCTTTATACCGACAATAGGTATGGTATACGAGAACTATCCAGTGGGAACTTACGCTTACGCTTTAGACAGCTATAATGAAGTCGCTCACTTCTGCGTGAAGAAAGATATGTCGCTTAATAAGATTATCAGTAAGTTCGGTATTGATAGTCTTCCAGACAATCTCCAGCAGAAAGCGAAAGAGAAACGCTCGCTTAACGCACAGTTCAAGGTTTACTGGCTGGTAACGAGAAATCCAGACTTTGATAGGGCGAAACTCGGAGCGTATAACAAGGAGTATCTTTCCCTTTACTGGCTGGACTGCTCCAAGGAGAACTTCGTGCATATGTCAGGGTTCGACACCTGCCCTATAACGGTTATGCGGTTCTTAGCAATATCTAACAGTGATTATGGTATCGGGCCTGCATGGTTCGCCGACAGTGACGTTAGGATTATGTATGATATGTTAAGGGCGGCGGCAGGTAACATGGAGTTATTCTACAATATGCCGCTCCAAGCACCAGTAGGGGTTGACGTTGATTATCGTCCAGGCGCAGTAACAACAATAACCAATCAGGGCAAGGTAGAAGCCCTGCTCAATTTGCCGCCAGTCTTCGATAGGGTATTCGAGAAAGCCGCCGAAAGGGAACAGCGTATCAATGCCGCTTACTGCACCAACCTCTTTGCCATGCTCCAGCAGGAGAAGTATGACGAGCCGCATAGAACGGCTTACGAGTGGAGTTTACGTCAGCAGGAGAAAATGCAACAGCTAACTCCAGTAATAACAAGGATAAACAATGAAGTCCTAGGCCGTGACATCAAACGTGTCTACAGCATATTCCAAGAGAACGGAGTGTTCAATACTCCACCAGAATATGACGGACTGGAACTTGACATTGAATATATCTCACCGCTTGCAAAGTTACAGAGAATGTCTGGAGCTCAAGACTACGAAGCCGCACTTGCCGCAGTAGGAGCGGTAGCGCAACTCAAACCAGAAGTCGTGGGAAGACTGAATGACGGAGTGCTTATCAAACAGTGGATTGACAGTTTAGGAGCAAAGGCGAATATCCTTTACACGGACGAACAGTACGAAGAGATAATGGCAGAACAGCAACAGGCACAACAGCAACAGATGATGGAGCAACAGGCCATGCAAGCCGCACAACAGTTGCCGAACATTACCAAGGCGGCAGAGAACTTACAGAATATGTCACAGGCAAACGGTAACAGCTTAGACGCCATTATGCAGGGATTAGGCAGGGAGCAGAGATGAAAGAGACTTTAGACAGCTTTCTTAAAGGCAAGATACAGACAAAGGATAAAGAAGCCTACGAGTTTCTCCTTGCGGATCCGAGGGGCAGATGGTTTATTGCGAGATTATGGAGCAGGAACTTTGGAATGACAAGCACCTTTACTGGTAACAGTGATACCTTTAGGCGAGAGGGGGCAAGGACGGTAGCCTTAACCATTAATGACGAAATAAGGCAGATGGGAAGAGACGCTATCCTAGACCTTGTTAAAGCCGAGGGAGAGTATCACGTTTACATAGACGAACAGACCAGAATTTTTAATGCTAAGAAAGTCTAGTGTACTAGACAGGAAAGGAGTAAATATGGATAACGATAACACGAATGTCCAGCAGGGGTTAAACTTAGAGCCTAAACAAGAGGGGGTACTGTCAGCGGAACAGCAGGAGACGCAGGAGGCGCAGAAAGCGGTAACTGCGGAACAGCCTACGGAACAGCAGATAGAGACACTAGCCTACAATCCGACAAAGGAGACCGAGACGGTAAAGGCCGAAGCCGTGACGGAAGACTTTGTCAAAGGGTTCGTGGAAGAGAAGTTGGGCGACTTAGCAACTCCAGAACTATTAAAGGAGTTTAACGAGCAGTTAAAGGAAATCGGTATAACGGATAAGTCAATGGCAGAGAAAGCCTTAAACTATGTCTGTACCGCCAGGGAGAATTTCATGGTAGCGAATACCGAAGCGTCCTTGAAACACTTTAACAGCACCTTTGACAACGTAACTCCAGAATACGCTAAAGCCGTTAGTGAAGCGGCGGTAGCGGTAAATACCATTGAAAGCAAGGTAGCAGGGTTTAAACAGATGATAAACATGGCAGGTATACAGGGAGCATTACCAATGATACTTGCTATGCAGATGTTGAAACCGCTCCTTACGGAAGACGGTAACTACATGAACGGCGGCACTGGCGGCACAGCCGCTCCAGTCAGTGTAGCCGAACAGTTATTTGGAGCGGATAAAATCAGAAAGGAATGATGTATAAATGGCAGTAATCGCTAATGTTAATCCAACCATCTATGACGCATTGGCACTGATGGATCCGAAACTTAACGTTAATGCAAACTCTATTGCGATGTTACTCGGAGAGACAAACGAAATCCTTGAAGACGCAGTATTCAAGGAAGCTAACAATGGAGATAACAACAAAGAAGTTATCAACATTAAACTTCCGACAACCGCAGTACGTTACTACAACGAAGCCGTAAGGCCAGACGCAGGGCGCTTCGCAAGCGTAACCGACCAGTGCGCACAGTTCTACCGTGTATTTGTAGTTGACAAGGCTATCTACGACCTCGCCAACAACAAACCAGAGTTCATGCTGGCACAGGCCAAAGTCCATATTGAAAGCATGAACCAGGCTATGGCAAGGGCTATGCTTTACGGTGGCTCTTCCGATGGTAAGGGAAGTATTCTCGGATTTATGCAGAGATACTCCACCCTTAAACGTGTAAATGAAGACGGCACTCTTCCAGAAACCGCCGACTACACCATTGACGCTGGCGGCACTAGCAATAACCTTACCAGTATCTTGTTCGTGGTATGGGACTACGGCAACGGCTGTTACGGCTTCTATCCGCAGGGCAGTACCGCAGGCCTAAAACAGGGCGCTATCATTGAAAGTGACGCTATGGTAATTCCAGAACAGGGCGGCTACATGCCAGCAGTTAAGACTTCCTTTGAGTGGAAAGCTGGTCTCTGCGTGAAGAATGTTAAACAGGCAGTCCGTATCTGCAATATCGACCTTACAGCCATCAATGAGGACGACTTAATCTCCATGATGATTGACGCAAGCGAACGTCTTGACAATCCGAGCGTGGGCAGGGCTTGTGTTTACATGAACAGGAAGACCCGTACCGTACTGCGTCAGAAGATTGTTACTGGCGGCAAACTCGCTAAGATGTTCTGGTACACCACTTCCAAACCTCGCTTAGAGGGAGTAGAGGGCAGACCTATCATGATGTTCGATGAAATGCCTATCCGCAGGGTTGACGCTATTTCACTGAACGAAGCACGGGTAGAGTAATAAGGAAAGGGGTAATAGATTATGATTTTCGACAAACTCTTATGCAACGCTTGCAACGTGGACTTTCCGACTTGCGAAGACGTTATCGACCTCGGAGCGGACTTCGGTAATGCCGCTGCTCCCCACGCTTCTTATGCCGTGGAACTTGAAAATGCCGCAACCGCAGACGTAACCGTTAAAGTTACCTGCGGAGATACGGCCACTGGCACTGGCACGGACTTAGCAACCGTTGTCGTACCTGCTGGCAGTCAGATTGGCTCTGTACCGCTGGGGGTAATTCCGAAACGGTATGTTGCCGCATCGGTAAGTGAATCCGCAAATGGATCCGCAACTGGCAAATACACCTGCGGTATTCTGTGGGGAGTGACTTCTCCAGTTGGAGTTGGTCTTAATTGATTAAGGTACTCTGCACTAAATTCTGCCAGGCAAAGAAAGGCGGTATCATAAACTGTCACGCAGGGAATGTCTATATCTTTAATGATAATGACAGCTATCCTGCTAATTGCTTTAGGGTTCTGGAGAAGACGGAAACAGCACCAGCCGCCGCTCCAGCACCGAAAAGAAGACGGAAGGAGAGGGGTTAGTCCCTCTTCTTTCCATAAGCATTTAACCTTTAAGTGTTTATCGAAAGGAGAGATAATATGCAGACTTCCGTTGATATCTGTAATATGGCACTGGCACAAATCAACGTCAGGTCAATAACAAGCGAACTTGATAACACAGAAGAAGCCAGACAATGTAAGGCTATGTATCCATTCTGTCTGGCACAGGTATTAGCTATGGCAGACTGGAACTTCTGTAAGGTTAAGAGGAAACTTCCGAAGCTGGAGATTGAGTGGATAGACGAGGGCTATCTTCCCCTGGAGAGGGAGAACTACTTTAAATATCCAGTTGACGCAGTAAAGATACTTAAGGTGGAACTAAGCATGAGACTTAGACCTATCCTTAAGGGCAAGCACAGCAAACTTCACGAAGCCTTTTCTCTAGAACATGACGAACTCTACCATCACAGACAGCCAGACTATGCAGGGAAGAGTACCGAAGAAGCGGCCGAAACAGAAGCAGAAGAAACTTCCGAAGAATATAATTACAAAGATCACCTACCGATGTTG
>MSHM01000001.1:8747-21818 GCA_001941225.1 Oscillospiraceae bacterium Zagget12
CTATACGTCACAGGGTATTGCCGCCGAAGAATGACGATGGTTACGAGCTCCGCTCCATTAAGTTATTACACCAGTATTACTTTACGGAAGTTATCGTAACACAGTTTAACAGCGTAACGGCAGAATATATCAGGTTTGAGGATAATCCGCAATTCTGGCCGCCGCTCTTTAAAGACGCGGTAGTCAATTACCTAGCTATGAAACTTGCGCCAGTGTTAAGTGGAAAGAGTGACGCTATGCAGACAGCCTCACAGCTATTCCAGACTTCTTACGCACTGGCAAAGGCAACCAATAATAACGAAAGGAAACACACGTTACATCAACCAGCAACGATTTACAGGGGGTGCTATTGATGTATCATGACTTACTAGCTAATTTCACTGGCGGTATTGCAAGTCCAGACGTTCTGGCGAGAGTGGACATGGAGCAGTACACTACATTCATGCGTGACTGCGTTAATGGAATTGTCAAGCCGTTCGGTGGAATATATAAACGCATGGGAACGGTTAATAAGGGGACTACCTATAACAACGGTAAAGCGAGACTAATCGTTTTTAGACAGCCAGACAATGATTATCTCCTGGAGTTTACGGACGGACACTTAAGGGTATGGTATAAGCAGGAGATAGTCGCTAACATTACTTCTCCCTATTCCTATGACTTAGTGGAGAAGCTGAAATACATTAAGAGTGCCAACACAATGTTCATTGTCTGCGGCGATTTACCTATTTATGAACTTAGGAGAAACGGCGATAACTGGAGTTTTAATGAACTCATAATGGAGATACCGCCGTTCGGAGACTTAATAGACGATGGTACTACCTTGACTTTCAATAGGGCCACTGGCAACGCAACGATAACCGCAAACAAGGCTTTCTTTACGAGTAATATGAGAGGAGATCGTATCAAAGTTTACCAAGAGGTAGGAACGCGCACGCAGGTGGAAGCACTGGAAGGAACTACCGGGGGCGCAAGTAAGGTATGTACTTCAGTCTATGTAGGTTCTAGCTGGAGTTTAAGGACTTCTGGAAGTTGGAGCGGTACTGTTACTCTGTCACGTTCAAAGGACGGAGAAGAATATGTAGAGTACGCAACGTATGTAAGTAACAATAAGGACTTTAACGCTTCGGACTCTGGAAGTGTGGAAACGAATGACGGTTACTATTATAGGGTAACTTTCACGAGAATAACCGAGGGGACGTGTACCGTAACCTTTACAAGCTATTCCTATACCGCAGAAGGTATTGTCGAGATAACGGCGGTAGCCAGCAGTACGAGCGCAAGCGGAACAATGATAAGGGATATTGCCAGTACCGGCACGATAGACGAATTTGCCTTGCCAGAGTTCAGCAAGACAAACGGCTATCCTCACTGTATAGAGTTCTTTCAAGACAGACTGGTCTTAGCAAACACAGAAGCAAAGCCTAACGGCTTGTGGCTCTCAAAATCAGGGGACTATACCAACTTTGACGAGCAGATAGAGAACGGATCCCTGACGGACGATAGTGCTATAAACACTTCCGTCATAGCGAGAAACGATTATAACATCAAGAATTTAATTACATTTAAGGACTTGTGTGTGTTCACAGGTGAGGACGAGAGGGTTATCAACGGAGACAGCACCGCAACTCCAAGTAATATACTGATAAGAACGCAGTCAAGCTGGGGCAGTACGGATAAATTCATGCCGTTTATAGCGGATAACTTCGTGGTCTATATCCAGAGCAACGGTTCATACATCAGGAACTTTGCCTATAATTGGGAGAATGACGGTTACACAGGGGACGAACTTTCCCTGCGTATACATTCATTCGTGCATGGACGTACAATAACTGATTATGCCTATACGAAATATCCAGACGGAATAGCGTACTTTACTCTGGACGATGGTACACTGTTACTGCTATCTTATCTAACGCAGCAGAGGGTTTACGGCTGGAGCAGGTTTGAGACACAGGGCAGTTATTATAACGTGGAAAGCGTGAACGAGGATAACACGGACGTTTTATGGTTCGTTGTGGAAAGGGACGGTAACTATTATGTGGAGCGTCAGGAAGTCGAGCCTTTAACCGATAACGCAACTGATTATTTAATGCTTGACAACGCAGAGAAATTCACAGGAGTTAGTGAAGTAACCATACCAAGGTTCGCAGGTAAGGAAGTGTGGGCTTTAACCACTGGCGAGAAGTACACAGTAAAGACCTACACAGCAGCCGCAGACGGAAAGATAACTCTTGATGACACGGCAGCCACGGCAATAATAGGGCTGGGCTATGACTTTACAATGAGTTTACCAGAAGTTCATACGGCACTGGATGGTCACGGTTCTATACTAGGCCAGAGACGCACGATAGGTAAGGTAGGGTTAAAGGTATATAAATCATTCGCAGGAGACGTTTATGTCAATGACGATAACTATCCAGAGCCTATCAATCCAGTGATTGAGACTTCTATGTCAGACTTAGCGGAAAGTCCTTATAATACTTCACTCGCAAGTACCGTGTATGACTTCCCAGTAAATAAAAATTCCAGTATATCAGACGCAATAACGATAAGGAGCAGAGAACCTTATCCGCTCCGTGTACTGGCAGTAGTGAGGGATATCGATGTTAATGTTTAAAGAGTATAATCCGTCTTATTTCCCTGCGGTAGTGGAAGTATTCAGAAACGCTAGGACAGGGGACGATTACGGGAACGGAAGTCCAGAGGTACTGGCACAACACCACTTAAACAAATCAATAGAAGCAACCGTTGTCTTTCTGGACGGTAAGCCGATAGCGGTATTCGGAGTGACGGATAAATATACCATCATGAGTGGATATAAGTATCAAGCGTGGTTTATCGGGACGGACGAGGTAACAATGCTTAAGAAGTCCTTTGTCGAACATGGACGGGAAGTGGTTAATAAGTGGGTAAGTAAATATAAGCGGGTCTTCTTTCTTGTCTGGTGGAAATTTGAGAAGTCAGTCAAGATGGCAAAGGCTTTGAAATTTAGTCTAAAGGCGAACTTAGGAGAGATAGGAGTATTTGTGAAGGAGAGATAATATGGCAGCACTAACGGCGGCACTGGTAATAGCACAGGGAGTAGCACAGGGAGCAATGGCTTATGCACAGGGCAGACAGCAGGCAGCGGTATATCAGGCACAGGCACAGCAGGAAGAAGCCAACGCAAGGATAGCGGAAAGAAACAGGGGAACGGCGGCAGACGAAGCGGCACGTTCGCAGGAACAGGCCAGACAAAGGTACGCACTAACGCAGGGACAGAACGTCTCGCAGCTTGCGGCTGGCGGTCTTGACAGCAGTAGCGGTCTTGCGTCAGCACTCGGACGTGCGAATATGAGTGCGTATAACACCGACACCATGACTATCAACCAGAACTTAGGGTGGAAAGATACGGACTTAAGACAGCAGATAGCCAACTCCGAAGCCAACGCTAAGAATTACAGACAGGCGGCAAAGTCGACAAGACGGACGGGACTCCTTAACGGTGTACTTACAACGGCTAGTGGACTTGTAGGACTAGGCGGCGCAAGTAGGGCTAGCACAGCGTATAATCCTTATAACCAGTACGGCACGTTCTATCAGCCTACATATAGCAGCAATTATGGGTGGTGAGTGTAAATGGCGAATATCACTATCAGAAGCAACTCCGCACAGGTAAATCCGAACTTCGGACAGCACGTCACTCCGTCCGTAAACACGGCAGGAATAGAAGCCAACGCTAGGGCTATTGGAGCAATGGGTAATGTTATCGGCGGTATCAGAGCGGAAATAGACAAACACAGGGAACAGCAAGAAGCCTTGCGTATAATGAACGCAACCAACGCAGTCAATCTCCAGTTGGGCGAACTTAGAAGCGACATGGAGAAGAATATGCAGGGGAGTAATGGAGTAAACGCACAGGAATATTTCAATACACAGGCGGCAAAGATTGTTAATGACGCTTACGCTAAGAGCGGTATTAGGTATAAGGTGGGCGAAAACGCTTTCCGTAAAGCCGTTGGCAGTACCGTTACGCAGGGTAGCGTATGGGCTAGGAACTTTCAGAACAGACAGCAGGACGTTGTGAATATGACTTCCTTTGACTTACTTGTGGATAACTCAATAACGGACGTAATGCAGGGCGGCTCACTAAGGGACAATCTTGACAAGGTTGACTTCTTTATGCGATCCGCTCTTAATTACAAACCGGAAGAACAACTGGAGCAGATAAGGAAAGCGACTAATGATAAGATTGCAGGTGCTTTAGTGCAGGACGCTATTACTCATAACGACTACTTAAGGGGTGGACAGATACTTTCCGAATTTGGAAGTGACATATCCAGTCAAATAAAGTTAAGGTTAGGGAACTCTCTCTATAAAAATCAGGAATACACCGAGAACAGAAGCATAGCAAAGACCGTTACCGATATGTGTTACGGAAAGAATATGACGGACGATGAGAAGAGGGAACTTATCAGGCAGAACGCACAAGTACCAGAGGGTACTGTACGTTTCAAGCAGGGAGTAAGTTTCGACAATTTGAAGCCCAACACTACTGCAGGAATGAAAGCGTTAGCAGGTTTCTTTGAAAGCCGTGGTATTGATTTTATCGTAACTTCCGCTAACGAGGGGTACGCAGGACACGCAAGCGGCGCAAGAAGCCATGGGGCAGGAGCAAAGGCAGATTGGGCGAGTGACGCACTGGAGAAAATGACGAAGCAAGAGAGGGAAAGCCTATTCAGAGAAGCGGAAAACCTATTCGGTATCACCATCAATAACGAGATAGATAATCCATCTCCTAACAGCACTGGAGCTCACATTGACGTGGACTTTACGGACTTTAATAAGAGCGGTATGTCCGAAATGAGGGTAGACCAAGTATTAGGACAGGTGAAGTCCGAAGAAGCATACAGGGCAAGACAGGATGCTATCTATCAGGATAACCTTGTCAAAGACGCTATCAATACCTTATTTACCATGCAACAGCAGGGGGCAAGCTATGAAGAAGCCGAATCGTGGGCAAGGAATGAAGCTAACGGCGATGCAACTAAGTACGATAAGTTAATGAGTTCTGCAAACCATATGTACGGCGGCAGGGGCAGAAGCACAACCGCAGGACAGACAGGCGGCACTAACAAGTTGAGTATGGACGAAGAAAGGGACTTAGAGTTTAAGATTGATAACGGACGTATGCCGCAGGAAGAATTGCAGAAGTATCTAGCGGACAGGAATATTAATCCGAGTGACAGCCAGAAGTGGATAAACAGGAACGATAAGGCCAGACGTGGCGAAGGCGAATATTCCTACAACTGGAGCGGTCTTATTTCTGCAGTTAGAGAACGTATGGGCAAAGGCAAGGTTAGTGACGAGGACGCTATGTCACTTGTGGAATACGCTAAAGAAGTTGTAAGAGGATATATTGAGAAGAATAACCGCTTGCCGAGTACCGACTATATTCTGGACGAAATGCAGAAAGCACTTACTAAAGGGAAGTATGGCGGTATCAACGCACCTGGACTTATATTCTCCACTCCTTATAGGGAGATAGACCTGCGTAACCATGGTATCTGGAAAGCGGAACTAGAGAAAGACGCTAACGATAGGGAGACTGGCAACGTCATTGTTTACCGTTATGGAGACTTAGAGCCAGTAGTTTTGACAGGGAAAGAGTTTAATGCTGAAATGGAAAGCAAGGTGAAATAAATGCCATCTGACGTACAGGAATATTACGCAGAGAGACTAAAGAGACAGAGGGAACTTGAGCAGGGGTTAGCAGGTAACACCGTCTCCAGACCAACTCCAGTGGTAACACCAGAGGGGGGAGCTCCGTCCGTTTCCATGCCTAACTTACCGAAAGAAGCACCTGCTCCAGTACCAGAAGTACAAACACCAGAAATACCAGAAGCAGAGCAGGAAGAGGGCTTGCTTGACAGGATTAGTAATGCCGCTCACTCCGTGGCAGATACATATAATGAAGTTATTGAAACAACTGGACGCAGGAATGTACTTAATAACTTTATGAACGAGTGGAAACAGACCAACGCTTATAAGAAGTATATGTACAATAAGGCAGACGTACTGGAAGAAGTTAAAGGTATCAGTGAACGTACAGGTATCCCCATCAATGCAATATTAGCAAGTCCAGAGAACTTAGATAACGCAAGAGATGTGGATAACTACGGACGCTTACAGAATGATATATCAGGCAACGAACAGTTTGACTTACATAAGACGTTCGAGAAATATCCGTCACTCCAGAAGATACTTGACGCTAAGGGAGATACAGAAGCGGCAATCCTGCTTCACCATATCAAGGACGTTAAGGCAACGCAGGGTATCATTGACGCAGGTATAACTGGCCTTAGACGTGGACTTATCGAGAGGGACATTGATAAGGGTATAGGCTGGGAGAAAGGCTTTGGAGAGGGTATCACTCCAGAAGACGAAGCGGAAATCCAACGCTTACGGAACGAATATAACGAACTGCCAGAATACCGTGATCCGAGTGACAGGTTAATAGAAGCAACCGTTGGTATGGGTATGGAACAAGTACCGAGACAGGCTTTTGGTTTCGGACGAGGTTTAGTTCGTGCGGCAGAGGGAGCGTTAGGAGCAACCGTTATCGGCATGGCAGGACAGGCAATAGCAACCGCCAGACTTCCAGGACTATTACAGATGGTAGGCACTATTGCAAGCCGGGCGGCAACGGAAGAGGGAATAAAGACAGCCGCTAAACTAGGTATGGGTGAGGGTATCTTTGAGGATATGTTCAAAGAGACAGCAGGAAGATACTACTTAGAATATCGTGACTATACAGGGAAGAACGGGCAGAAACTCACGGACGAGGACGCCAAACTGTACGCTATAATTGCGTCTGGCTTAGAGACTACGATAGAATTTGCCAACATGAACATCATATTAAACGCACTTGCAGGGGTGAAATCCGCAGGTGCTAAAGCCGCTATAAGGGCTATAAGGGGAGCAAAGGACGATGTAACCTTACAGGCAACCTTGCGGACTTTATTACATAATATGGGCGAAGTTACCATATCAGAAAGTCTGGAAGAGGGCGCACAGGAATTTACGACAGGGCTTGTAAGAAACTATGTGTCTATCCAGCACCCAGAAGTTGAAATACCGTACACTGCCTTTGGAGACTTGTTAAAGGCTAGTGGAGAAGCAACCGTACAGGCCATACTTCCGAGTATGTTCTTTGGAGCAACGGTGGGACTAGGCGGCAGTACAAGGATAGTACGCAACTTTGCAAGGGCGAATATGCTCCAGAACGAGTGGTATATAGGACAGCTAAGGAACGAGCAGGGACGTAATATGGTAGCCAACTTAAGGGAAGACCTTAAGGATAATAAGTTATACAAGACCGACAAGCCGTTATACACCGACACCGTTAAAGCGGAACTGGAGACAACGGAATTTCATACCGCTTACCTTGACGCAGACACTCTTGCCGACACCGAGAAAGGGCAGGAACTTCTTGACAGGATAATTGAAAATTCTTCTTTAACGAGGGAAGAAATCGAACAGCAGATAGACGAGGGAGCGTCAATATCCTTGCCTACGGAAATCTACGCTCAAATGGGCAGGGAATTATCGGACGAAGACTTCAACACCTTACAGGATAACGTCTCCTTTAAGAGTGATACTCCGTCTATTGCCGCTATAAGAAAGTGGAACGCAGAGACTTTAGCGCAGGTAAACGCTATCCGCGAACAGGAAGCAGAACAGGTAGAGAAAGCCGTAACGGACTTTGTTGATACTTACGTTGAAGACAAAGGACTAAGGGCCTTAGCTAAAGAAGCCATTTACGCTAACAAGGATCCGATTAAGGGAGTGCAGGAACTAAGGAAAGCCGCCAACGAACAGCTTGACGTTTACTACAATCCGATTATCGAACAGATGAAAGAGAGCGCAGGACGAGGTGACCACCTGGAGATAGGAGACAGAACTCCAGACTACGCAATAGGCGAAACTCCGACAGGTTCCCAGACCGCAACTAATATGATAAGGGTTAGCGACAACGCTCAATGGTATCAGGACTTCTATGCGGAAAACGGAAGACCGCCTACGAACGCACAGTATAGGGAGATGGCTTATGACGTTCTCACTGGCGAGGGTAGCGCTTACGGCTTTACAGACGAATATTGGGGCGGCGAGCAGGATAATCCAGAAGCAATAGCTATGGTGCAGGACGTTATTGACGCAGTAAAGAGTTTACAGGACAGGGTTGATAAACTAAACGAAATAGAAGACATATTCAAGAATACCGACATGGAGCAGGTAAAGATAGCAACCACTTTAACTCCAGAGGGCTATCAAGCGTATAAAGACATAGAAGCACAACTCTCACAGTCTCCAGTACAGGAAGTAAGAGAAGCGTCCAGAGTTGGTGCTTTAATAATGGCACATCGCGCAGATACGTTTGCCGCCGCTATGAGAGCCGCAGGACATGAATATACCGCAACGGACTATATGAAAGATAAACGTATAGTAGTAAACGGAAACTTTAATCCATATGTAGTATTTGACGATAATTCAATAGAAAATATCAACCGTTATCAACAGGCACAAGAGCAACTGGAGAAAGCCCAGATAGCAGAAGCAACCAGAATGGAAAGAGATGGAGCAAGCAGAGAAGAGATACTTAACCAGACAGGGTGGTTTAGGGACAATAAAGGCAAGTGGAGAACAGTTAGGGGACAGATTGTAATAAATGGAGCGGAACGCATTATAAACATATTCAAAACCGCTAACTGGAGTACGTTTGTCCATGAACTAGGGCACCTTTGCGTAACTGACTTAAAGGAACTTGCCGAGATGGAGAACGCTCCTAAGTGGGCGGTGAATGACTGGAACACGGTTAAAGAATTTGTGGGCTATAAAGAGGGACAGCAGGGCTTTACCGTGGCACAGCAGGAGAAATTTGCTAAAGCCTTTGAAGCGTACCTAAGAGAGGGCAAAGCACCGACAAACGCTTTACGCTCCGCTTTCCGTAAACTCCGTCAATGGCTGATTGATATTTATAAATCCTTAACAAATCTTGTAGAGCCTAGTGACGCTATCCGTAAAGTAATGGACAGAATGGTAGCAACGCAGGAAGAGATTGATAACGCTTACACCATGAGACAGTACGATACCTTTATTAAGGAAGGCGGTCTGGAAGTCTTAACCGATAAGGGCAAAGCGGACTTGCAGGATATAGTGACACAGGTTAAGGCAGAAGCCGCAGAGAAAGTCCAGAAAGAGGTAAGACGCAGGGAAAGTGCGGAATACGAACGGCAACGTCAGGAGTTCTTTGACATGATGAGAGCGGGCGTAAGGGACAAACTTGCCCACGATCCGATGTACATCGTTCAACAGGCAACCAAGGGTATGAAGACCGAAGCGGATGTTAAATCCGCACTAGCCGCCTTAACAAAGGATAATCCCATAACTTACGAAGACTATATGAAGTACCGCAAGGAGAACGGCTTAACACTGGAAGACGCAGTAGATAAGCGTATGAGGGCTATTATAAAGGATAATCCACCACTTAGCGACAGGGAACTCCAAGGACTTGTGGATAAGGCTATGCAGGGTTACGGAGCGGAACTCCAACGTGCTATGGAGACGGATGCTATGTACCGCTTTGCAAGGAAACAGGAACGTCTCGAAAGAATGACTAAGCGTAAACCTAAAGAGCCGAGTAACAAGGTTGAAGAGAAGTCTTCGGACGAGAAGTATAAGGAACGCAGTAAGGAACAAATGCAGGGTGTAAGGCTTGTAAGGGACGCAGGTAAAGGCTTGCGTCAAAGGATATATCATGCGGCAGTTACTAGAATTGCGTCTTTACCTATCAGTGAAGCAACGGACAGCGGCAAGTGGAGAAACCTTGCGAGACGTGCTAATCAGGAAATGACACGTCATATGGCAAAGCGTGAGTGGACTAAGGCGGCACAGGCAAGCCAGGCGAATATGTATTATGACATGATGTCCACTCTTGCGGCGACCAATAGGGAGCAGGTAGAGAAAATAGCCGCAGGGCTTAAGAAGCGTTCACAGGTAATGACTAAGAATAATAACGTAACCGTGAACGAACGGTACACGTTTAACCACTTCCTTTACGTCTTCGGAATGTCAGCACAAAATCCAGAGATACCGCCAGAAACCGAAAATTCGAACGGTGAAATGCAACCTTACTCTTTCCAGAGGATAATGCTTGAAATGGCAGATAAAGCGGAAAATCCGTACTTCAATGAAGATGGAGTGCTAGACCTGCCAGACTGGATATTAAATGCGGCAACGGCACAAGTACAGAGGGACGATGGTTACCGTAACCTTACCGTGGACGAGTTCAAAGGCTTACAGGAACTCATGAACGCTATTTACAAGTCAGGCAAGGAAGACAAGACGTTACGCACCATTACCAAAGCGGACGGTACTAAAGTCCAACAGAACGTGGCGCTTGCCGAAATTATCAAAGAAGCGGACGGACGTATGGCAGACATAGTGGTAACAGATACCACAGGAGCGGAAGATCCGTCCAACGTAAATAAATTCGCAAGGAACGTCAACCGTTACTTCCTACGTCTCACCAAGCCAGAAGTTATCTTAAGGGAACTAGGCCAGTCTGCGGTGGATTTCATTTATATGCCGCTAAAGAGGGCAACGGACTTAGAGGGAGAACTGGCACATAACAGGGAAACAGGGTGGAAGTCCATATGGGATAACAAGATTATCTCCCTTTATACGGATGCAGAGCGGAAAGAAATGCTTGATAAACTCCAGTACAAGTTAGGCACTTCCAATATAACCAAAGAGAAGTTACTTTGTCTGGCTTTGAATTGGGGGACGGAACTTAACAAGAAGCGTGTAGTTGACGGTTTCCATGTGACGGAACAGCAGGTAACGGAACTCCTAAAGAATTTAGACAGCCGTGACTGGAAGTTCGTAAGCGAGGTATGGAAGTTAATCAACTCCTATTGGGAACGCACCAAAGAGGTTGAAGCCGCCGTGACAGGGGTGGTACTCCAGAAAGAACAGGCGGTAGGCTTTGACATTATTGACAATAACGGCGAGCTCCATCACTTAGAGGGCGGTTACTATCCAATCAAATATGACAGGACTAATAATCTAACTCTAGGCGAAAGAGCGGAAGAAGACCAGTTAAAGAATAACCGTGGTGGACTAACGCAACTCGGCATGGGCAAGGGCTTTACCAAGAGCCGTGTGCAGGGTACGGTGGACGCACAACTGGACCTCCATTTCAGCGTAATATCCAACTCACTAATCGAGGTATGTCACAATATAGCCTTTAGAGAAGCAATAAGGGACGTAAACAGTTTAGTACGCAGTAAACAGTTTAGGGACTTAGTGACAAGGAAATTTGGAGTTGACACGCAGAGAATGCTCCGGAGGTGGGTGCTTGACAGCTGGTGTCCTGCTCCAAAAACCAACGACAGTATTTCAAGGATAAGCCGTTTCTTAAGGGTAAATGCAACGTCAGCAACACTAGGTTTCCGTACCATGACAGCGCTCTTAAACGCAGGTAACGTACCGCCTATGTTCTTATATCTTGCCGAAGCGGACGCAAGAAGACACGGCGGCGAGAGCAGTATGAGCCGTGGAATGATGAGGGGTATAACCGCCTTTATGGATTTCTACGGAGACATGACCGAAATACGGAACAAGCGCCGAATGATAATGGATAAATCTATCTTTATGCGTGACAGGGTAGAGACAATGGATAGGGATATGCGGCAGGTATTAAAGGAAACTAAATACTCTAACCTTACCAAACACGCTTTCCGAATGATAGAAGAAACAGATCTTATGGTAGGCTTGCCTATGTGGTGGGCAGAATACAATGCGGAACTTGCTTATGGAATACAGGACGGCCTAACTTACGAACAGGCTGAGAGAGCCGCAATAGACGCAGGGGACGCGTCTGTAAGACGTACCATAGCTTCTGGACAGGCAATAGACTTAAGCGAGATACAGAGGGGTACGGAACTGGAGAAGTGCTTTACCATGTATATGTCCTACATGAACACGGTACTTAACGCTTTAATGTGGAAGTACGGTGAAAGTAAACGGATCCGTTATCAGGGCGGCAATAGAATGAAAGCACTCATGCCGATAATTGACGGGCTGCTATTGTGGATAGCAGGTAACGCTTTCCTTAACGGCGGTGTGCGGTGGTTCTTTAACGGACGTGACGATGATAAAGACACGGAGGGTTTCCTTAAAGCGTGGGCTTTAGAGTGTGTGGGAGTAGGCACTGGCGGCCTTGTGTACTTTAAAGACCTTTTGAACTTCTCCGCAAGACTGGCTTTAGGCGAGAAAGTATATGGAAGTAAAGGCTTCCCAATGCAGGAAGTATTGCTAGAGGGCGAAAAGTTTATCAGTTCAATCTTTAATGACGATAAGTCCAAAGCGGACGTGCTAAGACACTTAGCAAGGCTTCTAAGTTACGGTAAAGGTTATTCACAGTCCATAGTGGACGCACTCATAACAACGGCAGAGTGGATAGATGATGACTTTGACGCAGACTTTAGCGAATACATGAGGGCGGTGATATTCGACAGACGGTTAAAGAAGTAAGTCATGGACTGTTTAATGGCAGGAAAGTATTATAATAAAGGTAGGAAAGGAGAGATATTATGATAACAACAACGGCGGTAAGCGTTAAGTACGATTACGATCCAAACGTTACCAAATATTCCGTACCGTACCAGTGGCGAGAAGACGCTGATATTAAAGCACACTACTATGACGGTACGCTTGAGTATTCGTTGTGGATATGGCGGGACTATATAAAACTTACTGAGGGCGAGGATTATTCCTTTAAGGACGGTATATTTACTTTACTAAGAGCACTGCCAGCGGGAAGTGTTCTGGAGATATTCAGAGCGACAATGCCGCTCCAGACAGCGGAACTTACGAGGGCTTATGACGATAGTATCACTAGGAATACGATGTGCATACAGGAACTCCGCTACTGGCTTCACCACTGGGAACATGAACTGCGCCAGTTTGAACACTTTGCCCGTCATGAAATAGAGGACTTAAACGGAAGCCTAGATAAGTTTCAAG
>MSHM01000002.1 GCA_001941225.1 Oscillospiraceae bacterium Zagget12
TTAGCACTGTCCGCCGCGCTGGCGGTTATGCCGTACACCTCCGCGTTCGCGTTTGCGGACTGTTCGGACGAATCGGTAACGCGCCTTGCCAAACTTGGCGTCATTTCCGGCGACGAGAACGGCAATTTCAATCCGGATAAATACGCGACAAGAGCCGAGTTTGCCACAATGATGGCGCTGGCGTCCGGAGCGGGAGAAATGAGCGCCGTTGAAGAAATTCTTATGGAAAATAATTTTACCGATATATCTGAGGATTATTGGGGTTACAAATATATTTTGTATTGCGGAGGCAATTTGTTTATCAGCGGATATGAGGACGGCTCTTTCCGCCCGAACGACGATATTACATTGGANNCAGGCACTGAACGCCGTTCTTGCGTCCATAGGCTATGATGCTTTGCTCGGAGATAAGAGCGCGGTTACTCTTGCGTCTGAATACGGACTTGCGGACGCGAACGATGACGGCGGCAGGAGCATATTGAAGATAGAGGCGGCGGAAATTATAAACACGGCTCTTGATTTGCCTATGTATGTTTTAAAAGGAATAGACTTTTCAAGCGGCAGTGCGCAAAAGGAGTTTTACTTTGCGGACGGTAACGCCGATGAGAACGGAAATATAAACGAGCTTAAGTCTTTATATACAACATATTTTAATTGAATTAAGCCTCTGCTTTAACAAGGCAGACTTGCAAAGCGTTGCCGCAGATTCGCATAACGCGTATATTTAAATGTATGGGATAAAAGGGCTTGCGTATGCGAATTAAAACAACGTGCCATACGCGGTACGCTTTTCAATAAGGGACAGCCGATGGACTGCCCGAAGAATTTAAAAAGGAACTGCCGAAACAGCTCCTTTTTTTATGCTATTTATCCGATAATAGTCTGTTTACCGCCGAAATCAGCGCGTATATCGACGCGGTATTGATATTTGCGTCAACGCCGGCGCCCCAGTAGGTTTTGCCGCCGTCGCTGATTGCGATATAAGTCGCGGCTTTTGAGTCAGAGGAACGTGTAAGCGCGTGTTCCGTGTAATTGCATATTTCAAACGGTATGTTAAGATACTTTCTCAATCCGTTGCAAAGCGCGTCCAGAGGACCGTTGCCCTTGCCCTGAATCGACGAAACCTTGCCGTTCATCTCGATTGTGGCGGAAAGAACGGTATTGTCGTCCTCCTCCGACGAGCGGTAGAAACGCGTCTTAATCGGCTGTGAAACATTTACGTATATATCCTTGAATGCCTGATGTATTTCGTGATTTGAAAGCACGGTCTTTTTCTCGTCGGACATATCGTTGATTGTCGCCGAAAACTCAACAAGCATAGGCTTTGGAAGGGTATAGCCGTATTTGTTTTCCATAATATAGCTTACGCCGCCCTTGCCGGACTGGCTGTTTATAAGGATAGGCTCGTATTTTCTTCCGATGTCGGTCGGGTCGATGGTAAGGTACGGATTCGCCCATTTATTCGCCGGACTCGCGCCGAATTTATCCATACTCTTTTTAATCGCGTCCTGATGTGAGCCGGAAAATGCCACGTATGCCATTTCGCCCGCGTATGGGTGCCTTGGGTGTATCGGCAGACGGTTGTACTTTTCGTATACCTCTATAATCTCGTCTATATTGTCAATATTAAGCTTAGGGTCGATTCCCTGGCAGAACATATTAAGCGCGATTGTGATAATGTCGGCATTGCCGGTTCTCTCGCCGTTACCGAAGATGGTGCCCTCGATTCTGTCCGCACCCGCAAGCAGCGCAAGCTCACTCGAGGCAACGCCCGTACCTCTGTCGTTGTGCGCGTGAACGCTTATGACAAGATTTTCACGGTTTTTGAGGTGCTTGCACATATATTCAATCTGGTCGGCGTAAATATTTACCGTTGCCACCTCTATTGTTGACGGAAGATTTACTATAACCTTGTTGTCCGGCGACGGCTCGAGAACGTCAAGCACGGCGTTGGTAACCTCGGCGGCATAGTCCATCTCGGTGCAGGTAAAGCTTTCGGGAGAATACTCATAGCGGATATTGCCGTCAAGCTGACCCGAAACAAGGCTTTTAACAAGCTTTGCGCCGTCCACGGCAAGCTGCTTGATTTCCTCCTTGTTTTTGCGGAACACAACCTCGCGCTGAAGTGTCGATGTGGAATTGTACAAATGTATAATCGCGTTCTTAGCGCCCTTAAGCGCCTCGACTGTTTTCTTTATTATATGCTCGCGCGCCTGAGTAAGCACCTGAATTGAAACATCGTCGGGTATTAAGTCCTCGTCGATAAGACGGCGCACAAATTCAAATTCGGTATGCGACGCCGCCGGAAATCCGACCTCTATTTCCTTAAAGCCGAGCTTTACGATAAATTTGAAAAACTCGATTTTTTCATCGGTCGTCATAGGCGAATAAAGAGCCTGATTGCCGTCGCGCAAATCGACGCTGCACCAAATCGGAGCCTCCGTTATTTCGTGCGAGGGCCACTCGCGGTTTTCCAATTTTACCGGGTGATACATTTTTTGATATTTCTGATAATTCATAATACACACCTTCCTTTAACAAAAAAAGCTGAGCCACAATGTGACCCAGCCATACTTTCAATACTATCGCAGTACAGAAGAACTAAACCGAAGACCACATTGTCATTTCAGCTTAGGAGTAGGAGGTTGTTCAAATTTGCCATTGAAAACTTAATCATAATAATTACCTCTTTCTGCACTACTGCACTATATTGTATATTCTACAATAAAAATTACAATCTGTCAATATTTTTTTTAAAATTTTATCGGAAAATTAAAATCAGAAAATAACGGACCGAGAATTTTACGTGTTTGGGAAAATAAAACATAGATAAATTTCGATTAGATATTTACCAAATCGGATTTTTGTGATACAATAAAAAGCTGAAAGAAGGTAATAAAAGATGTACAATGTAAAATCAATGAATGCCGATGAATTTATCGACGATGCCGAGGTGAGAGCCTCTCTTGAATATGCCGAGCAAAACAAGGATAACAAGGAGCTTATAAAGTCCTTGATAGAGCGCGCAAAGGACTGCAAGGGACTTACGCACCGCGAGGCTGCCGTGCTGCTTGCCTGTCGGGACGCGGAGCTTGTGGAGGAAATGTACTCGCTTGCCCGCAACATAAAGCAAAGAATATACGGAAACAGAATAGTAATGTTCGCTCCACTGTATCTTTCCAATTATTGTATAAACAGCTGCGTGTACTGTCCGTATCACGTAAAGAACAAGCATATCTGCCGCAAAAAGCTCACCCAGGAGCAGGTAAAGGCGGAAACCATTGCTTTGCAGGATATGGGTCATAAGCGTCTTGCGCTTGAGGCGGGGGAAGACCCCGTTAATAATCCGCTTGAATATATACTTGAGTGTATCAATACGATTTACGGAATAAAGCACAAAAACGGAGCAATCAGACGAGTTAATGTTAATATTGCCGCGACGACTGTTGAAAATTACAGAAAATTAAAGGACGCGGGAATAGGTACATATATTCTGTTCCAGGAAACATATAATAAGAAGAATTACGAGGAGCTGCATCCGGCGGGACCAAAGCATGATTACTGCTATCATACCGAGGCGATGGACAGAGCTATGCAGGGCGGCATAGACGATGTCGGCTTGGGAGTGCTTTTCGGACTCAATACCTACGCGTATGAGCTTGTGGGAATACTTATGCACGCCGAGCATCTCGAGGCGGTGTTCGGAGTCGGACCGCACACAATAAGTGTGCCGAGAATATGCCCCGCGGACGATATTGACGTCAATGATTTTTCAAACGCCGTTCCCGATGAAATATGGCAAAAGCTTATAGCGATAATCAGAATTGCCGTTCCGTATACAGGAATGATTGTTTCCACGCGCGAGAGCGAGAGAAACAGAAAAAGAGCGCTTGAGCTGGGAATATCGCAGATAAGCGGCGCGTCAAGCACAAGCGTCGGCGGATACGCCGAGCCGGAGGAGGAAAACACGGCTCAGTTTGACAGAAGTGACACGCGCACTCTCGACGAGGTTGTAAACTGGCTTTTGGAGCTGGGATATATACCGTCGTTCTGCACAGCCTGCTACAGGGAGGGCAGAACGGGCGACCGCTTTATGTCGCTTGCCAAAACGGGCGCGATACAGAATTGCTGTCAGCCCAACGCTCTTATGACGCTGGAGGAATATCTTGTTGATTACGCCTCCGAAGAAACCGCGAAAAACGGCAGAAAGGTTATAGAGGCGGAATTGGAGAAAATTCCGAACGATAACGTAAAGAGAATAGCGAAAGAAAATATCGAAAAGATAAAGCACGGCGAAAGAGATTTCAGATTTTAAAATTAAAGGTGCGGTTCATATTGAGCCGCACCTTTTGTATCGGTTAAATTGTCAGTATGCCGTCCTCGGATTCGATAAGCAGGAAGATTTCCTCCTCGCGTCCGTTTTCTGCGTTTACATATACTATAAAATTCTTGCCGTTAAAGGCTCCCTTGAATTCATAGCAAAGCACCTCGCGCAGGCTGTCCTTGGGAACAAGCGCGAGCCTTGTGGCGGAAACCTCAAGGCCGGTGGAGATTTTTGCGTGAGCCTCCTCCATGGTAAGCGCCGGAGCGGATAAATCGCGCTGAGTGTGATTCATAAGGTACCCCTTTGACTCGATACCGACTATATCGCCGTTATCGAGAGCGACGCGCACCTTTACAAGGTCGCTGTAGCAGGTTACGTTGTCCTGAACATACGCGAAGTTGATTGTGGCAATTCCGCCCGATTTTTCATAATAGCTGTCAGCCATACTGTAGAAACCGTTTTTTTGCAGGAACTGCGCCGCCTTTTCCGTCGCCGCGACGATGTCGAGATTTTCTCCGTCAATATCGCGGCTGTTAAGATAGGAAAGCACATATCCGCCTTTTTTTGTTATGCTGACTGAAATTTGACCGTTTTCCGTGTCTTTTATAAAGGTGTACGCCTGTATGGCGGTGTTTTCCGAAAGTCCCTCAAATGTCATACCGTTTATTCCCAGAAAATTCTCGGCTCTTGTCAAAGCCTCCTCCTGCGATATGTCCGAGGAATTTTTCAGCATTACCGACTCTCTGTTTTCGATATGCTCGGAGAAAGGTCCGTCATATATCAGCGATGGGTATTCGTCAAAGGATTTTTCCACGTTTTCGAGATCCTCAAGTATGCTGTTTCCCGCCGCGTCGGCAACGGTGCCGCTTTTTTTGCCGTTTGACGCGGAAATGCTGACTTCACCGCTGTAAATTCGCGACTGTATATCGGAAAGCGTTGTTTTAAGACTTGACGCGTATTCGTTCATTGAGGCGAGGTTATCGTATTCCTCTTGGGAAATTTCATCTCCGTTTATCATCGACTGCGACAGCACATAGGTATAGTCGCCCACCTGCGACAGAAATTTGGAGGTGTTGTCAAGCTGTACCTGAGAGGTCGGGAGCTGTCCCAGACAGGATTTTGCCTCGGCGCTTTGACGGAAAATGTCGCTTGAGAGCGTCGCCATCTGCGCGGGACTTTTTGTAAGCTGCGCCTTGCTCAAAAGAGTGTCTATCTCGTCCACATATCCCACAAGCTCGTGGAACGCCCTGTTATATTGATTTTCATTGGTAATTTCAAGTGCTTTGGCGCTTTTTGAGGCTGTAAATCCCCATATCAGCGCCGCTACAATTCCCGCTGTAAGAACGGTGTACAGCCAGATGTGTATACTTTTGGTTTTTTCCATAATTTACATTCCTTTCTACTTACAAAATCTATGCTTTCCGATTGTTACAATCAGCGGACGCGACCAAATCCAGGAATTTGTAGCCGTGTCGGGATTGAAATAATATATAGCGCCGCCGGACGGGTCCCAACCGTTAAGAGCGTCGCTGCAAGCCTTGTATACGGTGGAATTTTCGTCAATCGGCACGTTAATCTGACCGTCGCTCACCGCCGTGAACGCGCCGGGCTGGTATATAACGCCCGAAATTGTGTTCGGAAACGACGAGTGACGAACCCTGTTAAGTATAACAGCCGCCACCGCTACTTGTCCCTCATAAGGCTCGCCGCGCGCCTCGCCGTTTACGGCTCTCGCCAAAAGCTGCGTGTCGCTTTCGGACGAGGTTACGGCATACGCCGCGTTGTTGCCCGTTACGTAATAAACTGCCGCGGCGGTGAGAAACATAGCCGCCAACACGACAGACAGTATTTTTTTCATATAATACTTCCTCCTTGTGATTTTTTCTTTAGTATTTCCATTGGTAAATGAAAAATATGTATTAAATATATAAAAATGTCAACACTTTAAATAACGTAAAAAATTACAAAAATAGGGGTAAAAACCAAATGAACAAATTAATAGCGGCATTTGCCGCCGCGATGTGCATAACCGCGGCAATCGCGTCGTATTCGGACGGCGTGCAGGCGGATTTGCAGGATAATCTTATAAGACTTCATATAATAGCCGACAGCGACAGCGCCGAGGCTCAGGAGGTAAAGCTGAAGGTGCGCGATGCCGTGCTGAAAAGCGTCGCCGACAAGCTGTCGTCCGCGGACGGGGAGGAATGTAAGAGCGATATAATAAATAATTTGGATGAAATTGAAAACACGGCAAATGCAGTCCTCGAGGAAAACGGGTTTAAATATAAAGCCCGCGCCGAATACGGAAAATTTGAATTTCCTATGAAAACATATAAATCTATGACGCTGCCCGCCGGAGAATATTACGGAGTAAGGGTTGTGCTCGGCAGCGGCGGCGGGCATAATTGGTGGTGCGTGATGTATCCGCCGCTTTGCTTTAGGGAGGGCGAGGAGGTAAGCTTGAGCCGAGAAAGCGAAAGGATACTTCGCGAAAATCTCGACGCGGACACATATGACATTATCACGAAAAAGGATAATGAGGTGGTGGTTAAATTCAAAATTGTTGAGATAGTGCAGGAAATAAAGCAAAAAATAAACGGTGATTAAAGATGAAAAATCATTTTTAATCACCGTTTTTTAATAGGTTAAAATTTATGATAAAAGGTTTAACCGCAAAATAGCTTATTTCATTCTGCTTTCGTAATCCTCAATCATCTTTTTAACCATCTGTCCGCCGACCGAGCCTGCCTGCTTAGCGGTAATGTCGCCGTTGTAGCCCTGCTTTAGAGTTACGCCCACTTCGTTTGCCGCCTCCATCTTGAATTGTTCCATAGCTGCTTTAGCCTCGGGAACCTGAATCTTGTTTCTGCTCATTTCTTTTCCCTCCTTAAAAACCAAAGTCCTTAATCTATTTAAAATTTGTGTCGAATTATATCGACTACACTACTATTTTGCACACAGACAAAAATAATATTCAAAAAACATATTAGCAATTTTTTGATTTGCAAATTATTGAAAAATGTGTCGATTGGTGATATAATTTTTTTTATGAGAGAATAATAGAAATTGTATCACGGAAGGATTGGCGTAAATGATAAAAAAAAATTATAGCGCATAAGCTGAAATCCGCGTCAAATTATGTGCTTACATTTTTAAAATGGGGAGTTATAGCCGTTATAATAGGAGGCGTCGGCGGAGTGATAGGCACGCTGTTTCATATGAGCGTAAGCGAGGCGAACAGTGTTTTTTCAAAATATGATTGGCTTGTGCTCTTGCTGCCGGTGGGCGGACTTATTATAGTGGCGATGTATAAAAAATGCGATATGCTCGGCAATAAGGGCACGGACGGCGTGCTTATGTCAATAAGAAATGATACCGAGGTGCCGTTTTTGCTTTCGCCGCTTATTTTTATAAGCACGGTGATAACGCATCTTTTGGGCGGCAGCGCGGGCAGAGAGGGCGCGGCATTGCAGCTCGGAGGCAGCATAGGCAGCACCATCGGCAAGCTGTTTCGAATTGACGGAAAGGATATGCGCCTTGTTATTATGTGCGGAATGAGCGGAGTTTTTTCGGCGCTGTTCGGCACGCCCATAACCGCCGCGTTTTTTGCACTGGGCATAACCAGCGTCGGCACTATGTATTATTCCGGACTTGTTCCGTGCCTGGCGTCGGCGTTGGCGGCGTATTTTATAACGCGGTTCGCGGGAATCGAGCCTACTCACTTCACCGTTATGTATATACCCGAAATCACAGTTATAACAGTGCTTAAGACTATACTTATAGCGGTATTGTGCGCCGAGCTGAGTATAATTTTCTGTATTGTAATGCACTATACGGCAAGATATATGAAAATATTTATGAAAAATCCGTATCTGCGTATTTTTGTAGGCGGAGCGGTCATAGTCGCGCTTACATATCTGCTCGGCACGAGGGACTATAACGGCGCGGGTATGAGCGTTATCGAAACCGCCGTGGAGAACGGCTACGCGAGCGGCTGGGCATGGATATTGAAAATTATTTTTACGGCTGTTACAATCGGAGCGGGATATAAGGGCGGAGAAATCGTGCCCACATTTTTCATCGGAGCGACGTTCGGCTGCGTAATGGGTGAGCTTATAGGCTTGACGCCGGGATTTGCGGCGGCGGTGGGAATGGTGGCTATGTTCTGCGGAGTGCTTAACTGCCCTGTCGCATCGATTATATTGAGTATTGAGCTGTTCGGCTCAAAGGGACTTATATTGTTCGCGGCGGCGGTGGGAGTAAGCTATATGCTCTCGGGCTATTACGGACTTTATGGAAGTCAGAAAATTATGTATTCCAAGCTGCACGCGGAATATATCAATACGAATACGAAATAAAGGGGATAGGAAAATGATTTTGGGATATTCTGCTTATGAGCTTTTGTGGCTGTTTTTCATCTACGGCTTTATAGGCTGGTGCGTGGAGGTTGCCTACTGCGGCGTGGATCAGGGATATTTTTCTAACAGGGGTTTTTTAAACGGACCGATTTGCCCGATTTACGGAGTGGGCGCTGTAATTGTAATATTATGCCTTACGCCCATACAAGATAATATATGGCTGCTGTTTGTCGGATCGGCGCTGCTCACGTCGCTTTTGGAGCTTGTGACGGGATTCGCGCTGGATAAAATTTTTCACGCGCGGTGGTGGGACTATACGGATAAACCCTTTAATATAGGCGGGTACATATGCTTAAAGTTTTCGATATACTGGGGTTTGGTCTGCATAGCGCTTATGCGCGGCATACATCCGGCGATATATAAGCTTGTACAGGATATACCGCACATCGCGGGACTTATAATTCTGATATTTATTTCGGCGGTGTTCGCGGTGGATATTGTCATCACGGTAGTCGCGATAAATAAATTGGAAAAACGTATTAAATTGATGGACGACATCGCGGAAAAAATCCATAATGTTTCGGACGAAATGGGAGAGCATATATATGACGGCGTGACGGCGGTTGTCAAAAAAGGCGAGGAAATATATAACAGCGATAACGCGCGCGAGCTGCGTGAGAAATATACCGAAGG
>MSHM01000003.1:0-41157 GCA_001941225.1 Oscillospiraceae bacterium Zagget12
GCCCCTCTGTAAAATAGCTTTCCTTCGCCTTTATGTGCTGCTCGAATGTCAATAGCTTATACCGTATTGCCACTCCCGAAAGATTGCCCGAAAAATTAACGTCCGTCATATCCGGCACCATTGCAAAACGGTGTATGTCCTCCTTCAAATCATCGCGCAGTATCTTCATATCCGATTCGGATAATACCTTTGACAGATATTTCGCGTCCGCGTCCGGATCCATCGCCATTAATATTTTTTCGTGTCGCAGTTTTTTCTGCTGTTCGCTGTCCACCTCTATATTATTTAAAAATAAAAAAGAGTCCACAAACTGCTCCTTGTCGTTCACCCTGTCGCTCATCAGCAGGTTATACGCGTCCATAATCGGTATAAGCTGTTCAAAATCGCCCTGTCGTTCCGTGTTGTTGATATACTCGACAAGCGGCACCGCGCCGAAATAATGTTCAAAATCCGCCGTCAGCTCCATATTGTAAAAACTGCCGTCGCGGCTCTCGTATGTATAGCAATTACAGTCCGTGTAAACATTGCACACTGCCCCCGTAACATTGCCGTCTATATCCCTTGTGACGTAATAATACACGCCGAACAGCGGTATATGTGTACAGTCGTCGTTATAAACAACAAACGCCTGCTCCGGCGATATTATCGCGCTTTTCGGCGCGCTTGCATCATCGGTAAAAACCAGCTCATAGGCTCTGCCGTAAATACACATAGTGCGGGCAATTTCAAAATCCAATCGCGACACGTCCTCAACCAAATACGCATTTTTTACCGCCTCGATGTCATATCCCTCCGCCGCTGCGTAGGTTATAGGATTGCCCGCCAAATACGATGATGTCATATCAACGATATACTTCGCGTGATTACATACGATTCTGTTATTCGCCAATCCCTTGCTTGTCTGCTTGCGCTGTAAAATATCGTGTGCGCCGTCATAATATCGGCGCAGTTTGGAAAAACGCTCATGCTCGTAGGCGTGACGCTCTATCAGCTTTGCAATCAGCGTTACCGATATGCCGTCCTGTATTATTCTCTCGTCAATAATCATATATAAAAACTTCCTTTTCCCTAAATATAAAATTCTTTTCGTGACACAACCCTCGCGCGTCTGTCCTTGCGCCAAGCCTCAACGCCGTAGCGCAGCGCCGCCATCGCGTCGTCAAATTCGTTCACAGGCTCGTCCGTGTATGTGTTGCTTTTTTCGTCCAACCTCCAACGCCACTGCTGAATTTCACGTATTGTATTTTTGCACGAACAGTGAATATGAATTGTTCGTCCTTTTAACCAGTCAATCTGCGCCTGCACGCTGTTCGGGTTCTTAACTACCGGCTTTGCCCTGTAACCCGCCTTGCGCCACATTTTTATCCTGTCCGGCTCTGCGCTGTCACACCACATAATATGATTTTTGCTGACCTTTCCCGCCGCCTCTTTTATAATTTCATCGGTGTCCTTTTCGTATAGGTAAATCTCGCTGCAAATATAAATCTCGCCGTCCTTGTACCCCAGTGTCAATATCGCGTTGGCGTGATTATAGCCGAAATCCTGTCCTATCGCCATAGCGTCAAATCGTTCGGGGGTTACATCAAATTCTTCGATTTTGAAATTGCTGAAAATCAGTCCGCCCGTTTCGCCCCATTCGCCTAATCCGTATATCTTGTAACCCTCCGGGTCAACAGCCGCTCGCCGCCGCATACGTTCTTTATACGCGCTGTCGCAAAACCTGTTGTCCAGATATGTGCTGTGATGCGTCAAAACATTGTCGTCCCTATAATCGAAAAATGTTTTTTTGATCCAGTGACTTGATGATACCGGATTGAACGTCATTTTTATCTGATAAAACAGACCGTCCGGCAATTCACCTCTCAAACGGTCGTCTATTATCTCCAAATCCTGCTGTACCAGCTCCGTTGCCTCCTCTATCCATACATCGGTCAGCTTGCCTTGCGCGAATGTGATTGATTTCAGTTTTTCGCGCTGCTTGTTGTCATTTACGCCGCGGAAAATAATCTTGTTTCCGTTTATGCAGGTAAATGACAGCGGACTTTGCGTCACCTTCCAAGCCGCCGCGACACCCATACGATTTATCGCGCTTTCAAGCTCCGCGAATGTGCTGTCGCGGTTCGTTATATCGGATTTCCGCACACATACAAGATTACGTCCGCAGTCCTTCATTAACCGCAGAATGTACATCTGTGCCGTGTCAACGCTTTTTCCGCTGCCTGCGCTGCCTTTCATCACGACATATCTTTTTTCGCATTGATGCACCGGTTTAAATATCGGATTGCTGTTAATCGTTATCTTCCGCATCGCCGTCATCTCCTCCGTAGTCAATTTGCACACTGAAATTCATATCGCCGTCAACCTGCGTTTTATCCGTAAACAGCGTATAGTATTTGCCCAGTAATTCCGCCGCCTTAATTCTGTCCTTCGCCGGCGGAGGACTTTCTGTTATTTCCTGTGCGCCGTCATTTTTCAAACGTAATATATTGTCAACCTCTTCGCCGCGCATCACGGCTGTAAGAAACTCAATAACCTCGTCCGCTTTCGCGGTATTTTTTTTCGTGCAGCTCTTTTTCTCTCTCGGCGATTGCCGCCGCAACATCTTCATCTTTCATCAGTCGGCTTGCCGCCTGCGCGGCTGTCTTTTCACTGTACCCCGCCGCTATGGCAGCCGCCGTTTGATTTCTGTAAACATCGTTTACATACGCCTCCACGAATAATTTTTTCTTTCCCTTTACCAAATTTCTCACCTCCGCATTTTTTATTTTCCGCTCCCCTTTCATCGGTGCCACCGACGACCCTCAAGGCTCCCCTACGAGGAGAGCTGTCACGAAGTGACTGAGGGGTTTAATTATATAAAATGTTAATGTTTTTCCGCCGAAAAATATAATTCTTTCAATTATCGCGCGCGTGCGCACGCGCGGCAACCTTAACAAAACTTAACATTTTTTTCACTAAAAAAACACACCCTGCGATGTGTTTTAATACCTCCGTCCCCGCCGACATTCGTGAGATATGTCCCGCCTATATAATAGACCCTACCAAAAATTTAAAGAGAAGGAGCCCGACCGAATGTCGGTTTCCGAAATTCCCTAAGGCAGCGAAACAGGGGGTATAGAGATTAGTATTTGGTTACCGTCAAATATTCCCTGTCCCGCGATTATCTATTATACATTATATCACAGGTATAGGGGGTACATTCAGTAACATTTCGGAACATCTTTTCTGTCACATTGCACAAATCAACTTACTTTGTTTTGTATGTTTTGCACAAACTTAAAAGATTTTGAAATTATGGTATTGACTTTAGTCTTAAAGTGTGGTATTATATATACAACAAGAACAGAGGACGGAAAACCTCACAAACCGGAAAGGATAAGATTATGAAAAGATATTTTTACGAGACAAACGCAGGCGCAGGAGTTGTATATGTTGATGATAACAATCACGCATATGATTTTGACGAGTTCGATTTTCAAGACGAAATAAACGAACCCCTGACGCTCGCCGTTGCAAAGAGATTAGACTACAGTGCTTGTGATGGTTGTGAAACTGCGGAAGAAATAAACTATTACATCGGTATTGACCGAGGTGTTTTCGAATTTGACGAAAACGATTACGAAACACTGATAGAATTTTAAAAATCGTAACCCGCCCCGGAGGACACGAAGGCAGAAAGGAAACGATATGAAAATCAAAATTCTTTACGAAACGCCCACGATGCCAAATCATATGGTTCTGGAAACACCGGACGGTCGGATAATGGGATTTTTCATTACACCTGCGCGCCACATCACAGAAAAGGACTTGCACCCATTTTCGGGGTATCAAGCGAAAGGGAAATGCGCGGTTGAGGCGCAGCCGTATTTTTACAAGATGTACGGGTTAGAAAAAACACAGAATTAATTACACCTCGTGTCCCCAAATATGACGAGGCAAGAAAGGAAATGAAAATGGACAGAGTAATCAAGGGCAAGCGTTACAACACCGACACCGCCGAATATGTCTGCCGTACCGCAAGCGGGTCCGACACCACGAAGTTTAATTACCGGTGTGAAACCCTGTACCGCAAACGCGGAGGTGAATATTTCCTGCACTGCGAGGGCGGACCGAACACCAAGTACGGTGTATGGCACGGAAACAGCGGCGGAGCCGGCGAGATGATAAAACCCCTCGACGAGGACGAGGCAAGGGAGTTTGTTTCAAAATACGCCGACGCCGAAACCTACGCCAAATATTTTGAAATTGACGAGAACGGCGATAAGGTCGGAACAACAATCTACCTTTCCCCCGCGGCGAAGAAAAAGCTCCAACAAAAATCAGTGGAAAGAAAAATAACAGCCTCGGAGCTGATTGAAAGACTGATTAAAAAAATGTGAACGCGAAAGAGAGCAGCTAATTAAAACTGCTCTTTTCTCTTTCTCAAAATTTCCTCCACCGCCCTAAGCGCCTGAGAGTGCAGCCGCCGTTTTACGTGGTATTCGCTGTAGCACATATTCTCCGCGATTTTTTCCCACGTTTTGCCGTTTATATATTTGGCAATCAGCAGCGTCCTCAGCGCGGCATCGTCAACCTCGCTTATCACGGTCAGGATTTCCCGCTTGACGGCGTATAATTCATCTATTCTTTTGTCTATCGCCTCGGAATACGCGGCATAGTTTATAAACTTTTTTTCGGTCGTGTTCCCGTTCGATGTCTGTACCCTTTCCCCGTCCGCATTCACCGCCGCGCTTGTAGCCTCCGTCAGCGCCCTTTCGCGCCCCTTTCTCAGCTCTCGAATTTCCGCGTCGATATTCCGCGCCCTAAGCAGCCATTCTTTCGCCGTCATATGTACCTCCCGCTTGACAATTCCAAAAATTAGTGATATACTGCATATATCGTAATTATTAAATTTTGATTTCCGTCAAACGGGAACGCCGCCTATCGCCCAATAGGCGGTTTTTTTATTTCCTCAATATCCCCTGCGCACTACTTTCATGCACGTTACATTTGAAAATCCCGTTTCTTTCACAATATCCTTTATCGCTATGCCGTCCTTGTGCATCTTAATCATTTTTGCTCTGATTTCCGCTGTCGTATGCTTTCTACCATTTTGCGGCTCCGGCGGTAGCGGTTCAATCCTCGGCTTGCGTCCGCGTTTAATCGCCGCGCATACCACCTTCCAAGCCTCTTTGAAACATTCCACGTTTGAACATAGCTGTATCGCGTAAACCTCGCCGTTTTTGTCCTTGCTTGTCCGCGTCACAGCTCCGCACACCGCGCACCGCGTGTAATTAGATTTCTCTGTCATTCTCATTTTTCATATTCCTCTCTTCATTCCTTATCTTTTACTTTGACCAGTTCATAAAATTGATAAATATGCCCGTCAATATCGGGATCGCTGTTTTTCAGATTTGCTATCTCATAATGCCAGCCGTATTCCTCGCACTTCGGCGGACGCGGATTTTCGCGGAAACTGTCCGCGGGATAAATCCTCTTTTCTATCTCCGGCGAGACAAGGTTCCGTGAATGGTGATATTTTTCGTACGTCAGCATTTTATGATTTGCGGGGTTTTGAAAATATGTAATCAGCTTGCCGTCGCGGATATTATAAATTTCCTTGACGTCCTTGACATTTCCGTATGTGTTCCAATGTTTTAAAATCAATCCCACAATTTCGGGTGACGTGTTTTTTATAAACAGATGGTGATGCGGACGCACATTGCTTTTCCCGCAATCCTCCGCCGCCTCGGTCTTTGCATAATAGACAAACGGTATATTTTTTCGTTTCAGTGCCCGCTGAACCTTGCCTATAACATACATTAACTGCTTGTCCGCAGCCTCCGCACCTATGCTTTCGCGATGCGTCAGCGTAATCCAATAATCACCGGCTGAAAAATTATTTAATATATCGTACTTGCGCTTTATATCTGCGGTTCTCTTATTCCTTGCTTTTTTGCCCTCCGAGGTTTTGCATAACCTAACGGCTCTTTTCTTCTTGCTGTTAGCGGGGTTATAATAAAAACATTTTGTACGCTCGATGTATTCACCGTTAATTGTTATTATCCTCTTATACAAATACATTTTCTTTTCACCCCGCTTGGTTTTTAATATTGCGATAACTTTAGCCTTTAAAACAAGGTTTAAAGCGGCTCCCGCCGCTTTCAAAAAACCTCATATATTATATAGAAGAAACTCCGCCAAATCGCATTTTTATTTTTTTATCAATCTATGCTGACCGTTCTTGCTGACTACGTATAAATAATCCGGCGCCTCACTTTCAACGTACCAATTTTCCGGCTTTAGCCCGTGCGCCGCCAGTAATATTTTTTGCCGCCGCGTAGGATTTGTCTTTTGCATCACTTCTCCACCTCCAACAGTTCCGGATTGTCGTGGATATTGCCGATAACCTCCACATCTTCGCAGTCTATATGGTCAAAATCCGTACACCACGTATCGGCTTTGAACATAAACATTGCCTCGCCGTCCGCCCATTTGATGACTCCGGTATCATCTTCGTTGTCTTTTAGCTTGACAATGTCGCCCTCATATATCGGCTTGCCGTTCTTGTCGTCCAAACCCGTGTACTGCCCGATCGTGTTGGGAATAATGCTATATTTAGCCATATAATCTGTTAAAATATACAGTAATACTCCATCTTCAAATTTCTTTGCTGTCAAATATCCGTATTTCCAATCGGGTCCAAAATCGCACTTCCCGCGGAATAATATTGTTCTCATCTCTCCGGCACCTCCTGCATTTTAGCAACCTCCGCCATATTCATATTTTAACCTCCTAAAACGTAACCGCCGCGTTTAATACCGCCGCCGCCAACCAATATATTGTTTTCCGCACATCGCCCTGCCAAGCGTACAAAATCCCCGCCCCGACATCAAGCGCCATAAGCAGCACCGGAAATATTTTCGTCCTATCCATGTCAATCCTCCATTTCCTTTACCATATACGACAGTGTCGCGCAGACCGCATTTTTTAACGCGTCATATTTCTCCGTGCCTTTAACCGCCGCAAGGGATTTTTTCATTGCTGACAAACTTTCCTGCGCCGCCTCAAAGCAAAAATTCAGTTTAACTATGCTTTCATTCGCGCCGAAAGAGGATTCCTTCCTCAGCCTGTCTATAGTTTTCTGCAATTCCGCTTTTTCCGCCGCCGCTGCGGAATTTTTGTCCATAAGCTCCTTAACCTCATCGGACCGCTTATCGTAATCGCCCTGCAACGCGTCAAGCCTTTTCTTTATCTTCGCCGTCTCGGATTCCGCTTTCTTTTTTTCCTTGGTAAGGCGGTCAATTTCATTTTGCAGTGCGGCTTTCGCCTTTTCATCAGCGTCCGCCATCATCTTTTCAAGCTCGTCCTGCGGAACGGTCGGTTCCTCGGCGTTGCGCCTGTCAAGCTCCGTCTGCAAGCGCCGTATTTCCTCATCTTTTTCCTCTATTTCTCTGTTGCCGCGCTCTATGCTGTCGGTCAGCTCCTTTTCCTTCTGCACGGCTTTATTTTCCGCCGCTGAAATTTCCTCTTTCTGCTTGCGCAATAGCTCCTGCAGCTCCTTCACGGTCGTGTCCTCGGTAACGCCGTTGTCCTCGACAAATTTTTCTCTCTCGTCCGGCGGAAGTGCCGTAAGCTCTATCAATTTGGTGATTCCCAAATTCCCAATCGATTGGGATTTTGACAAATCCCCGAAAATGCTGTACTGCTCACCGCCGTACTCCTTGTAAACCTTGATATAATTTTCAGCCATACTCCGCTTGTAGCCGGTACATTCCTCGCACCATCTGCCCCACTCGCCGTGCTTGACAAGTGCCTTCGCCTTGTCAAATCTTTTGCCGATTTCTATTATTCCGCTAATCAGCGTTCTGTTCATCTGCTCCGATATGTACCTTATTTCCGCCGTAATTTCGCAAAGCGTTTCACCGTCCACGCTGATTTCTCTGTATTCCGCCTCGATAATTTCATTTTCCATTATGCAGCCTTCCTTTCATTTTTTACTGTATTTTTTACAAATTCAACCCATTGCTTTTCAAATTCCTCGACCTCTGCCGTTCTCGCGCAGTTACGCAATCCGCGATTTTGTATTACCCTCATATTTTCAAAATCAAATTCGAGCGTGAAATACGGTTCCTCCGGGGCGTCCGCGTGTCGGATAAAAAATATCGTTGTTTTGCCCTCCGCGTGACGGTCGGTATACGTTGCTACGCAGTGATTTAGCTTTTGCCCCTCGTTCCGCATTTCCGCGGCGCTTTTTGCGGGGTGTATCGTTAGACCGTTGTACTCAAAACAATATTTTTTTAGTGTCTTGTATCTCTCGGAAAATTCTTTTCGCTTTATGGCGCTCTTACGTTTATTCAGCCTGTCCGTTGCCAAATCGTGTGCCGTTTTTAAATTCTGCGGATATTTTATATCGATATTTCCTAAATCCTCGCCGAGCAGGTTCTCCGCGTTCCAATAGTCCGTTAATTCAATCACTCCGACCTTGTTACGGTATTTTTTTTTGCTGTTTTTTTAGATACCGCACAGTGCGGGGTATGTTATTGTCATAATTAAGCAGCCGCTCATCGAGAAGTCCAAGCTCCTCGACGCACTCCCGAACGACCGCCGCCGTAACTCCCTTGTCCTTTGCCCGTAAATAAAATCTTAGCGTTCGAACGTCCCATTTTTCGCGCATCATAATCTTAAATTCATTTTTGTTTAGTCCAAGCATTTCGCACGGGCGGCGAGCTTTGTAATTTATATCCTCGATTTTGTTTACATTCGGCTTGTCATAGTATGTACCTGTTCCTTTGATAAGCTCGTTCACCAAATATTCGCCGCCCTGCATAATTATATTTTCGATGTTCCTATGCTTTTGCCATAGTCGTAGGTAGGAAAACGGATATATACTTTCGCCGGACGACATATAAATATCGAGCTTGCAATTTTCAAGCGGAGTGCCTATAAGGATTTCCGGATCCCACGGATAAACAGCGGCAGTGCCTATAGAACCGTAATTGTCCGACCAGCGTTTTAGCTGTTCCCAACCTTCAAAAAATACTGTATTGCCCAAATATCTTCGATACCCGCAAATCCTATACGCCCTTTTGTCCTCATAAACAGCGCCCTCACATTTTTTTATATCCCATTCCGTATTACCGTTCTTGTCGATAAATCTTTGCACAATCCATACCAATAACGCTATTTCTCCTCCTATGCGGTGCACAGTCATAACGTGGTGCGAAGATGTACGAAACCTATTTCCTTCATAATATGTCATTTTGCCTATATGCAGCGCCTCTACTTCCCTGCCGCAATTCGGGCATATGGTTTTGTTTCCGCTTGATATGACCTCATTCGTTTGGCTGTGACGGAATCCGAAAGGCGCGGTGCTGTATGCGGCATGACAGCAATCATTTTTGACGTATTCCTGATAAAATGTCTCGCCGCAAGCAGTACAAATACACCGCACTGCTTTTTTGTCTCTGTCCTCAAGCGGATTGTATACCGAGCCTATACGGTAAATCAAATATTCCTCCTTGAATATTTCTCGATTTAATAGCCAATTTATTACTCCCTCCGGCGGCTTGTCCGGCAGATACTTTGTATAATCTGTATCGCTCACGTTCGCCGCCTCCTTAAATCAAATCAAATAAATTCTTCGGCTTTTCGGTCCTTTCGACGGAAAAACTCTCGGCTGTGATGCCGTAAAATTTGCGTATAATGTCCTCGGCGACGTTCGGCGGCACGCATACGCAGTTATTCTTTTTGACCTGCTTGTCCGCGTATTCCTTGATTTTCTTCTCGCATTCCACGATTGACATTTTTTCATTCGCCAAATCCTGCAATACGATTTCCGCCGCCGCGGCGTTTCCTCTGCAAATGTCCTTCAGCTGCTCGCCGACTGTAAACGGCGCGGTGCCCTCCTTGCCCTTTTGCTGTGATTCTATCGCGTTTATTGCTTTCTCTATAATCTCCATAATTTTTATACTCCTTCTCTCAATTAATTGGGATTTTTCATATTTCAATGTCTATTTGTCCGCCGCTGTCAAAATATCCCTCGAATTTAGATGTCTTTATTCCCTTGTGCAGCTCCGATATGAATATTTCCATACTGCCTAAATTCAGCTCCTTCGGCATTACTATGCCTATAACAAATCCGTTGCTTGCAATATACAGTTTTTCGGGTTGTTTCATATCGCATAAATACTGTTTTCCGCACTCTTTCTCGAAAACCGCAAGCAAATCCATATTTATAAACATAACCCTATCGTCCGGCAATATAAACGGCTGCAAGGACGTTCCGCAGACATTTAACGAATATTGCATACGCTGTATCTGCGTCAGCGCATCTCTGTCAAATGACTTGCCGTTATCCTTTTCCTCCTCGGTTATTAAATACTTTTCCTTCTCTTCTTCCGTGACGCCTATAGCTATAATGCAATCGTCAACCGTCCATTTGGGCGCTGAATTTTCTATACACGCGGAAACAAATCCGTTCGACAGATATTTATATCCGCCTAAAAACTCTATTCTTACTACTTTTGATTTTTTGCACCGCTTTAACATTTCTTGCAGCATTATATATCACAGCCTTCCTCCAGTATTTTTTTCAGTTCGTACTTTAAATCCTCGCATTCCGCGTCCAACGCGTCAAATGTGTCGTTTGCGCAGCATTTATCGCATTTTAGCATTATATTTTCCGATGCCTCGGCATAATATTTTTCTATTAACCTCTCAGCGAATTGTTCTATTCTCTCGTTCATAATGCCTCCCCCTTCAAATATCCTCGAATATATCGCGCTCAAATTCCAAAAATCTGACGGACCCGTCAAATATGACCTCGTATTCCTTTATATCCTCCGGCATCAGAAATTTCTTCCCGTAGCATTCCTGCATATTATCCCACATCTTGAACGGGATACGGAAAAACCTCTCCTTTATGTTCACCGCGACAAACACCAGCGCGCCCATCTGCTCCTGCTCTGCGAGCCATTCAAACTGTGTCGGCGTGACGGCATTTCGCTGTATTCGGCTTTTCTGCGTCGACTTCGCCTCAAACGCCACCGCCCTGCCCGTTGCCAAAACTCCCTTAAAATCCGGCTCGGCTCTGTCTAAAAATCGTCCGATAAATTTACCCTCCGACAATATTTTTGTGCATATGTACGGCTCATACACCTTGTTGATTACCGCTATGCCCCTCTCCCTGTAATATTGGCAACCCTTCATCAGCAGATTTTCAAATATTTTGCCCCTGTCATTGCTCCGCCGATTCCTCCGCGCCGTTTCCTCCAATGCTCCCCCGGGGGAAGGTGTCGGCGCAGCCGACGAATGAGGGTCAGGCTCCCCTAATAGGGGAGCTGTCCGCCTTTGGCGGACTGAGGGGTCTAATTGCCCATTCTCAACATACCTCCTCCTAAATTCCTCAGCCGACATTCTTCTTGTCTTGTCCATTTATCTTTTCTCTCCTTACTCTCAAATAGTTTAATAGGCTGCATTTTTCATACGCTATTCTGTCGCTTTCCGCCGCGGAAACGCTTTTCCCGCATATGCGTATGATGCAGGGCGTCTTGTCCTGTGGACACCCCTCGCAGCTGTTTCTCTCGTCCATTTTTATCACCTTGACTTTTCATCTGAAGTATGATATATTGTGTATAATTAAAAATTATCCATTTGTAGGGGCGACCCTCGTGGTCGCCCGCAAGGCTGACGGAGGGATTCCCCAAAAATAACGGCTTTCGCACAGCCGTTATTTTTTTGCAATCGTCTTCGCGCCGCATTGGGAACATGTAACGGTTATCTCATCTTCCGGAATATCCGTTCCCACCGTCCAAAAACGACCGCATCTCGGGCAAACCGCGAATAAATATCTGTACTTCGGCTTGTTCTTCTCCGAAATACCGCGCTTTCTTTTTAACCTCCGCGTTACGCCGTAATCCTCCGCCGCACTCATATTTTTACCTACCTCCAAACCGCCGCGTATGCGGAATTTTACAAATGTGTTGCAACTCCGTCGCATTCATCGCAATTCTTTACACTGCCTTCGCAATACAATACTCGGCGTCGCCTTTGCAATGCGCAGCTCCGCCATTCCGTGCCCTGCAATACCTTTGCCGCTCTTCGCACGTCCTGACTTTGCCATTGCCCCGCAATATCACGCCTCACCTATGCTTAACCACTCTAATCCCTGCCTTTGCCTTACCCAACTCCGCAACGCTTTGCCGTTGCAAATCGTCACAGTATCATATATCTCCGTGTCCGATGATGCTGTACCCAACAGTCCCTCCGTAAATGTCAGTCTTGCTTTAATCGTTTTCATAATAGTTCTCTCTTTCTTCTTTTTTCTCTTTACATTTCTTTGCCATTCTTTCTCTACGCCGTTGCTTGACTCGACTTCTCTTTGCCCTTGCTCGGCTGTGCTGTACTTTGCACTGCCCTCGCAATACAGTGCTAATCTACGCCTTTACAGTGCCGTCGCGATACGCTTCGACGCTTTGCCGTCGCTTGACTTTCCCGCCTATTTGCGGTATAATATAGGCATAGTTGTTTAACTATGTATTACTCTTGACCGTTTCGAGTGCCACCTCGGACGGTCTTTTTACTATGTTAAAAACAACGCCGTTGCCCTCGTCCGTGACAACTACCGCAATGTCCCCGGCTCCCGTTACCCGAACTTCCGCATACGGAAATATGTTAAATAAATTCGCTAATCTTTCTGCTTTCATCTGTATCACCTCCTTTATTTCCAAGCCGCCGCGTATGCGGGGTTTTTGCAAATAATATTCTGATGTTTTTCCGCCGCCGACTCGTGTTCCTCGCGCCAACGGTTTACCTCTGCCATTTCCTCGGCAAACTTGCGCTTGTATGCCGCATTGAGCTTTTTTCAAGCTTTTCGCGGTAACGGTCGTTCCGGCGCATACGCCACTTGTGCCATAACCGCTTGATACCGCGTCCGCCGAATATCACCGCGCTTGTCAGCAATACCGCAAATGTTAATTTCATCATTCGTCGTCACCTCCCTTTGCCATCATCAACGTGAATACGCCGAATAATATCAGCATAAGTCCTACGATTTCCATTTTAATTTTCCTCCTCCTCGCCAAACAGCCTATCTGTTAGGTCTTTCACGACCACCGCGCATTGTAGACCAAACTGCATATCTAAAACGGTATATAGGGTAACCGTTTCCGCCGCAGTTTTAGCAAATTCTTCTCTTGATATTGTTATTGTTTTCATTGTTACTCCTCTCTTCCCCGCGGACACGCATAAACCTCCTTGACGGCTACACATAGAAAAATCTTTAGGGGGATTGGTTTTAGTTGGATAAGAAAACACTGCCGCCGCCAAAGCGGCTTGTGCGTGCCCGCGAGCTTGTCCCACGTCCGGAGCTTACGCTCCGTTTTGTTCCTGCTCCGCTCTCAGCCTGCGCTGGTAACCCTTTAACAGAATTTTCGCCACGTTGTTTATACATTCCTGATGTTCTTTCGGCGGCGGATTGGGATTGCCAATCATTCTTATAACGCCCGTTTCACCGAAATGAAATTCCTGTACAATTCTGTCCTCCGTAAGCTCCACAAGCTCACAACCCTCTAATAATTCCATAATTAAACACCTCCTTCTTAACCTTATGTTCGCTTAATTTTGTCCTATGACAACAGCTCCTTACGCTGCTTATCCTATCCCGCATTGTCTGAGTATAAATATTACCGCAGTTCCTACCAGTACGCCCAAAATGCACGACCATAAGAAATCGTTATTCACTCCTGCCTCCTCCTTTCCGCCGCCAATTTTCTTGCTTAATTTATCAATCCGTGCTATAATCATCTTGAGGAGTTGATTATAAATGAATATCATTATTGATAATATAGCGCTTATAGGTTTAATATTTTCGCTTGTGAATATATGTGTTACTCTATATTCGTGGTATTTTAGCCGCCCAAGATTGGAATTTTATCCTAACGATAATATGTTTAATATTTATAAATCCTCCACTCGGACTGAATACGGCTACGAAAAATCGGTTTGCATTGCCTTTTATTATATAAAAGTCTCCAATTTGTCTGATAAACCCTGCACAATAAGCACATTCACTCTTTCCGCTTGCGGCTATGATGACAGCGAAAGCAGCAAAAGAGTCCGGATTCGTAAAAAATATGCAATTTCTTCATCTGTAAATATCGCCGCTCGTATGTGTATCGAAATGCCGTTGACTCTTCCGCCTTTGGGCTATGCTGAAGGTTTTGTTGTCTTTCCTTTTGGTCCCGAATACAAAGAGGATTCCGTATCCTGCGAGCTTACCGCAAAAACTGCCAGAAAGAACTTTAAAACTTCCGGCTTTATTGTTCGTTTTCCGAACAACTATTAATATCTTCTTCTGAAAAATACGAAACTTCTCCGAGCATTCCATATGATTTATGGTATTCCCTGCCATCCTTGTCATAAATAACCTCCGGCAATTCTCTGCTCGCCGCTATGTAAACATCACTGTGAAACTCTACGCTTTGCACCTGCGCCCAATAATGCCGACATTCTTTGATTTTGTTCCTCAATTTCAAAATCAAAGCAACGTCGACAGCAATCGCAAACACCAATAATAGTTCTTCCATTTTTCTCTCACCTCCTCCTACCCCGAGAGATTCTACGCCGTTTTCTTAAACAGATACTGGAAATCTGCGTAATCGAAAAATGTATTTCTAATTTTAATACCCTCCTCAATACTGAAAGCTGTAACTCCGTTTATTTTATTGCTTACAGTATTTCGATGGACATCAAGACTTTTTGAAATATCATCAATCGTCACACCGTTGCGCTCCATTTCTTTTTTAAATTCAAGTACACTTTTATCACCTCTTTTACGCATTTGCATAACTTATATTGTTATTATATATTCGTTTGCATAGTTTGTCAATACTTTTTTTATGATTTTGCATAATTTTTTGTTGACGTCCACAAAAAAGCGTGTTAATATAGAGTTGGAGGTGAAAATGATGGGAATAGGAGATAAATTAAATCGCCTTTTAGATCTCAGAGGCAGAAATATAAACGAGCTTGCCGCCACTATTAAAGTAAGTCCACAAACATTATATAGTATTTCAAAAAGGAACAATACAAAGGCCGACTTAGACGTATTACAAAAAATTGCAGATGAACTTTCAGTGACTTTAGACTACTTCTGTACAGACAATGATGAAATACCAAGTCAACTGCGCCTAACAAAACAAGAACAAACACTAATAAACGACTTTCGTAACCTATCTGAACAAGGTCAAAACTATATACTTCAAACTATGGATATGGTAAAGGATAAATATAAAAAAGATAATAGTTCTCCCGTATTGGAAAATGCGGGGTGATAAATAATTAAATATACGGAGGCAAACCCATGCAGGCAATTCTACCCACGCGGAACTCGACAGAGCTAACCGCACCGGAAATACTAATGCTTAGTTATGCCACAAAATTTCATACAGGGAACAATGAGTTTCAGCAGTTTTGGAAATATAGGTATCAGGTATCACCCCAAGAAATACTTGATAATCTTTATAGCTTTGGATATATTCAAACATCGGACATAGAAACAAGCCTGAAAAATTTGCGCTTGCCGTTGCTAAAAGATATGGCACAACACTTTTCCTTATCTAAATCCGGAAAAAAGAGCGACATTATAGAAAGAATCGTAACAAGTCTTTCGGAAAGCGATATAAATTCGGTTTTTCCGGTTAGGTATTACGAACTTACACAAAAAGGCGTTGATATGATAAATAAACACCCTAATGTTTTATTTATTCATCGTCACCAGATTTTTGAATTGAACCTTGAAATAGGTTTGCAACAAATTGATATTTATACTTATATAGAGCAAATTTTGAAAAAGAGAATGCAATACTTTTCAAGCCACAATAATTGGGGTTTGTATAGAAATTGCATATATCAAATGAGCAAACTATATGATTTGCAGGAGGATTATATGAACTCTCTGCTCTGCTTGATAAATGTAGCCTATAACGATATAAGCGGATTAAGGAACGGAGTGGATCCGAAAAATCTTATCGGTATGGATAAATACACGGATTTTACAAATATAAATCAATGGATTCCCACAGGCATTATATCAAGCATTGCCGACAAATTAAAGCTCTTAAAAATGTCTTTAAGCGATTTTGAAAAAATTTGCCATGAACAAATTTTTAATAACATAAATTTGCCTTTTCATTTTTTGACTAAGACGGATACTTGCCAAATCATAACTAACGAAGTATCAGTTTATTTGGAGCTATCTACATATGACAGACACCTTGCAAATAGACCCACCCTATAAATGGGTTTATATATAATTTTGTAATCTATACTTGAGGGAAAAGGAGTGTAATTTTATGCAATTTTATTCTTACAAAGACAGTGTTGCTTTTTATTTGCGCAAATCGCGAATGGACCCTGACAGCGAGAGCGTTGATGAAACACTGTCCCGCCACGCGGACACGCTTATGAAACTGGCTCAAAAATTGGAGCTGAATGTAGTGGAAATATACAAAGAGGTTGTTTCGGGTGACGGACTTTTCACTCGTCCCGAAATGGTGCGCCTTTTGCAGGATATTGAACACGATAAATACTCCGCTGTTGTCTGTATGGAAATTGACCGTTTAGGGCGTTCGTCGCAAAAGGACGGCGGAATTATTCTTGAAACATTTCAGGAGCATAATGTCTATATTATAACGCCAAACAAAACATATAACCTTAATGATGAAATCGACGAACAATCCGTTGAAATGCAGTCGTTCATCGCGCGGCAGGAGCTAAAATCCATAAAGCGCCGATTGCGTAAAGGTGTTGAAAAGACCGTCGAATTCGGCTGCCACGTCGGCGAGCCGCCCTACGGCTACAGACGCGCGTATATTGATAAGCGCCCCACCCTTGAAATCTGTGAGGACGAGGCAAAGGTTATAAGAATGGTTTTTGATATGTACGTAAATCAAGGCTTGGGTTCTCAAATCATATCCGACACCCTTAATTCAATGGGATATAAGCCGCGCAAGAATGACCGTTTCAGCCGCACAACCATAAGATTTTATTTGCAAAATCCCACCTATATAGGCAAAATAGTATGGAATAAGCGAAAGCATATAAAAAAGAAATTCCCCACCGATAAGAATAGGTCAGTTCTAAATCCCGAAGATAAATGGATTGTATCGGACGGAATGCACAAGCCTATCATATCGCAGGAGCTTTTTGACGAGGCGCAAAGAATACGCCTGACGCGCTCTCACCCGCCGTCATTCACCGGAGAATTAAAAAATCCCTTTGCGGGTCTGATATACTGTAAAAACTGCGGCGGCGCGATGCAGCGGCAATTTTCCAAAATCAGCGGCAACCGTCTGTTATGCCCGCAAAAAGGCTGTAATCGCAGCATTAAAACCGAATACGTTGAAAATTATATACTAAGATTTTTAAAACAAATCCTGCAAAAATGCAATTCCGCTTTTGAAAATCATATGCAATCCGAAAATGATAAACGGTCGGAAATGATAAAAATTAATATAAAGGATATTCAGAATGAAATAAAGTCCCTTAATAAGCAAAAATCATCACTGCATGATTTGCTTGAAAAGGGCGTGTACGACATACCCACCTTTTTGGAACGAAGTAAAGTTCTCGCCGAAAAGCTAAACGGAGCCGAAAAGGCTCTTGCCGAAAAGCAAGAGCAGCTTAAAGATATTGAAACCGCTCCGCCGATTAAAGAGGCTGTACCGATATTGAAACACCTGCTGTATGAGTATGATAACCTGTCCGTCCCCGAAAAGAACGCACTGTATAAACAGCTTATCAAACGCATGACATACACCCGCACCAAGGACCAATCCAATAACGATTTCACCCTCCAAATCGAGTGGAGATATGTTTTGTAATAAAAATATATAGCTTGCATAATGTGTTTCTCTGCAGCTGTCATATATTTTATCCGTATGTATGCAGACAGCCTCGCGGAAATTTGTATCGCAGCGGCAATCTCCGCAGCAGTTATCGGCGCAGTTTCTGTTACAATCAGCCATTATTATCATTCCTTTCTATAATTTGGGGTAATCCCTTGTTATAGAATATGTCATTCATTCAAAAGTGTGATTATACTATGCCCTATTTTCGACTGATAATTAAAAATTATAGTCTGAAAAATCAGTGCTTTTTTATTTTATATGTGTTATAATAACTCCAAAATCACAAGAAAGGAATCCGACAATGAACAAAATAACTGTAACCGCAAACAAAAAAGCGTCTATGGACGATTTTTACGGAATATTTTTCGAGGATATAAACCACGCCGCGGACGGCGGACTTTACGGCGAGATGATACGAAACAGAGCCTTTGAGTTTTCGCCCATTGACAATCCGTCCTATCAGGCGCTGACCGCTTGGAAAAAAATCGAGCAGGGCGGCGCGTCGGTTTCGGCATCGGTATCAAACAAAAATCCGTTCTCACTAAAAAATCCGAATTATCTCGTTCTTGAAATCACGAACACCGGCGAAAGGGCGGGCATTAAAAATCTCGGCTACAGCGGCGGCATCGCGGTAAGCGAGGGCAAGGACTATAATTTTTCCTGCTATGCGAAGTCGGAAAAGCCCTGCTCTGTAATTATTTCAATAGACGACGCCTACGGCAGACCGATTGTGTCAGAGGAAATGAATATCACCTCCGCCGAATGGACGCGGTACTCCTTAACGCTTACACCGCCCGTCACGGACAGCAGCGCGGTGCTTGCGATAACGGCGCGCGAAAGCTGTAAATTCTGCATAGATTTTGTTTCCCTATTCCCTGCCGACACGTATAAAAGCAGAAAAAACGGTATGAGGGCGGATATAGCGCAAATGCTTGCCGACCTCACTCCGAAATTTATGCGTTTCCCGGGAGGCTGTCTTATCCACGACGGCACTCTTAACGCGGACGACCGCAATTCTATGTACCGCTGGAAAAACACGATAGGCGATATTACGGAGCGTCCGTCGCGGCGAAACAACTGGCGCTATAACCAATCGCTCGGACTGGGATATTACGAGTATTTCCTATTCTGCGAGGACATCGGAGCCAAGCCGCTGCCGGTTCTTCCGGCGGGATACAACCCGCATATGGAGCAGGCGGCTCCTCTTGACGAGCTGCGCGAGTGGATAGACGACGCGCTCGATTTAATCGAGTTCGCCAACGGCTCAGCCGACACAAAATGGGGCAAAATCAGAGCCGATTTGGGACACAGCGAGCCGTTTAATCTTGAATATCTCGCCATAGGAAACGAGGAGGTGGGACAGGGCTTTTGGGACAGATACGACCTATTCCACAAGGAGATAAAAGAAAAATATCCCGAAATAAAAATTATAAATTCGGCGGGTCCGTTCCCTGCCGGCGGCGAATTTGAGCGCGGCTGGAGCAACGCGCGCAAAAACGGCTCCGACATAGTTGACGAGCATTATTACACCTCGCCCGAATGGCTGCTTGCAAATCATCACCGTTATGATAATTACCCCTCGGACGGTCCGAAGGTATTTTTGGGCGAATACGCCTCCTGGGGCAACACATATTATAACGCGCTTATCGAGGCGGCGTATATGACATCGCTTGAAAACAACGCTCAAAGGGTGGCGCTCGCGTGCTACGCGCCGCTGCTCGCGAATGTTGACTATGTGGACTGGCAGCCGGATATGATATGGTTCGACAATCACAGGGTATACGGCAGCGCGAATTATTACGTGCAGAAAATGTTTATGAACAATACCGGAAATCTCTTGCTTGAGGCAACTCACACCGGTCTTGAGGACAGTGCAACTCTCGGCAGTCCGATAATTTCCGGCGGCGTCGAGATTGCAGCCGACCTATGCTGCGCGGATTTCTATGATATTTCAATAACCGATATTGCAAACGGAACAGTCAAAGCATTTGACGCGTTTTCCCTTTCGGCTGAGGAAAGCAAGTCTCTCTGCGCAATCGCCTCCAAGCATTACAAAATAGAGTTTACCGCAAGACGCCGCTCCGGCGACAAGTGCTTTCGTCTGCTTTTCGGCAAGTCCGACGAGCAAAATTTCATACAATGGTTCATAGGCGGCTGGCAAAACCAGGACACCGAAATTAACGCGCAGGTAAACGGCAGAGGCTCGTGCCTTAGCCACAACATTTTCTCGATAATGACCGGCAGGGAATACAGGCTTTGCCTTGAGGTAAACGGCAGAGAAATAACGGCGTACATAAACGGTGAAACGGCGAACACTGCCGTCGATAAGCAGCCCGTCACGGAGGAATTATACTACACGGCAAGCCGTGACGAAAGCAATATATACATAAAGGCGGTGAACGTGCGCGATGCCGAGGTTTCATCGCAAATATGCGTCGAAGATGTGAAAGAGATAAACGCGGAAATTATCGAGCTTTCCGGAAACGGCTTGGACGATATGAATGATTTTGACAACCCGACAAGGGTCGCGCCGAAAACAAAAGCCTTTAATTGCGGTGAAAATACCTTTGAATACACATTTCCGCCGCAAAGCGTTACGGTGTTTGTGATAAAAAACAATAAATAAAAAACAAAGGCTGTTGATATGTATCAACAGCCCTTGCTTTTTTACAAATTTTCTCTGAAATAGCTTTCCAGGGTTTTTACCGCCTCGGTTTCATCGTCGCCCTCAGCCTTGATTGTGACGAAATCACCCTGCTTTACGCCCAGGCAAGTAACCGTGAACAGTCTTTTTAAGTTCTCGATTCGCTGATTATATTCAATAGTTATATTCGACATAAAATTCTGCGCTTCCTTTACGAGCTTGCCTGCGCCTCTTGCGTGGAGTCCCTGTTCTCCTGTGATTGTGTAAGAAAATTGTTTCATGGTTAAAAACCTCCTTCTGTCGGGAAAATTATCCTTAGGATTATTCCCATTTTACCCGATTTCATACCGAATTTATCAAATCGGGCACAAAATTACATCAGTACCTTCGTACTGCGGACATTATAACCACGAACACAGAATTTGTCAACAAAAAAGCAAATAATACCATTATTTTGACAAATTTTAAACTGTCCGAGATGTAATTTTTATGAAATTTAGTAGAAGATTTTTCCATTTTATGTGATATTAACACAATAGATTATTCCGAAATTACTTATTCTCCGCGTACTGCGCGGCTATTTCCGCTATGTAATCCGCGTATTTATCCGCCTCTTCGCGCGGCGCGAGTATCTTTACGCCCTTACCCAGACCCGAAAGCCAACCGTAAAACTGCGCGCTGACATTGACCTTTACATTCGCGGTAAAGCCGGAGCTGTCCCTTTTATGAATAATGACCTCCTTGCCGAACCTGTCGATAACAACGCCTATAAACCTGTTGTCAAAGCATATTTTCAGCTCCTTTTCGTTTCCGGCGAACATTCCGAAGGTCTTTTTTGAATAGTGCGCGATATTAAAATTCTTAAACTCCTCCCTGCCCATACGTTTTTCGTCAATAAGCTCTATTTTAATCATTTTATCGACTCTGTAGTGACGTATCTGACCGTTTTCATCGTCATAGGCTATAAGATAATAATTCTCATCGTCCCACGTCAGCACCCACGGACTTACAACATAATACGCGCCGTTTTTCTTAGGCTCGAGCTTTTTATCTATATTCCACTCGCAGTATTGACAGCGTATTTTTGAATCGGAGGATATTGCCGAATGAATTTTATCCACATTATAGTAAATGCTTTCATTCATAGTCTTTATGCGGTTGGAAACCACGACCTGACTTTGCAGCTTGCTTGCCGCAAAGCGTCCCGCCAATCCCTCGATTTTCTTTATAAGCTCCTGAGATTTCTTTTCCGTTATAAACCTTGACGACTGCACCGCGTCCACAAGCAGCTTAAGCTCCGGCAGCTCAAAATCCCTCGACGCTATATAATAGCCCTTGGGCGCGCTGCGGCTGCTTAAAATATCGAGTCCGAACAGCTTAAGTCTTTCTATATCGTCATATATGCTTTTTCTCTCGGAGGATATGCCCTGCCTTTCCAGCTCCTCTATTATATCGCCGGTGGACATTGCGTGCTCCTCGTCCGTATTCTCCATAAGCATACGCATTATGTACAGTATTTTTAATTTCTGATTGTTTGACTTGCTCATCTGTTTTCCTCACAATGCGCGGCGTTAAAACGCGTCCTTCCACTCGCCGATATTGCCGCTGTCAAATTCAAGCAAATCGCCAAGCATAATCTCGGTTCCCTGCTCATCGTCCAACGTAATGGTTCTTTCGCCGAGCGTTCCGGCTGTAAACACCTCGCCTTGGGCGCCCGTGATGGTGCCGTCCGAAAGAGCGTCAAGGGTATAGCCGGCAAGGTAGCCTATATCAACCGGATTCCACAAATACATCTTGGGACAAATTCCGCTTTCAATATACTCCGCCATCTGCGACGGCATACCGAGTCCCGTCACCTTAACATCGGAGCCTAATTCCTGTAAGGTCTGCGCGGCGGCTTTTATGCCTACCGATGTCGGCGCGATTATCACCTTTATATCGGGATTTTCCAAAAGGCTCTGCGTTTCCGAGATTGACTTTGTTGTATCGTCATCGCCGTAAGCAATCTGCACGATGGGCGTTGACGCGTATTTTTCGGGATTTTCCGCGATTTCCTGCTCCATATAGCTTATCCACAGATTTTGATTTGTGGCTTGATTGGTCGTGCTTAAAACTCCTATTCCGCCGTTTCCGCCCACAATATCATAAGCGGCGCGGACAAGCGAGCGTCCTATTAGTTCCGGATCGGCTTGCTGAATATGCGTCTGCCGCGACTCCTTGTTTACGGCACTGTCAAGCGAGATAACCTTTACGCCCGACTCCATTGCCGCCTTGAGCGCGTCCTCAAGCTTATCCTCATCATTTGCGGCAACGGCAATGCCCTCTATTCCCTGCAATACAAGCTCGTTTATAATTTCCACCTGCTTTTCGGGAGTGTTTGCCTCGGGAGCCTTATAAATGGCGGACGAGCCGACCTCGCTGCACGCCGTTTGAAATCCCTCGTATACCTTTTGCATATACGGATTTTGTATATCCTTTGCTATAAACGCGTATGTATTAGATAAAACTGTTTCGCCTTCGGACGGAGTTTCCGAGGGCTCGGCGCAGCCCGCCAGCATAAATAGGCCGATTGCGGCAGCCGCAAAACGAATAATTATATTTTTATTGATTTTCATATGATTATCACCTCAATTAAAATCTTACTTCTATTATACACCAAGTCCGAATAAAAATAAATATAAAAAGCAATAAAAAATACAAAAAAATCGAAAAAAAAGTGTTGACAAATGCCGTCCCATCTGCTATAATAATTGATGTCGCTGATTGAGGCGACAAAATGGGAGTTTAGCTCAGCTGGGAGAGCGTCTGCCTTACAAGCAGGATGTCACAGGTTCGAGCCCTGTAACTCCCACCAGGTACATACACATCTTACAGAGTAAGGTGTGTATTAATATGGCCCGGTAGTTCAGTTGGTTAGAACGCCAGCCTGTCACGCTGGAGGTCGTGAGTTCGAGCCTCATCCGGGTCGCCATATGCTTCTGTAGCTCAGTCGGTAGAGCATGGGACTGAAAATCCCAGTGTCGGCGGTTCGATTCCACCCGGAAGCACCAAATAATATCTGTCTTAAAATTCGGGCGGATATTATACGCGGGAGTGGCTCAGTGGTAGAGCGTCACCTTGCCAAGGTGAACGTCGCGAGTTCGAATCTCGTCTTCCGCTCCATTTACAAGACAAAAGGCGCAAAAACACTGCGTCTTTTGTTATTTGTATCATACAAAATAAACCTCGGCGCCATAGCCAAGTGGTAAGGCAGAGGTCTGCAAAACCTTTATTCCCCGGTTCAAGTCCGGGTGGCGCCTCCAATAAGAAAGATGCTGCGGCTTAAGAATATACTTAGGTCGCAGCATTTTTTACTACTGTAGATTTTATGTTAAACGTATAAACGGTGTATAGAATATGAAAGTTTTTAAAAGACTCATCGCCCTGCTGCTTGTGGCGGCGATTGCAATTTGCATAATAAACGCGGAAACAGATGTTTTCCTCAATTTCGGCAGCTACGCGCCCGCCGTTGAGGAAAAATTCCCTCAAATATCCTCGGCAATATCGAATATTTCGGAGCGTTTGTCGCGTCTTACCGATTACATACCGTCTCCCTCGGAAATAATCGCGATGATTAAAGACGAGGAGCTCCCCATTGACCCCGCCGACGTGGCAACCAATGCTTACATAGAAAACAGTCCGCTTTTGACCTTTTATCCCGACGAAAATATAGGTATGATTGTTGATTTCAACACTATACAGATATTCGGAACGACAACGTCCAAAAACAAAGCGCACCTTATCGTGGAATTTACCGACGAAAACGGCGAAAGCGTCGAGCAGGTGTCCGTTTCCGTGGGTACGGATAATGAGTTCAATAAAACCATAACCATACCCGATACCGACGGCTTATCGCTTGACGTTGCCGTATACGCGGGCAGCAAGCCCTACGGACAATTTGAAAGCTGGGTATATAATTACGTAACCCTTTTCAAAACTCCGGACGGCGGCTGGGAAATGGAGAAATCCCCTGTTTTCGACAACAATAAAATTATGTACGAAAAGGATAAATCAACAAAGGACGCCCTGAAAAGCACCGCGTCAATACAGTCCGAAAGCAGCAGTATAATATCCATTGCGACGCAGCTTACCGAGGGCATAGAAAACGATTATGACAAGGTTCTCGCTCTGCACGACTGGATTTGCTCATATATGTATTATGATACCGACAGTCTTTCATCGCAGGAAACGCCTCCTTATTACGCGACCGAAATCGTGCAGACAAGAAAAGCGGTATGCCTCGGCTTTGCCACGCTGATGGCGGCTCTTTGCAGAAGTATAGAAATTCCCTGCAACGTGGTTTCCGGCTACGCGTTGGGCGTCGGAACGGATACCGAATGGACGGACGAAACCATCGGCACCGAATACCAAAATCACGCTTGGAACGAGGTGTATGTGGACGGCAGATGGGTAATTGTGGACACCACCTGGGACTGCACAAACAAAATAGAAAACGGTGAAATGATAAAAGGCTCGGGAGTGTCTCATATATACTTTGACGCTAATTTGCAGTATTTTTCAAATAATCATAAAATTGTGGAATATTCAAAAAAGAGATGATTTTGCGGTGTGATTATTGTAGGGGCAGGCATTGCCCGCCCACGGGCGCCCAATGGGCGCCCCCTACGATGCGTGGCGAAGAATCCCTCCGTCATTTGGGCGACCCGTTTCGTAGGGGCGAGCCTTGCGGTTGCCCGAATCTCGGCGGCGGTTTGCCGCCGTTTATTTTAAGGTGATATTGTGAAAATAGGAAATTTTGAAACAAAAAACAATGTGTTCCTTGCCCCGATGGCGGGCGTAACGGATTCGGCGTTTCGCAAAATATGCGTCGGGTACGGCGCAGGACTTGTATACTCGGAAATGGTAAGCGCCAAGGGACTTTATTATAACGATAAAAAAACCGCCGGTCTTATGCGCATAGACGGCGATGAGCGTCCCTGCGCCATACAGATTTTCGGCTCGGACGCGGATATTATGGCGGCGGTTATACCAAAGGTAATGGCAGCAAAACCCGACATAATCGACATCAATATGGGGTGTCCTACGCCTAAAATCGTAAACAACGGCGACGGCAGCGCACTCCTTAAAAATCCTGCGCTGATAGGCAGGATAGTCCGCGCCGTTTCGGACGCGTCGCCGGTGCCGGTGACGGTCAAAATACGAAAGGGCTGGGACGATACCGACATAAACGCCGTGCGGGTCGCGAAAATAATCGAGGAAAACGGCGGCAGCGCTGTAGCGGTGCACGGAAGAACGCGCGCCGAATTTTACAGCGGCACCGCCGATTGGGATATTATAAAAGAGGTCAAAAACGCGGTGAAAATTCCGGTTATAGGCAACGGCGATATAAAATACGCCGAGGACGCCGAGCGTATGCTCTCCTACACCGGCTGCGACGCGGTTATGATAGGGCGCGGCGCGGAGGGTAATCCGTTCATTTTCAAGCAGATAAACGAATATCTTCAAAACGGCAAAATCGACTTTTTCCCCACTCCCAAGGACAGACTTACTCAAGCGCTGCGGCATATAGAGGCGCTCGTCGCGCAGAAGGGCGAGAGCAGAGGAATCAAAGAGGCGCGAAAGCACATAGCGTGGTATATAAAGGGACTTCCCGGCGCGTCGCGCCTTAAGGGAGAGGTTTTCAAAATTAGTGATTTTGCCACAATGCGGCTCTGTCTTGCGGAATATATTAATCATCTGCAATAAAGATTTTTTTATTACAAAAAAGCCTTGAAAATAAAGGGGCAATTTGTTATAATTATTAAAATAAATACTGATGAGAGGAGTTATAAGAAATGGAAAATAAGTTTTCTAAAGAAGGTCTTACATTTGACGATGTATTGCTTGTACCCCAGGCATCGGATTTTACGCCGAACGAGGTTGACCTAACAACAAAATTAACAAAAGACATCACACTCAACATACCGCTTATGAGCTCGGCTATGGACACTGTAACAGAGTCATCAATGGCTATAGCAATCGCCCGCGAAGGCGGAATCGGAATTATTCACAAGAATATGACAATCGAGCAGCAGGCGGCGGAAGTAGATAAGGTAAAAAGAAGTGAAAACGGCGTTATAACCAATCCGTTCAGCCTTACGCAGGACCGCACCCTTCAAGACGCGGACGATTTAATGTCGCGTTTCAGAATTTCGGGCGTTCCCATTGTTGACAGCGACAACAAGCTTATCGGCATCATCACAAACCGCGACCTTAAATTTGAAACCGATTTCACACAGAAAATATCGGGTACTATGACAAGTAAAAATCTTATAACCGCTCCCGTCGGAACAACTATGATACAGGCGCAGGAGATACTTTCAAGAGCAAAGGTTGAAAAGCTCCCAATCGTTGACGACGAGGGTCATTTAAAGGGACTCATCACCATTAAGGACGTCGAGAAAGCCGTACAGTATCCCAATTCGGCGCGTGATAAGCAGGACAGACTTCTTGTCGGCGCGGCAATAGGCGTGACGGACGACGCACTTGAAAGAGTTAAAGCGGTTGCGGACGCGGGCGTTGACATTATCGCTCTTGACAGCGCGCACGGACACAGCAAAAATATAATAAACAAGGTTAAGGAAATTAAAGCGGCATTCCCCGACCTGCCGATTATCGCCGGCAATATCGCGACCGGCGAGGCGGCAGAGGCTCTTATCGAGGCGGGCGCGGACTGCCTGAAGGTCGGCATAGGTCCCGGCTCAATCTGCACAACCCGTGTTGTGGCAGGTATAGGCGTGCCTCAGATTACGGCTGTTTACGACGTAAGCTGCGTTGCAAAGAAATACGGCATTCCGGTCATCGCGGACGGCGGTATAAAATATTCCGGAGATATTGTTAAGGCTATCGCGGCGGGCGGAGATGTTATAATGCTCGGAAGTCTGCTTGCGGGCTGCGACGAAAGCCCCGGAGAATTTGAAATTTACCAGGGCAGACGTTTCAAGGTATACAGAGGTATGGGCTCAATCGCCGCTATGGAATGTGGAAGTAAGGACAGATATTTCCAGACAGGCTCCAAAAAGCTTGTTCCCGAGGGCGTTGAGGGACGCGTGCCTTATAAGGGTCCCGTATCCGATACCGTATTCCAACTTCTCGGAGGTATTCGCTCCGGTATGGGCTACTGCGGAACCAAAACCATTCCCGACCTCAAGGAAAACGGCAAATTCGTCAGAATTACCGGCGCGGGTCTTAAGGAAAGTCACCCGCACGATATTTATATCACAAAAGAGGCTCCAAACTACAGCTACAATACTCAAGGCTAAAAATGCTGTCGGCAAGTATCGGATATACCTGCCGGCAGCTTTTTATTATTTCCCGTATGCGTATTATCCTTTAATGTTTCGTCATAAATATGGCTTGACAAGAACGGTTGGGAATTTAAAAAAGCCTATATGCAGGACAAAAACGGCAATATATACGAAACTACACTGAATATAGCAAAAGCATATGACGGACGCAAGATATTATACTCTCTTTCAAACACAAAAAAGATAGATGTAGGCGAAGTGTCCTCAACCCGCAAAATGCAGGAGGGACTCGCACACAGCCATCTATCTTCTGATAACAGTATATCCAATTCCGAGGAAAATGTCAAGTATTCCGCAAAAGAAAATTCGGACGAGGGGAAAATAACCGCGGATATGTCGGACGAGGAGCGCGCGGAGATACTTAAAAATACGAGTATCAAATTAGCGGAATACACGGGAAACAGCGAGGATTTAAGCGAAAAAAAAGATTACGCAGCTGCAAAACACATACAGAAAGCAAGCGGGAAAGACTTTAAGAGAATTGGGTGATAAGTTCGGAGCGTTTAAGGACTACAGCAATGAGAACGTGGAGCTTGATTTTAACTATTCACATAATTCGCTGAATGAGAGCGTTCATAAGCAAGGTAATATATCAAACGATTATTCAGACTTTGCAAAAATGCTGTATATATTTGACGATGTTGTAAACAATGCCGTGCCGATTGCAGTGAACACGGATAAATACACGGGTACAAAAAAAGAAAATCAAAATCTTAAATATGATTATGTGTTGCTTAGCGCGTTTGAGGACGGAAACAATATTGTTCCGGTAGAGTTTCATATAAAGGAATTTAACGAAAATTACAGCAAGGAAAACAAGCTCTATGTAAGCATTACATTGGGCAAAATAAAATCAGAAGGTACGGTCTTGGCACAGTCCACCGACCAAATGAATGGGCAACAGAGTAGTACTCGCGTATCTTCTGATGAAATAAGTATACCAGATTTGTTAAAGGAAGTCAACCCCGAATACGGAAATTTTTACAAATATATTCCGTCGGAGCTACTGAGCGATAAACAGAACGCGTCAAAAGGCGTCGCGGTTAAGGACGAGGACTACAGATTGAAGGTGCTGCGCGGCGAGGACGTTTCGGATATGCTCAAAGCGAAAGCCGCCGAAAACGGATACAGTGCGGACGGCGAGGACAATAGTAAAACGCTTGACGTTACGTATGACGATTACGGCAAGGTAGCATATGATGTAACAAAAATAGAAGAGGTTTCGTCTACGGGAAGTCGCCAAAGCGGCGAAGACACCCATATCAACTACGAAACCTCTTCTACAGATAATATATCCGATTCAGGCGAAAATGTCAAGTATTCCGCAAAAGAAAATGCGGACACGAGCGTTCCGGCAACGGCGGGTAAAGCCGACCGGTACAAAGCAGTTTTATGATATTATACGTTTTGTCAAACACAAAAAAGATAGATGTAGGCGACGTGTCCTCAACCTGCAAAACGCAGGAGGGACTCGCACACAACCATCTATCTTCTGATAACAGTGTATCAGATTCTGGCGAAAATGTCAAGTATTTCGCTTATAAAACAAAAGCGGCAAATCAGGAGCCGAATGGAAATCCCCCTCAGCACAACGTCCGAAACGTCACTGATACTGCCGCAGCGGCACAGCAGACGAGAGATGTACAAGCCCCTACTCGCAACGTCCGAAACGTTTCTGCCGGTACCGCTTATAGCGATAATATATCACAAAATAACGGCGGTGTCAATAGCGCATTAACCGGATAAAAACGGCAAAAGCACCGTAAAATATACAAAAAACAATGAGGATATACATCAGCCGGCACAGTCCGGGCTCCGATCGCCCGGGGCACCGAGTGATGATACCCTCATTAACTATAATATACCAGATGATGCCGAAAAAGTCAAGTATTCTATGAAAGAAAATGCGGACACGGAAAATGCAAGAGCCGCGCATAGGTATCACATAAGTCCTTTTAAGCGTAATATATGCTCCACGGCGTTATTAAGCGTTTCCTCGCTTATTTCGCCGCTTTTTACCGCGTCAAGAATCTGATTAAACGCCGTAATGTAGTCCGTGGTTATAAGCAAATCATTGCCGGCGTTCACCGCCTTCACGTAGACGTTTTCCACGTCGGCGACGGCGCCCATCGCAATATCGTCCGTCATTATAACTCCGTCAAAACCAAGCTCGTTTCTGAGTATATCGTGAACCGCGGGCGAAAGCGACGCGGGATTTTCACTGTCAAGACCTTTTACGGTGTTATGCGACACAAGCACGCAGCTCGCGCCCGCGTCAATGCCCGCCTTGAACGGAACAAAATCGGTATTTCTTATATCCTCGGCGCTTTTTTTCGGTATACACAGCGCCCTCGTGGCTGTCGCCCTCCGTTTCTCCGTAGCCCGGGAAATGCTTAAGCACACTCCATATACCGGCGTTGTTCATCGCCGCCACGGTCTGCGCGACAAAATCCGCCGTTTCCTCGTAGCCCTTGCCAAAGCTGCGGTCATATATATAAGCGGAGGTGTCCGTGGCAACGTCGGCTACCGGCGCGAGATTCATATTGATGCCGAGGCTCAAAAGCAGCTCGGATTTCTCCGCCGCGTCAGCGACAACCGCCTCCATACCGCCCTCATTATAGATTTCCTGCGGCGATTTGTATTTTTCCGGAGCAAGGTTGGGATTCGCGCTAACGCGCACGACCGTTCCGCCCTCCTCGTCAACTCCGATTATAAGAGGTATTTCGCTTTTCGATTGGAATCCCTCTATTTTGCTTATTGCCTCGTCCTTTGTCAAGCCGTCAAAATCGCGTTGGAACATAAGTATTCCGGCGGGATTTAAGGACATCAGTTCGTCCATGCTCTCCTCCTCGGGACAGCGCACAAATAGGATTTGTCCCACCTTTTCTTCGACGGACATCGTGTCTGTCAACGGTTTTTCGCTTGCGCCCAAGCCGCACCCCGCCGCGGATAATAATATAATTGCGGCGGCTGTAAGCGATAGTAATTTTTTCATTTGTGGTTTCCTTTCATATTAAATTTCGGGCGACCACAAGGGTCGCCCCTACGAACGGGTCGTCGGGGGCGACGACCACTACGAATAACACGGTATTTATAGTATCGCTCCGCAAAGCTTTTAATTTACCGCCTTAAGTATCTCCTCATATGCCCAGTGGCTCGGTAATACGTCGCTGAACGGGTTTTCCTCAACGCTGAAATCATCTCTTCCAAGTGCGCGGTTCAGCATCGTAACCGCCTCGGCACGCGTGATTGTGCCGTCGGGAACAAACGCTCCGGAAGTATATCCCGATACATAGCTCTTATCGCTCATCGCGTTTATATATCCCCTCGCCCAAAAGCTCTCGGAAACATCGGTAAATTTCGACTCTCCGTCAATCGGTTCAACACCGAGATAATTGCATAAAATGACGCAGAACTCCGCGCGCGTTATATTGTTTTCCGGCTTAAAGACTGTTCCGCCGTAGCCGGAAATATATTCGTTTTCCGCCATAAAATTAACATAATTCGCGTACCACGCGTTTTTCGAAACATCATCAAAGACATTCTCGTATTCCGCTGTTTCGTCAATGCCCGCTATTTTTGAAATTATCGTAGCCGCCTCGGCTCTTGTTATATTGCCGTCGGGTCTGAATGTGCCGTCCTCATAGCCTGAAATATACGGCGTGTGATTTGCCGGCTTATCCGCCGCCGACAAATGAATAATGCTAAGCGAATTTGCGGGCGCGTTATATGTAAAGCTGTCAGCCGCGTTCGTTATTTCCCCATCGACAGGCACAATCGCGTTCTTGTTTTCAAGGCTGTTTTCAAGGGCGGTATCGCCGGACATAACAGTAACTTTAGCCTCGGAGCTTGTTACGCTCATACCGTCTATATTTATGCCCGTATCAACGGCGCTGTCCATTGTGTTTACAAGCTTTACAATAACCTCGCCCGATTCCTCGTCATAAACGCTTGACGCGTATACGGGGCCGTATTCCTTAGGCTTTACATATGAGCAAATAAACTCGCCGTTCATATACGCCTTTATCTCATAATCCGTAACCTCAACCCTTATATCGTACCACTCGTTATCTTCGATGTGTACACTGCCCACATAGGACTGCTCCGCCACATTTCCGGTTTCCGCGCTCACGCCGTCAACAATATGCTGTACCTTTGCCGTTGTGTTGCTCCAACCGCCTATGTTTACACGGTAGTAATTCAGCGCGTCCTCCGCTGCGACGCCAATCTGGAATCCCTCGCCGCCGGCGGTCTTTTTCGCTTTAAGTGACAGCGTGTAATTATTCATATCGGGACTTGCGTAAAAGCACACGCAGCCGGTTTGATCGGAGGTTTGAACAATGGAGCCGTCCTCGTTTATCGACCATTCGCCGTTTGAGGTTTCAAAGCCTTGCTCATTCAGCGCGGCGGAGCTGTCAAGCTCGATTTCATATTCGCCGTCAGCCGTTTCAACAGTAATATCGCTAAATTCATTATGCGTTCCCCATGACGCTACGGCAATGCCGCCATGGAAGGCATTGTCCTTTTCAATGCCGTTCAATTCCACCTCGGTCGAAAGCGAGTAATCACCACGATTGTTTGAGAACAGAGACTGCACATAATAATTCGGCGTAAGCATATAATCGTCGTTCGTGAACCAAATCATATTCGCCGCGGACCACTGCACATTGCCGTACTTCGCGAACATCGGCGCGTAGCTCGCCATACGCACTACGTCCGCGTTGCGCTCAAGTCCCGTCATATACGCCGCCTCGGAGAGCGCATTGTACCAGGTGTTGCCCTTTGACGCGTACTCGCCCAGGAACACCTTTGTATTCGTGTCGCGGCGATAGCTGTCGTAACGGTAAACGTGCTGTCTGAACCAGTCCGCCGTTTCATAATAATGCTCGTCCATAAGGTCGGCTAATTCCGTGTTTTCGTTCGCCCAGTTCCAAGCAAGGTCGTTTGAGGTTCCGCTTGACGCGGTGCCGGACGTTGTTATAATATTAATATCGGGATACTGCTCATGTATCTGCTTTGCAAATTCCGCGTAACGCTCAAAATAAATCTCGTCGTACTGCTCATTTCCGATACCGATATATTTTAAATCAAACGGCTCCTCGTGTCCCATTTCGATACGCTTTTGAACCCATTCGTTACTTGTGTCGGTGCCGTTCGCGAACGCGATTAAGTCAAGCGCGTCGTCTATATACGGCTGTAAATCGTCCATGGGAACAAGATATTCCTCGTCTTGAGAGCTGCCGCTCCTTACCTGACACGCCATACCGCAGTTCAAAATGGGTACGGGCTCCATTCCCAAATCCTCGCACATTTGGAAATACTCGTAAAATCCGAGTCCGTAGGTCATCATATACGGCTCGGTCGCGGACGGGTTCCAAATGTTTATCATTTCCTTACGTTCGGAAACATCGCCGATTGTGTCCTTCCAATTCCATGCCGTTTCCATAGTCTGTCCCTCAACGGCACAGCCGCCCGGGAAACGCAGAAACGACGGGTGCATTTCCTCCAATGCCTCCATTAAATCCTTGCGAAGTCCGTGTCCCTTGTAGGTATCCTCGGGAATAAGCGAAATCATATCGACGTCCGCGCTGTCTGCGGTATTTTTCACAACCAATTCAGCCGCCGACGATGTTTCGGTCGGCGTGATTTCAGCCTCTGCCGTTTGCCAGCCGTCACCCTCGCTTTTAACGCTTACCTCCGCGCCGCCGACAGTAACGGTAAATTCGCCCGCGCCGTTTACATACATTGAGAAATTATACTTTTCTCCCGCGGTTACGCTCATTCCTTGAAAGCCGTCGTTTGTAACGGACGCGCCCGCGCCCAGCGTAATATATGTCGGATTGTTTTCGTGTATCGGGTTTTCGGTGTTCACGCTGACATCGCCATCCGTTTCCCACGAATATAAATGCTCGTTATCCTCAATCTCAAACGAGCGGTTCTGAACAAGCTCCGCGTACAATCCGCCGTCTGCGGCACTGTTGATGTCCTCAAAGAACAAGCCCCACATTATATCGGAAATATCCTTACTGCGGTCGGACGCGTCGATATTTACGGTATACGGAGTTTCATTTTTACCTGTGACATAGAGCGTGTATTCGCGCGACACATCACCGATATTCGCCGTAAGCGTAACGGTTTCGGCGGTTTCGTTATGCTTTACCTCGCCCGTTTCGGTGTCTATCAGACCGAGATTGTCCTTTTCCGCCCATATCAAAGCGTCATATTGGGGTAGGTCGATTTTATCGCCCGTAACAATTTGCTCATTTTCGATTGAATATGTGTCAAGAAGTATTTCGGGATTTATCTCCCCCTCCGACATTACCGCGCAAACCTCGTCGCGGTCAAGCGCGCTGTCATATATGCGGAAGTCGTCCACCGCCGCCGCAAGGTACGCGTCGCCGTCATAATGGGATTTACCTATGTAATTAAGCTCGTCCTTTACATCGGAAAGATTTTGAATCCCCGATTTCGACTGCACAAGCAAGCCGTTTCTGTAATATGACACCGTGCCGTTATCAACGGTTACAGCGTAATGTACCCAGTCTCTGACGGTTTCCTGCGCGCAGTCCATAGTGTCGGTCGCGGACGGAGATTTTATTTCAACTCTTGCCGCGCCGCCGCTGTAGGGTGCAAAGAAAAAGTTGTTGTTTGAGTCGGTTCCCAAGTCAAATACTCTGCCCCAGGTTGTGAATTTGGTGATATTTACCCACGCGGTAATCGTCATACTGTCGGATATTATATCGGACGGCAGCAGCGCATAGCCGTCAACGCCGTCAAGCAAAAGCGCCTTGCCGATATTTCCGTCCTCCGTGACGCTTGCGCCGCCCGAAAGTATCAGCGCGTTTTCACCGCTCTCGTCCGCAAGCTCGGCATCGCCGTCAAATGTGTAGCGCAAAACAGGCTCCGGCATATCCTGCGCCGCATAGCCGATTGCGGGCAGCGACGCAAACGCTGTTACAGCCGCCGTTATCGCGGAAATTAATCTTTTTTTCATTGTTTTTCCTCTCCTTTATGGTAAGTTTTTTATATACATAGTTAATGGGCGAACACTGTTCGCCCCTACGAAACAAGAGAATTTTGTCGTCGGGTGTAAGGCTCCCTTGTTAAAGGGAGCCGGCGCTAATGGGAATGTTACGTAAGACCCCTCAGTCGCCTGTGGCGACAGCTCCCCTCGTAGGGGAGCCTTTCGGGTCGTCGGGGTGCCGACCCCTACGAAATCAAATCCACATTCGCGGCAACGCTCTGCAAGCCTCCACTACTAGGGGAGGTGGCGCGGCGTAAGCCGTGACGGAGGGGTTTATTCAAACGCAATTCTCTGCAACGGCTACAAGCCTACAATTTGCAACGCAAATTGTAGGCTTAGAGCCATAGGCTCGTAGCCGTTGCCAAAAAGGTGGCACACGCCATAGGCGGGTGACGGATGAGGGATTCGGGCGCCCAATGGGCGCCCCTACGATGCGTTCTTACGGGCGCGCCAAATACATTCCGTTACATACTGTTCCAGTGCCGCCCAATCCTCAATTCTGCCCTCTTTTATGGCGAGGTCAATTTCCGCGACGCGGCGCGTCATCCACGCAAGCGAATCAACGCCAAATCCCGCCGCGCTGTCTATATACTTCCTTGCAATATACGCCGAAACACCCAGTTTTGCGGCAATCTCTCCTTGAGTCGCTCCGCGCATAAGCTTTACGCGCAGCATTTTCTCAAATGTTGAGAACATCAGATAAATCACCGGAAACGCATCTTTATCGGTATTTTTTAAATCCATCAAAGTCGCCGCCGCTGTGCGCGTATCTCCCGCCATAATCGCGTCCGTAAGTTTAAACACAATCACCTGAATTGACTTTGACACCACGCGGTCAATATCGCTCTTATATATTTCCTTATCGCAAAAATCAAACAGCTTTTGCAGCTCGTTATTTATATTATTAAGTCCCGGGTCGCACAGTGTTATGAGATAATAGGCGTTTTGCTTGGACATTTTCTTTTTCGCGTCAAGGCACTGCTTAACCACCCATGTGACCAGCTCCGCCTCGCTCAAATAATTAAACTCGACTGCCGTTCCGGATTTTAAAAGCGCCTTATACAAGGAGCTGCGCTTATCCACGCTTGTTTCATCAAAAATCACCACGGTATCATCGGATATACGCTTAAACTTCTCCGTCCAAAACGCCTTTAATTCATCGGTTGAATATGCGTCCTCCTTAGCCCTTTTCGGCTTGAAAATGCCGCTGTCTTTAATGTGTATCAGCTTTTTATCCGTCATCATCGGAAAGCTTTCCCACGCGTCGTCATACTCGGAAAACGGCACGTCCGCGCCGTTAAGCTTTATATGATTAAACTCCGGAAAGCCTCCGTCCGGAATACGCTCAACAACCTTTTTCACGTAAAAATCCTTACGAAAATCCTCTTCTCCGTAAAACAAGTACAAGGGTGACAATTTACCGTCCTTAATCTGTTTTTTCAATTTTAACAAGCTGTCGTTTTTCTTTGCCGCCATAACTATCTCCTATCAAATGTATCTATTCTTGCACTGCCGTCCTTTTCGACGGTAAATATTATATCTCCGTCATAATCCGTGCGGAACAGCTCGGTATCCTTAAGGGTTTCAAGCGTTTCACTGCTCGGCAGCGCGTAAGTGTTATCCTCTCCGACGCTTATAACCGCGTATTTCGGGCTGACCGCCTCCACCCATTCCTCGCTTGCGGCGGATTTGGAGCCGTGATGAGCCACCTTTAACAAATCGGCGTGAGAAATCTTTCCCGCGTCAATCAGATTTTTCTCGGCAAACGCGGACATATCTCCGGTAAACACAGCCGAAAACTCGCCATATTCCACATAATACACATACGAGGTGTCATTTTCATCATCGCTTATCGCGGTCTTTTTCGCCGGCGGAATTATGCGGATTGTCATTCCGTTATTATATGTAAGCAGAGTTTCCTGCGATATATAATGCACTTTGGTTCCGTTTTCCGCCGCCACGCTCTCAAGCGCAGTTCTCCACTCACTGCCCTCCATATTATCCGGAAGAAACAGATTTCTTACCTTTATATTCTCTATCGCGGCTATGATTCCCTGAACGTGGTCCTGATGATAATGGCTGACAAACGCGCTGTCCACGGTTGTTATATTCTCCGATTTGAGATATTCCAGATACACCTTTTCGCCGGGATTATAGTCCGAATAAGCATTTCCGCCGCCTCCGTCTATCAGAATATTAAAGCGGTACGGCGCACTGATAAGCGCTCCGTCGCCCTGTCCCACATTCACAAAGGTAATCTCCACGTCATCTATTCTCGATATTTCACAGAGCACTGTCGATGTCATAAGCGCCGCCGCGACGAATAACGCTATTTTCGCGTGTTTCTTCTTATTTTTGATATACTTAACCGCCGCGACAACAATAAGCATATATATAAAAAGCTGCAATATGTCCGGTTTAGGCGGCGAAACATTTAAAAATTTCAATTTATCTATCAATATCGGTATGCGTTTTATCAAAAACAGCATAAGGCTGACCGCTTGATGTATAATCGGCGCGGTATGGAACAGCGCAAGCATACCGATAAGCAGCGGCGAAAACACCACCACCGCCGCTACGCACGGCAGCATCACAAATGAAACCAATATCGAGTAAAACGACACGTCGCTAAAGAAGTACGCCGTAACCGGAATAAGTCCCACCGTGCATATAAGTCCCAATGTCACGCTTTTACGCAAATATCTGAATTTTAAAAATTTCAGCCTTTCATACACATAATCGAAAAAGTAATATATCAGCACGCTTGAAAGCATAGACATTACAAATCCCATATCGAAATATATAAGCGGATTTATCAAGCCCATAATAATCGCCGTCATACCGAGTACGTCCAAATAATACACCTTTCCGAAACGGCTTTTCAAAAACGTGAACAAAATCAGCATTATGCTCAGCTTTACAAATACCGCGTTTGAAAAATTCACCGCCGCATATATAATAAGTAGAAACACGGTAAGCGCGTCGCGCGTTCTTTTTTTAAACGCGCTCAAAACAAGCGCTATCAGCGACATAAACAGCATAATATGCAAAAACGCGGGATAGAAAAATCTTTTTGTGCCCGTCCTTGTCAGAATTTTATCAAAGTCCTCCGAAAATTCCTTTTTATTACCCGTCAGCACAGCTTTCAAAATCGCGTTGTAATCACCGCTGTAATTATTGTCTATCACGTTTGAAACAAAATTCTTTACGCTCATTCCAAAGGCATAAGGAGAATAGTCCTTTATTTCCTCCGATGCCGGCTGTATATCGGCGGAATATATTTTAAAGAATATTCCTTTGCTTTTATAATATTTAATCAAGTCGAAGCTGTTTTCATTCAATTTCTGCGGAATACCCTCGACAATTCCCGAAAACACCACGGTATCTCCGTATTCAAATCCCGACACGGCGGTCAAAAGTATCTTTTCGCGAAGTTCCTTTTCCTCCCCGGACTGCTCCGCCTTTCGCACGTCAATCACATACTGCACGTTATCGTCGGATTTTTGCGGAATTTCCGCGACGCGTCCGGTAAGCGTTACATACCGCTCCTCATACTCCGACAAATCTCTAAGAGAATCGCTCATTCCGTAGTGATACAAAAGAATACCCAGCGTGAACGCGGATAAAAATATTAGTATTTTTATATCGAATTTATGTTTAAAACAAGCCTTAACTGTCAATACCATAATCAGGGATATTAAGAATAATATTGCAAATCCCGCCGAAATACGCTCGCCGAGATAAATTCCCGATGCAAAGAATACTGCTATCTTGATATATTCAGCCATAGTATAAACTCCTTTATTAGTTTATTATATCAAATTGGCGTTTTCATTGCAACGAATTGTAACTTTTGTAATATATGTAATGTATTTGTAACATAGTTGTCTGTTATTTTTCCGACACAGAGGAAGATGCTTGTAATTTTGCTGTAATATTAGCTTATTTTTTAGAATTTTTCAAAAAAATTAAGTTTTGTTAATTATTACACCATAATCAAAGATTATAATATATTTATAGGTGATTTTGCACAAAATATACCCTCATTTTTGTTGCAAAACGCGATTTTATATTACTGTTTTGTTGCAAAATAACTACAAACAGATTAAAAAAGGGTTGACAAATGATTAAATAGGGTGTATAATCACCTTTGTAATGTTTTGGAAACATTTCAGCAATCAAATTGCAAACTTGGTAAATTTATTGAAATATATTTACCTGAAATATTGGAGGTTTTAATTTATGCGGAACTTTAAGCATACGGTAATCGCCATTATAGCGGTTGCAATGATAAGTTCACTTGCGGCGGCCCAGGCTGCCACCTTAAAGGATTCACAGCTTGAAAGAGAAAACAGAATAAACTCCGCGGCGGCGCTGCAGAACATAACTATAGAAGAAAGCAATGCCGAGGACGCGGCGGATGTTGAATCTGAAATATCGGACGAGGAACCCGCAGCAGAGGCTCCCGCCGAAGAGGAAGTAGTTGACGAAAGCGAAATTGCAGCGAAAAGCGCGTATCCTATCGGATACGTCAACATAACAAGCGGCAGCCTTGACGTGAGAGAAACTCCGTCGGACGAATCCGCGGTTATTGACCAAATAGAGGTCTGCACCGAGGTTGAGATTTTGGAAAGCAGCGAAGGCTGGTATAAGATTTCCTACAGCGGCGACAGCACCGGATATGTGCCGAACGATGTCATCACTCAGGACATAACGCTGGCGGAGGACGCAAAGAAGAGCTATACCAATTATAAAATCGCTCAGGTAACGCTTGCCGGCAATTCGGTAAGGGTAAGAAAAGAGGCGTCCACAGATTCGGATATAATAACCGAGCTTACAGACGGTACTTATGTATATGTGCTATGGGGAGAGAATGACTTCATAAGAGTTTGCTACGGCGACGATTATGAGGAGGGTTACGTTATAAACACCTCTCTTGAATTTACGGGCGAATGGATAGAGAAGGATACGATTTCCGCAAAGCAGCAGGAGATTGCCGACGCTAAAGCGGAGGCGGCAAGAGCTGAGGAAATCGCGCGTCAAAACGCGGCAGCGGCTCAGGCGGCAAAGTCGGCGCAGAAATCGAGCGACACATCGTCATCACCTGCATCATCGCCATCTTCTACAGCGTCATCCTCATCTAAGGGACAAGCTATAGTTAATACGGCAATGAAGTATCTCGGCGTACCGTATGTATGGGGCGGAACATCTCCCTCGGGCTTTGACTGCAGCGGTCTTGTGCAGTATGTGTGCAAGGTAAACGGCATAAGCGTGAGCCGTGTAGCGGCAGACCAGAGAAATAACGGCACATATGTAAGCCGCGAAAATCTACAGCCCGGCGATTTGGTATTCTTCTCAAACGGCAGCGGAATACATCACGTAGGAATTTATATCGGCAACGGAAATATGATTCACGCGCCGCAAACAGGCGATGTTGTAAAGATTTCGTCAATAAACACGGAATACCGCATTTCAACATACGCCGGAGCAGTAAGAGTTTATTAATACGAACCTGCTTATTTGCTATATAGGATAAGGAAAAGGTCGGAAACGGCCTTTTTCTTTTTCTTCCGCTCAATTTTGCCCTTAACCGCCGAATTTCAAATTCTCAAGTATCAAATCCCTCCCTTGGGGGAGGCGGTATGCCGCGGACTTATAGAAACATTTCTAAACCACGCCTACCTGTCCGATGATAAGAGTATATATAACTACACAAACAAAAAAAGCGGTATCAACGAGCAGGAGCTTGTAAACTTAATAAACTCCTGTTCGGATACCGGTTTATCTGGTGAGCCATCGGAGATTCGAACCCCGGACAACTTGATTAAAAGTCAAGTGCTCTGCCGACTGAGCTAATGGCCCGTATAATGGCAGGGATAGCAGGACTCGAACCTACGAATGCCAGAATCAAAATCTGGTGCCTTACCGACTTGGCTATATCCCTGTATGTATCCCTATATAGTGCGGAAACAGTCTCCGCAAAAAAAAATGGGGTGGGTAGTGGGATTCGAACCCACGACATTCAGTGCCACAAACTGACGCTCTAACCAGCTGAACTATACCCACCATAACTTTGGCGGCAGCAATTTTTACTCCCACTAAGTATGTCCAAAAAAGCAATTAGAGAGTGCTTTTGGCGTGTCTGGAGGGATTCGAACCCCCGGCCCATTGCTTAGAAGGCAATTGCTCTATCCAACTGAGCTACAGACACATATAATGGAGCGGGTGATGGGAATCGAACCCACGCGACCA
>MSHM01000003.1:41163-97995 GCA_001941225.1 Oscillospiraceae bacterium Zagget12
CCAGCTTGGAAGGCTGGAATTCTACCATTGAACTACACCCGCAAATTGCGCCTTTTGGCTTAACGCCAACCGACTTGCATTATTATATCAGAGCCGGCAGCTTTTGTCAAGAGTTTTTCAAAAATATTATTTGCTTTTTTTGAGTATTTATGTATGGGATAGAGCAATCTATCCCCTTAAATTTTTGCTTATTTCATAGACATAATCAGTCATTTTCTCGGCGTCCGATTTCGTGTTAAACACGCCGAACGATGCCCTCACAACTCCTCTGTCCTCCGTGCCGAGCGCCCTATGAGCAAGCGGTGCGCAGTGATACCCGGCGCGCACGGCGGCTTTTCCGCAAAGCCTTTCAAATGTTTCCTCACTGCCGAGCGTTCCCACGTTAAACGCAACGGTCGCGATACTGTTATCATTACCGTATACGGTCACATTATCCATATTCAACAGATTTTCCTTAAACATATCGGCAAGCTGTTTTTCGTATTCCCCTATATATTATTGTGCGCCGTACCTCAAAACATATTTCACTCCCGCGCCCAATGCCGCTATCGCCGGCGTATTCATTGTGCCGATATGAAATTTATCGGGCATAATATCCGGCTGAACAACGCTTTCCGAATTACTGCCCGTACCTCCGACCGCGAACGGCGCGACACTTTCCGGATTTTTAATATACAGTCCGCCCGTTCCGAGAGGTCCCATAAGTCCCTTATGCCCCGAAAACGCTATCATATCGGCGTTCATTCCCACCGCGTCCACCTCCAGACAGCCCGCCGTCTGCGCCGTGTCTATCAGAAACGGTATACCGTGTTTTTTTGCAATGCGCCCTATTTCATATACGGGCTGTATCGTTCCGCACACATTCGACGCGTGTGTGCATACAATGAGCCGCGTATCCTCCCTTACCGCCTTTTCAACATCGGCGGCGCGCACAAAGCCGCTTTTATCGGCGGCGACAACCGTATAATTACCCAATCTATGCGCCGGACGCAGCACGCTGTTATGCTCCATAGCGGTAACCACGATATGCCCGCCGTTTCCGGCGATTCCGAAAATAGCCGTGTTCAGCGCGTAGGTGGCATTTTGGGTAAACACAATATTCTGCGGCTCGGGAATATTAAAAAGCCGCGCAATCAAATCCTGCGTGTCCACAATCGCGCGAACCGCCTCCATACTCTTTTTATGCCCTCCGCGTCCCGCGTTTCCTCCTCCTAAAATGGTGCTTTTTATCAGACGCGCATATACCGCAAAGGGTTTTTTCAGCGTCGTGGCGGCATTATCAAGATACAGCATTATACACACGCTCCCCGTTTTCAATTTTTTCTGTATAAATACCCTTTATGGGAAGTCTGTTGTCGCTCGCTATCGTTTTTATATCCTCCAAGGCGCGGTCGTCAAGCCGCACGGAATAGGAACAGCCGCCCCCGCCCAATGCTGTGGGCGTATGAACCACATACGCCGGAAAGCCTACAATCTTTTCGGCTGCCTTTTTCAGCCTCGCGGCAGTGGTGGCGCTGCCAACCAATACATACATAAAATTCACTCCTTTCCTCTTATTATATAATATTCCGAAAGGACGGATATGTGTATCAAAAGAATTTTTGTCTTGACAAAACATAAAAATATATGTTAAAATATTTCTCGTAAATTTAACTGAATAATGTTCGCACGACACATGTAATACTTTTGTATATAAATCTGATCACGGTACGAAACGGTTTTGTATTTATCAAAGTATTTATATGTGTTTTTTTGCGCTTATTCAAAAAAAGGAGTGTATTTTTAATGCCAAGAAATCAATTTCAGAGAATGGTCTTTGCCTTTCTCACCGTAGTGGTTACGGTTCATGCCTATGTATTCTACAGTCTGTATGTAGTGAACGGCAGCATACTTATGTCGGTAAACCAAGCCGACAGCGTAATTTCCGCGATAAACAATCAAGGCGGAGTATATATGTTCGGCGCGTATCTTCCGATATGGGCGGTCATACTTATAGAATTTTGTTTCGCGTATCTGCTGGAGGTTATTATGGGAAGTCCCTGCTCGTTCCGCCTTGCAAGAAAGGTGTTCGACCCCGCAAAGACTCATCCTGTTATTTTTGAATCGGCAATCATATGCGCAACTGTCGGCTTGATGTGTCCGGCGATGAGCTTTATAGCGGCATGGCTGTATTACCCGTATTACGCGGGATTCAACATATTCACGCTGCTTGCGAACTGGCTTAAGCTTGTATGCTTTAATTTTCCTTTCGCATTCTTCACGCAGCTGTTCTTTATTCAGCCGCTCATCAGAACACTGTTTAAATTCTTCTTCCGTAAGGATGTTAAGGCAAGAAGTCAAGCGGCTGTCAAAACAGCGTAAAATAAGCAATAAAAAAACGGCAGATGCCGTTTTTTTGTTACAAGTTTATCGCCGTCAATACACGTCAAACACGCTGCGCGGCTTATTATGGTAGGACACGCTCAGCACAAGTCCTATGGCAATCATATTCACCGCGACGGAGGTACCGCCGTAGCTTATAAACGGCAGCGGAATACCCGTAACGGGCATAAGACCTATGCACATACCGACATTTTCAAAAACGTGAAAAAGCATCATAGAGCCAACGCCGACGCATATATATCTGCCGAAGGCGTTATCCGCTTTCTGAGCCGTTTTAAAGCACCTGTAAATCAGAAGAAACAGTGCGATTACAAGAATTATCGCGCCCGCAAATCCCAGCTCCTCGCTTATTATGCTGAATATGAAATCGGTATACTTAGACGGCAGATAATCCATCTGATTTTGTGTGCCCTGCAAATATCCCTTTCCCCAAAGCTGTCCGGAGCCTACGGAAATCAGCGACTGTATAACATTATATCCGCTGCCCTGCGCGTCAAGATACGGATTGAAAAACACCTGAATACGTTTTTGCTGATAATCGGCAAGCACATAATTATATATAAGCGGCAGCGACGCGATTCCCAAAACGCCGATAGGAATTATATATTTATAGGAAATCTTCGCCACAAACATAAGGCAGATAAACATAAATATAAACACCATCGCGCTGCCCACATCGGGTTGAAGAGCAATCAATCCGAGCAATACTCCGAGATGCAGCAAAAGTCCGAGAATTACAAGAGGCTTGTTTATATCGTCATGCACCTTTGAGAGATGATACGAAAACGTCACTATAAAGCATACCTTGGCAAGCTCCGACGGCTGAATGCCCACGGAACCGAATCTTATCCAGCTTTTCGCGCCCCAGCTTTCATTGCCCACACCCACTATCAGAACCAGAATCAGTATTGCCACCGCGAATATATAAATCGGTTTTACCAAATTCTTAAGCTGTTCATAGTCAAAAAAGCAGACGACAAGCATAAGCACGCAGCCTATAACCATAGCGACGGACTGTACAGTTACATTTGTGTTTGAATGTAGAGTTCTCGTTGCCGAATATATCATCACTATGCCGAAAATCGACAGAACTATTGTTAAAATAAATAAAAACCAGTCAAACTCCATAAGAATGACGGATTTTTTTGACACGCTCTTTTTTTTCAAAAATATCACTCCTAAAATCCTATATATTTATATTATATAACATTATTTTATTTTAAGCAATATTTTCGGCGCTTTTTCGATATTATTTTTAGCGTAAATAAATTCTTTTTGAAAGGTTGACATTTCGTAGAATTTGTGATATTATAGTTAAGCAATATTTTTGCCGATGTGGTGGAATTGGCAGACGCGCGGGACTCAAAATCCCGTGGTAGCAATACCGTGTGGGTTCGACCCCCACCATCGGCACCAAATTTGTAAAACAATAAGACCGTCGGCATTGCCGACGGTCTTTTGTGTTTAGGCGAGGTTTCAGCATTGCGCCGCTTGAGCCGCCTCGTTTAAAATTTTACGCATTTTGCCCTTTATTAAGGGAATACTGCCCTCCAATGTTTTTTCTCCGGCAATGGCATCTCTGAGCCAGCCTTGCATCAGCAGGGAATTATCCGTGAACCCTACGCCGAAACACTGCATTACCGCGATTACTCCATCGCCTTTCACCCATACATTTTCACCGTTTAAAACCTTTGCGGCGAATTTGTATTTACCCATAACAGTTTCTATTGCCGCAATCATATCATCAACATTTTTATCCTGTATAGGTATTTCTATTGTCGTTCTTGCCATTTTTATCTCCTCACATTACTTATGATTTTATAACTGTTTTACATTTGGGGCATACTTTTGTTTCGCTTTTCAGCTGTATTCCGCAATTCGGACACTTTGTCATAGAAACCTGAAAATCGTCCTTATCCTTTAAATTTTTTGATGTGAACGCCTGTGAAACTAAGACTACTATTAAATCGATAATGCCGAATAGCAAAAGAATAACGCCGAACACCTTACAAAGATAAGCCATATCTCTTGATAAGGTCGTCGATGCGATAAGCATAATAAGTCCTACCGCAAAACATATTGCTCCTGATATAATTTTTAAATTTTTCATATTTAGTCAATCCTTTCAATTAAATTACTTATTTAAACTTTTTTACGGCAGCATATCGGGTTCTACTACAGTGGCACCGGAGGTTGAATATGCTTTTCCGTCTATTATTACATAGCCTTTGTCATTGCTTTCTTCTGCCGAGCTGCTCGAATCGCCGCCGTTTGTCCCGCAGCCGCTTGTCGCGGCGATTAAAGCGCATAACATAATTAATAAAAATATCTTTTTCATTTTTCTTATCCCCTCTAATTTACTTAATTTGTTTTATTTTACAGTATATCCCACAGAATTCTGATGCGTGCCAATATATAGTCAAATTTGCCGGACTATTTATTTAGTTTACCGGAATATAGCCGCGGAAGTAAGCCCAACTGCCACTTCCATCTTTTATCTTGCCTGTAGACTCGTTCTCAACCGTATATGTATTTTTCTTTACAACATCTGAGCTTGTGTTTCCCTCAATAAGAGTTATTTTTGAACCCGATACCGATACGACTATGCCCACATGGTGGCTTTCGCCGCCTTTGTTCCCTGAAAAGAATATTACATCATTTTTATTGATATTGCTCAATGCGGAACTGCTCCAATTCTTAAACGATGATGAATTTTTTCTCATTGTTTCGCACGCCGCTGTTTTTGGTACCAATTTTGTTGAAACTCCTGCTTGATTCACACACCAGCTTACAAATATCGCACACCAAGATACTCCATTGTACTCAAACCATTCTCCGTATTTTGTATAGTCACCGTGCCCAAAGCCATTTGAATTTGTTCCTTGATATCCGACTTCAGATGACGCTATATTGGCAAGTGTTGATGAACTGCTCGAGCTGCTTGAACTGCTTGAGCTGCTTGACGACGAGGTACTTCTGTAATCGCTGCCCTTTATCCAGCCCATTTTGTAACCGCCGGAAACGGGATAGATTACCTGAATCCACTCATCGCTTGACAGTGAGCCGCGCAAAACGTAAATCTTATCACCCTTGGAAATATATCCGTAGGTTGAGGAATTATTTTTCCACTTATAGGTTGTGATTTGCTTTGATGAGGTCACGGTTTCCTTTGCCTTTTCGCTGTAAAGATTGCGGTATGTAAAATCCGAGCATTTAAACCACGCTGTTTTTCTTCCGGAGCTTACCGGATACGACACCTGAACCGCGCAGCCATTGGAGCCGTTCGCCACACTTATAATACGGCACTCGTCCGAGCCGCACGATATATAGCCGCCGGTTTTGCTTGTAAGATTCTTATCGCTGTAAGCGTAAACCTTTCCCGATGAATTATAGGTGTAGGTTGAGATGTATTTGCTTGACGAAATCGACGGAAGTGACACCGATGCGTAAAGATTATCGCCTATCTCAAAGTCCTCCGATAATGTGTAGCCGTCTGCCGAGCCGTAATCGCTTACATCTTCCGATAATGCGAAATCCTCCGCCGCCACTTCACACTCAGCGTCTGACAGGCTGTAATCATCGTATTCCGCGAAAGCCGGCATTGCCGCAAGACAGGTTAAAATTCCCGCCATTATTACGGCTGATAATTTTTGATAATGTTTTTTTCATAATAAACCCTCCTGAATTTTGAATTGATTGATATTGGTACACACTTTTTTGACAATTCCCCCTTTTGTTAAATTAAGCAGGTTGCGTTATTGCACTGTAATATTACCTATTCCTATTTTGCCGTCCTGACAATTTACATTTGTCTTAATTTTAAGTTGCAAGCCATAATTTAACGGAACCGATACTTTTTGCGGTAATTCATCAGGCTCTACATCTATTTCATAAACCAAACTTCCGTCTACATAAAAAGATGCAGTCATAACACAATTTCCGCTGCCGTCAACATGTCCGACATAACATTCCAATTCACTGTATTTGCCATTTAGATTAAATAAAGCACAGCCGTAGTCCCAAAACCAAGTGAAAAAACCATTTGAATATTTTTCACCGCCCATATAGAAACTATTGTCGGAAAAACTTGAAGTTTCATATGGCGGACACACTTCCATCAAATACGTACTGCCTGATGTCTGCTCGTCCCACAAATACACGCCCTTATTTGTGCCGTCCCATGTGACATTCATACCCACTGCGCTCGCGACGCCGCGCACAGGCATATACGTTGTGCCGTTATAGATGAACGGTTCTATCGTGCTGCCGTTGGCGTCCTTAAGCTCACACAGAACATTGTCTTTGTAAACCTTGATATTGTCATAGGTTACCTCAATCGTTTCGGTTTTGCTTTTTGCGTATACCGCGCCGCCGGCGCACAACACCCCGACAACTATACCCGCCGTAAAAGTTTGTAATCTTTTTTTCATTGAATTTTCCTCCTTTTTTGCATTTTTTGTCCACTATTAATATACCATAGTATTTGTATAATGTCAAGTAAATCTTATACAATAGTATATGAATAATTGATTTTTAGGAGGTTGTTGTTATGCTTAACGAGCGTATAAAAAGTCTGCGAAAAGCCAACGGCTTGACGCAGGTGGAGCTTGCAAAGAAAATTAACGTGTCAAAGCAATGTGTGTCAAATTGGGAAAACAATAATATACAGCCTTCTATTGATATGCTTGTAAAGCTTGCGGATTTCTTTTCGGTCAGCACCGATTATCTGCTCTGCCTTGACGAACGCAGAATTCTGGACGTGACCGGCTTGACGGATATTCAAATTGAGCATATCAGGCGCATCATAGATGACATAAGAGAATAAATTTTGCATTAAAAAACTGCCGTTTTACCGGCAGTATTTTTATGTTTTTTTGGCAAGGACATTACCACAAATCCCAATCGGAAACGTCGCATTTAATCTTCATAATGCCCTCTGCACGCCGCAATTAAAAGCTGTCCCTTATCATTTACATCATATACCAGTCTGTTTGTTTCATCTATGCGCCGACTCCAACCGCCTCGATATTTTAACGGCTCCGGCTTGCCTATGCCATTTGCCGCGCCGTTGCGCTCTATATCTTTTACCAATGCGTTAATTCTTTTCAGAGTCTTTTTATCCTGCATTTGCCAATAAAGGTAATCATCCCAAGCAATATCGGACCATATTTTATCCATTATCGTCCTCCTCTATAAGCTCGTGCTTTGTGCCGCCGCCGGAATAGAGCTGGTCGAAAGCGCGGTCAAGCGAGTTTAAATATTCGCTGTTTCTTGCCGCCTTTGTGAGCGCGTTCCATTCGTCAAGACTGATAAGAACGACATTCTTTTCGTTTTTGCGCGTCACGATAACCGTTTCCCTTTCATCAGTCACCTTGTCGCAATAAGACTTTAAATTTTCCCGTATAGTCGAATAATTCACCGCAAGCATATATATCATCTCCTTTTTGTACATATTCTTGTACAATTTATTGTACCATAATATTATACGCCGGTCAAGTGTTTTTTATGACTTTTTTGATGAAATCAATCATTAGATATTTGCTTTTTTTCATATACTTGCTAATTTCTTGAAGTACTTATAGATGTATTACTATATCCTTCAAATTCCATTTCAAATTCGGTTTGCTTGGCACTTACAGTATATATATTTTTTGCCTTTTCAAGATTTTCAGTCCGATTTTGCATTAAAAAAACTGCCGTTTGCCGGCAGTCTTTTTATGTGCGCTTATCTTGCTATGAACATCTGCGTCCAATAAACGGTTCCCTGGGAATTTTTCACCGCGCCTATTCCGATTTCCTTTACATTTTTATTAAGAATATTCGCTCTGTGACCCGATGAATTCATCCATGATTCCATTACCGCCTCGGCTGTTCTCTGACCGTAGGCGATATTTTCCGCCGCCGCGTTATAGCTTATTCCGTTGCTTTTCAGCCTGTCAAACGGCGATTCGCCGTCCGGATTCGTATGACTGAAAAAGCTCCTGTTAATCATATCGGCACTATGTGCGCGGGCAATCTCCGCAATGTCCTCCGCCCATGTCAGCGCGCTTAAACCGTTCTCGGCGCGAACCTCGTTCACAAGCGCGAGTACCTCTTGTTCCATCGCGCTCTCCGACGACGTTGCCGCTGTAGGAGCTGCGGTCGGTGTTGCTGTAGGTGAGGCTGTAGGCTCTGTTGTCGGAGCGGTTGTAGGTGCCGCTGTAGGCTCTGTTGTAGGTGCCGCTGTAGGCTCTGTTGTCGGTACTGCTGTAGGTGCCGCTGTAGGTTGATATGTAGGCTCCGCTGTGGGCGACTGTATCGGGAACATTGTTGAATTTATTATATTACCCGATATTATAACCGAGGCGGTCGCTCCGTTCCAATCCACGGTACAGCTGAGCGCCTCGCTGATTGCACGCAAAGGCACAAGGGCTCTGTCACCGCTTAGAAACGGCACGGCGTCAAGCTCAATACATTCGCCGTTTACCCACATTTCGTCGCTGCCGATTGACATTGAAATCTCGCTGTCCCCGTTACACGCGTATATGCTTTGATTTTCGCTGTCCCATTCGACGTCCATTCCGAAATACTCGAATATGGTCCTCATAGGAACAAATGTCCTGTTTTCGCTTATAACAGGCTGTTGATCAAACGTCAGCGCTTTGCCGTTCACAAACACGCCTATATTTGTTTCCGCATTTGCGGGCATCGCGCTAAGGAGTGCGCCGCACAAAAGTATTAATGCTGTCTTTTTCATAATTTCCTCCATTCTCAAATGTGTATACCCTGCAATTAGATTATACACGACCCGCGCGGATTTGTAAACAGAATAATTATGGTAAGGGCTATTCCTGTGCGTATTCCGAACGCTGCTTTTCAAGGATAATATCGGCGACTTCCTTGTATTTGGTATCGGCGGTAACATCGGCGTCCAAGCCGTAATGCTCCTTAAACTGCTCCAGAATGTCGGTGCCGACATACACGCCGAGAGTTACCTCGCCGATTGCCTCGTGGTAGGTTGTGCTTTCGGTTATGTAGTCGGGCAATTCATAAGCGGCTTTAAACTCCTCAAAGCTCATTCCGTATATTTCCGCCATTTTCCCGCATGGAATATATCCGCGAGCCGCCGTTTCGTAGGTATCGCCCGGCATATCGGCGGGCAAACTGTTATCCTCCAAAAATTCCGCGAGCGTCATACCCGTTTCCTCGGCGACCTCCGCTACGGTTCTGCCGGTAATGTCAACCGAGTTTACATTATACGGATTTTCCGCTTGCGTGTTCTCCGATTTTGAAATTTCCTGCGAAATAACCTCTGCATTCGTAACGGACGTTTCGTTTTCGGCATATATTTTCGCTTTATCCGACACGGCTCCGTTTACCCATACCGCTCCGCATACTATAACAGCCGCCGTCAATACCGATACACCTGTTATTATTCCGCGTTTTTTGTTCGCGCTTATCGCTTTGAAACGCTTTTCAACCGTCTTTTTATTTCCGCTCATTTCCGTTGTATAAATTTTTTTAAACATAATATCCTCCATTCTGTTCCTCGCGTTATCTTCCTTATTTGTGAATAAGGTTCAAAATGGTTTGCATATATTTTTTCTTTTCATCGCCGCTCATATTACGCGTAACAGCCGCGTCGCACGAAATTTCGCATGCCTCGTTAATATTCGCCGTCACCATATACGACGCGGGATTGAACCAGTGTATGGCGTTTACAATAAGCGCTGCCCATTTGTAGAGCAAATCGCGGCGCTTGTAATGCGTTAGCTCGTGCATAAGCACCATATGCAAGCCGTCGTCAAAATTCCTGTCGGGCAGATATATCACCGGCTTAATCACTCCTACAAGCATCGGCGGAGATGCGTCCGCGCATACGCGGACAGGCGGCGTCTTTTTCAATCCGACCGCTGCTGCCGCCGCGGATATATCAATATTCGCCGCGTATGAGCCGCGCTTTTTCCGCGCGAGAAATCTATGGTAGCTTACAAGCGCGGAGAGAATATATATACACGCGCCCGCCGCCCATGCCAATGATACGCCGTTGCGCCAATTAAGTCCATGCTCTGCTGTTTCGCCGCCGCTTTCGGCTGTCTGCTCCGTTTGTATATTCTCCGACGGCATCAAGAATGCCGGCGGCTCGGGCAGGCTTGCTTTCTCGGTTTTTAACGGTATCGGGAACACCATTATCACCAACACCACCGCCCATATGTAATACTGCCATTTTGCCGAAAAAGCCCTTGATGTTATCGGCTTGAGCGCCATAAGCAGCACTGCCGCCGCAGTTCCGATTATAGATAAGATTACCACTATTCTGAATATGAAAAACATATGCTCAATCCAATCCGAACATTTCCTTAATTTCCTTTACGTCCTCATCGCTCATCTCCTTATTGTCATAAAGAGCCGCGACGAGATTTTTTACGCTGCCTCCGAAAACACGGCTTACAAGCGACTTTGTCGCGCTGATTTTGTAATCGGTTTCTTTAAAAACAGGATAATAATAATGCGATCTTCCTCTTTTCTCAAAGTCCGCCGCGCCCTTTTCGCACAGTCTTGTAAGCAGGGTTGAAACGGTCGTTATTTTCCATTCCTTGCTTTCAAGACGCTCCATAATTTCCTGAGCTGTAAGCGGCTTGTCGCTTTCCCAAAGTATTTTCATCAGCTCAAATTCGCTGTCCGTTACAGATTTGTTTGCCGGCATTTTAAATCTCTCCTTTCATTTAAAACTACAACTATAGTTTAAATATATTCTACACTTGTAGTTTTGATTTGTCAAGAGCCTTTTCACATTTTTATAAAAATTTACATATGATAGATTAAAAAAACAACCGGGGAGGTTATAAAATATGTGTGGAATTTGCGGATTTATAAATTTTAAAACAAACCTCATAAAAAACGAGAACGAAAACAAGGCAATCGCCCGACGTATGGCGGAAAAAATACGTCACCGCGGGCCCGATTCGTGGGGCGAATGGGTCGGCGAGCACGCTGTTTTCGCGCACAGCCGTCTGGCGGTAATAGACGTGGAAAAAGGCTTGCAGCCGATGAAACGCACCGTGGAGGGACACGAGTTTGTGATAACATATAACGGCGAGCTGTACAACACCGCCGATTTGCGGCGCGATTTACAATCCTACGGCTATGAATTTACCACCGCGTCCGATACCGAGGTGCTTTTGTACGCGTACATACATTACGGCGAGAGGTGCGCCGAAATGCTCAACGGCATATACGCCTTTGCAATATGGGACTCAATGAGGCAGAGAGTTTTCGCCTGCCGCGACAGATTTGGAGTAAAGCCGTTTTTCTATACCGAAAAGAGCGATGTGATTGTGTTCGCGTCGGAATTGAAATCGCTGTTTGAATATCCCGAAATAACTCCCGTTCTGGATAAAACGGGTCTTTGCGAGCTGTTCGCGTTAAGTCCCGCGAGGACGCAGGGAGTGGGCGTATTTAAAGATGTGCTTGAGCTGCGTCCCGCGCGGTATATGATAATTGACCGGCGCGGCGCGAAAATTAAAAAATACTGGTCGCTTAAAAGTCACGCTCACACCGACAGCTACGCCGATACTGTTGAAAAGGTGCGCTCGCTTGTGTATGACGCCGTAAAGCGCCAGCTTATATCCGATGTGCCGATAGCAACATTCCTTTCCGGCGGGTTGGATTCAAGCATTATCACGGCGATAGGAGCAATGGAAAAGGCAAAAGAGGGCGGACGGCTGTCCACCTATTCCTTTGATTATGAGGACAACGGCAAATATTTCAAAGCGTCGCATTTTCAGCCCGACAGCGATACAAAATGGGTGCCGCGAATGGTTGAGGAATTTAACACGAACCATACCTACCTTGTATGCCCGAACAGCGCGTTGACGGAGCTTTTGGAGGAGGCGCTTTTGGCAAAGGATTTGCCGGGTATGGCGGACGTGGACGCGTCGCTTTTATACTTCTGCCGAGAGGTAAAGAAAAATCACACCGTTGTATTGTCGGGCGAATGCTCCGATGAAATTTTCGGCGGTTATCCGTGGTTCCGCGAGAAAAAGGCATTTGAAACGGCGGCTTTCCCGTGGTGCTATGATTTATCCCTGCGAAACAATATTCTTATTGACAGCGTGCGCGAAACGCTTGACCTTGATGGTTATTCAAAGATGAGATATGAGGAAAGCATTGCCGAAGTGCCCACCTTTGACGGCGACAACGCGGAGGAGAAACGCCGCCGAGAGATTTCTTATCTGAATATAAATTGGTTTATGACGAATCTGCTTGACAGAAAGGACAGAATGAGTATGGCGAGCGGTCTTGAGGTGCGCGTGCCGTTCTGCGACCATAGGCTTGCGGAGTATGTATGGAATATCCCATGGGAGATGAAAAACAAGGATAACGTATCGAAAAATATACTGCGCGAGGCGGCTAAGGGCATACTTCCCGAAGATGTGCGGTTAAGGCGGAAAAGTCCTTATCCCAAAACTCATAACCCGCATTACGAGGAGGCGGCAAAGACGCTGCTTGACGGTGTTATTTCAGACCCGAACGCGCCCATACTCGCGCTTTGCGACAAGGATAAATTGTCCGCGCTGATTGGCGGCTCGTCCGACTACGGCAAACCGTTTTTCGGTCAGCTGATGGCGGGACCTCAGTTTATCGGATATATTTTGCAGGTGAATTATCTGTTGAGGGATTATAATGTGAAAATTCAATAGAGCTGTGGCGCCGTTATAGCCAAATTTACGGTAGAGCGGGCGACCACAAGGGTCGTCCCTACAAGGTGAATTTGCGGCGGGTGTGAGCCTCCCTTACTAGGGGAGGTGGCACGGCGCAGCTGTGACGGAGGGGTTTAGATTGGCACAATCCCTCATCCGTCGGCTCCGCCGACACCTTTTTGCTACGGCTACGAGCAAAGCTCTACGCCTACGATTTGCCTTGCAAATCGTTCACCTCGTAGGGGAGCCTTGCGGGTCGTCGAGGGCGCCGACCCCTACGGAATCACAGCCAAATTTACGGCGGACTTGTAGAGCGGGCGACCACAAGGGTCGCCCCTACGAAGTGAATTTTCCCTCATTTAACCGAAGAATTTTCGTATACATACTCATCGCCGCCGGCTATTAATGTGCCGTACAAATTATCATTTTCATCTCTTATTTCCAAACCCGCGTCCGATTGCGTTATATTCACTTTTACAACATTTCCGCCGGCGTCCAAAGCGAAAAACGCTTGACCGACCGACGTTTCCGTGCTTTTTAGCGCAATTTTTCCGCCGTTTTTGACGGGAGTTATATTTGTTTTATGGCTCGTTCCTGCAAAATGCCACATACAACCCGTCATTTCCGAATACCCGCTGCACGCGCCGCGTATATTTTCAAAAAATCTCAGAGTTTCTATATCCTCATAATAATCAACCGCTCCGAAAAGATATATTTTTCTTTCCCCGTATACCGCGTCATTTTTGTCCGACTCCACAATTTGACCGACAATATTTACATCTTCCGCGGAAACCTGTCGGTATTTATCCGCCGTTCCGATTCCCGATACAACGCACGCCGCCGACAAAACCGCCACAGCAGCCGTCACAACAATCCGCCGCGCGCGATACGGAATAACAGACAACAGCTCCTCTATTGCCGCTCCAAAACCGATAAAAATAAAATACACGCTGCGAAGAGTTATTCTTGTATCCTCCAAGGCATAAAAAACAACTGTTCCGACAAATCCCAAAAGCAATCCGAGCAGAATTTTTTTATACGCAAGCTCTCTTTCCCTTTCTGGCAGGCGTCCCGAAAATATTCCGAGCAGCGCCGAATGTAGCGCTATGGCAAGACCTTGTATCACGGCTTTTTTATGTATAATAAGATACATTCCGCGCTCAAATCCGAGCGAAAACAATTTCACGTTCATATATCCCAAAATATTAGCCATCACTTTTGTTATCTCCGCGCCGTGAGAAACAATCCCCGTTGTTATAAACGCTCCGCGCTCCATCGCCCAGGAATTTTTGTTGCAGAGATAATATACCGCGACAGATATTATATGCGCCGCCGTTATAATTAAAATCGGCAAAAGTTTTTTATTCCTTCTTTTTAATATCAGATACAGCGCGAGAAACAAATATACCGCGACGGCAGGCTCATAGAACCCGACCGCCGCGAATCCCGCCGCCGAATAGCCGATTAAAAAGCGTTTTTTCTCCGTTGTAAGGTATTTTTGCAGCAGCCATACCGCCAGTCCCGTAAAAAACATCGAATTTGAAATTCTTATCGACGCCGCAAGCCAATATGTCGCCTCCATATTCAGCGGCAGCAGACAAAGCAGCAGAACAAAAATTCCTCCGACCGAAAAATCATTTTCCCTGAGAACGCTAAGCATTAAAAATGTCCCCGCCGTCAGCAAAAGCGTCATTACTGTTTCGGCAATCCACAAATGCTCAAACAGCGGAGCTATAAAAAATATATCAACTATGCCCGCGAGAGGGCGTATGGAAAATTTCGCGTTTGGTATTATAAATCCCGTCAATTTATCCACTGCGGTGTACGTGTCGCCGTATAAAAACCAATCGTCCATTACCGGATAATACCGTCCTCCAAAGGAAAACCTTTGTATCATAATAAGGCAGACGGCGCTTAAAAATAAAAAATATAAATTCCTGTCCTTCTCTTTATCCATTGCAGTACTCCAAGTATTTTTTTAGTAATAACATTTTACCTCTATAAATTCAATTTGTCAACTCTTTAGATATAATTTTTTTCTACTATTGATGATAGAATATATTAGAAAGTTACTGACGCGAAAATAAGCACCGCGTCTTTTCCGCGTTACTGTTTGAGCCGCCGAGAGCGGCGGAATGGAGATTAGTATGAATGTTGGTTTGAGAATTAAAGAATTGAGAGAGAAAAAAGGGCTTACCGTCAATAGGCTCGCAAATATGGCCGGAATTTCGCAAAGCTATCTTCGCGACGTAGAATTGGGGAATAAAAATCCTACCGTTGAAACATTATCATATTTTTGCGATGCGCTTTCCGTTTCATTGAAGGACTTCTTTTCCGAGAGTCCCGACGAGATAAACCCGTTTCTTAAATCCGCATTGTCAAAGCTCTCAGAGGAGCAGCAGCTTATGCTTGCCGAATTTTTAAAATCACTGTAGGATTTTCTTGCTTTTTTATGCTCGGTATGGTATACTGAATTACAGGGGATGGCACCCATAACAAAAAACGGCACAATTAAATATTTTACGGAAAGGGGACGACACCCATGACAAAAAACATTACCGTAACCGACGAAAACGGAAAATTAATAGGGAGCACCTATCCGAAACGTGCTTTGGGACTTGTTAAAAAAGACAGGGCGCGATGGATAAATGCGGATACGATTTGCCTTTGCGCCCGTGATGAAACGGAGGATAATAAAATGGCAAACAATATATATGACGTAATTGACAATCAAATGTCGAAAATACAGGAGCAGCTTTCCGGCGCGCCGTCGGACGAGCATACCGCCGCGGTCAGAATAAAAATGCTTGAAACGCTTGAAAATCTCAAGGCGGAGGAAAGAAAAAATACCGTCGCGGAGGTTATAAAGGCTCAACTTGACGCGATACAGGCGGATTTACCGCAGGAAAGCGCGGAGGCTCGCGAAAAAACGCAAATGAGAATGTTCGATATAATGGAAATGCTTTTGGCGTCGGGAAATGATAAGACGCAAAAAGCGGAGGAAAAATCCGCATTTGACAAAACAGAACAGTAAAAATTACGGACTGCCCGAGGGCAGTCCGTTTTCGCTGTCGGGTGATTACACCCTGTAAATATAATTTTCTTTTCTGGGTTTGGCGGGTACTTTTTTTCCGTAACCGAGGACGCAGTTGCCTATGCCCTCATAATCGCCGTTTATTCCCCACTTTTCAAGCAGGGCTTTTCCCTCCGCGCTTTCAAACACCTCTTTTGCGCGGTGTATCCAACAGGACTGTACTCCGACAGCCTCGGCGGCGTTCATAAGGTTTCCCATTACAAGTGAGCCGTCATACAGATATGTGGGTACATTTTTATCCGCAAGCACAATTATAACCGTCGGCGCCCCGTAAAACGGGTCTATATCCGCGCCCATAACGGCGGCGTTCAGCTTTGAAAGAGCGGAAATCGTTTCCTTATCCTGCACAACCACCATCACCGGCGACTGCTTTCCCATGCCCGTCGGCGCGTATACGCCCGCCTCAAGTATGGCGTTAAGCTGTTCATCGGTAATTTGTCTGCCGTCAAAGCCGCGGCAGGAACGGCGTGATTTCAATACGTTCAGTGTTTCGTTCATAACAATATCTCCTCTCATCACTTATTTATATAGATAATTTTATCACAAATATCTTGCACCGACAAGCGATTTTGGCAATAAAATCCGCTTAACTTAAAAAATTAATAGCCGAAAGTATAGCTTTATTTTGAATATAGTGCAATCCCTCACCGTCGGCTGCGCCGACACCTTTTTGGCTATGGCTACGAGCCTCCGGCTTGCAAACAAAAACGCGCGACAAAATCACGCGTTAAAAATCATATATTTTCATTTTGTTCCCAGGGCATAACGTCGCCGTCCTCGCGGAGGTAGTCGATTATTTTCCACACGCCCTCGCCGGTTTTTGAATCTACCCGAAACACCGTTTCGCAGCCGGCAAGCCTGAGCCAATGCTCCGCCATATCGGGGTCGGCATACGGACTGTTTATCTGCGTAACTATGCCGATTACGGGTCTGTTGCATATCGGCGTGATGCACGGCGAATACAGCGAATACGGCTCGCGCGCATTAAGCAAAAGTCCCACAACGTCCGCCTCAAAGGTATACATCGCCAAAGCGTTGCCCAAATTTTTGGTTTCTATGTACTCGCCCGGAGTGTCTATTATAACATCAAAACGGTTCACATACTGAGTTTTGTGATAATGGATTTTTTCACCCTTTAAAGCCTGCGTAAGAGTGGTCTTGCCGCAGCCGGTACGACCCATAAGTATAATCTTCTTCATGTTTTTGTTATCTCGCAAACGGTGAATTTAAGCGTTTTTTCGGCATATTCCATTATCGAGCGCAGCGATGTTTCCACGTCCGCCACCATACCCGTGATAATAAGCGTGCCGCTGAAACGATCGACAAAGCTCAAATCCACATTCGATGTCTTGGTAGCCATATCCGCGGCTATAATAGCCGTTTCGGCGGGGCTTATCGTGAGTATTCCTATCGCGCTCCTGCCGAAGTCGATTTCGGGGTTAAGTCCGAGCTTTTTATATAAAATGGGGTCGGGACTTGCTATAACGTGGGCAAGAGTAATCTGCTTACCCGGAACAAGCTCCTGAATTATTCTCAATTTATCATTGTCAGACAAAATATCCTTTATATCCATTATCTCATCTCCCTTTCCGATGCAGCTACTGTTATTTTATCACACTTCGCACTAAAATTCCAGTCTTTTTAGAAAAAAGTCCAAAAACCCAAAAATCCGAGTATAAAGCTGTTTAAAATAAGCTGCAAAACGAACATTATCGGTATGCCTACCGAAAATTTCTTTTTAAGCGTCTTATGCCTAAACATATTCATACCTATAATGCCGCCCGCCGCGCCGCCGAAAAAGCACACCTTAAACAGCTTATTTTCGCGTATGCGGCGCTGCTTACGCTTTGCCTTCGATTTATCCGCGCCGAACAGCGTAAATGCCCATATATTCATAATCAGCAGATATATCAATATGCCGAAAAACAGATATTTGTTCGCGGTATCGTTGCTGAACAGTTTAATCGCGTTCGGTATGGGCAGCTTTGAAACCCACTCGCATATCCAAGCCCAAAGCCATTGTATGCCCGACCACAGCGCCGCCGCGCCGATATATATATACTGACCTATTGTCTGTAAAATTTCACTTATATTCATTAATTCCTCCAAAACCGCGCGCGGCAAGTCAAATTTTACCGGCGGCGGCTTTAAATATCAGCTCTCTTATGCCGCCGCGGTCGTTTTTCGCCGCCATTTCATACAGCATACCGACCGAAACGATAAGATTATCCGTGCCGCTGCCCTCCACGCGCAGAATTTTATCATAGCGGGTTTTCTCACATTTTTCAAAGTCATAGAACAGCTTTTCATGCAGCTTGTCCCCTTTTCTCAGTCCGGTAAATTCTATTTTTACCTCCTCATAAGGGATTTTGCCCGCGCCGCGTATGATTTTTTCGGCAATATCGAGAATTTTCACGTCCGCGCCCATATCGAGCACAAAAATCTCGCCGCCCTCCGCTATTGTGAGCGACCCCAACGCAAGCTCCGCCGCCTCCGCCGTGGTCATAAAATACCGCGTAACGTCCTTGTCGGTCACGGTTATAACGCCCGATTCAAGCTGCTTTTTAAAAAGCGGTATAACCGAGCCGTTGGAGTTAAGCACATTACCGAACCTGACCGCCGTAAATTTTGTATGCGGGGAATACAGGGATTTTTCATAAACAAGCATTTCGCAAATTCGCTTGCTTGCGCCCATTACGCTTATCGGCTCCACCGCCTTATCGGTGGATATAAGCAGAAAATTATCCGCGCGGTTTTTTTCCGCGAGTCCCGCCATTATTTCCGTACCCTTTATATTATTTTTAACAGCCTCCTCGGGATTGCTCTCCATAAAAGGTACGTGCTTATGCGCCGCCGCGTGAATTATTATATCCGGCAGGTATTCCGACATAATATAGTTCATTTTATCGTAATCGCGCACCGAGGCAATCTCCACCACTGCCGCAGAGCCTATTTCGTTTTTTACATCATACGCGCCGTTTTCGTATATATCCGCGATTACGATTTTTTCGGCTCCGAGCCTTGAAAGCTGCCTTGCAATCTCGCTGCCTATACTTCCGCCGCCGCCCGTAACCATACAAACCTTACCGCGAAAAAACGCGTTATCGATAGCCATATTTCTTCCCTTTCCGCGCCTGTTTACAGTATATGATAATGAGGAATAATATCCTCATAATGTCCGTCTTTCATCAAAAATCCGCCCGGGATAACGCCGAGTCGGGTAAAGCCGAGCTTTTTATACAATTTCAGCGCGGCGTGATTTGTGCTGACAACTGCGTTAAACTGAAGTATGCCAAAGCCAAGCCTTTTAGCCTGTTCCATACAGTGCGTAACAAGAATTTCGCCGATATGCCGTCCGCGCAGGTCGCTCCTGACCGCGTAGCTCGCGTTGCATATATGTCCGCATCTGCCGACATTGTTCGGGTGCAGAATATACAGTCCGACCGTTTCGCCGCTTTCCTCGTCATAGGCTATTCCCGTAAAGGACTGCGAGAAAAAAAACTCGTCGCCGGACTTCTCGTCAAGCGGCTCCGTCTGCGGGAACGCTACGCCGTCAAAAACGACCTTGTTCCATATGCCGGTCGCGTCCGTTACGTCCTCTTTTGTGTATTGTCTTACCTTTATATTCATCTTAATCACTCCGTCACGAATTTTTCCATTCAAGAATTTTTTCAAGCCGCTCCTTAACCGCCTTTTCCCTGCCCTGCGTAGTCGGACGGTAATATCTGCGGTCTGACAGTGAATCGGGCAGACACTTCATTTTCGTAAGCTTTTCCTCGGTATCGTGAGCGTATATATATCCCTTGCCGTAGTCAAGCTCCTTCATAAGCTTTGTGGGCGCGTTGCGTATTTGCAGCGGCACCGGCTCGGCGGGCATTTCGCTTATATCCTTATTGCACTCCAGGCACGCCTTATAGACCGCGTTTGACTTCGGCGCCATTGACATATACACCGCGGCGTGCGCCAGATGCACGTCACATTCCGGCATACCCAAAAAGTGGCACGCCTGATAAGCCGAGATTGCAATTTGCAGCGCGCCGCTGTCCGCCATACCTATATCCTCGCTGGCAAAGCGCACAAGCCGCCTTGCAATATAGAGAGGGTCCTCGCCGCCGTAAAGCATACGCTTGAGCCAATATACCGCCGCGTCCGGATCGCTGTTTCGCATAGACTTATGCAGCGCCGAAATCAGATTATAATGCTCCTCGCCGTTTTTATCATAAAGCAAGGAGCGCCTGTTCATACACTGCTCAAGCGTTTCATTATCCATACTCACGCTGCCGTCGGAATTAACCTTGCCGTTTAAAACCGCCATTTCAAGCGTGTTGAGCGCGGTACGCGCGTCGCCGTTGGAAAACCGCGCTATCGCGGTAAGCTGCTCATCGCTTATATCCAAATTCATATCGCCGAAACCTTTTGGATTTTTCACCGCGCGCGAAAGCATTTCCTTGATGTCGTCCTCCTCAAGCGCCTTTAATATAAATACCTTGCAACGCGAAAGCAGAGCCGAATTAAGCTCAAAGGACGGATTTTCCGTGGTGGCGCCGACAAGGATTATACTGCCCTTTTCCACATACGGAAGAAAAGCGTCCTGCTGCGCCTTATTAAATCTGTGAATTTCGTCCGTGAACAGCATGGTGCGTATACCCATTCTGCGCGCCTGCTCGGCGCCGTTCATAATCTCCTTGATTTCCTTTACGCCGCTCGTGACGGCGCTTAATTCTACAAAGTCCGCCTTTGTTTGTTTCGCGATTATCCGCGCGAGCGTTGTTTTTCCGACTCCCGGCGGGCCCCAAAATATCATAGAGGATATATTGTCGCTCTCTATAAGATTGCGCAGTATTTTACCCTCGCCCACAAGGTGCTTTTGTCCGACATACTCGTCAAGTGTTTCGGGACGCAGACGGCTTGCCAATGGCGCGTTTTTTTCACGGTCGTCAAACATACTTATCTGTTCCATTTTAAATCATCTCCCGCAAAACAAGGCTGCCCAAAGACAGCCCTGCCGGATTTAATCCTCCTTAAACGGGAATATATCCCCCAAAAATTCCTTTGCTTTTGATTTGACGCCGTCACCCTTAAGATTGATTTTTTTTGTTTCGTCCAAATCCTCGTCGTCACCCTCGTCAAAGGTATTCAGGCTGCGCTCCCGCTTAGGCTGATAATTCTTTCTTCTTATTTTTTTAACCTCATCAAAATCCTCGTCAAGTTCTTCCTTTACCGCCGATTTCGGTTTTGTTCTCTCCGCCTTCGGGCGCGACTGAGCCTCCTCCCATTTTCTGAAACGCTCCTCTTCCTCCGGACTTACCTCTCTGAAAGCGCTCTGTTTTTCCGCGGGCTTTATGCCGTCCGCGTCCGACGCAAGACTTTCGTTAAGGTTGTTTATATCAATCTCCTGTTCGGCAAATCCGCCAACGCTCTTTACAAACTTTTCTTCAATGTCTTTTCTCAAGGCTCTGATTTCGCTCGATACGTGATTATCCTTCTTGGCAAGGCGGTAAAATCTGTTTCCTATCCAAAAGCTGAATATTCCGTTTAAAAGAATGGTAAATATGAACCAGAATGCCGCGCCGCCCTTTGTAAGATACTTCTTATTTGTAACCTCGGAAGATGAGGCGGTGTAATCGGTCGCAGCCGCCGCAGGCTCAAGCTGTTCTTCGGTTTCCGCCGCGATTTCATCGCTCTGCTCTCCGACCTCCGTTTCAATCTGCTCCGCCTCCACATTCGCGGCAGGCTCCGGAGTTGCGGCAAATACAAGCGCCGACGTTGAAAATACCATCATTCCCGCGGCAATTAACACTAAAATCTTTTTCTTTAATTTCATCTCATTCTCTCCTATTCAACTACATCTTGAAAAACTTTACGCATTTTTTTCTTTGCCGGAACCTTGGACATTTTCATTCTGCTTGCGCTGTATACTCTCGTATAAACAAGCATTTTATCCTCGTCCCGCCTGCATTTGTTATAGCCTATCAAAAACCAATTCCAAAAGCTTGGAGGCATAGTTTCCGTATTAATCATAACCTCGTGATAATGTCCCGGCGACTCGATTATTTCAAGCGCAAGCTTGGGTATCATAAAATTATAGCACGAGGTCTGAGTTCTTCTCATCTCAAGCAGCAAGTCCCTTACCGCCTTGGCGTTTTTCTCCGCCTCGATTTGGTTTCCGTATGTGCCCTGCCAGCGGTACACCGCGTAGAGCAGTCTTGAAATAAGCAGCGGCGAGCTGTTATTGCGTATGTCATCGGTAACCTCGCCCTTAACGCTTGTATATTTGCCGCGCTGATACGGAATATATCCGACCCGCGCAAGCATACGGCGGATTTTTTGTATATCCTTTTCCTGCTCGCCCTTTGTCTTTGTGTGCTTGGTCATTGACACGCCGTATTTCTGCCAATCCTCGTCCTTATGGTTGTAAATATATTTCACGCAGCTTTTTTTCAGGAACACATCTCTCGTGGATACGTCAAAATACGCCACAAGCTCCGCCAAATCTCCGTTTTCCCAGCCCTCCGCGGGCGTAAAAGCGTTCATTCCGCTGCCCGTTATAACAATCTGCGACGATATAAGCACAAACAGCTTTAGGCTTTCCTTATTGTCAAACAGCTCCTTCCACGTATCCGCCTCGGACGCGTGCTTGAGCCGTCCCAGGAAAACAAGCAGCATTGTTTTGTTTTTCTCGCTGAGAGCGTCAAGATTTGCGCGGACGGTGTCCATATATCCCGTCAAATTGGCGCGTATGGCGTCCGCCTGCTCCTTTGCCGTTTCATTGTTCGTAAAAGGATTTCCTATATCTATATTTTCTCCGGCACAGAGCTTTTCAAAGCACTGACCCATATATATCTCGGTGACCTTTTTTTCCTCGCCCTTAAACAAATCGAGATTATCAAACATAATCTTTGACAGCTCAAATTTTACGCCTCTCATATTCATATCGTTTATCGCGGGATAAATTTCCAGAACACGGGTTTTAAACGCGTCGTCGCCGGCGGATTTTTTCAGACGGATAAGCTTGCCCGCGATACCGGTTTTTGAGGTATTTTCCCAGGTAGCCTCCCAGTCCAAAAGCTGCGAGACGGATTTGAATTTGTATTTGGCGTAAATCTCTCTAAGCTCCTTAACCTCAAATTTGAACAGCATAGATTTTGCGCCGTACTCGAATTTTGTATTCTCAATATCGATATAAATACAATTTTTATGCGTTTCAACCGCCTGCGCGGTTATATTGTTTTTGCCCTTTACCGTGCCGTGAAAAATAATCTGCTTTTGCTTATCCGACGGAAGATACACATTATAGGTCGACATACCCGTATTTTCCGCCGCGTCGCGCGGCAGCAGCCACTTAAGCGACAGCAGATACATCTGCGTAAGCGAGCTGTCGTTAGTCGCTATACACAGATTTTTTATATCATCGGACGTCATCATACGCGCCGCTTTATCCAAAATATACGTCAGCTCGGTCTTGTGCGACTCGATAAATTCAATAACCTTATCTTCAAGACCCTCCGTAGGCTCAATACCGTCAAGAGGCTTTAAGTAATGAACAATCTGTCCGCTCAAATCCTTTTCGCTAAGGTGAGTGCGGTAGAGCTTATGCCCCATATACCTCTCCGGCAGAAAATCATCGTCAACCTCGTCAAATACAAACGCGTGAGCGAACACATTGCCCGCTTGACCCTCAAAGTCATATCCGGCGTAGGAAATCTGCATTGCCGTATATCTTCCGTCCGACAGCTTAAAGGTTCTGAAAATTTTCGGGAAAAGCTCCGGCACGGACGGATCGCACGGCTTTGTGCTGTATTCCGTTTCGTTGTTTTTGGCAAGTCTGTAGGTCGCGAATCTGATTATCTCGTCAACATTCTGCTTTGTAAGTCCCTGGGTGCAGGAAAATACGCGCAGTCCCGACTGATTTGCAAGTCCTATATCCGGATCGGACAAACTATGCTGTACAGAGGTATATATTAACTGGTATACCTTCATTTCTATAACCATTCCTTTCTATGCCGGCGGCATAAATTTTTAATCAAGCTCCTTAAGTCCCGTATAAAGCTCGTAATATCTGCCCTTTTGCTCAAGCAGCTCCTCATGGCTGCCGCGCTCTATTATCTCGCCGTTTTCAAGCACCATTATAGCGTCGGCATTGCGTATGGTGGACAGTCTGTGCGCTATTACAAAGGTGGTTCTGTTCTCCATAAGAGCGTCCATAGCCTCGTTTATATCTCTTTCCGTTCTTGTATCAACGGAGCTTGTAGCCTCGTCAAGCACAAGTATCGGAGCCTTTGACAGTGCGGCGCGCGCGATATTTATAAGCTGGCGCTGACCCTGCGAAAGGTTTGAGCCGTCGCCCGTGAGCATCGTGTCGTAGCCCTCCGGCATATTTTTGATAAAGATATGCGCGCAGGAGGTTCTCGCCGCCTGGCGTACCTCCGCGTCGGTCGCGTCGAGGCGTCCGTAGCGGATATTTTCCATAATGGTACCCGTAAAGAGGTGCGTGTCCTGCAAAACCATCGCGATATTTTCACGCAGACTTTCAAGGCTTATATCCTTTATATCCACTCCGTCAATAGTTATTTTGCCCTCGTTAATATTGTAAAATCTTGTGATAAGATTTGTAATCGTTGTTTTGCCCGCTCCCGTGGAACCGACAAGCGCGATTTTCTGACCCGGGTGCGCGTATATCGAAACATTCTTCAAAATTGTCTTGTCGGGATTGTAGCCGAATGTAACATTATCCACAACAACGTCGCCGCGCACATTTTTAAGCTCGATTTTTTTGCCCTCGTCCTTTTCTCTTTCCTCGTCCATAACGGTGAACACGCGTTCCGCGCCCGCAAGCGCCGACATAATATTTGTAAGCTGCTGCGAAAGCTCGTTTATAGGACGCGAAAACTGTCTTGAAAAGTTTACGAATACCGTAAGTCCGCCTATGTCAAGACTCGCGAACGGCACTCCGCCGCCCCAGCGCGACATAAACGCGATTATCGAGCCGACGCAGGCTGTAAGCGTGTAATTCACCTGTCCCATAGCGTTCATACACGGTCCCATAATTCCGCCGATAAACTGCGCCTTGACCTGGACGTTTCTCAAATCGTTGTTAAGATCCGAAAATTCCTCAACGGTCTTATCCTCGTGATTGAACACCTTTACAACCTTTTGACCGGTTACGATTTCTTCAATATAACCGTTTACATCACCGAGCGCCGATTGCTGTGCGCTGAAATATTTTCGCGAACGTCCGGCGATTGTCGCGCCCACCTTCGCGATTATGGGTGAAAATATAATCGTCACAAGTGCGAGAACCCAGTTGGTGTACAGCATAAGCACAAGCGTTCCCACAAGCGTCATTGTTCCCGAGAAAATCTGCACAAGCGTGGAATTGAGCATTTCGCCGATTATATCGACGTCGTTCGTGAAACGGCTCATTATATCGCCTGTGGCGTTGGTGTCAAAATATCTTACCGGCAGCTTTTGGAGCTTTTCAAACAAATCCGCTCTTATCTTGTTCAGCGTGCCCTGCGACACGCCTATCATAATGCGCGACTGCGTATACGTTGCCGCAACGCCTATAAAATACACAACCGCCATCACGGCAAGTCCGGCAAGCAATGACGCGATTTTCTCCTCGGCTGTCTTTGAAGTGTCCGTAAGACCGTTTATAATCGGTTTTAAAAGGTACGAGCCGCAAAGCGTTGACGCCGAGCTTATAATAACGCAGAAAACAGCCGTCGCGATTTTATACCGCTCACTTTTTAAGTAGGAAAAAAGTCTTTTTACCGTTGCCTTTGTGTTCTTTGGTTTCTGCTTTTTTGAATATCGTTTTTCATTTCTGTTTCCCGCAGGCATCATCGGAGGCATATCACGACACCTCCTTTTCTTTATCCATCTGCGAATAGTAAATATCGCGGTATTCCGCGCAGCTTTGCATAAGAGCCTTGTGATTTCCGATGCCGGCAACGGCGCCGTCCTCCAAAACTATTATCTTATCCGCCTCTATTACGGACGAAATTCTCTGCGCGATTATTATTTTTGTCGAGTCCTTGAGGCTCGTTGAAAACGCCTGTCTTATTCTCGCCTCGGTTGCGGTGTCAACGGCGCTGGTGGAGTCGTCAAGAATAAGAATTTTCGGTTTTTTAAGCAGTGCGCGGGCGATACAAAGTCTTTGCTTTTGTCCTCCCGACACGTTTACGCCGCCCTGTCCCAGCTCCATTTCGTAGCCGTCGGTAAACGCCGTTACAAACCCGTCCGCCTGCGCCGCCTCGGCAGCCGCGCGGATTTCCTCTGTTGACGCGTTCTCATCGCCCCATCTCAGATTTTCCTCTATCGAACCGCTGAAAAGCACGTTTTTCTGCAAAACCATACCTACACCGTCGCGAAGATGCCTTAGGCTGTAGTCCTTTACGTTCACTCCGTCAACAAGCACCTCTCCCCTATTCACGTCATACAGACGCGGGATAAGCTGCACAAGCGAGGATTTACCGGAGCCGGTCGTGCCGATTATGCCGACAACCTCGCCCGGGTTCGCCGTGAAGGATATGTTATTCAAAATATAATCCTTGCGTTTTTCGTAATACTTAAAGTACACGTTTTTAAATTCAACTCTACCCTCCGTAATGATTTTATCCTTTGCCGACGAATTTTCATCGGTCAAATCAACCTCGGTTTTAAGCACCTCGCTCACTCTCGCCGAAGACGCAAGCGCACGCGAAAGCTGCAAAAACAGCGTCGAAACCATCATCAAGGACATAAGTATCTGCGTAATATATGTAGTGAACGCCGTAAGCTCTCCGACACCCATACTGCCGTTTACAACAAAGCCGCCGCCCGTCCATACCACAACAAGAGTGGTTACATTCATAGCAAGAGTGACGACAGGCATAGTCGTTACAACGATTTTCATCGCTCTCAAGGTCGAATTCATCAAATCATCGTTTGCCGCCGAAAACTTTTCCGTTTCAAACTTCTGTCTTACAAACGACTTTATAACTCTCACGTTTGTTATATTCTCCTGCACGCCGGAATTAAGATTATCCAGCTTTTTCTGCATTACGCCAAATCGCGGGAACGCCGTTCTTAACAGCGCCGCTATAACAATCGCAAGCAGCGGAATAATCACCACAAGCACAAGCGCAAGGCGCCTGTTTATGGAGCAAGCCATAATAATTCCGCCGATAAGCATACCCGGAGAACGCATTGCCATAATCAATAACATTCTCACCATATTCTGCACCTGAGTAATATCGTTTGTAAGTCTTGTGACAAGCGAGCCTGTTGAAAAGCTGTCGATATTCTTAAAAGAAAATTTCTGCACCTTTTCAAAAACACCCTGCCTTAAATCGGCGCTGAAGGATACCGATGCCTTTATCGCAAAATAGTGTCCGCCTATACCGCCGATAATCATTAGGGCTATAAACCCAATCATCATTGCCGCGCGTGAAATTATATATTCCACGCCAAATCCCGCCGCCGCGTCGCCGATACCGCTGTCTATCATTGTGCCCATAATCTTCTGCAGCACAATTTCGCCCGCCACCTCGGTAAGCATCAAAACAGGTCCCAGTATAAAAAACGGCAAATACGGCTTTATATATTTCCAATAAATCTTCAATTTAATCTTCCTTACTTATTTGATTTTTTGTCAAGCGCCGCTTTGATAAACGATGCGAACAGCGGGTGCGAGCGGTTCGGTCTTGACTTAAATTCGGGGTGGAACTGAACTCCTATATACCACGGGTGGTCGGGGATTTCAACCATTTCAACAAGCTTTTCGTTCGGCGACTGTCCCGAAACAACCATTCCCTTTTCAGTGATTTCCTTTCTGTAGAAATTATTAAATTCATATCTGTGGCGGTGTCTTTCATAAATCAAATCACTGCCGTAAACCTTTTGCGCGAGCGTTCCGGGAGTTATCTTGCACGGATACAAGCCAAGACGCATTGTGCCGCCCAAATCCTCGATGTCGCGCTGCTCGGGCATAAGGTCGATAACCGGATGGGTTGTTTCCGGATTAAGCTCCGATGAATGAGCGTCCTTATATCCCAACACATTTCTCGCGTACTCTATAACGGCAATCTGCATACCCAGGCAAATTCCCAAATACGGAATTTTATTTTCTCTCGCGTACTGAGCGGCTATAATTTTACCCTCGATGCCTCTGTCGCCAAAGCCGCCCGGAACAAGTATACCGTCCGAACCTTTAAGTATCTTATCGACATTCTTCGGAGTAACCTCCTCGCTGTCCACCCAGTTTATATTGACATTGGAATAATTCTGTATTCCGCCGTGCTTAAGCGATTCCACAATACTGATATACGCGTCGTGAAGTGACACATATTTGCCGACAAGAGAAATTGTAACCTCGTCCTTGCCGCCGTTCATAAGGTCCTTTACAACATTAACCATATTTGTCCAGCTTTCGAGGTCTGGCGTTCTGTCCTCAAGACCAAGACGCTTGCAGACAACCTTTGCAAGTCCCTCCTCTTCAAGCGCGAGCGGAACCTCGTAAAGCGTGTCAAGGTCAAGATTTTCTATAACGCAGTCGGGCGACACGTTGCAGAAAAGCGCGATTTTATCGGCAAGTCCCTCCTCAAGCGGCTTTTCCGTTCTCAAAACAAGCACGTCCGGCTGAATACCGAGGCTCAAAAGCTCCTTAACGCTGTGCTGAGTCGGCTTTGTTTTCTGCTCGCCGGAGGTTGAAAGATACGGCACAAGGGTAAGATGTATATACATACAATTTTCCTTGCCCACCCCCGTGATAACCTGTCTTATCGCCTCAAGGAACGGCGTTGACTCAATATCGCCGACGGTGCCGCCGATTTCGGTTATGACAATATCCGTGCTCTGAGTTTTCGCGACGCGGTAAACCCTCGATTTTATCTCGTTTGTGATATGCGGGATAACCTGAACGGTTCTTCCCTCATAATCGCCGCGGCGTTCCTTTGAAATGACGTTCCAATAAATTTTACCGGTTGTCACATTTGAGTTGACGCTCAAATTCTCATCTATAAATCTCTCGTAATGTCCCAAATCAAGGTCGGTTTCCGCGCCGTCATCGGTTACGAAAACCTCGCCGTGCTGATAAGGGCTCATCGTGCCCGGGTCCATATTGATATAAGGGTCGAATTTCTGCATCGTTACCTTATATCCTCTTGCCTTTAAAAGTCTGCCGAGCGACGCGGCTGTTATGCCCTTGCCAAGTCCCGAAACAACTCCGCCTGTTACGAATATATACTTTGTATCCATATTTCCTCCTAATTATTTACTGTGTTTCTTTACAAATCTCTCTATTCTCTTTAGCGCCTCCTGAATATTCTCTATCGAATACGCATAGGAGCAGCGTATAAACCCCTCGCCGCTTTCGCCGAAGGCGTTGCCGGGAACAACCGCGACCTTTTCCTCCTGCAAAAGGTTTTGACAAAATTCCTCGCTCGTCATACCCGTGGATTTTATGCACGGGAACACATAAAACGCGCCGAGCGGCTCAAAGCAGCTCAGTCCCATCGCTCTGAACCCGTCAACTATATAACGGCGGCGGTAATTATACTCGCGGCGCATTTCCTCAACGTCGTTATCGCAGCTCTTAAGCGCCTCTATCGCCGCAAACTGAGCTGTTGTGGGCGCGGACATTATTCCGTACTGATGCACCTTTGTCATCAGCTTGATTATTTTTTCCGGACCGAGCGCGTAGCCCAATCGCCAACCCGTCATTGCGAAGGTTTTGGAAAATCCGTTTACCACTATTGTGCGCTCCCTCATACCCTCGAAAGCCGAAAACGGAATATGCTTTTCATCGCCGTAGCGCAGCTCGCCGTAAATCTCGTCCGACAGCACCATTATATCCGTGCCGCGCAGAACCTCCGCGATTGCCTCCATATCCGCCTTTGACATAACACCGCCGGTGGGATTATTCGGATATGGCAGGATAAGCAGCTTTGTTTTATCTGTAATCTTTGCCTTGAGCTGCTCCGGAAGAAGTCTGAACTCGTCCTCCTCTTTGGTTTCAATCGGCACAGCCACACCGCCCGCCATTATCGTGCAGGGCTTATAGCATACAAAGCACGGCTCGGGAATTAAAACCTCGTCGCCGGCGCTGATGATTGACCGAATTAAAAGGTCAATAGCCTCGCTGCCGCCGACCGTTACCAACACCTCCGATTTCGGATTGTATGTAACGCCGTATTTTCTTTCATTGTAATTGCATATCTCCTCGCGCAGCTCCATAAGTCCGGCATTGGCGGTATAATGGGTCTGACCTTTTTCCAGCGAATATATGCCCGCCTCGCGGATTGCCCAGGGCGTTGTGAAGTCCGGCTCGCCGACGCCCAATGAAATTGCGTCCTCCATCTCCGCGACTATATCAAAAAACTTTCTTATGCCCGACGGCGGCAGCGCCGACACAACGGGCGAAACAATTTTATCGTAATCCATCATAATGTGATAACCTGTCTTGTATCCTTTTCATCGTCCTCGAATACAATTCCTTCCTCCTTGTATTTTTTAAGCACAAAATGAGTTGCCGTAGAAATTATAGAATCCATCGGCGCAAGCTTTTGCGCGACGAAAAGCGCAACCTCTTTCATACTTTTGCCCTCTATCGTGACGGCAAGGTCATACGCGCCGGACATAAGATAGAGCGATTTTACCTGCGGATATTTATAAATTCTTTCCGCAACCTTGTCAAAGCCCTCGCCTCTTTGCGGAGTTATACGCAGCTCAATCAGCGCCGTGACAACCTCCTTGTCGGTTTTATCCCAGTTTACCACGGTATTGTATCCGACAATTATGTTTTCCTTTTCCATTTTCTTTATCTTATCGGCGACTTCCTTTTCCTCCATACCAAGCATCTGGGCAATTTTGGCTCGCGATACGCTGCCCTTTTCCTTATCCAAAATATTAAGAATTTCTTCCATAGTTAAGTCACCCTCCTAAACTTTTTTCTGTTTAATTTGACCTCATATGTAAATTCACACATAAATAGTCATTTTATCTTATAATTATATCGTATTTACGATTAAAATACCATACCTTTTTGAAAAAAATTATAATTTTTAAGAAAATATTTTTAAACGAAAAAAACAACGGACGCTTTCGCGTCCGCCGTTTTTAAAAACTTATGTTATTAGTTCTCAAATCTGTAAACAATCATTGCCTGGATTGAAGAACCCTTGTCTATAATGTTGACAAACATATAATCTCCGACTTCAAGGTCTGAAATTGTGATAGCCTCTTCTTCAAGAGTAACCTTACCTTTTGAATTGATTGTTACAAGGTCAATCGCCGCTGACGGGTCAAATGTAACATTTCCGTAGCCGTCAAGATTTACCCAAGCAACATCATCTAAGTCAAAGTCTGTAATTTGGTCAAACAGATAGTGTACACGAGATGATGAGTTTGTCGCATTGTTTACACCGATAATCGGAATTGACGATTCTACAAACTCGCCGTCCTCATCAAATTCAGCGTCACTCGCTCTTGAGTATGTGAGAAGGAGCTTACCGTCTGTTGTGTAGATAAGAATATCACCCTTATCAAGGTAATCGGTCAGATAATCGTCAGACTTAGCATTCCACTTTTCGTCTGCCTGGAAGTATCTGTTAGATGTGCCGCCCCAAATAGATGAGGTCTTTGCATAACCGAAGTTTGTATTCTTATTTGTTGTTACGGATACAGACGCTCCGCCGCGGTAACCGTTGATGGTATATACAATCTCGTCATCATCGTCAACGCCCATTTCAACCTCGTCAACAAGCATTACGGAAGGACCGTTGCCCGCGCTGTCCATATCGGAGAATTCCGCTATAGCAGTAGTGCTTGCTGTAAACTGGATAACAATGTTAGCGTAAATTGTATTTGTGAATTCACCTATAACATAGTCTACCGATGCGCCGTTTTCTCTTACTACGTATACCGAAGATGTAGCCTCGCCTATTGAATAGTTAGACGAATCCTTCATATCGGAGGTTGATGACGGAACCTTAAATTCGATTATACCGTCCGAAATGTTGTAGCCTGCAACCGAGCTGCTTACAGACGGTGTGCCGTTTAGGTTGGTTGTATTAATTACTACCGCGTCATCGGCTTTGCTTGAGCTTGCCGCAGTTGTGGTTGAAATTGCACAGTAAAGTTTATTAACTGTATTTGATGAAGAGCTTGCCTTATATTTTACCAATCTGATCGGTGTTCCCGAAGACTTATCATCTACTTTGATGAAGTTATCGCCGCTAACCAAGGCACTTATTGTATCTTCAACCTCGCTGTCGCTTAATGTAACCGGCTCTGTAGCTGTCGGTGCCCAGTATTCAAGCTTTGTTGAAAGCTTTAATTCCTGCTCGCCGTCAGATGTCATAAGCTGAATATAATAGTCATCGCCGGATTCCGACAGATATGCATTCATAACCCAACCGTAGCTTTCGCCCGACTGAAGTTTGCCTGTAGCCGTCAATGTTTCGATATAGCAAATACGTCCGAACATATCAAGATAGAAAGTGGACTGAGTGGACGACTTCAAATCGTCAACGGCAATATTTGCCACATCATACTTTTCACCCGCTATTGTAACATGGCTTGCGTCAAGTTTCTTTGTGATAGCCGATGCCGTACCTGTTACGCTTTCGTCCGTTACTACTATATCGATAACGGAATCGTCAAGACTTCTCTTGATTATGGCAACGTCGTTCTTCTTAAGATTTCTAAGCTTAACTTCCGCGCCGTTCCTTGTTACCGTTATAACAGCGTCATCTTCATCAACGGAAATAGTTACCGCCTTTGTAGCGCCTATATCATCTGATGTAGCGTCTGACATCTTACCTGTAAGCTTATCCGAGCTTGCTGTTGTAACAATCATAAGCTCATAATTGTTTACAAATACATAGTCATAATCGCCGTCTTTATCGCTGTCAACAAGTTTCAATGAACCGTAATCGTCCGGAAGAAGAATAGCGTCAAGACCGCCGTACTCTTCTATTTCGGCAGATGTAGCAATCTTGCCGTTGTATATAATTGTTGCCTCCGAACAATCCTTTTTCTTGCTTACCTTTTCTACCTTAACCAAGCCGTCCTCAACGCTTTCGATTGCGTCGGCATCAACGTCTACTACCTCTGTTTTTGAGGAATCGTAAACTACTGCCAAAACCTCCGGTGTAAGACCGCTGTTTTCCTGATAGTAGTATGTAACAGACTGAGCAAGATAGTCCTCCAAATCGGTAAGAGTGCAGTCATATGTTATAAAATTGTTGTCCGAATCCATAATCTGGATTTCGCCGTCCTGCATCTCTGTTCCGGTAACTGTTGTCTTTGATGTGGCTGTAAGAATACCCTTAGCCTCAATCAAATCAAATTTAGCCTCCGAAAGAGTCTGCTTTGATGTGTATACAACATTGCCGTAGTCATCTGTTGATGTTATTTCCTTGTAGTCTGCAAGGAGCGCATTGTAAACCATTTTGATTACAGTGCCTCTGTCTGACGCGGTGTCATAATCTCCGCTTGTGTTCTTTGTAAGATTAAGCTCTGCCGCTATTTTTGTGTAGCCGCTCTGCCAGCCGCCGTTATACTCGGCGTCCTGAGTGTAGTTAAGAGCGTTTACAAGCATTACCATTATCTGAGCGTATGTAACATTGCCGTCCGGCTGGAATGTTCCGTCGCCCATACCGCTGATTATGCTGCCCTCCATAGCTGTTTGAATCTGGTTCGCAGCCCAGTGTGAAGAATCAACGTCAGTAAAGCCGTTCTGGTATGTAGACATTGACTGTACGTCCAACATTCTCAAAACGATTGACGCCATCTCTGCTCTTGTTACGTTTGAATCCGGTCTTACGCTGCCGTCTTCATAACCCGTAATAATTCCAAGCGTGCTGCACAATGAAAGTGCCTTCTGATAATATTCGTCATCATCATATGCGCTGCTTGTGGTTGTTGTAGTTGTTGTGTCCTCTGCAGTGTCTGTGTCCTCTGTATCGGTTGTATCGGTGTCGGTTGTGTCGGTGTCTTCCGTTTCATCGGTTTCTTCCGTCGCGTCGGTTTCTTCCGTCGCGTCAACTGTTTCCGTTACTTCCGCGTCAGTATCAGTAGTGGTTTCATCGTCCGCAAACGCAATTACGCCGGCAGATGTTACCAACATAGCTGATGCCAAAAGTGCACAGATTAGTTTTTTCATCTTGTTACCCATGTGAATACCTCCATAAAGTTTTTAAAAATATAATATAACCGAACTTTGTCCGATTTTATTAACAATAATGTTTTTGAGTGTAATATTAATTATACAATATTATGTACTATAAAAATAGTGAAAAATCCGTTATCTTTGTCTAAATTTACGATTTATTATTGTTCTTTTCTCTTGAGAGTCTGGCAAGCTCCTTATATTCCAAAGGAGAAACGCCGGTGTATTTCTTGAATACCTGGCTGAAGTATTGAGAATTTGAACCGTAGCCGACTTTTTCGGCAACCTCGTAAATCCTGTCCTTCTTGCCCTCAAGAATAAGGTCCTTAGCCATTTCCATACGCTTTTCCGTTACGTAGTGAGAAAAATTCTTGCCGGTTTCTTTTTTGAACAGCTTTCCGAGATAATCTACGTTTGTATATAAAATCGTTCCCGCAAGCCAACGGAGAGAAAGGTTTTCATTCTCGATATTTTTGTCTATAATGTCAACCGTGTCTCTGATAAGAGTGCTGTAAATCTTGGTTGTTTCGGGCGCGTTAGCCTGTGTGATTTCCAAGCCCTTTTTGGAAATAAATTCCGCTGTCTGCGGCAGGCTGCTCGCCTCCTGGACGGATACAATTCCCTTCATATATCTGTCAATCTTTTCAACACTACAGCAGCGGATTATACAGACATAAAGCTCCAGGCAATAGGTTTTGGCGATGGCGGGCGTGGGCATCTCTTTAACGAGCGTCTTAAAAAAGCCGCTCAAAAGCATTTTCAGCTTATCCGTGTCGCCGCTGCGAACCGCGTGTTCAACAGCTCCGTATTCGGTGCGTATTTTCACATCGCCGCTGATTTTTATATCATTTTCATATAAAGCCTCGTCACTGTCAGAGTAAAACGAATAACCGATACATTTTTTAAGACGTTCGTATGAGGCGGGCGCCTCCGAAAGATATGATACCTTGCTGTATGCCGTCACTATTTTATATCCGTAACACTTTTTCACGGTTTTGCAGACCTTGTCCAATATGTCTGCGATGTCCGCTTTGTCAAGTATCTCCGTAATTATAAACAAATGATCGTTTATCGTGGTGCTAAGTAATATATTTTCAATTCCTATGTACTGCTCCGCCGTGTTCTTCAGAAAAAATAAATTTTCCAAATCACAATCCTCGAAAAACCTAAGTATAATCATACGTGTTTCCAGCATAGCGTCCACGTCAAACGTCTTGCAATATATATTGAATATCTCATCTGTATCGCCGGAACCCAGGATATATTCGCGCAGGAATTGCTCCTTGATAATCGGCCTTACTCTTTCCGCCTCAGAAATAACCATTTCGGCAAACTTTTTCTGATTGTTTTCACAGTCCGGGCTATGTACGCAATTTGATTTATACATAGCAATCTCTCCTCCATAGACACTCACATGCACTATATATTATATTATATACGTTTTTGTTCACAATTTCAAGTAAAAAATTTTGCTATTTTTTAATAATTAAAGCCTTATACATTATATTATACACCATTTGTAACTCAAACACAACATATTGTATTTTTTCTCAAAAAAAATTACCGCAAGCGCGGTAATTTTTATTGATTTACGTTAATTATTGAGCCGAATACTTTGTATCTGACTTAGCTATCGTAACATTTGTCATATCATAGTTATACGTATTGCCTCTTATATAACCCCAGCAGGTTGTCTTGATACCGAAAAGTCCCGACGGGATAGATGACTGATAAGCCGCCTCTGTAAGCGAACCAACCGTCTTGCCGGTGTCAATATCGGTGATAACCACATTATACTCCTCAAGGTTGTTGTCAAGAGTAACTCTTACCTTGTACCACTTATCCGCTGAAATTGTAGCTACATTTTCGGTTCTTACGCCGTTGTTTGCGGTTATGCCGTCAAGGCTGAACACTACGTTCAAAGCAACGTCCGTTGACGAGTTAAAGCCGCTGCTTGTCGGGTCCTCAAACCAACCCATCATAAAGTTGAAATTCTGTGAATCGGATTTCATTCTTACGTCAAACTCAACCAAGCCGTAAGGACCCATCTGGTATTCGTTTGTAAGGTTTCTGTTGTAGAAATACATTGAACCCGCGCCGTCGCCGCTGCCGGTCTTATCGCTGTTTGTCCAGAAGTTACAATAATTTACTCCTCTTTCCTCGTCATAGCAGAAGGTCTGATAATGCACGCTCGCGCTGCCCTTTGAAAGCCACGGGCTGCCGTCGATAATAATTCCCAAGCCGTGATAACCCGTTCCGTTTGCTCCGCCGATGGAAACATCGTTAAAGTCCGAATTGTTTACATACTGTACGCTTTCTTCCGCGCTTACCATCATCGGAACCGCAAAAGCCTGCACGCCGAGTATTCCGGCTGCTATAATTGAAATTAGTTTCTTTTTCATAATTACTCTCTCCCTTTCAACGCTTTTAAAGCTAATATATCATATTAATTGTATTTTACCGTGTTTTGCACAAAAAATAAATACAAAAAGCCGATAAAAATGTTTAAAAAAACGTAAACCTGCCAAACCGCGCGCAAGGCGTTCTCCGTTTTATCTGTTTTATTCCCCGCTCGATATGGACAGACGCTTTTCAATCTTATTAAACACAAAGGTAAGCACAAGCGTTATTATAAGATATATTACCGCCACAACCATAAAAGGAATTACGCTCATATCGCGGTTTACGGCTCTCTGAGCCGTTTTGAGCAAATCAATGAGCGCTATCGACGAGGCAAGCGCCGTATCCTTTACAAGGACAATCGTTTCATTTGCTATGGGCGGAATAACCGTTCTTATCATCTGCGGCACAATTACATAGCGCATCGTCTGTATACCCGTGAGTCCGAGCGCCTTGGACGCCTCGTACTGACCCTTGTTTACGCCGATAATTCCGCCTCGGAATATTTCGGCGAAGTACGCCGCGTAATTAAGCACAAACGAAAGAACCGCCGCGGTAAACATCGAGAGGGTTATGGACGCGCCGTTTGGCAGAACCACATATGTAAGTCCGAAATAAAAGAAAAACAGCTGCAGCATAAGCGGCGTTCCTCGGAATACCCAAAGATACGCGTTTATAATAAGCCTTATCGGGAATTTTACAAACCGCCTTATCACAAAATTATCCGTCGGCTTGTCCGATACCGCCTCCTTAAGAAGAGATACAAGCAGACCTATCGGAAGAGACAGCACAAGCGTCGCGGTGAAAAGCTTTAAGGTTATTTTCAATCCCTCAAGCAGCTGCGGAAATATTTGAATTATATATTCAACAGTTTTTTGCATATGTTTCTCCATAAAATGCGCAAACCGCCGAAATTATCTCCATTTCAGCGGCTTGCCGATTTTTCACACTATTACTTTACAAGATCCTCGCCGAACCACTTAATTGAAATTTCAGACGTGGTTCCGTCCTCTTTACACTCGTCAAGAGCCTTGTTTATAGCCTCCATAAGCGAGTAATCGCCGAGTCTGCCTCCGACGCCGTAATCCTCTTCGTCAAAGCCCTCCTCAAGCACCGTGTACTGGTCAAGCATATTTTCTTTCTGAAGATAATATCTTACAAATACCTCGTCTATTACAGCCGCGTCCGCTCTGCCGGTGTTGACCTCCATAAGAACCTGTGAGTTCTCCTTGAAACGCGAAATGTTTTCATCGCCGATTGTTTCATATGTAGCTGTGTCCGCCTTTAGAGCGTCCTCTGATGTGGATCCGTCCTGGAGCGCGATTTTCTTACCCGCAAGGTCGGCTTTTGTGGTTATGTCGGAGCCCGCCTTTACAATAATCGACTGCTTTGTTGAAAGATACGGGTTCGAGAACAATACCTCCTGGCGTCTTTCGTCCGTGATTGAAAAGCCGTTCCAAATAACGTCGATTTTTCCCGTTGAAAGCTCCATACTCTTTGAATCCCAGTCTATGGGCTTAACCTCAACGCTTACGCCCATTTTCTCGGCAACGGCGTTTGCAAGGTCAATATCAAAGCCTACTATGGTACCGTCGTCCTGAGTAAATCCCATAGGCGCGAAATCCGCGTCAAGACCGATGGTAAAGTATCCCTTTTCCTGAACATCGGCAAGCGATGTATCCTCCGCGCTTTCCGTATTCTCCTCGGTTTCCGAGCCGCAGCCCGCGAACATTGACAGGCTCAAAGCTCCCGCGAGTGCGACAATAGCTAATTTTTTCAGATTCATAATTCCATTCTCCTTTTCTTTTTTAATATACCATTATTATACTGTATCAAACTAAATTAGTAAAGTGTTTTTTTAATCTTTTTTAAATTTTCATACAAAAACAGACCGCCGCAGCGGTCTGTCCGTTACCTATACATTATTTAGCTATATTAATCAATTACCCTTTTACCGCCGATAAATCTTGACGAATAATATGATGAGTCAATAGAAGTATACTGAATCACCTTACCGGTTGACGGAGAATGAATCATCATTCCGTCGCCGACATATATACCTACGTGAGATGCGTAGTCGCCGCTGCCGAAGAATACAAGGTCGCCCGGCTCAAGCTGACTTCTTGTAATGTATGTACCCGGTCCGTGGAGCTGGTCGTCCGCCACACGCGGAATCGATATGCCGTTTAACGCGCATACATACTGCACAAATCCCGAACAATCAAATCCGGCGGGAGTTGTACCTCCCCATACATACGGCACTCCCAGATAATCGTCCGCCGTATCCAAAATGCTCTGCGCTAACGGATTTAACGCGAGATATTCGCTGTTCGCCATCGGAGCCTTTGACTTGTATCTGAAGTCCACCGGCAGGCTGTAAACCTCCGAGCCCTCAGCAAGCACCGCGCCGATTGTAATGGAATAATCTCTGTCCGCTGTCAGAGAACCCTCCGCGATTTCTATGTTGCTGTCATCATACACGTCCGCCAAAAGAACCGAATTAGCGTCCGAATCCTTTATTATAACGTGATATGCCACAGCGCCGCTTATCGGCGTCCATGAAACAGTAAAATTGCCTTCCTCTATCTCAGCGCCGTCCTCCGGCAGTGTTATCTCCGGCAGGTCAAGCGAAAAATCGCTGTCGCTGAAAGTATTGTATGAACGGTTTACGCTTGAAATCGCCTGTTCTCTTGTTGTTGACGCAAGAGGCTCAAGACTGTATTCATCAACTCCGCTTATAATAGAATAATTAAGCATTGTTATAACCGCTGATTTTGCCCACGAGCTTATCTGGTCGGCATCTCCGAACGCGTCTATCACATCCGCTCCGTCATATCCGTCCGAAAGGTTGAAATCAACCTCGCTGGCTGTAAGAGTGCTGACAAGCATCTTAGCCATTTCTTCGCGCGTTACGAGCCTATCCGGAGTAAACATACCGTCGCCCGTACCGGAAACCATTCCGTAGCAGTATGCCTGCGCGACAGCCATACTGTTAGTATCATAGAACGGCGATACCTCCGGCTCTATCATATCCTCACCGGTGAGCTTTTCATAAAGATTTACTACAAGCTCACAGAACTCTTCACGAGTAATATCATCCTTCAGGTTGTTTGAAACCACCGAGTACGAAACAAGTCCGGCCTCATTAGCCTGTTGGTAATCGGATACAGCCCAGCCGCTTAAATCAGCCGCCAAGGCTGAAGTACCGAACACCGCTGACAATGATACAACAGATAAGATAATCTTCTTTGCTATTTTATTCAAGATATAATCTCTCCTTTTCACTTTAAAGACATTTCCTATGAGTTTTCCAATGTTTTTTATCCGTAATCAATTAACATACGTCATCAGGTTGTTTTTCGACGTTGACTGTATTGTAACACTAAAAAATAGCCCTGTCAAGACTTTGAACTTTAAAAATGTTAAATTTCTTAAAAATTTTGTATTGTTTTTGAAATCTTACGGTAAAATTACTGAAATATTGCCGTAATTTCGCTGAAATATTACGAAAAATCCGCGATTTTTTTACAACTCTTTCCATTTTTCGTTTACATAATTTTTTGGGCGTCCACAACATCTTGACGGTTTTTTCAAAAAATTTCAAGATATTGTTCGTTTTATGTTGAATTTAACGATAAATATTACGTTTTTGTTACAAAGTTTTAAAAAGTTGTGAAGAAATTGCTACGAACCGCATACCTAAGCGGTTTTTTCAAAATATTTTTTTGAGAAATATTTTAAAAAATGTATTTGTTTTTTCTTATATACCTGTCCGAAAATTTGAATTTCTTCTTATTATATAACCTACACAACCCGCGCAAAGCCGATATATTGACGCGAAAGCATCCGCTTACCTGCCGATTTCGCTCACAAAAAAACACTCCGGCAAGGGTGGTTTCCCAAGACGGAGTGCAATTTGTTGTAAGCGCCGGTGGACGCCTGTTTAAGCAGGTCATTAAATATAGGACGTTCCTTTGCTCCCGAATAGCTTTCCGTTATTATTTGCGCATCGGCGTATCTGCTTTTAATTGAGCTTGTTTGCTCCTCAATGCTGTTGCCATCAAGCTGTCCCTTTGTAGATACCCTGTAATATCCGTAAATCATATTTAAACCGCCTTTTTGAATTATATTTATGACGCTAAGTTTTGACACCGCCGTAAACGGCTTAAAACCTATGCGCCGATTTTGGTGTCATTTCTTAAAAGTTTTGACACTGTATGCTTGAATTTAAAGGGTATCTGTTATGATACCCTTGTTTGTTACAGAGCTTTATAAATTTGCCCTCTATTATCAATATTTACTATGTCTATAAGCCTTATTACCTCATCTATCGTATACAGTATTCGATAATTGCCTACACGCAAACGGTATATATTCAAGCCTGTAAGACGTTTTATATCCGTTCCGTTTGGTAATTGATATATAGCCTTATATAATCTCAAACGCTGTTTTTTATCTTGCTTTTCAAGGAATTTTTGAGCAGCTTTTTCAAATTCAATTTTGTAAGTCTGCATAAGTCAATCCGTCCTTTTTGAGCATTTCGTCAAGAGAAACCGTTGTTCCGTCATTTTCGGTTTTTGCCGCTGTTATCATTTCAATGTCAATAGTATCGGGGTTTTCGTCCTCGACATAATTGTTGTTATTGATATACTTGTACAATGACTTCAATACTGCTACTACAGGTGACAGCTCCGAATCGGGTATATCTTTGGTTAAATCAATTATAACATCTCTATTTGACATATTTATCACCCTTTCAATTCTTTAAGTAATATATATAGCCTATAAGCCGATTATATCACGTATATATAACAATTTCAAGAGTTTTTTATAAAGCCGCCCGAAAAGGGTTTACCCTGCATATAAACCCTTGACGGCATAAGGGGCTGTTATTCTTCACTGTTTTCTATTTTATAAGTTATGTCATAGTTATTACTATGGATATATACGCTCATACGACTATAGAGCATAAGCGTAAAATCGGCGATACATTGAATGGGATTTTAACACTTGAAAAGCATTTTTCATAATTTGGAATGTTAGACGTTGGATTTTCATTAGATTTTACCATATTATGGTAATGTTCAGTTGGCAGAGCAAAAAAAGAAAAACCTCAGAAACCGCATAATTTCTAAGGTTTTTCGTGGAGCTAACGAGCGGAGTCGAACCGCCGACCTCTTCATTACCAATGAAGTGCTCTGCCTACTGAGCTACGTCAGCGTCAGCGTTACAGGTGTGTATTAAACATATTACCGAAACATTTCAATACAACCCTCAGCAGCTATGTTATTATATTATATTTGAGAGAGTTTGTCAATACAAATTAACTTATTTTTTTAAATAAGAAAAAAAATGCGCCGCGCGACATCTTGATTTAGTTGTAAAATCACTGTTTTTTATGTTGCAATATCCGAATATTATATGTTATAATTTCCTTACCGCTTTAGCGGATTAAAGAACAAAAAATTAACCGGGAGGTAGAGAGTTGAACAAAAATATTATTAGTCTTGAAAACATCGCCGTTTCATTTGACGGCGAGCAAATTTTAAACAATATCAATCTTGATATTAAGGACAAAGAGTTTGTGACATTGCTGGGGCCCTCGGGCTGCGGCAAAACAACCACGCTGCGTATTATAGGCGGCTTTTTAAAGCCGGACAGCGGCAGCGTAAAATTTGAGGGTAAGGAGATTAATAATATACCTCCCTTTAAACGTAATGTAAACACGGTATTCCAAAGATACGCGCTGTTTCCGCATCTGAACGTGTTCGACAACATCGCGTTCGGACTTAAGGTGAAGAAATTTTCCGACAAGGAAATACAAAAAAGAGTCGGAGAAATGCTTGAGCTTGTAAACCTACGCGGATATGAAAAGCGCTCCATTGACCGTCTTTCGGGTGGACAGCAGCAAAGAGTGGCAATAGCGAGGGCTCTTGTGAACGAGCCGAAGGTACTTCTTTTGGACGAGCCTCTCGGCGCGCTTGACCTCAAGCTGAGAAAGGAAATGCAGACGGAGCTTAAACGCATACAGCAGCGTCTTGAAATTACGTTTATATATGTAACTCACGACCAGGAGGAGGCGCTCACTATGAGCGATACGGTGGTCGTAATGAATAACGGCGATATTCAGCAGATAGGCTCGCCGGTCGATATTTACAACGAGCCGAAAAACGCGTTCATCGCCGACTTTATAGGCGAAAGCAATATCCTAAACGGTATGATGGTAAGGGATTTGCTTGTGGAAATAAGCGGTCACCAATTTGAATGTGTGGACAAGGGATTCGGCGAAAACAAAAGCGTCGATGTCGTTATACGTCCCGAGGACATAAAGCTTGTACCGCCGGATAACGCGCACATTTCCGGCGTGGTGCAGTCGGTTATTTTTAAGGGTGTGCATTATGAAATGCTTGTAGAGGCATATGACCACGACTGGCTTGTGCACTCCACAAAGGCGGCGGACGTAGGCAGCACCGTGGGAATAACCTTTGACCCTTACGATATACATATTATGAATAAGATGTAGGAGGGCGAGAATATGAAAAAATTGATTTCCGCCCCATATCTTTTATGGATGGCAGTATTTATAATTGTGCCGCTTATAATGGTGGCGTACTTCGCCTTCACAACTACCGACGGCGCTTTTACGCTTGACAATCTCGCGGCGGTATCGCAATACACAAACATATTTATACGCTCGATTTGGCTGGCGGCGATTGCCACGGTAATTTGCCTCATCATAGCGTATCCGCTCGCGCTGATACTCGCGCGCAGCGATAAAAGCTATCAAAGCGCTATGCTTATGATAGTTATGCTGCCGATGTGGATGAACTTTCTTTTAAGAACCTACGCTTGGATGACGCTTTTGGGAAATAACGGTCTTATAAACAGTTTTTTCTCACTGTTCGGTCTGGGACCCTTTAAGATGCTTAACACGCAGGGAGCGGTTGTTTTGGGAATGGTTTATAATTATCTTCCGTATATGATACTTCCGCTTTACACCGTTATGGAAAAGATTGACATAAGCGTTATCGAGGCGGCTCAGGATTTGGGCTGCAACAGCAGAAAAACTCTGTTCAAGGTCATTGTTCCTTTGAGTATGCCGGGTATAATGTCCGGAATTACAATGGTATTTGTTCCGGCGATAAGTACCTTTATCATTTCAAGAATGCTCGGAGGCGGCTCAAATTTGCTCATAGGCGACCTTATAGAAATGCAGTTTTTGGGCAACTCCTATAATCCCAACTTAGGCGCGGCAATTTCGCTTGTGCTTATGGTGATTATACTGCTGATTATGACTATACTTAATCAATTCGACGAGGACGACGACAGAGTTCTTATGTAAAAAAAGAAAGGACGTGGGATTTAATTGAAAAAATTATCAAAAGCCTATATGGCTCTTGTATTGCTTTTCCTGTATATACCGATTTTCGTGCTTATAGTGTTCTCATTCAACGTGACCAAAAGCCGAAGTGTATTTTCGGGATTTACATTTGACTGGTACATAAAGCTGTTTCATAACGAGCTGATTCTGAAATCGCTTTTGAATACAATTATCGTTGCCGTTGCGGCGTCCGTCGCTGCCACAATACTCGGCACGGCGGCGGCGATAGGCATAAACAATATGAAAAAGCTGCCGAAAACCCTCGTGATGCAGGGTACGAACATTCCCATAGTTAATCCCGAAATTGTAACGGGCGTTTCGCTTATGCTGCTGTTTGTATTCTTCGCGGCGAGAATGAATTTTGAATTCGGATTTGTAACACTGATAATCGCGCATATCACCTTTGACGTTCCGTATGTCATTCTTAATATTATGCCGAAGTTCAGACAGATGAATCCGCATATTTACGAGGCGGCTCAGGATTTGGGCTGTAGTCCGGTATCGGCGTTCTTCAAGGTGGTTCTGCCCGAAATTATGCCCGGAGTGGTGTCGGGATTTTTGATGTCGTTCACGTTTTCCCTTGACGACTTCGTAATAAGCTACTTCACAAGCGGCGCCACATCGCAGACATTGCCCATAACGATTTATTCGATGACAAGGCGAAAAATAAGTCCGGAAATAAATGCGCTTTCCACAATTATTTTCGTGGTTGTGGTAATAGTGCTTGTCGTGAAAAACATAATAGAACGCAAAAGCGCGCTGAAAAAGGAGGTTAAATAATGAAAAAATTTCTTATTGCCCTCACGGCGCTTTCCGTAGCGCTTATGTGCGGCTGTTCGCATATAGAGGAATACGAGGACGAAATCGAGGAAACCGAGGAGACTGAAATACAAACCGTCAGCGTGAAGGACGAGGAGTATTATACGCGGTTTAAGGACAGCGGTTTGTCGATAAACGTGTATAACTGGGGCGAATACATTCCGGACGGCAGCGACGAGGGTGTGCTTAACCTTAACGAGGAATTTACCAAGCTGACCGGCATAAAGGTAAACTACAGCACCTATGCCAGCAACGAGGAGCTTTACGCAAAGCTCAAGGGCGGCGGCTCCACCTATGATATTATCATTCCGTCCGATTATATGATTTCGCGAATGATAAAGGAGGATATGCTTGAGCCGCTCGATATGAGCAATATACCCAATTTCAGCAATATAATGGAAAAATTCCAAGACAGTGAGTATGACCCCGGGTCAAAATATTCCGTCCCCTATACATGGGGAACGGTCGGAATTATTTACGATAAAACCGTGGTTGACGAGGAGGAAATCGGCTGGGATATTCTGTGGAATGAGGATTACTCGGGAAGTATTTTGATGTTTGACAACCCGCGCGACGCGTTCGCCATAGCGGAAAATCTGCTCGGATTTTCGCTTAACACCGAGGACAGCGAGGAGCTGCAAAAGGCGGCGGAAAAATTAAAGGAGCAGAAAAAGGTTGTCCAGGCGTATGTAATGGACGAAATATTTGATAAAATGGGCGCCGGCGAGGCTATAATCGCGCCGTATTACGCGGGCGATGCCGTGACGCTTATGGACGAATTTGAGGACCTTGCCTTTGCCATTCCCGAAAGCGGCACAAACCTGTTTATAGACGCGGTATGTATTCCCAAGGGCTGCAAAAACACAGAGGCGGCGGAAATGTATATAAACTTCCTATGCGAAAGAGATGTGGCATACGCCGTTACGGATTTTATCGGGTATTCCACGCCCAATCAAGCGGCGTTTGATATGCTTGACGACGATGTTAAAAACGACGGCATATCCTATCCCGACGATGAGTTTATAGAAACCAAAACGACAACCTTCCGTAACCTGTCCGACGAGGCAAATCTTGAAATGCAGACGCTCTGGACAGAGATGAAATCCTCCGAGGAGGAAACTCCGAACAGATTTATCGTTCCGGCGTTTATGCTTTTGTGCGTAGTCGCGTCGCTGATTATTCTGATAAGAAGATATATAAGAAAGAAAAAGGATATATTTTAAAATCGTAAAACATATGAAAACCGCGCTTTTTGGCGCGGTTTTTAATATCTGTCCGTCATTCAATGTTTTCGGCGGAAACAGCTTAATTCGGTTATTCTTATTTTACGTCAACCTTTTCGCCGGCAAGGATTTTATTCATCGTTCTCGCGGCGCACATCTTGCCGCACATACTGCACGTATGCTTTTCCTCGGGCGGCAGCTCATTGTAATATCTCTGCGGCTTTTCCGGCTCAATAGCGTAGCGGAACATCTCGTCCCAGCATACGCGGCGCCTTGCGTCGCTCATCTTATCGTCTATATCTCTCGCGCCGGGTATTCCCTTAGCCATATCGCCGGCGTGCGCGGCAATCTTAGCCGCCACAATGCCCTCCTTAACGTCATCGGCATTAGGCAGTCTTAAATGCTCGGCGGGAGTTACATAGCACAGGAAATCCGCTCCGTTTGCCGCTGCGACAGCGCCGCCTATAGCGGAGGTGATGTGGTCGTAGCCGGGCGCTATATCCGTAACAAGCGGACCCAAAACATAGAACGGCGCGTTGTGGCAAAGACGCTTTTCCAATTTCATATTCGCCGCGATTTCATCTATGGTCATATGACCCGGTCCCTCAATCATAACCTGCACATTCTTTTCCCATGCGCGCTTTGTGAGTATGCCAAGCTCGATAAGCTCCGTAATCTGCGACGCGTCGGTCGAATCGTGCGTCGAACCGGGACGGCAAGCGTCGCCCAGGCTTATGGTAACGTCGTACTTCGCAAGTATGTCAAGCACCTTGTCGTAATACTCATAAAACGGATTTTCATTGCCCGTCATTTCCATCCAAGCGAAAATAAGCGAGCCGCCTCTTGACACGATATTGGTAAGACGTCCGCCCGACTCCTTGAATACCGCCGCCGTTCTGCGGTTGATGCCGGCGTGAATTGTCATAAAGTCCACGCCCTCCTTCGCGTGAGCCTCTATAACCTCAAGAAACTCGTCCGCCGTAATATCGGCAAGCTCCTTATCGAGATAGCCCACCGCGTCATACATAGGCACAGTGCCTATCATCGCGGGACACTCGTCAATAAGCTTTTGGCGAAATTCGTGCGTTTTTCCGTAGCAGCTTAAATCCATAATCGCCTCGGCTTTCATATCAACAGCCATTTTTACCTTTTCCCATTCGATGCTGTAATCCGTGCAGTCCTTTGAAATACCGAGGTTCACGTTGATTTTCGTTTTCATTCCCTCGCCGATCGCCTCGGGACTTATCGCAGTATGATTTTTATTGGCGGGTATAACTACCGCGCCTCTTGCTATTTTTTCGCGAAGGTCCTCGGCGTCAATATTTTCCTTAGCGGCGACAATCTCCATTTCCGAAGTGATTATACCCTTTTTCGCGGCGTCCATTTGTGTTGTGTACGTCATTATGTATCCCTCGTTTCTTAAAATATATCAATAAAAATGCTCTCCGATAAAAGAGAGCGTTAAAATCCTTACATATCCCGCTGTGGCATTATCCGTTTGCGGTCAATGGGTCGAAGTATGACTTCCTCTCAGCAATAAGCTCCCCTTTTATTGAGATTATTATATACCAAATATATGCGGGTGTCAAGATAATATGCTTTTATTGTCAAAAAAGAAAATGACAGCAAATGATATTTTTGTATAAATTTTTATTGCGGCATTTATATTAATATGATATAATAAGGGTAATGAGCGGTTCGCCGCAGATGACGAAAGGAGTAATAGTATGAAATATTCAAGCGAAGTAGAACAGATGTGTCCTTTGACAAAAGGCGCGTATCACGGTCCTGCTCCAATCCCTCAAGAGGGTAAATGGACGCAGGCAAAGGAAATTAAAGATATTTCCGGTTTGACACACGGTATAGGCTGGTGCGCTCCTCAGCAGGGTACCTGTAAGCTTACACTAAACGTAAAGGAAGGCATTATTCAGGAGGCACTTGTTGAAACAGTCGGCTGTTCGGGTATGACGCACAGCGCGGCTATGGCGTCTGAAATTCTTGTCGGCAAAACAATTCTTGAGGCGCTCAATACAGACCTTGTCTGTGACGCTATCAACACGGCAATGAGAGAGCTGTTTTTGCAGATTGTTTACGGTCGTACACAAACAGCGTTCTCGGAGGACGGTCTTCCGATAGGCGCGGGTCTTGAGGACCTCGGCAAGGGTCTAAGATCTCAGGTCGGCACAACATACGCCACTCTTGAAAAGGGTCCGAGATACCTTGAGCTTGCAGAGGGCTACATAACAAAAATCGCTGTTGACGACAACAACGAAATCATCGGTTATAAGTTCGTACACCTCGGCAAAATGATGGAAATGATTGCAAAGGGTATGGACGCGAACGAGGCTTTGGCAAAAGCAAGCGGACAATACGGCAGAGTTGACGACGCCGCAAAGCTGCTTGACCCAAGACACGAATAATCGAAAGGGAGGTAACACATAATGGCTTTATTTGAAAGTTATGAAAGAAGAATAGATCAAATCAATGCTGAGCTTAACAAGCACGGCATCTCATCAATCGAAGACGCAAAAAAGGTCTGTGACGACGCGGGCGTTGACGCCTACAACATCACAAAGGAAATTCAGCCGATATGCTTTGAGAACGCTTGCTGGGCTTACACCGTAGGCGCCGCAATCGCAATCAAGGACGGCGTTAAGACGGCGGCAGAGGCTGCCGAAAAAATCGGTCTTGGCTTGCAGTCATTCTGTATTCCAGGCTCGGTTGCCGATGACAGAAAGGTCGGCATCGGACACGGTAATCTCGGCGCGATGCTTTTAAGAGATGAAACAAAGTGTTTCGCGTTCCTTGCGGGTCACGAATCATTCGCCGCGGCGGAGGGCGCTATAGGTCTTGCAAGAAGTGCCAACAAGGCTCGTAAAGAGGATTTGAGAGTTATCCTTAACGGTCTTGGCAAGGACGCCGCTCAGATTATTTCGAGAATTAACGGCTTTACTTATGTTCAGACTCAGTTTGATTACTATACCGGAGAGGTTAAGGTTGTTAAGGAAACGGCTTACTCAAACGGCGAAAGAGCAAAGGTTCGCTGCTACGGCGCGGACGACGTGCGCGAGGGCGTTGCCATAATGCACCTTGAGGGCGTTGACGTGTCAATCACGGGTAACTCAACCAACCCGACAAGATTCCAGCACCCTGTTGCCGGCACATACAAAAAGGAATGTATCGAGCAGGGTAAGAAATACTTCTCAGTCGCATCGGGCGGCGGTACAGGCCGTACTCTTCACCCGGATAATATGGCGGCGGGTCCCGCGTCATACGGTATGACGGACACAATGGGCAGAATGCACTCCGACGCGCAGTTCGCGGGTTCATCATCTGTTCCGGCTCACGTTGAAATGATGGGACTTATCGGTATGGGCAACAACCCGATGGTAGGCGCTACCGTTGCAGTTGCAGTTGCCGTTGAAGAGGCAATGAACAAATAATTCAACACGAAAAATAAACGACACTTCTTTTCCGCGTTGTGATTTGCGCCGCAGAGCGGCAAATATGAAAATTAATAGACAAAACCGTGTATCGGTTTTGTCTATTTCTTTATTTTTTTAAAAAACAGTCTGTTCGGCAGAGCGAAAACAAGCACAATGCCTATGGCAATAGCCGAGGCGGCTTTAATTGTGTCGATACCCACGGACATTGCCTTAACATAATCCGAGGCTATTATATTAAACACCGTATGATACATACCCGCACCCGGAACAAGCGGTATTATGCCGGCTATAAGATAAACGGTCACGGGTGTTTTACGCAAATTGGCAAATATTCTCGAAACAGCCGTGACAGCGGCGGCGGATATAAGCACCGCGCCCGAGCGGTCGCCGATAAGCATGGCGGTTTGATATATTCCCTCCGCCGCAAGTCCCGCCAATCCGCAGAATATCAACTCCGAGCGGCTCACGTCAAAAATAACGGCAAAGGCAAGCGCCGCCGCAAACGCCGCAATCATTTCAAATATCATAGCCGCCCTCCCGAAATATACTCCAGCATATACATCATCGCTCCCGCGCCCGCCGCGAGCGCCACCGCCGTGACAACGGCGTCAAATATCCTCGTGCCGCCGGAAAGATAATCGCCGGCTATAATATCCCTCAGCGCGTTCGTTACGGCAAGTCCCGGCACAAACGGCATTATAGAGCCGGCTATCATTATGTTTATATTGCCGCCCAAACCCAATGTATACATCAGCGCGGTTAGCATCGCTATCAATACGCCGCCGGAAAATGTCACGATAAAATCCGCCGCGGAGTGCCGCCGCATAAGCCATATAACCGCGTACACCGCCGCGCCGACAAGGAACGAGTTTGCGCTGTCGGACAAGCCGCCGTTTTGGAGCAGAGTGAAAAAGGCGCAGCTTACCGCCGCGGAAAGCGTTTTCACCCACACGGGGTAGCCTTTGGATTGCTTTATCCCCTCAAATCTCTCGACCGCCTCGCCAAACCCGATTTTACCGCTCACTATATCTCTCGACATCATATTTATTTTTGACACCTTCTCAAGATTTATCGTTCTCTTGCCCACGCGCACCGTTACGGTATATATTTCTATATTTACAAAAAATCCCGTAAGCACGACAAATATCTCGCTGTGACCGTTATAAAAATGCTTTATTATCCTTGTAAGAGTGTCCTCGACGCGGCTTGTTTCGCCGCCGCTTTCAAGCAGGCACTTCCCCACCTCCGCCGCGAAATCCAACAATTCTTTCAATTCCATAATCCGCCCTCCGTTTACAGTATGCGCAGATTATTCACAAAAAAACCGTTTCGATTTTATCGAAACGGTTCTTTAAAAATTCCTTCAGGAATTGATTTTAATTGCAAGGAGCATTGCCGCTCCCGCGCTTACCATCACTATGCCGAGTATAATCATAATCATTTCCTCCTATTGTTTATGATTACATTATACTCTTAAAGGTGTCCTATAAACAGGACTTAAAATAACGGTTTCATATTTAACAGAGTGTCCCAAACGTACACCTTTACCGTATCAGTATCGCTGAAGGTCTTATCCGAATATATAGTGTTCTCGCCAATATTAATTTCCTGATTTTCCTCTACGTATATTCCGGTCAGTCTGCCGTCCGTGCTGTACGAGGCGAAAATCACCGTTGCCGCCGTTATATTGCCGCTCGATGTAATAACCGCGGCATTGCTTTCTCTGTCATATTCAACCTTGTCCTCTATCGGCGCGTCTGTTTCCTCGGGTGCGGTTGTTTCCTCGGGTATTGTCGTTTCCTCCGGCGCGTCTGTTTCTTCCGGTATTACTGTTACCTCCGGCGTAGACGTTATCTCCGGTGTTACCGTTACTTCCGGTGTGGCTGTAGGCGCAACCGTCGGCGTCGGACTGGGCGATGGTGTCGGACTGGGTGTCGGCGTTGCTATGAGAGTTTCAGGCACATATACCTCTATATTATCTATATAAGCCGTGGTTGATGCAGCCCAATTCATAATTTCAATGCCGGTTATTTCACTGCAGCTTGTGTCGTAATAATCAATGTCCTCGGCGCTGAAATATGTGGTATTTCCGTCCAAGCTCGTTACGGTATAGTCAAGAGTTTTCGCGGAATAATCCGCCTCAACCGTTATATGAACCCAACTCGGAATATTTGAGGGCAGCGTTTTTATGGAGCCGTTTATCTTAAAGCCGTTACTGCTGCCCGTATTGCCTATTTGATAAAGCGCGCCCGTAGACGTATCCGTGCCGTATGAGATATTTCTCGCATTGCTGTCAATCAGCAAATAGTTTATTCTTGTATTTGTTATGGTTGAAAAGTCGGCTGCGTCAAACTCAATTTTTACGTTATCCGCGCCCTTTACATACTCGGAGAAATCCAACTGCGCTCGTTCAATTTTATCCGTGTAGGTGGAATTTATATCTGACGACGACGTAATCGCTAACACCTTTGTGGTATTGCTGCCGCTGCCGTCCTTGACTTCTAATGTCGCTCTGTCGGTGTTTATATTCGTAAAAGCCGTGTCATCGTCCTCAAAATCCCATTGCGCCGCTATTGCATACTCTACCTCTGCCGAGCCCTGTGACGAGCTGCTGCTTACATAGTAGCCTATATGCGGCGGCTGATTATACGCCGTCTGCTCCGCTGCCACTCCGCTGCGGTACACAGCATCGTACATCAGCGATTTCATCTTATAATCCGTGTATATATTTGTAGTGTAAACCCTTAAACCGCTGTTGTCGTCAAGCGGATATATAACCTCCTCGCGCCAATCGCCGAACAAGTCCGCCGTCAGCGACGGGTTCGCTTTTGTACCGTTTATACTTGTGCAGCCGTCGGCTGTAAATATTGACTTCATTGCAAGAGTGGATTTGTTCCACGAGGTTATTTCCGTGCCGTCAAGCAGCTCGTCATACAAATCGCCGTCCCAGAAAATACGGAAATTATTGCTAAAGCTGTAATCCGATTCAGTAAAGGTATCTCCGCCCTCGGCAATATATGCCGAAACCTGACTTCCGCCGTTTATTTGATAATATCCGCCCGCGCCGACGTCCGCCATCATTCCTCTTCCGGTGTCCTTTGACGCGCTTTTGTGAAACATAATCGTGCCGTCCTTGGGGTCAATAACGGATGCGCCGTAATCCAATGTGATTTCCTCACCGCTTAAGGTATTTGTTCCGCCGCCGTCCTCATGAACCGTGAAAAACTCATATCCGTCATGTGTCGGGTCGTAATCTCCTATATGCAGCGCGTCACCGTGTTGGAGATAGGTACACCATTCCACCGATAGTTTGTTGTTGTTAAAACCATAGCATAACGCGCCCGTAAGAACCTCGTCCTTGCCGTCATTATCGACGTCCGCAACGGTGCAGTTATGGTTGCCCTCGCCGACATATTTTTCATTTCCGGACACATAGCCGTTGACGCCCTTGTAATTCTCGTTGCTGTCATAGCTTGCGGAGGTTGATTTTGAGCTGTATGATGTAACGTCATATGTGTCAAAGCTGTAGTCACAGCTAAGCGTTTCACCATCGAATGAAACAGCGCACGCCGCCTGACGTTCGCCGCTACCGCCGCTTTGACGCATATAATAGCCGCGCATATATACCGCGTAGGGTGTTGAGCCGTCAAGATATGCCACAGTCGCTGTAAATCTGTCGCAGCGGTTTCCGTAGCTGTCACCCCATACCGATGCGGCAACGCGTTGGTTGGGGTAGTATATGGTATCTTCCGCTGCGCCTGTTACACCGTTAAACACTGTTAGATATTCATCGCCCTCAAGAACATATCCGCTGCTGACGGTTATATAAGATGTTTCGTTTGTTGCGTTCGTTACATTTTTTATCTCGTCAACATGGCTTGCCGCTGTAACATAAGCGCCGTTTCCGTCCTTTGAACCCGGAGCGGTTTTTGCCGTTACCTCCGCATAGCTGTCATTATCGAAGTCGTATACAAGAAATTGAGTATAGTGCGCTCCGGCGCGAATATTCTCGCCGAGGTCTATTCGCCAAAGCCGAGTTCCGTCAAGCTTATACGCGTCAAGATATACATTTCCCGTTACACCCGCCTGAGAGTTATCCTTGCCATTACAGTCCCATTTTATTACCAGTTCATATTCGCCGTCGCCGTCCAAATCACCGCAGGACGCGTCGTTTATTGTGTATTCAACATCTTCATATTCGGCGTTGTGATAGTCGGAAACCTCTTTTCCGTTAGCATCTGTGAAACCCAAATAGCTGTTGCCGTTCGCATTTGTAAAGGTTGCCGTTTTCGGCAGGCTGACCGCCGCCGGTTTATAGCTTGTCAAATCAATATCAAAATAATTATCACCGCTTGAAAATGCCTTCACCGCCGTTTCGCTGTCGGCGCTTTCTCCGTGCGGGACTACTTTGTATTCCGAGCTTGTAGTGCCGCTTGTGTCTATATAGTTGGTAGAATCGAGGTCCTCGGCTATTTTTTCACTGCCGCGGTAAACATCAAAGGTTGTGTTTGTCGTACCGGTTCCGTAAACATTATCCTCATCTGCTTGCAATCGCCATGTAAGATATATTCCGCTGCTCGTTTGCATCGCGACAAGACCGCGGTCAAGCTCCTCCGCGACGCGAATGTTATTCGGCAGCCACACATCGTCCGCGAAAGCGGCGTGGTATATCGGAAGTGCCGCCACTGCTAAGGACAGCGCGGTTACAAGTGCTGTGATTTTCTTTTTCATTATAAAATACTCTCCTAATACAGATTTTTCTCCCTCTTCATTAATTATACTATTTAAAGCCGATTTTTTCAATCATTTTTGTGAATAATTATCAATTTTCATCTTTCGCTTTATATCAGTCAATGATAAATCGTTTTCCAGCGCGGCTTTCTCAACATCGTCATATTCCGCCTTCGACTTTGAAACGCCGTAGCCCCGCGATTTTTTTACGCGTATATCACCGTATTCGGTATTAACCGTTTCCTCCGCGCGTTCAAGCGTGTACCTGTTCGATATATGCTCCCGCACGCCTATGGTGGAGGTATGCTTGAAAATCAATTTCAGCATTTTCTCCCTATCCTCCGCGCGGCACATACAGGTAAGCAGAATACCCGGGCGGTTCTTTTTCATAGCGATAGGCGTTGTGAACACGTCGAGCGCTCCCGCCGCCAAAAGCCTATTCATGGCAAATCCGATTTCCTCACCCGTCATATCGTCTATATTGCAGTAAAGCTCCGCGACGGTTTCATTATTCTCCCGCGTTTCCCCGTAAAACGCTCTTACGCAGTTGGCGGCGGCAAAATCCTTACTGCCCATTCCTATGCCCACCGCCGACACCCGCATAACGGGCATTGAATCAAACCTGTCCGCAAAATACTTCAGCAATGCCGCGCTGGTGGGCGTGCAAAGCTCGCCGCGTATTTCTCCGCCATAAATCGGAACGCCGCGCAGTATATACGCCGTCGCGGGCGCCGGTACGGGCAATATCCCATGCGCGCATTTTACCTGACCGCTGCCCACATTCACCGGCGACACGATAATCTTTTCGGGCGCAAGCTCCTCCAAAAGCAAGCAGGTGCCGACCACATCGGCAACCGCGTCCATTGTGCCGACCTCGTGAAAATGTATTTCACTTATTTCGCGCCTGTGAGCGTGACTTTCGGCCTCGGCAATGAGCCGATATACCGCCAAAGCGTCGGCGCGCACTTTCTCCGAAACATTTATGCGGCTTATAATATGCTCTATATCGTTCATTCCCGAATGGTGATGATGCTTATGCTCATGGTGATGCTCGTGATGATGCTCGTGGCAGTGCTCACCCTCAACCTCGCCGTTTACCGAAACATCAATATGAGTTCCCGTTATTCCGCATTTTACCGAAACGCTTTTCTTAAAGGCTACGCCCGGTATATCCAATCCGTTCAGCTTTTCCAAAAACTCCTCCGGCGATGGGTGAAGTTCAAGCAGCGCCGACATCAGCATATCGCCCGCCGCGCCCATATTACATTCAATATACAGTGTTTTCACGTTATCTCTCCTTCAAATCCAAAAGCACATTACCAAAATACGGACTTAGGCATTGTAATATTTTTTCCCTTTCGCAAGCCGCCATTTCAAACTGCTCCGCCCTCACTTGCAGACGCGCGGCTCCGTGATAAATTCTTACGCGAAAATCGGAAAATCCCATTTCCGCCAAAGCGTTTTCCGATTTTTCGATTTTAGTAAGCAGCTCCGCGGTAATTTTCATATCGGTCGGTATGCGCGTCGCAAGGCAGGCATACGCCGGTTTGTCCCAAGTAAACAGTCCCGCCTTTTTTGAAAGCGCGCGTATTTCCGCCTTTGTGAGTCCGCACTCGCGCAAGGGCGAGCGCACGGCAAGCTCGCTGAGCGCCGTCATTCCGGGACGTTCGGAGGCGGCGTCGGACGCGTTCGTGCCGTCTATGATTAAGCTGTAGCCGTCTTTATCCGCCCGTTCCTTTAAAAGCGAGAACATCCTCCTTTTACAGTAATAACAGCGGTTTTGCGGATTTTCCGCAATATCGGGTTCCGATAAAATATTATATTCGATTATCTTTACGCTTGCTTTAAGCTCCTCGCAAAGCCTCATAGCGTGCTCATACTCAAAGCGCGGCTGAAATTCTGTCTTTATATAGTACGGCTGAATGTCCGCGCCGTATTTTTTCGCGGCGTATAAAAGATACGCCGAATCTACTCCGCCCGAAAAGCCCGTCGCCGCTTTGGGGTTAATTTTAAAAAATTCGCTAAGGTTCATAAGATCACCTATTTCCTGTTTAAACCTGCCTATATTATACCAATTTCTCACTCCGGTGTAAAGGGCGAAAAAGAAAAAACCTTTGCCGGCTTAATTTCGCGTCAAGGACGGTTTTGTATTAAAAAAGCACGTCTGAAACGTGCTCCGGAATATTGTCCTCAAAATAAAGCTCAAGTGCCTCTTTCAAATTGGATAACGCTTTGTCTATCGTTTTCCCTTGTGACGCAACCCCCGATTCCAACGCAGTTGCCACATACCAATTATCCTCTTTTTGTATAACTACCGTAGATTTGACTGACATATTCTAACATCACCTTTCAATATATTTATAGATTTAAATTTCAACCGTCAAATTGATATTTATCGTTTCTTATTAAATTTATTATACTCCGTTTTTAATCATTTGTAAATGTTTTTTCAATCCGCAAAGAAAAAGCTGATAAACCATACGGAATATCAGCTTTGGCTCCTCCAGCTGGGCTCGAACC
>MSHM01000004.1 GCA_001941225.1 Oscillospiraceae bacterium Zagget12
AGTCAAGCACCGCATCCGACAATAAAAAAACCGCAACCTGTATCAGCGTTGCGGTTTATGTATTACATGCTAAAAATTAGAACGTTTTCTTGAAGTTTAGCATCACACCTTTATCGCTGATGCCGTCTTCTTTCCAGTGGAAGGCATCTAACTGCAATGCACTTTCCTGGCTGCTGTATTTCACACCCATTGTCGCCAGACTATTGAAACCACCACCATTCTGACCATCATCAATGTTGAAACGCTGGCTTCCCGCGCCCGAAACGCTCGCAGTTCGCTGACTTTTCACATAGCTCAGATTCGGGCCTCCTTCCAGCGTGGCGTTCGCACTCCAGCCTTCTTTCCCTGCATAGTCCAGTTTCAGCCCAACGATGCTGTCCACCGCCGTTTCGCTGCCGCTGTTCATGCTCAGGTTAAAGTCGCCCGCATTACGCTCCTGATAACCGTTTTCCAGCGTATGACGCAGTTTCACACCCGCATAAGGCGTCACATTCAGACCTTCACGCAGTTCAAAGGTTTTTGCCCCTTCACTACGGAACTCCAGGTACTGTTGTTTCACATTAGCATCAGCGGTTTTGTTGACGTCGCCGTAAGCTATCGAGCGACTGCTATCGAGATTATGCACATCATAACGCAGGGCGTTATTCCAGCTCATACCGTTGTCAAACGCCATCTGGTGTTTCAGACCGAAGAACTGGCTGTAACCGCCAGTCACACCATTATCGCCTGCGGTATCTGAACCATTACCATCCAGACGCGCAATACCGTATTCCAGACTCAGGTTCTGATGTTCAGTCAGCGTCAGAGATTTACGCAGCGCCATCATGTCGTACTGTGTGTCGTTACCCAGTTCAGCACGCGGGTCGCCTTTCGCTACCACGTTGAAGGCCAGACCGTTTGCAACTTCCGGTGCTGCATCGGACAACATGCTGAAGCGGTTACTTAACACTCGTGCTTCATTAAATACCGTTGTTGCCTGGCTGCCGCTAATTTGTTTCAGCGCACTGTTCAGTTCAGCAGTCGTTCCTACGTTCAGACTAGTGTACAGGTCGTTATTGGTGTAACCCGTATCCAGTACCTGAGCGACATTATTAACTGAAGAATCCGTCACAACATCCGTATAGGCGTTTTTGGTCATCGTGACGTCTACGTTGCCGCTTGCATCAGTGCTGCCCTGAGCATTCCACATTACCGTGGAAGAAGAAATATTCTCAGCCCCGGAAATATTTTCACCTTTGAAAACATCATTAATCACAACAGTCGTGTCGGCAGTACCTGCACTGAATCCGGTATTTACCTTGACGTTGTCGCTGATGACAAGGTTATTGGCTTTCAACATACCAGAGGTGCCATCGCTATTGGTACCAATAGTGTAGTTAGTCAGTTTTTGCTGTGCACTGGAGTCCGCAGGTACTGTGGGTACTGACCCCTGCGTAGGTGTGCTCGTTGCGGCAGGAACAATAATATCAGTAGTACTGTTATGATCGTTCAGTGTACCGGTGGTGCCCGGTGCATAAATATCACATCCCATATCACACAGCAGGTTGATTTCACCATTATTGATGATCGTTTTAGTCTGTCCTCCGAAAGCCCAGGAGTTATCTGCGTAAACGTTAATTACACCGCTTTGTGCGTTATTAATTGTCGTCTCACGGCCATTCCCCTTGATACCAATTAAACCAGTACCGTTAGTGCCGTCCGCTTTACCCTGCGCCGTACCGACATTGATGGTCCCACTGTTCACCAGTTGAACCGTATAGCTGGTGGTTCCCCCGCTGATAGCGACTGCACCATCACCCTGCACATTAATAGTGCCTGCGTTGGCAAAGTTATAGCCGCGACCAAGATCAATTAACGGTGCATTAGGATTCACGCCGCTAATTACACCCGTATCGGTATTCCAGATCCATTTTCCGTTGCTGTTAGAACCCGTACTTGCCGTTTTAATCGCACTGTAGCCGTTGGTCGCGGTAATAGTGCCGCGGTTAACTTGCGCGAGTGAATCGCTGGTGCGGGTTATGTTAACAATGGCATTTTCTCCACCCGAAACGGCGCTGTTGCTGTTGCTGAGTATTGCCCCCGCTTCGTTATAAAGCACAAAGCTGCCGCCGATGAGCGATGTACCATCAGCCGTGACTGTCATACTTCCGGTATTAACCACATTTTGCCTATAGCTGTTGCCAACTATAGATCCGCTGAAATTACCCTCGTTAAAAAACGAGTTACCACTCGTTAACATTAACAGGTCGGTAATAATGCTACCCGATGCACGGTTATAGACATTCGCTGCTGCACTAATGGTGTCAGAATCCAGTAATCCGCTATTTTCCAGCCCTTGCCCAACGGATAGCTCTCCGTTAATTGTCAGATTGGCCTTATCCTGGTTATAAAGCCACGCTTTGGCGGTCACATTACTATTTAGCGTTTCATTGCCGTAGTTTGCCAGCGCTTTGATCGTCACAAACCCACCACTTGAAGCAGTTCGCATATCCGTTTCGCCGCTGCCTGTTAGTGCTGACAGCAGATCCAGATTATCTGGGGTAGCCCCCATATGGGGATCTGCACTGTCCATTGGAGAACCGAGAAGGTTTATCTCACCATAATTCAGGATTGTCCCTGTACCGTCGTTATAAAACGCCTGGCCGGTATCGACATTAATATTAATCACGCCAGTTTTATCGTTAATAGCAGTGCCGTGTTGATAAACCGCCATACCAACTAGCGTATTTGCACTCAGACTACTGCTATAGTTTTCATTTTTCTCCAGGTTAATCGTACCTTGGTTAATAACCATATTACTACCGCCGTAAGCGGCCATACCGACCCCAGCATTATAGACACTAATCACACCACCTAATTGGTTAATAGCTGTGACATTTGCATCCGGGCTACCATAGCTATCTGAACCTACCGCCATCCCTGCAGCATAATAACGGGCATTACTGATAGCGATATTATCGGGTAACGCAGTGGTATCGTTAGCATCAACCCATAGAGAGTCCAGTTTGATGGTGCCAGCATTTTCTATAATCGCTTGAGTAACCGCCAACATACCCACGCTACCGCGTCCATACATATCAATAATGCCGTTTACATTATTAATGCCCATAGCACCGGTTTTAGAAAGCATTCCGGTTATGCCCGTAACGCTATTATTAAACAACTCATCATAAGTAACGTCGGTCGTCTCAAATCGATTAATAACGCTACTTTGCTCCATGACCTTCCCGATGATGGTGCCGTTGTTAACAACACTGCCTCCATCGGTACTTAACAGAGCATTAGTACCTGACATCATGTTGCCGTAATCGTACTGTGATAGCGTAATGTTGCCATTATTAGTGCCCGACGTATCTTCACCTGACACTGAAATAAAACCGATATTTTGGATATCTATATTGCCATTATTGATGACCTTAGAACCTGTAGTAGCCTTTATAATCTTCGGTACTGGCTCGTAATAGTTATTAAACGATTTAATATCCTTTACACCCAACAAAGCATCACGACCAATTTCCAGGATAGCTTTATTTTTTAACTGAATAATGCTTGTATAGCCTAAAGGAAGGTCGCCACCTATTGTCGAAGTCCCATTCAAATATACTGATGAGTTCCCATCAACGCTGATTATGGAGGTATCACTAAATCCTTTACGCAGAGATGCAATATCTGAACCATCCGCCAGTATTTTTTGCTCACCGATAAACTGTATACCGCCATTTAGGCTTATTGTATTATTATCACCAGACACAATCAGCCCGGAGATATTTTCTTGACTCCCATCACGTTTGCCATGAGATCTTGAGGTTAATTCGCTGTCAGAGACAACTGTTAATTCGCCATTTAGAGATACTGTATTATTGTTACCCGTGACATTCACCCCGACAGATGACTCGAAGAAATAGTCTGCCGCATTATCTGCAGTTTGATCTTTATCAACCAAGATATTGCCAGCGATATCAATGTCGTTACTATCACCAGAAATGTCGACACCCATCGCTTTCTGCCCAGTAACATTAAGATCTTCTACTGCCAGCGTCACGCTGTTGCCATCTCCGCTGAGCACCATTCCTGTTGAGATGTCACCTACATCCATACTGCCAGTTAATGAGATAACTCCCTCACTGGTTGCGATGCTAAACCCAGTAGCTGAATTATTGACGTCAATATGACCCGTATTGGCAAAGGTCGCTCGATCACCGTTAATCAGCACACCAACCGAATCTTTATCCGTGACAGTTATATTGCCTTTGTTGATTACAGTGGCGCTATCACCAGTGATATCAATACCGTGACCGCCGCCGCTCACATCCAGCTCGCCGTCCTGGTTCACCACCGCGTTATTACCCGCGATTTCGGTACCGGTCGAGCCCTGTCCGTCAACGGTGGTATTGCCACTGTTGTTGGCCGTCGCATCATCACCCGTAATGCGGGTTCCGGTGCCGCCATCAAGGATCGTGCTGTCACCGTCGTTGTTGACGATGGCTTTGTCACCGTTTATCTCGGTGCCCGTGGAATCCTTGCCGTCAACGGTGGTGCTGCCGTTATTGTTTACGGTGGCTTCATCACCGTTAACCTGCGTGCCGGTGCCGCCGTTACTGATGGCGTTGTCACCGTCGTTATTGACAACCGCCTTGTCGCCGTCGATCTGAATACCGATGGAATCCGGATCGGTGACGGTCATGCCGCCTTTGTTGTCCACCGTTGCGCTGTCGCCGGTGATATCAATACCGTGACCGCCGCCGCTCACATCCAGCTCGCCGTCCTGATTCACCACCGCGTTATTACCCGCGATTTCAGTTCCGGTCGAACCCTGACCGTCTACGGTGGTGCTGCCGTTATTGTTTA
>MSHM01000005.1 GCA_001941225.1 Oscillospiraceae bacterium Zagget12
CGCACTTGCCGATTTAGTACCCGTTACCATACTGCCCTCATCTAAAAAAGCATATGTGCGGCAACAAAGGAAGTTATAATGATATATTTACCAAGTGGCTGCCAAAAGAAAATTAAAATAAGCAGTTGCTATCATAAAATACGCTTTAACTAATTAAAAAAAGGAGAATGTTTAAATGAGAGAGACGCAACAACCTACAAGAGTACATATTCAGAATGACAATGAGGGATTTGATATTCCCACATCTGATATTGTAAGTATGGATATAAGACAAAATGTACATATAAATAAGTATGGACTTCGCACTTACATTAACAAAGTTTATATGAAAATTCGTCCATCGGAAAATATTTTATGCGAGGGAATAAAAATGCAGTCGGAGGACTTTTTATATAGATTTTCTGATTTTAATGATATTCGTTCTATCACAATAAATGAATCAACATATACTATGCCGTGGAAAGACAGAGAGGAATATGGCAATAACGAATACCAATCTTCAAAATGTCTTGAAGATGTAATAGAAATAACCATACAAAAGCCGTTTGAGAAAAGAGAAAGAGGGGGTAGGGATAATATACAAAAACAATGACCCATTAGCAATCCACGCTATGGAGCTTGACAGGACAGGCAATTACGGAGAGCTTAATATTTACGAAAGTGACGGATTTTTAACTTGTCCGATATGCAAAAATGATGAAGCGGAATATTTGTACAAAAATAATTACAATGATGAAATTGTCGGCTGCGATGAGTGCGTGCTGACAGTGACAGAAGATGAAGAAATCTAAAAAATAAAAAACAAAGGAGAATATATGAAAGTAACAATGACAAAGAAAGCAATTATCGCCTGTATAATATCAGGAATATGGGCAGCGGGAATAACAGGATGTACAGATGTAAGTAGTGAAATTCTATCAACGGAACAGCCGACAGCATATGTTTCGGAAGAGGTCGTTGATAACAACGTAGAGACGCAGACCGTGCAGGAAACACAAGCACCGGCATTTGAAACTTGGTACGTAAGTGCCAACAGCGGTCTTAATTGCAGAGACAATCCAAGCACAAGCGGAAACATATTAACCACATATCCAAAGGGTACGGAGCTTCAAATTATCGGCATTGACGATACAGGTAAATGGTGGCAAACATGGGACGGCACAACACAGGGTTGGTGCTACAGTACATACTTTGTAGACAGCTTGGATAAGCTCACGCAAGCGACACAGCAAGCGACTTCATCAACGTCGGGAACAGTCGGAGCGTACCTCGGTAATTTCCGTATCACGGGATATACAACGGACATCTCGGAAAACGGCGGCTCAACATTAACGGCAATGGGCGATAATGTGTATACATCGGTCGGATGGGCGATAGCGGTTGACCCAAAGGTTATCCCTCTCGGCACAAAGGTTTATATTGAGGGAATAGGCTACAGAGTTGCCCGTGACACAGGCGGCGCAATCAAGGGCAATAAGATAGATGTTCTTGTGAACACAAAATCAGAGGCATACGCGCTTACCGGCTATTATGATGTGTACTTGGCAGAGTAACGGGAGGTGTAATAAATAGGCTTTGGCAACAAGAGAAAGGCTAAGAGAATTAGCTTATGCGGACTTAAAACGGGAATGTGCAATGTTTAAGGTATTAAGCGGGGAGGTTAAAACACGGCAAGCCTCCCCTGAAGAGTTAAAAATGTATAGAGAAATGATAGAAAAATGTAAGAACAAGAGAAAGGATTTGATAAGATATGATAGAAACGCAGGTCTTACTTGACACAATGAGCAAGGTTCAGGAATTTAACGCCGCTTGCCAAAAACACATAGGTGAGGTAACGGTGTATAGCGGAAAGTACATAGTCAACGGCAAATCAATCATGGGTTTGTACAGTCTTGATTTGGCAACTCCGATAAAGGTTGATTTTGAGGGAGAAATTGAAGAAGAAATTAAGCCGATAATAGGGCAGTATGTGATTTAAGAGGACATTGTATGAAAGTTAATTTAATTACATATACACAAAATCCCGAGCTGACGGTAGCAATGGCACATAAGGCTTGCTATTCATCATCAGGCTTATCGGAAATTATATCAAAGGGCATGACGGAAGATGAGATTGTACGTCATATAAGGGACGCAGTCACCAGTAATCACAAGTCCGTATTGGAACACGCTTCATTTACATTTGCTATAGAGGGAATATCCCGAGCGTGCAGTCATCAACTGGTACGCCATAGGATAGCAAGCTATTCACAGAAATCTCAACGATACGTCAACATGGACGATTTCGAGTATATCACACCGCCCGAAATAAAGGATGATTCAAGTACCGCTATGGTCTTTGATAAAGCGATGAGCGTTATAGCAGAGCAGTATAACAAGATATACTCCGACTTGTTCACAAAATATCAGCAAGAGGGTATGTTGTGCCGAGAGGCAAGGACAAAGGCACAAGAAAACGCGAGAGCGGTACTGCCAAACGCTTGCGAAACGCAGCTTATTATGACAATGAACGCAAGCAGCCTACTTCATTTCTTTGAACTCCGTTGCTGTAACAGAGCGCAGGACGAGATACGTAATTTAGCGGAAGAAATGTTAAGACAGTGTAAGAAAGTCGCTCCAAATATTTTTGCCACAGCGGGCGCACCGTGTATAAGAGGTAATTGCCCCGAGGGTAAAATGAGCTGTGGTAAACCAAAATCAAAGGAGGAAATTTAATGTCAAAGTATTTATATTGTATTGTCGGGAAGTCGGGTTCCGGCAAAGACAGTATTGTAAACTATCTGTGCGACCGATACGGCTATACAAAGGTTCAGTCATACACAACACGCAAGCCGAGAGCAGACCCGCAGGATAAATATAATCATACGTTCATGACGGAGCTTGATTTCCAAAGAGATAAATATGATGATAAGGTTATAGCCTCTACATATTTTGACGGACATCATTATTGGACTACCCCCGATATGTTGGATAATGCCGATTTCTATGTAATAGATATTCAAGGTCTTAAAGAGCTTAAACGAAAGTATAAGCATAGAAAAATTATTTCAATATATATTGACGCAAGGGACGATATAAGAATCAGACGTATGCGAAAAAGGGGAGAGTTACCGTCCGAGATAGGAAAGCGATTTAAGAACGATAAGGAAAAATTTTCCGAAGCGGACAGCTACGATTTTGATTGGGCGGTTAAAAATAACGGCAGATTCGGTATTAAGCGGATATGCAGAAAGATAAACAGGGCAATTAAAAATAACGAAAGGACGTATTGCATTTGAGGAATCTTCAAATTTACCTCGCCGGAGGTATGCAAAATCTATCATTGGAAGAGCAAACCGGTTGGAGAGACTATATCAAGGACACTTTGCCCAATTCATCAAATAAAAACCTTGTTATCATAGCTCAATTAGGTGTTCTCGAAATGGAGTATAGCGACCTAAAGAAGATTTCATCGGAACGAGGTACGGGCAGTTTGGGAAGTAGTGGAAAATAATATAAGGATAAGTAAATAGTACAATCGGCGGTTGGACAAAGATAAAGTCGGTCAAGAAAATAATCCGTGCCGTTAGGTAACGTCAAGGAAAAATTGATATTCCGAGGTGGGTAATCGGTTCCGATATGTGGAGTATCTGAACCACGCAGCACACTTGCAGTAGGTGAAAAGCCTTGCACCGCCGTTTATATATAAACAATTTTAATTACCGAGAAAGGAGATAAGACTTGAAAGAAGAAACAATATACATTTGTGAAACTTGCGGCAAAAGAATGAAAAATCAGTATGATATGAAACTCCACGAAGCCGCCCATTTTGACAACACACCCGAGCAATATCATAAGCGGATGGAGCTGCAAAACGAGGTAGGTCAAGCAGCTATCGCATACAGCAGCGCGGTAAAGCGTTTGGCGGATTTTGAAAAAGACAATATAAACTTTACGGAGGATGACGATGAATAGAAATAAACTTGTAGTTGATACCGCGAAAAATTTTTGCCAATTCAAATTTGAAAGATATATGCGTGCAACATCGGTTTATTGGGTAATGTTCTTTATCCATATGGCGGCTTGCGTTGTTACATGGGTCACAAATATACCCTCGTTCCCGCTTACGTTTATCACATTGCTTATAACGCTCATTTGCTTTGCCGCAATGCTCATTACAAGACGGATGTGGAGTTTGAGTTTAAGGAAACTATTTAAACCCGAGCATTTCAACGAAAACGGCGAACATGAAACGGCAGAGAAATAATATTTGATAAAACTAACATTTCATAAACAAAAATAAGGAGGAATTACAGATGTCAAAGAAAACAGAATATTCAAAATTAGAAAGTATTTTCCGCAAGCTCGATAACGAGATTGCAAGACGCAAGGAGGAACATTCCAAAAAGGAAAAAGACAAAAATAAGTCAACAGGAGAAACTACGACAAATGGATGAATATCTAACAGATGAATATATAGCCAAAATATGTAAAACAAACAAAAGGTTATCGCCTGAAGAGAGGGACTACATATGCGAATCTTTATCCAATGCTATAAGCAAACCAATTCTCGAATGCGGAACAAATCAAGACTATACGGCACATTATCTATCTCATAACTACACAGATACACAGTTAAAAAATGCGTTCAACAGAGCCAAAGAACAGATTACACAAGCGGAAGAAAATTATGCCATATGGAATCCGATAAATAAGTTTGTGAGCGGCGAAATAACATTTAATGAAATGTTAGAGCTTTCTTGCCAACGGGTAGAGGAGCTGATATTTGAAAAGGTGGAGGTTAAACAATCGAAAAACCAACAGGAGGATTTACAGTAAATGAAATATTTTCCGGACTCATATGTGGACAAGTTACGTATGCCGAAAACAAGGCTGTGTATATCCGAGGATTATGATGTCCTCAAAAAAAGGACATATCGCAACGTAGACAGAGACGGTAATTTTGACGAAACATTACCTATTCGTACCGAATATTACACAACAGAGGGAACTTTAATAGGGGAGATATTAGAGAGTGAATGATATAGATATGCAAGATGTAGACAGACAGCTCACTTTGGATTTCATTTCTAACGCCCTTGAAGTCACGGAAACGGGCGATATATGTTGGAACGAATATTATAGAAGCTTGACAGACGAGCAAGTGCGAGAGCTGTCCAATAAGATTTTCGATACCTTTAGCAGTGCCGAAATAATCAATACCGCCGATGAACTGACTACGGAAGAAGTTATCAATGAAATGATAAAACGATTCAGATAGTCCGTCCGTTGTTTCAAGATTGGTTATCGATAAATTACGTGAGTATGAAAGGATAGATACCGAGCTTGATTCCTACTGGAAAAGCTTTTTCTTGGAGCTGTGCGAAGCAATAAGGGAGCAGATGTAATATTTTTACACTTTTTCCTGCTAAAATAGATGAGAGATTACAGTTTTTACAACGAAAAAATGAAAGGAGATAATAGGAAAATTGAGTAGACAAGAGGAATTTAAAAAAATAAAAGAACTGATAACAGAAAATTTTGATGATGCGTCTGCGGGTATTTTTAGTACAAGAAATCTTTTTGGAGATCCAATGGATATGCTTTACAAAGGTGAATATTTCCAATTAGATGTATGTTACCGTTGTATGTATTTTGAAGTATTCGGAACGACCTACAAGGAATTCAACGAGTTACATGAATATTATCGGGATTGCAAAGAAAGATGGCGAATCAATAATATGCAAAAAAAGTCAGAGTATTAATAGAAAAATGAAAGGAAGTAAAAGAATGAATAAACCTACATATGGATTAGGCTGTCAAAAATCACCGTATGACAGCCGAGACTATCAATTTTCATCATTGGTTAAGGCAAATAAAACAGACACCTATCCGGCAGAATATACACCTAAGTTTGAGGTAGATGTATTCGACCAAGGACAAACCTCTATGTGCTGTGCTTGTGCCACAGCGATGAGCAGACATATCTTTGAGCTTACCGACAGCGGCTCCACAAAGAGGATGTCACCCGCCTATATCTACGGCAATAGAGCGGAATCCGTTGTTGAGGACGGAGTGTATGAGGGAGAGGGAATGTATTTAAAGGACGCTCTAAAACAGCTTACAAACTGCGGCGATTGCTATTTTGACACATTACCCACATTCGGAACCTATGATGACTGCAAGGAAAGCTACACAAAGGTTAAGGAAACAGCGGATATTGAAGCTCATCCGTTTAGGACAAGCTCATACTATGCCGTAAAAACAGACACCGAAATTATGAGGGCTATTATGGAAACGGGGAGCGTTATAGCCTCGTATCTCGTAACATCAGGGTGGTATTCTACCGGCAAGGACGGTATTATTCCGATGTACGGCAATATAGAAGGCGGTCACGCAGTGCTTATTGTAGGTTGGAAGGTTATTAACGATAAACGCTACTGGATAATTCTAAACAGTTGGGGCAAAGAATGGGGAGATAACGGATTCGGTTATATTGAATCAAATGAATTGATGATGGAGGCGTATTGTGTTTTAGATGAAGTACACGAGCGTAAAATGATGGATATGGAAACCATAGCACAGCTCCAAAATCAATTAGAGGAGCTTAAAGGAAAGCTTAAAGAGTATCAAGGCTTATTTCATTCAGCGAATATAGAAACATATACAACACCGTTTGACGACCAACCGGCAGATATAGCTACCTGTCAAATTGGAATTATGCCAACTAAAGGAGGAGTAATATGAGCGGAAGTGTAACACTGGCGGCTGATTTTGCCGCCGCAACATGGATGTTTCTCTTTGTCGCGATAATATTGATTGTGGCAAATCAGATTATAACAATTATTAAAAATTTCAGAGCGGCAAAGGGTGATATTCCCGATGACGATTATATTATAACTCGCAAGGATTTAGAGGATATAGAAAAGAGTATACTAAGGACAGACTTAGCCGTAGAGAGCGTGGAGGACAGTATCTTAGAGCTTACTATGGCAATTTGCCAAAATACCGAGGAGCTTAATAATATCTTAAAAGAAATTGACGATTCTTACAATCTTGAAAATGAAGAATCTGACGAACAGACAGAAACAGAGGGTAAGATATGATAGATGAACCAAAACTCTTGAATGTGAAAGAATTTTGTAAATATATAGGCGTAGGCGAGCGTACAGCAAGAAAGCTGCTCGCCGAGCCTAATTGCTCCTATGTGTTCAGATTAGGCGGCAAAATAATGGTAAATAAAACCATATTGGATAAATGGATTGATAACAACACGGGAAGATAATTGAAAAAATATTGAAAAACAAATCATGGTATGCTATAATTACCATAGTGTCTATGGTTTGTTTCGAGAAAGGAGAGACAAATCGTGGGAAAGGATTTAAAAGGAAAAGAGTTGGGCGAAGGTTTAACTCAGCTAAAAGACGGACGCTACGTAGGTCGATACACTAACCGCTACGGTCAAAGAAAAGCCGTCTACGGAAAAACATTAAAGGAGGTTAAGGATAAGTTTAATAAAGCCAGATATGAGGAGCAGTTTTATCAGGGCGAGGCTAAAGTCGTACATAATAGCATGACGCTGAATGATGTGTTTGAGTTGTGGATAAAGTACAAGGAGGGCAGGGTTAAAGAATCAACGTTAATGCTTTATTATAGCTATTACACCACCTATATAAAGAATACATTGGGAAACTATAAAATTATCAATATAGATACGCCTCTTTTAGAAAAATTCTTCTATGATTTAAAAAGGACATTATCCTATAGTACAATAATGACGATAAAGGCGGGTACAATGAGCGGCATATTCAAATTTGCGATAAAACATCAAATACGTTTAGATAATCCTATGTTGGGAGTTCAAATAGAAAAAACAGAAAAGGATGTCAAGCGTAAAATAAGTAAATCACAAAATAAATACTTAACTAAAGAGCAGATACAGATTTTCTTTGATTTTGTTGAAAGAAAAAATCACAAAAAAGCGCCTTTGTATAAGTTGATGTTATTTACGGGAATGAGGGCAGGAGAAGCAATCGCCCTGCGCTGGTCGGATGTTGATTTTGACAATAGAGTTATCTCAATTAATAAAACATACGCTCGCTATTGCAAAAATCACCGATTTTATCAAGTATACAACCAAGCACCAAAAAACGCTAATGTCAATACGTCAAATCCCAATGAACTCGCAATCGATAGCCTTACTGCAAAAACAAAGAAACAGTAAATATACCGATAATGATTTTGTATTTGTCACTGAAAGAAAAACTCCATTATCAATATCGGATATAAACAATTCCTTAGATTATGTGGTAAAGCAGTTGAATAGAGAATTAAAAGAAAAATCCGAGCAAGAATCCGTTGCGTATGAACCGTTCGCACACATTGGCTCGCATTACTTTCGGCATACATTTGCCACAATGTGTTTGGAACAGGGCGTTCCCCCAAAGGTGGTTCAAAAATACTTAGGTCATTCAAATATACAAACTACAATGAATATCTATACACACGTATCGAATGATTTAAAGTTTGAAGAAATCGAAAAATTGGATAATATCATAGGAGCATAACACGTACCCGACACGTGCAAAAAAACTCGATAGCTATACCTAACCGAAGTTAGTGGTTTAAAATTGGTATCAACCTTAAAAACAACCCTCAAAAAATGGCTTACCTATGCGGGTTCCATAATATTTATTGTAAAAAAATAAAAAATATACAATACGATTGAAATTTTAATAATTCTATCGTAATAAATTTCTTAAAATTAATAGATTTTTCTTGACTTTTTGTCGATATAGGGTATATATTGTATAGTTGGGTTAAAGATTTCAGAACAGGAGTACAATAAAATATGGAAAAGAAAACCAATACCAATTCGGGAGAAATTCGCCGTAACAAAATGGGCTATATGCCGATGAATAAGCTGCTGCTTACAATGTCGGTGCCGCTTATGGTGTCGCTTTTGGTGCAGTCGCTTTATAATATAGTGGACGGCATATTTGTCGCAAGACTGAGCGAGGAGGCGCTGACCGCCACATCGTTGGTATATCCGATGCAATTTTTAATGATAGCCGTTGGAATAGGAACCAACGTAGGCTTGAACGCGCTTTTGTCACGACGCGTCGGCGCAAAGAAAACGGACGAGGCGTGCAGAGCGGCGACCACGGGATTAATTCTGAATTTGATTTCAGCCGTCATTTTTTCCGTGATAGGTATTTTCTTTGCACGCTCTATTGCCGGACTGATGACCGATGACGCCGATTTGCGCGAGCTTTGCACGCAGTATATGAGCATATGCGTTGTATTCTGCTACGGCGTATTTTTGCAAACCTACGCCCAGCGCCTTTTGCAGGCGGTCGGAGATACCGTGATGAGTATGCTTTCGCTTGTTTCGGGCGCGGTTGTCAATATCATTCTCGACCCGATTATGATTTTCGGACTTCTCGGCTGTCCGGCTATGGGAATACGCGGCGCGGCAATAGCGACCGTAATCGGTCAGTTTGTCGGCGCGGCTGTGGGACTTGTCTGCAATAGACTCAAAAATCCGGTTATTCACGTTCGATTCTCGGGATACCGTTTTAACGCGTCGGACGTAAAGGATATTTACCGCGTAGGTATGCCGACTATAATAATGCAGGCGATAGGCAGCGCCATGACGTTCGCCGTAAACGCTGTTCTGATGACCGTTTCCACGACAGCGGTAGCATTCTTCGGCGCCTACTACAAGCTGCAAAATTTCCTTATGATGCCGATGAACGGCCTCGGACAAGCGGCAATTCCGATTGTCGGTTACAACTACGGCGCGAAAAACCGCGAACGCATAATGCAGGCGTGGAGGTGCGTCATTCCCGCCGGTATTGCTATCGCGCTGCTCGGCACGGCTGTATTTATGATTTTCCCGCGTCAGCTCTTGGGACTGTTTGCGGCAAGCAGTGAAATGCTTGAAATAGGCGTTCCGGCACTGCGCATAATTTCAGTGACATTCGTTTTTGCCACGTTCACAATCATCACCGGATATTTCGGCTCCGGACTCGGAAACGGCGTTATCAATATGATTGGCGGCGCGATACGTCAGCTTGTTGTGCTTGTGCCGCTGATATGGCTGTTTATCACATTCTTCGGTATCTCGCACGCGTGGTACGCGATGCGGATTTCGGAGCTTTTGGCGGCGGCATACAGCTTTATAAGCATCCGCATAGAAATGAAAAGAAAGCTTAAAGGATTGAATTAAACGATACATAACACTTTTGAAATATAGAAAAATTTAAAAATCGCAGGTGTAATAAAATGTTAAGAGGAAAATCAATTATAAGCGACTTTACAAAGGGCAATATTCCGAAACAATTATTTGTCTTTATGATACCGTTTATGGCATCGAACGTGCTCCAGGTGCTGTATTCGGCTGTCGATATGATTATAGTCGGAAGATTTGTGGGAACCAACGGACTTTCGGCGGTGTCCGTCAGCAGTCAGGTACTGAATTTTTGCACTATGATTTGCACGGGACTTTGCACGGGCGGACAGGTGCTGATTGCTCAAATGCTCGGAGCGCAAAAAAAAGGACGCTTTGAACAAGGTTATAGGCACATTATTTCTGTTTGTGATGTCGTTGGCGGCTCTTATGGCTGTAGTGCTGTTCTTTGCGCGCAGCCGGTTTTGCACTCTCCTCAATATACCGCCGGAGGCGTTTGATATGGCGGTGGATTATTTGGGCATATGCGCCGTCGGTTTGATTTTCAGTTTTGGGTATAATATGGTGTCGGCTGTCCTCAGAGGTCTTGGCGACTCCAAACGCCCGTTTATGTTTATTACGATTGCGTCCGTTTTAAATCTGATTTTGGATATACTCTTTACCGGTTGTATGGGAATGGGAGTTTCCGGCGCCGCCGCCGCAACAATGCTCGGTCAAGCCGTTTCGTTCCTGTTCTCGCTATACTATTTATACGGTCACAAGAGATTGCTCGGATTTGAATTCAACGTGAAAAAATGGCGGATAGTTCCGGAATATTTAAAAATGATTGCGGCACAGGGATTGCCGCTTGCCGTTTCGTCGGGAATGATTTACTTTTCGATGTTCTTTGTAAACAGCCTTATAAACGGCGTCGGGGTTGTTGCGTCGGCTACTTTCGGAGTCGGACTTAAAATTGACGACCTGTGCAATAAGGTGTCAATAGGTATTCGTTTTGCCGCCGCGCCGATGATTGCGCAGAATTACGCGGCAAAGGATATAAAGCGGACAAAGCAGATTACATACTGGGCGTTTGTTTGCGGAATTGTTTTTCATCTATGCTTTATGGCGCTGTACTTGTCCGCCGGTAAGTATTTGTTCAGACTGTTCACCGACGACGCGGAGGTTTTATCCTTAGCGCCCGTGTTCATCACAAATATTATTTGGACATTTCTGCCGCTGGCTTTTATGCGCGGAACAAACGCCTTTGTGCAGGGTATCGGAAACGCGCGGCTGAGCCTGATTTTCAGCTTGATTGACGGCGTTCTGTTCCGTATCGGACTCAGCTTTCTGTTCGGCAGTGTAATGGGTATGGGATTTAGCGGCTATGTTTTGGGATACGCACTCGCGCCCTGCGGAGCCGCCGTTCCGGGAATGATATACTTCTTTTCCGGCGTGTGGAAACGGCGCGAAAGCCTGGTTGACAAGCTGCAAAAAAATATGAAAAAAAGACATTCCGCCGTTCGGTAAAAACGCGGAATGTCTTTTTAAATTGTTATCCGAAATTTATTTCACAGGGAGAATTTGCGCAAAGCCGCATTATTTGTATGCCTTTTCAAAAACGAGCGCGCAGTCCTCATCGGTCATTTCACACGGGTTTGCGAGGAACAGACCGCCCTGCATACTTCTCGCGCCCTTTGCAAGCGTCATACACTCCGACTTATCAATGCCGAAATCGCTCATTTTAAGATCGGCAACGCCGCACGCCTTTTGTAGGTTTATAAGCGCGGTTATGAAATCCTCCGCTTTATCCGCGTCGGATATGCCCATTGCTTTTGCCATTTTGATGAATTGCTCATCGCAAGCGTGTTTTTCTATGAAAAATCTCGCGAACTCAACCGAAATCATTATCAGTCCCGCACCGTGCGGCAGATTGTGGTGATGCGCGCTCATAGAATGTTCCATACTGTGCTGCGCCGTGGTTGAGGTAAGCTGCATCGTGATGCCCGCCATCGTGCTGCCGTATGCCACGCGCTCACGCGCCTCGATGTCGTTTCCGTCAGCTACAGCGCGCGGAAGATATTTCGCGATATTTTCAATCGCGGATAAGGCTATAGCCTCGCTCAAAACATTCACGCCGTTTGACATCATAACCTCGGTATTGTGAAACAGCGCGTCAAAGCCCTGATATGCCGTATACTTCGGAGGCACTGTTTTCATAAGCTCCGGATCTACGATGGCAAGAACAGGAGTAAGACAAGGATCGCCAAAGCCTATTTTTTCTTTTGTTTCCAAGTTGGAAATAACGCCCCAGCAGTTTATCTCGGAACCCGTTCCCGATGTGGTTGTGATTGTGACAATGGGAAGTCCTTTGTTTGCAAGCGGTTTTGCGCCGCCCGTGCCGCCGAATACGTAGTCCCATAAATCGCCCTCGTTCGTTGCCATGGCGGATATTGCGACCGCGCTGTCAAGCACTGCGCCGCCGCCCAATGCGACTATAAAATCGCAGCCGTTTTCCTTTGCGAACGCCGCGCCCTCCATAATCGCCTCTTTTAAAGGGTTTTCCATAATTCCCGACCACACGGCATAATCCGCGCCCGCAGCTTTAAGCTGCTCCTCTGTGCGGTCAAGATAGCCGTTTGCCTTTGTCGATTTTCCGTTCGAGGTCAAAAGCATCGCTTTCTTTCCGGGCAGCGCCTGCTTTCCCAGCTCATTCAATGCACCGCTCCCGAATACAATGTTTGTTGGGTTGTCGAAGTTGAATTTAATCATTTTATCTCACCTTTCTTTATTTTTTTATTAAAGTCAATTACTGCTCATAAAGCACCGGTAAACCGTCCGTTAGATTGTTTTACCGTAATATCGTATTGACGGCTTTTCGGCAACAGGTATTCTTTATATTATTAGTATAATTCAAAAATATGATAATGTCAAATGCCTATATACTATATATAATTATGCAATTTGGTTATAATACGCAGATGTCCCCGCCTCTATAGGCGGCGGAGCTAACAAGTCCATTATTAAGGAAGTCTGCATTTTGTTGAGGCTTTAATAATTTTGCTAAAATTCGCTTTACTTTTTCATCAAAAAATTATATAATATAAATATCTATATACAAGGAGAAAAAATTATGTTCAATAATTTAATCAGCATATTGATAAATGTGCCCATAACGCTTATCGCACTCACGGGACACGAATTTGCGCACGGCTGGGTATCGTCAAAGCTGGGCGACCCCACGCCGGAAAGAGAGGGCAGACTTACGCTTAACCCATTGGCACACCTTGATTTGGTGGGAACGCTGCTTATGATACTTACCGGATTCGGTTGGGCAAAGCCCGTAATGGTAGACCCGAGGTATTATAAAAACACAAAGAAGGGTATGGCGCTCACTGCGGCGGCGGGACCATTGGCAAATCTCATTATGGCGTTTTTGGCGATGCTGATTTATGCCGTAATACTTGTTGTTTGCGTGAAACTGAATATCGAATCAAAGGCGGTGGACGCCATAGGCTATTTCGCGCAGATGCTTGCTGTGCGTAACCTATGCTTTATGGTGTTTAATATTATTCCCATACCGCCGCTTGACGGCGCTAAGGTTTTGGGAATGTTTCTGCCTAACAGAGCGTATTACACAATGCTCAAATATGAGAGATATTCAATGCTGCTTATAATGGTGCTTTCGCTTACCGGCGTGTTCAGCGGAATAATCGGCACCGGCGTGAATGTGGTGATGTCGGGCATAATCAAGCTTTTAAACGCGGCGATAAAATTGATATTGTAGGGGGAAATAATGGATAAAATATTATATAAGCTTGACACCTTTGAGGGACCGTTGGACTTGCTTTTGACGCTTATACAGAAAAACAAGGTCAGCATTTACGATATACCTATTTTTGAAATAACCGAGCAGTATCTTGAGGCGATAGAAGGCATAGAGGAGGCTAACCTCGACAATACAAGCGAGTTTCTTGTGATGGCGTCGCAGCTACTCTATATCAAGTCCAAAATGCTCCTGCCCAAAGCCGAGGAGGAGGAAGAGGAGGACCCGAGAGAGGAGCTTGCCGCAAGGCTTATTGAATATCAGCGTTTCAAGGAGGCGTCAAAGGAGCTTAGAAAGAGCGAATTTACGACAAAATATATGGTGTTCAGAGAAACGGAAAAGATTAATTTTCCGGTACCCGAGTATAATATAAGCCATGAGCCGAAAGAGCTTGCAGATGCGTTTAACAGTATATTTCAGCGCCGCTTGAGAAACGCAAAACCCGAAAAAAGAGCCTTTTCGCAGATTGTCGGCAGGGAAAAGGTTTCGGTTGACGATATGGTTGAAAAAATATGCAAGGCGCTCAAAAAAAACAGACGTCTGCGCTTTGAAACACTGTTTAAGGCGGAGGACAGCAAGCCGGAAATGATAGCAACCTTTTTGGCGGTGCTGGAAATGATAAAGCTCAATAAGCTGTATGCCGATTACGATGAAAACACAAGGGATTTTATTCTGACAACGGAGAAAATAAATGGATAATATAAAATATGCGATAGAGGGAATACTGTTCGCGGCGGGAGAGCCTGTTAAGGCGTCCAAGCTTGCGGTGGTACTTGATACTGATATAGAAAAAATAAACGCGGCTGTGGACGAGCTTAAAGCGGAATATAATGAACAGCATAGGGGATTTAACATAATAGATATAATGGAGGGTTATCAAATTTGCTCAAGACCCGAATATTATACATACATACAGGAAATATTAGGAGAGCAGAGAAAACAGCCGCTTTCAAACGCGGCAATGGAGGCGCTTGCGATAATCGCCTACAAGCAGCCGATTACGCGCGGACAGATTGAGCATATCAGGGGCGTAAACAGCGACGGCTGCGTGAACCGCCTGTATGAGCGCGGACTTATCGAGGAAAAGGGCAGATTGGACGCGCCCGGCAGACCGATACTGTATGTTACGACGGAGAATTTTCTGCGTTGTTTCGGTCTTACAAATCCAAAGGACTTGCCGCCGCTTGACCTAAGCAGCCTTAACCTTGAAACGGCGCAGGGCGAGCAGCTTGAAATAAGTAATCCGGAGGATCGGGAGGAGGAGTAATATGACAGCTTTATATATCGCGCTAATCGTGATAGCCGTTATAATGATACTTCTGCTTATTCCCGCGGACTGCGTGATAGATGTTTCCTATAGGGACGGAGAAAACCAAAACAGTGTGATTATAAAATACGCTTTTTTGAAATTCAGAGTTATTCCGGCAGTCAAGGACGAAGAAAAGATAGAGGAAAAAGAGGAAAAGAAAAAAGATAATAAGGACAAGCAGGATAAAAAGGGGAATAATATATTCGGACTTATAAAAACAGTCCAAGCAATTTTTACCGAGATAAAACAGGATATATCAAAATTATTGAAATATATGATAAGCCGCGGAGTGAGAATAAAGGAGCTTAATATATCCTCGAAGTTCGGCACGGGCGACCCGATGTATACGGGAATGGCAACAGGCGCGGCGAACGCGTTTGTGTATAACGCCGTTTCGTGGGCGGATAACAATATGCGGCTTGATAAATGGAATGTGTCGCTTGAGCCTGATTTTGACAACGCCGGTTTGGCGGCGGGAGTGTACTGCAAAATAAGGACAAGGTGTATATATATTTTAAAAATAGGAGTAATGGCGGCTTTGCCGCTGCTTAAAATACTAAAAATAAACAGGAGGATAAAAAGAGATGTCTGACAATAAAGTAGCTGAAATGCTTTCCGAGGTTTCGGGTAAGTTCAAGGGAATGATTGACGCAAATTCTGTTGTTGGCGAACCGATAACGGCGGGTGACGGAACAATAATTGTTCCCATATCCAAGGTTTCTTTCGGTTTCGGCGGCGGCGGAAGTGAGTTTGAGGGAAAGAACACCACCGATACGCGCTTTGGCGGCGGTATGGGCGGCGGCGCGTCCGTAAAGGCGGAGGCGTTTTTGGTAATCAATAACGGGAATGTGCGCCTTATATCAATGGGCGGCGAAACATCTCCGCTTGATAAAATCGTTGACCTTATGCCCGGAATAATAGATAAGGTAAACGGATTTATCGCAAGCAGGAGCGAGAAAAAAGCAAATAAAGAGGAGCCGTCGGGCGAAAAGGAACCGGAAGATGATAACAACTAAGGATAAAATACTGTCGGCTGTCACAAAGCCGACGCGATACACCGGCGGAGAGCTTAACGCGGTTATGAAAAACCCCGCCGAGGTTGACGTGCGCTTTGCGTTTTGCTTTGCGGACACCTATGAAATAGCGATGTCGCATCTGGGACTTAAAATACTCTACCATACACTGAACGACCGTCCCGACACGTACTGCGAGCGCGTGTTTGCGCCGTGGACGGATATGGAGGAGGAAATGAAAAAGCACGGAATGAGGCTTTTCGCTCTTGAAACGGGCGACGAGGTTACTCATTTTGATATGATGGGCTTTACGCTCCAGTACGAGCTGTGCTATTCCAACGTGGTAAATATGCTTATGCTTGCCGATATTCCTGTGCTTGCCAAGGACAGGGACGAGAGCTATCCCATAATATGCGGAGGCGGTCCGTGCGCGTACAACGCCGAGCCTGTCGCGGATATATTCGACTTCTTTATGATGGGCGAGGGCGAGGATGTAATTCACGAGGTCGTGGACGAGTACGTAAAATGGAAAAAGAGCGGCAAGAAAAGCAAGCGCGATTATCTTGAGGCCATAGCCGAAATAGAGGGCGTGTATGTGCCGTCCTTTTACGATGTGGAATATAACGAGGACAACACAATAAAGAGCGTTACGCCGAACAATCCTCACGCAAAGCCGACGGTTAGAAAGCGCATAATGAAGGATTTCGACGCGACATACGCGCCCGAAACAATTATAGTGCCGTTCGGCGAGGTTGTGCACGACAGAGTAATGCTTGAAATAATGCGCGGCTGTCTTAGGGGCTGCCGCTTTTGTCAGGCGGGATATATATACAGACCGCTGCGGGAAAGAAAGCCCGATACCCTTTTGGGCATAGCGGATAATCTTCTGTCATGCAGCGGCTATGATGAAATATCGCTGTCGTCGCTTTCCACCAGCGATTTCAGCGGCTTACCGGATTTAACCGACGGACTGCTTGAAATGACGGAGAAAAAGAAAATAGGACTGTCGCTGCCGTCGCTGAGAATAGATAATTTTTCGCTTGAGCTTATGGAAAAGGTGCAAAAGGTGCGAAAAACGGGTATCACCTTCGCGCCGGAGGCGGGCACGCAAAGACTGCGCGATGTTATAAATAAAAACATCAATGAGGAGGATATAATAAAATCCACAAATCTGCTGTTCCGCGGCGGTTGGACGAGCGTCAAGCTGTACTTTATGATTGGACTGCCGACAGAAACAATGGAAGATGTGCGCGGCATTGCGGATTTGGCGCAAAAGGTGCTTGATGTTTATTTCGGTATTCCGAAAGAGGAAAGAGCCAAGAATATAAACATAACCGTCAGCACATCGAGCTTTGTTCCAAAGCCGTTTACGGCTTTCCAATGGGCAAAGCAGGATACGCGCGATATGCTCATAGAAAAACAAAACGAGTTAAAATCGGCGATAAAATCAAAAAGAATACGCTATAACTGGCACGACAATAAGACAAGCTATCTTGAGGGAGTGTTTGCGCGCGGCGACAGACGGCTTTGCGATGTTATAATAAAGGCTGTCCAAAAGGGCTGTAAGTTTGACGGCTGGGGTGAGCATTTCAATTTTGACGCGTGGATGAGCACGTTTGACGACTTAGGCATAGATCCCGATTTCTACACGGCGCGCGAGAGGAGCTACGATGAGGTTCTTCCGTGGGATCATATAGACATAGGGGTAACGAAGAATTTCCTTATGCGCGAAAATGAAAAGGCTAAGAAAGCGGCTACAACGCCGCATTGCCGCCTCCGGTGCGCCGGCTGCGGAGCTAAGTCTTTTGGTACGGGAGTGTGCTATGAGTAATTATATATTGAAATATTCAAGGGACGACAGAGTAAAATACATTTCTCATCTGGATTTTGTTCGTCTGTTTCACCGCACAATCCGCAGAACAGGTATGAATTTTATGTTTTCGCAGGGATTTAATCCGCACCCGATTATGACTGTCGCTCAGCCGCTTTCCGTGGGAGTAACCTCGGAGAGCGAATATATGAAGGTCGGCTTTGACGGTGAATACGGCGAAGAGGAAATAGTAGAAACGATAAACGGCGCGTTTCCGCCGGGATATAAAATTATCGCCGCAAAGAGGGTTGGGGGTAAGGAAATCGACTTGACAAAGCTTGATAGGGCGGTTTACACCGTTGAGCTGGAATATGAGGGCAGCGCCGATATTGATGAGCTTTTAAAGAATAAAGAGCTTATCGTTATGAAAAAATCCAAAAGCGGCGTAAAGGAATCCGATATACGTCCTTATATCTATTGGATAGAAAAGCTGTCGGAGCAAGACGGAATACTTATTCTCAAAATGTGTATTTCCGTGGGAAACACGTATAATCTTAAACCTCAGAGCGTCATTGACGCGATGGAAAAATACTGCCCCGATTTTAAGGCGGGATTTATGAATGTACATCGAAATTCTATGATGTGCGGAAATACGGAAATTTTGTGATATTTATTTAATAAACCGGTTGAAATTATATGAAAAATATGCTATAATAACGATAGATTTTAATTATAGGAAGTGATTGAAATGGTACAGGGTATTGAACACATAGGCGTTGTGTCAAAGGACACGGCGGCGCTTAAGGACTGGTATATGGAAATGTACGGCGGCAGAGTTGTTTACGACAACGGCAAGGGTACATATTTTTTGCAGTTCGCAGACGGCAGTATGATTGAATTTGTTATGGCGACTGAGGACAAAGCCGCGGACGTTGAAAAGCAGGCGGGTATAAGACATCTCGCGTTTTCCGTTTCACCCAAGGCGTTTGACGAGATAGTCGCAAAGCTTAAGGCTGACAGCAGAGTTGAGGAGGTACATGACGTATCCGAAAACGCAAAGGGTCTTAAGACATATTGGTATAAGGATATAGAGGGCAATTTCTCGCACCTCATCTATCGTCCCGACCCATTACAGTAGTTAATATTTAATATTAAAATAAAAAAACAATAGGAGGAGAATTTTAAATGAGTGATTACTTAAACTTCAGCCTTGAGGGCAAGGTTGCGCTTGTAACAGGTGCGTCATACGGTATCGGTTACGCTATCGCGTCCGCGTACGCTAAGTGCGGCGCAAAGATTGTATTCTGCGACATTAAGCAGGAATTTGTTGATAAGGGTCTTGCATCATATGAGGCTGACGGTATCGACGCTAAGGGTTACGTTTGCGACGTAACAAACGATGAAATGGTACAGGATATGGTTAAGAAGATTGAGGCCGAGGTAGGCGTTATCGATATTCTTGTAAACAATGCCGGTATCATCAAGAGAATCCCGATGTGCGATATGACTGCTGACGAGTTCAGAGCCGTTATAGATGTTGACCTTAACGCTCCGTTTATCGTTTCAAAGGCTGTTATTCCGTCAATGATTAAAAAGGGTCATGGCAAGATTATAAACATCTGCTCAATGATGTCAGAGCTTGGACGTGAAACAGTTTCGGCATATGCTGCCGCAAAGGGCGGACTTAAGATGCTTACAAGAAACATCTGTGCAGAGTACGGCGCGGATAATATCCAGTGCAACGGTATAGGCCCCGGCTACATAGCTACGCCGCAAACCGCTCCGCTTAGAGAAAAGCAGGCTGACGGTTCAAGACACCCGTTCGACCAGTTCATCTGCGGCAGAACACCGGCAGGCAGATGGCTGCAGGCTGAGGAATTGACAGGACCTGCCGTATTCCTTGCATCAGACGCGTCAAACGCTGTAAACGGTCACGTTCTTTACGTTGACGGCGGTATTCTTGCTTATATCGGCAAACAGCCGTAATTAAATTTGAATATCTTAAAAGGCTATCAATTTCGTTGATAGCCTTTTTTGTATTGCCGAAACACTGCTATTGTTACTATTTTCTACAATATACTTGACGATATGAGCAATTTTTGTTAAAATTATATTAATAGTTAGAATTAGGAGGAAATACATAATGAAAAAACTAATGCTCGGAAACGAAGCGGTTGCGCGCGGCGCCTATGAGGCGGGCGTGAGCGTAGTTTCCTCATATCCCGGTACTCCGAGTACCGAGATTACGGAAAATATTGTAAAATACGATGATATTTATGTCGAATGGGCACCTAACGAAAAGGTTGCGGCTGAGGTCGCTATAGGCGCGTCAATCGCGGGCGCAAGAAGTATGTCCTGTATGAAACACGTCGGACTTAACGTAATGGCAGATCCGGTATTCACTGCGAGCTACACGGGCGTGAACGGCGGACTTGTGCTTTGCGTCGCGGACGACCAGGGTATGCACTCGTCGCAGAATGAGCAGGATTCCCGCCACTATGCAAAGGCGTCGAAGATACTTATGCTTGAGCCGTCGGACAGCGGGGAGTGCAAGGACTTCACAAAAAAGGCGTATGACCTTTCGGAGAAGTACGACACGCCCGTATTTTTAAGACTTTCGACGAGGGTATCACATTCGCAGAGCCTTGTTGAGGAGGAAGAAAGGGCAAATGTGCCGTTAAAGGATTATGAAAAAAATCCTCAGAAATACGTTATGATGCCGGGTAACGCGATAAAGCGCCATGTCGTGGTTGAGGACAGGATAGCGGCGCTCAAAGAAATGTCCGACAGCTCCTCTCTTAACAGAGTTGAGGAGAACGGTTCAAAAATCGGCGTTATCGCGGGCGGCATCGCGTATATGTACGCGAAAGAGGCATTGGGCGATAAGGCGGATTTCCTCAAAATAGGCATCGTTTATCCGCTGCCGGAGCAAAAAATTAAGGATTTCGCTGCAAAGCACGATAAGGTATATGTAATAGAGGAGCTTGACCCCGTGATAGAGGAATATTGCAGGAGCATTGGCATTGACGCAATCGGCAAGGAGGTATTCACCTTGCAGGGCGAATACACGCCGTCAATGATAAAGAAAGCTGTTTTAGGTGAGGACGCGCCCGAATTTGACGCGGTTGACGAGCCTATACCCGTGCGTCCGCCGGTTATGTGCGCCGGCTGCCCGCACAGAGGCACGTACTATGTGCTTAAAAAGCTGGGATTGGTTGTTTCCGGCGACATCGGCTGCTACACTCTCGGCGCGACCGCGCCGCTGCAAAGCGTTGACACTACAATATGTATGGGGGCGTCGATAAGCGCGGCTCACGGTATGGCAAAGGCAAGGGGTAAGGAGTTTAACAAAAAGCTCGTATCCGTAATCGGAGATTCCACATTTATGCATTCGGGAATTACCGGACTTGTTGACATAGTTTACAATAAGGGCAATAACACGGTCATTATCCTTGACAACTCAATCACCGGTATGACGGGACACCAGGACAACCCAACCACCGGTTACACGATACGCAAGGAGGAAACCAAGCAGGTAAACCTGATAACGCTTTGTAAATCAATAGGCATCGATAACGTGGTGGTAGCCGACCCGTTTGATGTAAAGAACTTTGAAAAGGTCGTAAAAGAGGAAGTCAAGAGGGAAGAACCGTCCGTTATCATAGCGCAAAGACCGTGCGCACTTCTTCCGAATATGCGCAAAAAATATTCGGGACACTGCAAAATCACGGATAAGTGCAAGAAGTGTAAAATGTGTATGAAACTCGGCTGTCCGGCAATTTCGCTTGACGGAGATACGGTAAGAATCGATACAACTCAATGCAACGGCTGCGGACTATGCACCAACGTATGTCCGTTCGGCGCGATAGAAAAGGAGGACTAAGACGATGAACATAATGATAGTCGGAGTAGGTGGTCAGGGTACGCTCCTTGCGAGCCGAATTTTAGGCAAGGTGGCAATTAAAGAGGGCTATGACGTTAAGGTGAGCGAGGTTCACGGAATGAGCCAGCGCGGCGGCAGCGTTGTTACATATGTAAAGTACGGCGAAAAGGTTTATTCGCCTATCATAGACCGCGGCGAGGCGGACTTGATTTTGGCGTTTGAAATGCTTGAGGCAATGCGCGCGCTGCCGTACCTAAAAAAGGGCGGCAAAATGATAGCCAACACGCAGCAGATGAACCCTATGCCCGTAATAACGGGCGCGATGGAATATCCCGAAAACATAAAGGAAAAGCTTGAATCTAAAATTAATTTGCAGGCGGTGGACGCTCTTTCCATAGCGGAAAAGGCGGGCACAATAAAGGCGGTAAACGTGGTTCTTATAGGACTTTTGGCAAAGAGTATGGACGTGGATAAGCGGATTTGGATAGACACCATAAAGGAAACGGTTCCCGAAAAATTCACGGAGCTTAATTTGAAAGCGCTTGAGATGGGATATGAATTAAAATGACCGGTAAAGAAATAATCTTATGGGGCGCGGTTTTGGTAATCGCTTGGGCGTTTATCATAACGGTGTTCATCAAAAACAGAAAAAAATAGAAAGGGAGATGTCGAAAATGGAGAGGTATTTTCAGCCGGAAATCGAAACGATGGAGCGTTCCGCTATCGAAACGCACCAGCTTGAAAAACTCAAATGGCAGGTAAAGCGCGTTTATGAAAATGTACAGATGTACAGGGAACGTATGGACGACGCGGGAGTAAAGCCGGAGGACATAAAAAGCCTTGAAGACTTGTCAAAGCTGCCGTTTACGACAAAGCAGGATTTGCGGGATTATTATCCGTTCCAACTGCTTGCGGTGCCTAAGAGGGACATTGTAAGAATACAAGCGTCGTCGGGAACCACGGGAAAGCAGATTGTTTCGGGTTACACCCGCGCGGACCTTGACCAGTGGGCAACCGGATTCGCGCGTCAGCTTGTCGCGGCGGACGGCGATAATACCTCTATTGTGCAGGTTTCCTACGGCTACGGCTTGTTTACCGGCGGCTTGGGCGCGCATCAGGGCGCGGAAAAGGTCGGCGCAATGGTAATTCCCACATCGTCCGGCAACACCGAAAGACAGATTCGGTTTATGTGCGACCTCGGCAGCACGCATCTCTGCTGTACGCCGTCATACGCGATGTATCTCGGCGAAACGGTAAAGGAAATGGGCGTAAAAAATCGCCTTAAGCTGAAAGCGGGCATATTCGGCGCGGAGCCGTGGACGGAGGAAATGCGCAAACAGATTGAGGAGGCACTCGGAATAAAGGCGCACGACGTTTACGGACTTACGGAAATTATGGGACCGGGCGTTTCGTATGAGTGCCGCGTTCAGCAGGGAATGCACATATGCGAGGATATGTTTATTCCCGAGATTATCAATCCCGACACGGGCGAGGTACTGCCGCCGGGTTCGTTCGGCGAGCTTGTCCTAAGCACGATAACCAAGGAGGGACAGCCGCTTTTGCGTTACAGAACGCGCGACCTATGCACGCTTGATTACAGTCCGTGCGAGTGCGGAAGAACGCACGTCAGAATGAAAAAGCCGGCGGGAAGAACGGACGATATGCTTATTATAAGAGGCGTAAATGTGTTCCCGTCGCAGATAGAGGAGGTGCTTTTGAAGAACAGTATCGAGGTGTCGCCGAACTATCAGATTATAATTGACAGAGTTAATAACACGGATACCTTTGATATTAATGTGGAGCTTAGCCCGAAATTTAACGGCGACGTTGAATCGGAAAAGAAAAAGCTTGAAACGCAGCTCCGCTCAATGCTCGGTATCGGCGCGAAGGTGCATCTGCTCCGCCCGAAATCAATCGTAAGAAGTGAGGGCAAAGCAAAACGCGTGATAGATAATCGTAAATTGCATGATTGAAATTGAATATAAAAAAACACAATGCGCGGAGAAAATCAATTCTCCGCGCATTGCTTATATAAGGACCAATTATGAGAAAATAGCTTGTTTATGTTTCTTATATGTTATGTAATAACATTCAAGATACAAAGTTTATTGGGCGTTATTTGCCCCAAGCGACAAGTACTAACGCTATATCCCTCGAGTCAATCTTACCGTCACGGTTAAGGTCTTTGCCGAGATATGTGTTTGTCGGTTTTGATGTCAAATCTTTCGCCTCGTAGCCGAAGAATGACGTAACCGCCGACAGGTCGTAAAGGTTGATTGACTTGTCATTTTCAATATCACCCGCAAGGAATGTTATATCCGTTTTTGAGCTTGTATCTGCTGTGCCGTCGTAATATACAACCGGAATGGAGTTATCCATAGGGTTGTTCCATACGTTCACGGTTGCCGCTGCCACGCCGGACTCTGGAAGTACGGTTGCCGAGCAGGTTCTGTAGCCGCTGCCGGTGAATGTCAGAGTCGCGCTGTAACCCGCCGCTACTTCCGTTTCAATAACATAGCCGTAGTAATCATAGTCGGGAGTGTTCGGAGTAACATATGTTACAGTGGTGCCGGTTTTTGTTGATGAACCGTTGCTGCCGAGAGCGATTGTTTCATCGGCAAGGTATCTTTCATCAATATTGTTGTTCACCTCCACTGCCATATCGGTGTACGCCGCCGTCTGCGAATAAACCCTGTTCGGGAATTTTACGTTTATTGTGAGCGGAACAAGCTCCGGCTTGATTTCGTTCTCAACCGGCATAACGGTGGAAAGAGTAAGGTTGCCTTCCGTTTCGGAAAATTCAACTCTTACGCCGCTGCCTGAATCGCAGTTTATAACATTATCATAGCTCGTATCAAGTCCGAGTGAATAGTAACCCAAGCCGTTTATGGTAACGGTGCCGAGAGTTATTTCACTGCCGGTCAAGCTGCTCGCGTTCGTGCCGTCCATATTGAATTCATATACGCCGCTGCCGTAATTGATTAATCCTATGTAGTCGTCTGTGTTAGCCGTTACGGTAAGAGCGTCTATTTTTGTTATATCGCACGCCGTGCTGTCCGTTTGATTAGAGTTAAGCACAAACTTAAGCTGCGCCGACAGGAATTTGTCAATTTGAGTGCCGCTCGGCGCTGTGAGAACAATGTCGTATACGCCGGTAGTTGTTGTTTCCTCGAGCGAAATAGTGATTGAGTCCGCTGTCGGAACAAGCTGAACCACGTTGCCGCTGTCCGCGAGTGATACGCTGTACGCGCTGAGGTCGCTTGTGAAATATTGCGTGTAATCCGCGGTGTTTTCACCGGTTACGGCAACAGGGGCTGTATCCGTTGGTTCGGTTTCTGTCGTAACACCGATTTTTGCACCGGTGGTAAGTGATGTATCTACTGTAATTGTTTTATTACTCGGTAAATATACATTATTTGATGTTGTTTCGTCAAGCAATGTGTTGCCTGTTATAACAGGATTGTCGGAAACTTTAAATATTGTATCAGTATATTTTGTAGGATCATAATATCTTACATAAATACCGCCACCACTGGTTGCTTTGTTACCTGTTATATTTCCGCCGGTTAATGTAAAGATGCCATCTCTGATACCTTCATCACTATCAAGATAAACACCACCGCCTAAACTATCTGCACTGTTACCGCTTATATTTCCGCCTGTCATTTTAAATTCACCATAACGGACGTAAACTCCGCCGCCATCTGTTGCGCTATTACCTGTTATATTACCGTCTGTAATTTCAGCATAGCCATCACTGTCGCTTATATCCAAACCACCGCCATATCGCGCACTGTTGCCGCTTATATTTCCGCCTGTCATTTTTAAATAGCCGGTTTCAACGTGTATTCCGCCGCCTGAAGCTGAACTATTCTTGGTAATGGTACCGTTATTCATTTCAAAGTAACCGTATACATTATTTACATAAACACCGCCACCCTGTCTACTTGCGGCATTTCCAATGATAGTACCGTCATTCATTTTAAATGTACCACTATCTGAATACACACCGCCGCCGTATGTTGCGGTATTTGCATATGAATCATCATCACCACCTATAGTGCCGCCGGTCATTATAAATTCAGAGTGGGTAGTTACATACACACCGCCGCCCCATGTCGCAGTATTGCCGCTGATTTCGCCGTTTTCCATGGTGAATGTAGCATAATCATTATCATCTTCGCCGAAAAGGCATACATCGCCACCGTCATTGGTTGCCGTATTGTCGCTAATTTTAGAGGTGCCATTCATTATAAAATTAGTGTCTCCTTCCATATACACACCGCCGCCGCTTTGGTTGGCGCTGTTGCCGGTGATTGTGGCATCGCCGGACATTGTAAGTGTACCATGATTGTCATCATCGTCACCGTAAAGGTATACACCGCCGCCGGAGGTTGTTGCGGTATTACCGCTGATTGTGCCGCCTTCAATTTCAACAAAGCCTCTTTCAAATACAGCTATGCCTCCACCATTGTCACTTGCAGTATTGCCGCTGATTGAACCGCCGGTCATTGTGAAGTATGATTCACGATAATCAGTATCACCACTGACAGTTACGCCGCCGCCATTATCGGCTGACTTATTGCCGGTTATATTACCGCCCTCCATTGTAAAGTGACCCCATTCACATACATTAATACCACCGCCTGAGTATAAGTTATTACCACCGGTAATAGCACCCTGTTCTGAAATGACATTACTGCTTGTATCTGTAAGTGTAAAATAACCCTCTTCGTTTGTAGTTGTATCTCCCATTACGTATATTACACTGCCGCCATTCACAGCGCTGCTACTTGACAAGCCTCTATCTATAGTATGTCCGTTCAAGTCAAGAGTTATATTGTCGCCTGCCAAAACTTGAAGTTGGCTGCTTATGGTCGCATCCTCATACATAGTAATTGTCGCCTCGTCCGCTGCCGTTGCCTTGTCCCATGCATTGGTTAGAGTAGAATAATTTTCTGTACCGCCGGATGTTTCTACATAAAATCCCGTTTCCGCGAACGCGATTGTCGGCAGTAGGGAACATACCATCGACAGAGCCACCAAAGCCCCTAAAATTTTTTTCTTCATAAGCTGTTCCTCCTAAAAGATATATAATTTTGATATTTTGATACGCGCGCATTTTTTTAGAAATAAAAAAGTGCGTTTCCAACCGAAAACGCACTTAAAAATGCGATGCTCGGATTGTTACCACACAATTCTCAACATATCAAAATTATACATTTTCAAGATGGCGCAATTCGCGCCGCGTACAGCATAATGTATTTTTTTATATTAAGAGCATGCACTTTTAACGTATGTTAAAAATACATTACGCTGCGATTCGCGCAAAAAAACTGCACAAAAATAATATTAAGAATTATGTGGTAAAAATATAATATCACAATTCTTAATAAAACGCAAGAGCTTTTTGTAAAAAATACCGATTTTTTTTGTATCAAAAGCAATAGATTTTTGTACTAATGTACTTTATGTAAACCAAAAAGGAGCCTTTCGGCTCCCTTTTGACCTTTAATCAATACCGTATCTTATTTTATCAATATATTGTCAATGTATACCACAGCGGTTTGTGAGCTGCTTACATAGTCCTGCTTAAACGCTATCGTCGAAAGCACTGTCGAGCCTGCGCTGACGCTGAGCGCCGTACTGCTTACGCTCGTACCGTCGGCGTAGTAGATGTTTCTCGTATAGCCTGTGCCGTCATATACAAGCTCGTAGGTGTACCAAGTGTCGTTTGAAAGGCTTAGAGCGGACGTCGAAAGCGTGTCTATGACCGTTTTCGCATCGTTTTGCAGCTCGACATACGGTGTGTTCGCGCTTGTCGGGAAACATATCTCAAACGAAATCGTTTGCTTTTCCTCCGTTGATACCGGATTGTTAAGCGTCATATAGATTTGGTTATAGGTATTTCTGTCGTCATAAATTCCCGCGTTTACATATAGGTAATTATTCTCTTCATCGGTGTTTATTGCAAAGCCGAAGGTATTGTCACTGTACCAAGGACCGTTATCCGCTTGAATAGTGTTATAGGTCACAAACTCGTCCGCGAGAGTGCCTGCCGCCGATGTGCTTTGCATAAGCAGATTGCCGCCGGCATATTCCGCGTAGAAATCCTCCTCAAAGGTTACCTCGTCGCCCGTTTCTATAATTTCATACGTGATATTGTGCAGCTCGGCGTATTCCTGAGCGGTCGAGCCTTCATAGCATACGATTGTAATACCGTCGGGGAATATAGCATCACTGTCCGCAAACTCGATGGTTTTGCTGTAAATGTATATCTTGCTCGTGGACGGAGCGTCTTTAAATGCGCCGTCCGCGATTGACGCTACCTCCGTGTCGCCGTCATAGAGCGGAATTATAATTTCCTCATCAGTGCCGCTGTAGCCGGTAACAACTCCGTTTTCGATTGTGATACCCGACTTAACGGTTACCGTTGCTGTTTTGGTATATGTGCCCTGCGCTCCGGTGTACGTAACGGTAACGGTTTGCGCGCCCGTTTTCATACTGTCATAGTCGGAAACGGTGAAACCGGTAACAGACTTTGTCGTTTCGTCCGCATAGACAAGGCTGACCTCAAAATCCGATTTGTCGATTTCCTCGCCTACGGAATACTCGTCTTGAAGGAGATTTACATCAATACCGCTTTCGCCGATTACGTTTACGGTGTAGGTCGCCGATTGTCCGAGATATTTTACGGTTATTGTCTGCTCGCCCGATGTTAGCGGGTCATAGCCGGAAATGCTGTAATTTGTAACGGCTCTGTCGTCTGCGTCACTGTAATTCGCTGTTACCGTAAGACCGTCCGTGCTGAACTCATCGCCGACATAGTATTCGGTTTTTGACGGAGCTACTGTTATTCCGGTAAGAGTGCCGTAGAACACGTCCTCGGATAGGTAGAATCCTACGTGCGGCGGCTGATTGTACGCCGTCTGCTCCGCCGCTACGCCGCTGCGGTATACGGGGTCGTGCATAAGGGTTTTAATCTTGTAGTCCGTCTCGGTTGTGGTTGTGAATACTCTAAGTGCCGTGCCGTCCGATGTCGGATATACAAGCTCCTCGCGCCAGTCGCCGAACAGGTCAGCCTGCAACGCGGGATTGGCTTTTGTGCCGTTGATTTGAACGCAGTTGTAATTGCCGGCGTTGAATATGGTATTAAACGAGCTGCCGCCCCAAGAGGTCACCGTGGTGCCGTCCAAAAGCTCATCATATAAATCACCGTCCCAGAATACGCGGAAATTGGTACCGCCGGTGGTGCTTGCTTTTGTAAACACATCGCCGCCCTCGGCAATATATGTGCCGATTCCCGACGCGGCGGTTATCTGATAATATCCGCCCTGACCGGTATTTACCATTGTTCCTCTGCCGGTGTCGCTGGTCGCGGAAATGTGGTGAATAATCTCACCGGTTGCCGCGTCGATTACGGAGCATCCGTAATCCAAGGTAACCTCGGTATCGCCCAAAGTATTCGTTCCGTCGCCGTCCTCATGAACGGTGAAGAACTCAAAGCCCTCGTGTGTCGGGTCGTAATCTCCTATATGCAAAGCGTCGCCGTGTTCGAGATATGTACACCATTTTGCCTTAAATTCGTTGTCGTCGGTTACCTCCATACAGAGCGCGCCTGTGATAAACTCGTCCTTGCCGTCGTTGTCAACGTCCGCAACGGTACAGTTGTGGTTGCCCTGACCCACATATTGATACGCGCCGCTGTAATAGCCGGGCTGACCGCTTTGCGTATCAAAACGGTAATCGGGGGAAAGCGTTTCGCCGTCAAAGCTTATGCCGGCAATGCTTGTGCGCTGTTTGCCGTTTCTGCCGAAGTAGTAGCCGCGCAGATATACCGCATAAGGTCTTTCTCCGTCAAGATACGCAACGTCCGCTATAAAGCGGTTCGAGCGGTTGCCGAAGTCGTCGCCGTAGTCCACACCGCTTGCGCTGCCGCGAGAGGTCGGGAGGTCGATAGTGTCCACCGCAACGCCCGTTTCACCGTTAAATACCGTTAAAAATTCCTCACCGGTTATGATGCGTCCGTCGCCTCTGTAATCAGCCTCAGCGTTTTCCTGGTCGGTAAACGCGGCGATGTCGCTGTCGGACGAGCAGCCTGTAACATAGCTGCCCTCGCCGTCGGTTGAGCCGAGAGAGGTCTGAACCATTACTTCGGCTTTGCCGTCAAGGTCAAAGTCGTATACAAGGAATTGCGCGGTGTGCGCACTGGAGTATACATTTTTGCCGAGATTTATGTCGTTTGTCCACAGCTTTGTGCCGTCCAATTTGTAAGCCGCAAGGCGAACCGTTCCCGAATATGCTATATCCCCGGGTGAGCCTACGTCCTTTTCGGATGATGTCCATTTTACGACTATTTCATATTCGCCGTCGCCGTCAAGGTCGCCGGTTGAACAGTCGGCAGGGAAGAAAGAAGCGGTGTAAAGCTCCTCTCCGCTCGGACTGTAGATTGTTTCGTCCTCGGGAACATCGAGCGCGATGTCAAAATAGCTGTTTGACAGCACAGAAACTTCGCCCGCCGTCGTATTTTCCGCCGGAGCCATATCGTCCCAAATAAACGCTTTATCAACCTCAAAGTCGGCGGTGAACGTGCTTGATCCCGTTTCGGTTATGTCGAATTTATTCACCTTTTCAAGCGCACCGCTGTCATCGTATTTCGCGGCGTAAACGTCAAGAAAGGTATTTTGAGTGTATACATTTATTTTGGTTTTGTCGTTTTCGTCTATGCTGATTGTTGTTTCTGTGCTTTCGCCGGACGGAACAACCGAGTATGTGCTTGCCGTTGTACCGTTTGTGTCAACGTAATTTGTGGTGTTCGATTCGGTCGCTATTTTTTCGCCGTCGCGGTAAATGTCAAACGACACGTTTGAATCCGCGCTGCCGAAAATCGCGTCCTCACTGTCTAAAAGGCGCCAGCTTAAATATACGCCGTTGCTTGTTTTGACCGCCACAAGTCCGCGGTCAAGCTTTTCCATTTCGCGAGTGTAGGTATCCGCATTGCCATAGGAGTAGGAATAGCTTACGGATTCTGTTTTGTCTGCGGCAAACGCGGGAATGGCGCCGAGCGCCAATGTAGCGGATAGTGCCGCACTGATAACTTTTTTCATATGAAACCTCTTTTCTCTTTTTACTTTTAGATCTACTTTTTCTCTCTACTTATTTAATATAATATCATAATAACGCGGTAAAATACAGTAAAATAACAGATATTTTAGTTTAAATTGACGGCTAATAACAGGTTAAAGAGGCAAAAAGAAAACACTGATAACCAAAATGATTATCAGTGTTTGTTTTGGTGACCCGTGCGGGAATCGAACCCGCGTTGCCGGCGTGAGAGGCCGGAGTCTTAACCGCTTGACCAACGGGCCGTCAGCTTTTATATATTACCACAAAAAAATATGTTTGTCAATACCAAAAAGCAAAAAAATTTGTATTTCGGAGAAATTAATCTCTGAAATACAAATCTCTTGTATAAACCTTGCTTATCACATCATCAAGCTCACGGCTGTACCTGTTCGCTATAATAACGTCTGAAACCTGCTTAAAACGCTGTAAATCGTTTATGACCTCAGAATTAAAAAATTCCGTTTCGTTTAGCGACGGCTCGTAGATTACGAGCTTAATTCCGTTTTCGGCAATTTTGCTCATAACGCCCTGAATGGAGGATTGACGGAAATTATCGCTGCCGGATTTCATCATAAGGCGGTACACGCCGACAACATCGGGTTTTTTCTCTATTATCCTCTCGGCTATAAAATCCTTTCTTGTTTTGTTGGATTCAACTATGGCGGCGATAAGATTTTCGGGAACTTTGTCAAAATTTGCCAGCAGCTGTTTTGTATCCTTCGGCAGGCAGTATCCGCCGTAGCCGAATGACGGATTGTTATAGTGCATACCTATCCTCGGGTCAAGACCGACACCCTCGATAATCTGTTTAGTGTCCAGACCTCTTATTTCCGCGTATGTATCAAGCTCGTTGAAATATGCTACGCGCAGGGCGAGATATGTGTTCGCGAAAAGCTTTATTGCCTCCGCCTCTGTCAGGTCTGTAAGCAGCATAGGAATGTCCTGCTTTATTGCGCCGCCGGCAAGCGTTTCGGCAAATTCGCGCGCCTTTTGCTTAGCCGCCGCCGATGAGCCGACAACTATCCTTGACGGATACAGATTGTCATAAAGAGCTTTGCCCTCGCGCAGAAATTCGGGGGAGAAAAGTATATTATCCGTATTGTATTTTTCGCATATAAGCCTTGTATATCCCACGGGTACTGTTGATTTGATGATTATAACAGCGTCCTTGTTGTACTTAAAAGCCAGCTCTATTACATTTTCCACCGACGATGTGTCGAAATAATTTTTCTTTTCGTCATAATCGGTCGGCGTGGCGATGATGATGAAATCAGCGTTTGAATAGGCATACTCCGCGTCGGTGGTCGCGATAAGGTCAAGAGCCTTATTGCTCAGATAATTTTCTATTTCGGCATCGATAATCGGAGATTGCTTATTATTAATCATATCAACCCTTTCGGGAATAATATCTACCGCGATGACCCTGTTATTCTGAGCAAGCAGGATTGCGTTTGAAAGTCCGACGTAACCCGTTCCCGCCACCGCTATGGTTTTCTTTTTCATTTAAATCCTCCCTTTGCCGCTGAATACGGCACAATATGTATCGCGTGAATTTCGCTTTATGATTCTTTTCGTAATCTGCTTGATATAATACCTTTTACAAATCCGACGGCGCCGTTCATCTCATCACTGCGGAAAAAGAAAATCAAAGCCGCGGCTATGCTTATCACCGAGGAAATAAGTCCGTTTGCGATAAATCTCACAATATCGCCGTTTGGCGTGATATTATTGCAGATAATATACGAAACTGTCATTGACACGACGGCGGATAAAAGCATTTTTACCCATGTAAAATAATATCTGCGCGCCGAGGTGGACAGCCTGTCCCTGTGGAGCAGGCGTATTTTCAGAAACACCTGCACGAGCTGGGATATTGCCGTGCCGCCGAATATGCCGTACATACCCAAATCATGCGAGCCGAGCGCGTAACCCGCCGCCAGGGATATGACAAGATTTACGCCGCTGCCTATGATTGATATGTTTTTATCCTTTGAAAACAAACCCGATGCCTCAAGTGACTGCCAAAGCGGGTCCTTTGCTATGTACAGGAATATATTAAAGGAGCATATCGCTATAACGCCCACCGGCATTGTGTACCGTTCGCCAATCCACATTTTCACAAAGGTGGACGCGCACATAAACAGGCAGGTTGAAACCCAAATTGCAAAGACATAGAATAAAAATGTCAAATTATTCAAGGTTTTTCGGATATGCGCCGACTTCTCTGTCGCGAACAAATTTCCTATGCTTGCGGCAATGCCGCCGCATATTTGACTTTCCAGCTGCTTTATCGCGCTGAAAATCAATGAGTAATTTGAATAAAATCCTACCTGCAAGGTGCTTATCAATACGGAAATCAGAATATTGTCCGTGGAATTTGTAATCTGTCCCGACAGCTTTTTTATAAATAAATCCCGCACGTTGGCGAAAATTTTCTTTCTTTCTCGTTTGCTTAAAGACTCTGTTTTTTTATGTATAAACGGATACATATGGTCGGCTATGCACGAGCTTATTATATTTGTAGCGAGAGTTATCGCGATTGACGCGGTAAGGTATATAACGTAATTTTGCGTGACGCGCATAATCACAATCAAAAGCACCGCGCCCGCCAGCTTTGACGCGATATTCGCGTAATGCAGCACGTATTTTTTTTGGTCGGCGTTGAGCAGCGAGGTCTTGTATGAAAACAGGTACGACGATGCCGTTTGAATTACGAACAGGAAGAATATCAGCTGAATATACCTTGTCGGAAAATCTATGTCGCTCACAATGTGCTGAATGAAGAATGTGAGCCCTCCGCCGATAAGCAGCGTCACAGACGCGATTATGAGGTACGCCTTTTTATAAAGATTCATAAGCTGGGTGATTTTTTTCTCATCGCGCATAGCGAGAGGCAGGTAAAGATTATAAATAATCGCGTTACCCACGCCCAGCTCCGCCATTGAAATCATCGCGATAACCTCGTTGAATAAGCCGTTCAGACTTATACATTCCCAACCGAGAAAGCGTATCATATATGTTCGCGTAACAAAAGAAACGCTCAAATTGATGAGCTGAAACATAATTCCAAGCGCGATATTCTTTATACTCTTTGAGGTTCTGCCCATAATACTCCGACCCATTCCTATGAATTTTAAAAATGATGTATCTTGACTTTTAATTCGCGGTATACCGTATACATACGGCTTAAATAAATGAATTTATACTTGTTTTTTTGCCGTATGTCCTCGACGCATTTCCTCGCCGGAGCGGAAAGCTTGCCGCCGTTCTCTGTGGCGATTTCATTTATCAGATTTGAAAGAGTGTCGAATATAGTCCGCCTTATTTTTTTGTCGCGCGCGAACGCGGCTTTGGAAAACTGTAGGTAATAGTTGGTTATACGCACATTTGCAAGCTCGTCAAAATAAATTTTGTCCGCGCCCGCGCTTTTGGCAAAGTCATACGCGCCGTCAAGGCTTTTGATTACGTCCATAACTTTTAAAGTGGAGGTGTGACTTATACTGCCGTTTACAATCCTGTAGCGGTACAAAATATCCTCCGTAACTCGCACGCGTGAGCACACTGCTATGTATTTCAGGTAAAAATTAAGGTCCTGAGCCATTTTAAGCTCCGAAAAACACACATTGTATTTTTTCATCACTGCGGCGGAGAAAAGCTTGTTGCCCGGCACGGCGTTTATCCGCATTGCGGCAGTCAAATCCGACGGGCTTGACATATCGTATACTCCGGCGGGAGCGTATATACGCGCGTTGGTGCTGCGGCGCCCGTCCTCGCTTATAATGCTATGCGCGCCTATAACCAGGTCGCAGTCGTTTTCGGACATATGCGCCGACAGTATTTCAAGCGCACGCGGCTCCATTATATCGTCCGCGTCGAAAAACATTATATATTCACCCTTGGAATTATCGAATCCGAGATTTCTCGCGTGCGGCGCGCCGTGATTTTCATCTGTTATAACCTTGACACGAGAGTCTTTTTTTTCATATTCGCGCAGAATTTCAAGGCTGTTATCCGTCGAGCCGTCATTGACAAGAATCAGCTCAAAATCCTTGTATGTCTGATTAAGTACGGAATCCAATGTTTCCGCAAGATAACGCTGTGCATTATATACGGGTATTATTACGCTTATCATACAGTCACTTCCCAAGTATATATATTTAGTATTATTATATTATACTATATTTTTGTCGGATTGTAAAGTAAATTTGGGCAAATAATACAAAAAACGGGCTTTGAAATTAATCAAAGCCCATTAAATTGTTGATATATACGTTAAAATCCTATTTGTAAAGAGGATATTTGTCGCAAAGAGCCTTAACTCTTGCCTTAACATCTTCCTTGCTGCCCTCGAAATCCTTGATTGTAAGAGCAATCAGCTTACCCACTTCAACCATATCTTCTTCTTTAAAGCCTCTTGACGTGGACGCGGGAGTGCCTATTCTTATACCGCTTGTGATGAACGGACTCTTTGTGTCGAACGGTATAGCGTTCTTGTTTACGGTTATGCCGACCTCATCGAGCATTTTTTCAGCCTCTTTGCCGGTTACGCCGGAATCGGTAAGGTTGACAAGCATAAGATGATTGTCGGTACCGCCCGAAACAAGCTTAAAGCCCTCACTCATAAGAGTATCGGCAAGGGTTGCGGCATTTTTAACGACCTGCTCGGCGTATGCCTTAAAGCTCGGGTCAAGAGCCTCCTTAAAGCAAACCGCTTTCGCTGCGATTGTGTGCATCAGCGGACCGCCCTGAATACCGGGGAATATCGCCTTGTTAATCTTCTTTGCAAGCTCCTCGTCGTTTGTGAGGATAAGACCGCCTCTGGGACCTCTCAAGGTCTTGTGAGTGGTTGTGGTAACAACGTCCGCATAGGGCATCGGCGACGGGTGACAGCCTGCCGCTACAAGTCCGGCGATATGCGCCATATCAACCATAAAATACGCGCCGACCTCTTTTGCTATTTCCGCGAATTTTTCAAAATCGATAATTCTCGGATAAGCGCTTGCGCCCGCAAGAATAAGCTTAGGCTTACATTCGAGAGCAATTCGTCTTACCTCGTCGTAATCAATCGTGTTGGTGTCCTCGGTAACGCCGTAGGGCACGATGTTAAAGTATTTGCCCGACATATTTACGGGTGAGCCATGGCTTAAGTGTCCGCCGTGAGCGAGGCTCATCGAAAGAACGGTGTCGCCGGGTGTGAGCAGGGCAAAGAATACAGCCATATTAGCCTGCGCGCCCGAGTGCGCCTGCACATTGGCATAACCCGCGCCGAAAAGCTCCTTGGCTCTTTCTATAGCGAGGGTTTCAACAACGTCCACGTACTCACAGCCGCCGTAGTAGCGCTTTCCCGGATAACCCTCCGCATACTTGTTTGTAAGCGGCGAGCCGTTGGCCTCCATAATTCTTTCCGAAACAAAATTTTCCGACGCAATAAGCTCAATCTTATTTTGCTGACGGCTTGTTTCCTGCTGTATAGCCTCGTAGACCTCCGGGTCAAAAGATTTCATCTTCTCGTATTTTTCCATAATTCCGTTTCCTTTCATAGTAAAGCTTATTGATAATATTATATCTGTTATTTTCAAAAAGTGCAAGCCTTTTATTGCAAATTTTCAGCGAAAAGTGTATAATACAGATAATTAATTAAAAATTTGCCGTAAAAGGGGGGATTTCATTGACAAAAAAGGAACGCGCGGAGAGAATGCGCACTTTGCTGGACGAGGCATATCCGAACGTAAAATGCACGCTCGATTATTCAAATCCGCTTGAAATGCTTATCGCCACGCAGCTTTCGGCGCAATGCACGGACGCGCGCGTGAATATAATCACGGAAACTCTGTTTAAGAAATACAGGAGCGCGGAGGATTTCGCCAACGCCGATTATGAGGAGTTATGCAATGATATAAAATCGGCGGGATTTTACAGGAACAAGGCTAAGAATATAATTTTGTGCTGTCGGCGCATTATAGACGTTTACGGCGGAGAGGTTCCCGACACTATGGAGGATTTGACAAGCCTTGCCGGCACGGGCAGAAAGACGGCGAACCTTGTGCTGGGCGATATATTCGGCAAGCCGGCGGTCGTTGTGGACACCCACTGCAAGAGAGTCGCGAAAAGAATAGGCTTGACCGTAAACGATGACCCTGCAAAGGTTGAATCGGATTTGAAAAAAATAATTCCGCCCGATTATCAGCTCCGTATGTGCCACCAATTTGTGGCGCACGGACGGGCAATATGTGCGGCGCGTAAGCCGAAATGCGAAATTTGCCCGATAGCCGAGATATGCAAAAGCGCGGGAAAATGCTGAAAAAAAACACCTTTCGGTGTTTTTTCGGAAAGCAGACAAAACCGGTTGGGTTTTGCCTGCTTTTTGCTTTAGAGGTAGCCTATGAAATAATTAACGGTACCGATAAGGTTTAGCGCAAACCCGATAAACATAAGCGGATAATTGATATTTTTCCATTTGCCGTCCTTTGAGAAGGTAAGCATCAATCCCAAAAATACAATCGGAAGAATGTCGTTGGTATATCGGTTGCCGAAATGTGAGCCGCCCATTGTTTTGTGAGCTGTAAGGGCGATTATATACAGGATTGAAACAAGCACAATCATAATTGTGAGCGGTATATCGTTATTTGTTTTCTTTAAGAACGAACGGACGGTGTATACAATGTACGATATGAAAATGGGGCTGACAAGAAATATGCACATACCGTTAAAAGCGGGATACTGCCATACTCCGTCCTCTACTTCGGGAAGGCGGAAAATTGCCGGCATATTTTCTTTAATATATGTCAAGCTGAATTGTCCGTACTCGGACTCGGTAAATTCCGGCAAATAATTATGCCCGAATTCAACAATGCTCCCGAATCTCGCGTAATTCAAAATCATATACGACAGCGCGATAATAACCATAGGAATAACAGCCGTAAAGCGTTTTTTGATTATATCGGTAATTTTGTCGTCGGGGTATTCGGTCATATGCGCTTTATAGATAAGATACAGCAGAACGGGTATAAATATAACCGTAAGCGGACGGCAGCCTACCGCGCACGCCCAAAACGCCAGCGATAAGCCGGCTTTATTTTTCAGCGCATAGTATATTGCCATAAGGCAGAGCGTAAACGACATATTCTGCGCGATAAACCATACCCACGCGTTCTGAGCCGTCATAAGCCAGTTTGAGCCGACCGTTAAGAACAGGGCAAAAAATACGGCGCTTTTGCCTTTAACACCGAAATGCTCCGCAATTTTAAACGCGTATACCGCGCCCAAAAGGGACGCCGCAAAGGCTATCATACCGTCGCAGGTGTCCCAACCCAAAGCCACAAACGGTAGCATAACATAGGACGGAAACGGCGGAAAGCTTACGTAATACTTATTGTTAAAAATTGCCAATTCAAGCCAGGAGTAATTCTGACCCAGGTCAAGCCGACCCTCGAGCCAAGACTGCGCTTGAAGTATATAGCTGTTATAGTAGTGTCCGCTCCAAGGCCATTGACCGGTAAACGTCCATAAAATGAACAATACCGCCGTGACGCAAAAACAGAGCGTGATTATATCCGTATTGATATTTTCAAATAAGGAATAGCTATCCTTTTTTGTTGATTTTTTTGTCGCTTTTTTCATTTCAAAACCTCCTATAAAATTTGTTTCCAACATAAATATCCCGCGAGATAAACGCCAAGTCCGACAGCCATCGACGCCGTTATCAGAGGTTCCGTCCATTTATGCCGCTCGGAAAAATCCGAGAGGAATAAAAACGCCGGTATCGCGCAGGTCATATAACGCGGCGCGCTTATTATGTAATCAACACTCATATTGAGTATAAAATACACGATAAGATACGCGCTGTACATATTTCTGCTTTTTCGCAGACCGTATACGTTGCAGGCAAGCACCAAAATTATCGACACTATTGACGGAATCCATATTTCAACAGCTCTTTCCGCACTGCCCGACATCAAATTATCAAATAAAGAGGAAATGCCCGTACCGAAATACGCCGAGCCGTGATTCCAGTATTTGCGCTGATACTCGAGGAATTTAAACGGATCGCCGGTGACCTTCCAATTACAGAAGAGATATATGCCCGTTCCCAAAAGCATCAGGAATATCCAAAGTCCTTTGGAATAGAACAGTCTCCATACCTCTTTTATATTCTTGTTTTTGAGCTTTTCAAGTATTTTGTAATGCTCCAGCCATTCGACAGCGGCGGGAATTGCAAGCATAATGCCCACCATTCGCGACAGAGCCGCCGCGGCTCCGAATATACCCACAAGATGCCATTTATGCTTTCTTATATAGTAAAGCGTTGCCGCCGATGTGAAGAGCAGCATACTTTCATTCATTATCGTTCCGAAGAAAAGCGCGTGCGGGAAAACCGACATATAAATTATCGCGCGCAATGCGGTGCTTTTATTGTAATCTATTGAAAACAGCTTGAACAGATAGCAGCAAGCCGCCGAATAGAGCGTGAAGGAGGTTATAAGTCCGCTCAACCGCATATCGCGGAACACAATGTTAAATATCTTCATAATCCACGGATAGAGCGGGAAAAATGCCAATGTAGTATAGTCCGCGCCGTTGCTTTCGGTGTGATATGTGTAGCCGCCCATAGCGATGCGGTAGTAATTATTGGCGTCCCATTTCATATACTGCTCCATAATTCCGTCAAAGCCGTTTACGTTGTCGTTAAACATATATATGACGCATAGCGAGAATATGAACACAATAATTCTGAAAAGAAACGCTGCACCGAATACAAAAGCGATTTCCTTTACCGTCGGTTCCTGCGAATCATAAAGTATTCGCTTGTCTGCAAGAACAGCATCTGTGAATTTGTTTTTCGGCAGCGCAAGCCCCGAGCTTGATAAAACTCTCATCAGTATCACGATGACAGCGCACCATACAATAACGCTTGATAAAATTGAAACAATCATAATTTTTGCTCCTTAAAATATATTGTATTATGTTTACCGACAGGTAAACTTCAATGCAAAGGTTCTGTCACACATTAAAGCGGAACAGAACAATATCGCCGTCCTTCATCACATATTCCTTGCCCTCACTGCGCACAAGACCCTTTTCCTTTGCCGCCGCCATACTTCCGCACGCCATTAGGTCGTCGTAGTGGACAACCTCGGCGCGGATAAAGCCGCGCTCGAAGTCGGTGTGTATTTTACCCGCCGCCTGAGGTGCCTTTGTGCCGTTTGTAATAGTCCACGCCCTTACCTCGGGTTCGCCCGCCGTCAGATAGCTGATAAGTCCCAAGAGGGTGTAGCTTGCCTTTATAAGTCGGTCAAGACCGGATTCGCTCATACCCAATTCTTCAAGGAACATAGCCTTTTCCTCACCGTCAAGCTGCGCGATTTCCTCTTCTATACGCGCGCTTACGGGCATTACCTGAGAGCCCTCCTTTTCGGCAAGCTCCTTGACGCGGTTTACGTATTCGTTATTTTCTATTCCCTTTGAAAAATCGTCTTCCGCCACATTTGCCGCGTAGATTACCGGTTTCATAGATATAAGCGCGATTTCTTTCATTACAGCCGCCTCGTCCTCGGTGTATTCAAGACTTCTCGCGGGCAAGCCGTCCTCAAGAGCCGCCTTGACGCGCTCTAAGAGCGCAAGCTCCGCGGCGAGGGATTTATCGCCCTTCATAGCCTTTTTTGTGCGGTCGATGCGCCTTTCAATCATTTCTATGTCCGAGAAAATCAGCTCAAGGCTTATCGTTTCAATATCGCGTATAGGGTCTATGGAGCCGTCCACATGAGTGATATTCTCGTCCTCAAAGCAGCGCACAACGTGAACTATAGCGTCCACCTCGCGTATATGAGAAAGGAATTTGTTTCCCAATCCCTCTCCCTTTGACGCGCCCTTTACAAGTCCGGCAATGTCCACAAATTCGATATACGCGTGAGTGACCTTTTTTGGGTGATACATTTCTGCGAGCTTGTCAAGGCGCTCGTCCGGAACGTCCACAATGCCCACGTTCGGCTCGATTGTGCAGAACGGATAGTTTGCCGATTCCGCTCCCGCCTGCGTTATAGCGTTAAATAAAGTTGACTTGCCGACATTCGGCAGACCTACGATTCCTAATTTCATTATATTTTTCGTCCTTTCGATTGCTCAAAAATAAAATTTTGGCGTAATTTTGTAAAAATTCTATGAATTTATTATACAACATTTAAAAGATTTACGCAATACTCTTTATTATTTTTTCGGAATGTGATATAATGCGGTTAATATGAAAATAAAGATATTAAGGAGGATACGGTAATGGCAAACAATAAGGTGCTTATAGCGGACGATGACGCTCATATTGCGGAACTTATAAAGGTTTATTTTGAAAAGGACGGTTTTACGACGGTTACCGCGAACAACGGCAAAAAGGCGGTGGAGCTTTTTAAGTCCGAGGCGCCGGCAATAGTGATACTTGACGTTATGATGCCGGAAATGGACGGCTGGCAGGTATGCCGCGAAATAAGGCGCGTAAGCAATATTCCTATAATAATGCTGACGGCTAAGGGCGAAACCTTTGATAAGGTTTTGGGATTTGAGCTTGGCGCGGACGATTATATGGTAAAGCCGTTTGAGCCTAAGGAGCTTATCGCAAGAGTGAAGGCGGTTTTGAGAAGGAGCGACGCAAAGGAAACCAGCGCGGAAAAGGAAATAGTATTCCCCAATCTTACAATCAATCTTTCAAATTACGAGCTGAAAATCAACGGAAATATAGTTGACGTGCCGCCGAAAGAGCTTGAACTTCTGTATTATCTCGCGTCCAATCCGAATAGGGTGTTTACGCGCGAACAGCTGCTGGAGGAGGTATGGGGCTTTGACTATTTCGGCGATTCGCGCACGGTGGACGTGCATATAAAGCGCCTTCGCGAAAAACTGGAGGGCGTAGAGGCGAATTGGCAGCTTAAGACCGTCTGGGGCGTCGGATATAAATTTGAGGTAAGATAATGTTTAAGAGTATTTTAGCGCGCCTGTTTTGGACGTATGCCACTATACTTGTGCTTGTATTCACATCGGTGTCCGTATCGGTGGGAATATTTGTAAACCAATTTGCCGTAAGTCAGCATACAAACGACGTAATCAGAGTCGCGGATACTATAGAATACTGGACAGCCGCGCTGCAAATAGAAAATGAGGATTCGCGGGCGAGAGTGGCATACAGACAAATTCTCGATTCGTGGGCGGATTTTCTTCACTCGGATATAGTAATAACCAATACAAGCGGCGAGGTGCTTGAAAGCACTTGCAGTATAACAACCGTGCCGGACGACCTTGTGAATGAAGTCACGAACGGGAGCACAATCAATATTCGCAGCACCTTTAATGGCGCCTATGACAGAAATATAATGGTTGTGGGCGTCCCAATGGAGTATCAGGGCACCGTTGTCGGAGCTATGTTTTTCAATACGGGACTTATGAGCATAAAAAAGACAATGCTCAAGCTCTTTTCAATCTTCCTGATTTCCTCGGCATTTTCGATACTTATAGCCGCGGCACTGGTGTATATGCAGTCGAAGAGAATATCAAAGCCGATAGGGGAGATTAATAAGGCGGCGAGAAATATAGCGTCGGGTAATTTTGACAATCGCGTTGCCGTAACAAGCTCCGATGAAATCGGTCAGCTTGCGTCAAGTTTTAATTTTATGGCGGATTCGGTGAAAGAGCTTGAAACGGCGCGGTCGGAATTTATAAGCGATGTGTCGCATGAGCTGCGCACGCCTATGACGAGTATTTCCGGATTTGTAGAGGGCATACTTGACGGCACAATTCCCGAGGAAAAACGGGACGAGTATCTTAAAATAGTTCTCGACGAGTCAAAACGGCTTACCAAGATGGTAAACGATATGCTTGAAATGTCGAAAATGTCCTCAAGCGAGTATAAACTCGATATAACGAAATTCGACCTGAACGAGCTTACGAGAGTGTGCATAATAAGCCTCGGCAACAGGATTGACGAGAAAAATCTTGAGCTTAATGTGGATTTTGAAAAGGATTCGATGATGGTGCTCGCGGATAAGGACGCTATACAGCGCGTCATAATAAATCTGCTTGACAATGCCATAAAGTTCAGCTATCCCAATACGACCGTGGGCATACGCACATGGACGGAGGACGGCAGAGCGAGATTTTGCGTCGGCAACTTCGGCGACGGAATAAGCGGCGCGGATTTGAGAAATATTTTTAACCGTTTCTATAAGACGGATAAATCAAGAGTAAATCAAAAGAGCGGCGCGGGGCTGGGATTGTCGTTTGTGAAAAATATACTCACTCTCCACAGGCAAAATGTGTGGGTTGAGAGCGTCGATACAAAGGAAGGCTCCTCCGTAAAGTATACAAAATTTACATTTACACTGGAACTTGAGTGATTTTGCTATTGACTGAAAATGAAAAAAGGTGTAAAATAAACTTATAGGAAAATTTAAGGAGGTAACGTGAAAAATAAACTGCGCATCTCACCATTATTCGGAGCTTGACGTATAAGCATACGACGGCGCTCCTCATAACGGCAATCTGCTTGTTTCTTTTCCACGTTATGATTTGTGCCGCCGCAGGGCGGCGGAATGGAGGAAATATAAATGGCTGAATTACGTTGGAACCCGCTTATAAAAGACTGGGTAATGATTGCATCGCACCGTCAGAACAGACCGCAGATGCCGAAGGATTGGTGTCCGTTTTGTCCGGGCTCGGGAAAGGTGCCCGATCATTTCACGGTATACAAGTATGATAACGATTTCCCTGCGCTTTCACAAAATCCGCCTCAGCCCGATGATGTGGAAACAAGAATTTACAAAACAAAGCCGTCATACGGCAAGTGCGAGGTTATACTGTACTCTCCGGAGCATACCGTTACCTTGCCTGAGCTCCCCGTTGACCATATAAGAGAGCTTGTGGATTTGTGGACCGACAGATTTGTTGAAATAAGTAAGGACGAAAAAATCAAGTATGTATTTATATTTGAAAACAGGGGCGAGGTAGTAGGCGTTACAATGCCTCACCCGCACGGACAGATATACGGCTATTCGGTAGTCCCCAAAAAGCTTGAGCTTGAAATGGCGTCTTGCAAGGAGCATTTTGAGGAAACCAATAATTGCCTTATCTGCGATATGCTTGAGGACGAGGTTAAAGCCGAAAAGAGAATTATAACGGAAAACGACGACTTTATCGCATTTTTGCCGTTCTTCAGCGAATACCCTTACGGTATGTACATAGCCGCCAAACGTCACATTCAGAACCTTTCACAAATGACGGACGGCGAAAAAACAAATCTTGCCAAGATATTAAAGGAAACTGCGGGCACTCTTGACAGCCTGTTTGATTACACATTCCCGTATATGATGTGTATGTATCAAAATCCCGTAAACGGTGAGGACGTATCGGACTATTATCATTTCCATATCGCTTTTTATCCTCCGATGAGAAGTGCGGATAAGGTCAAGTTCAACGCGTCTTCGGAAACGGGAGCATGGGCGCATTGCAACCCGACGGCACCCGAGGAAAAGGCGGAGGAGCTTAGAGCGGCTCACGAGAAATTTCTTAAGAAAATGAACGGTTAAAACCGATAATAAAAAACGCGGCAAAAATTATGCCGCGTTTTTTTGCATATTAAGCCGGCTCGGATATGCAGAAGGTCGGCTGATAGCCGATGGTGTTTTCAAAATCATTGCGCATCATACCGAGTACATAATCAATCTTATCGTTTTCGACGATTGCGATAATTCCGTTTTTCCAAGAGCGCACCGCCTTGACGCCGTCAAGAGAGCGGCTCTCCCGCGCCAGAAACAAATGCTCCCTGCCCAAATCCCAAAAGCGTTCCATAGACTTCTGCGATGTGTTCATTTCGGTAAACAGGGTTTTAATATCACACCGCTTAAGCGCCGCGCACGCCGTTTTTATGCGCGCGTTCTCGTTCACAAGGTGATACATATATCTCAGAGCCGTTTTATCCTTGAAGGACGATTTAACGCCGGAGAACATTTCGGGAGTAACCTCGGATATTGTCCCGATATGCGGATAGACGCGGCGAATTTGGTCAAAAGCGTATTTAATTTGCTTTGAGCGGTCTTTGTCCTTTTCGGTGCAGTGAGCCGAAAGAATTTTATATCCCGAAAGCGGGAGAGGAAAATTTTTAGGCTCTCCCGACGAGATGAGAGTGCAGTAACCCGTTCTCGATGAAACAGTCGCGAGATACGGGTCTGTAAGAGAGCCGCGAGCCGCCAAAGCGGCGGTTTCGAGCGCGTCCGTTTCAATACCGCTTACGCGCATAAGCGACTGTACAAGAGTGACGGCAAAAGCCTCTTTTCGCGGCAAAAATTCGGGAATTGAGCAATCGTAAAGTATTTGAGCGCCTTTCGCGCCGCGCCGCGCAAGACAGTGCATCAGGCTTACCGCGTCAAAGTCAAAGCCGCGGAAAAGCTCCGCTCTGTCGCCGAAATTATATACAAGGCACTTGTTTGTATCGGTGCTTTGCAGCTTGATTATGTTGCCGCCCATAGCGCGGGCGAACATTTGCACGCGCATAGAAAGCGCACAGGTGAGCGACGGCGCGTATTCAATGCCGCAATGCCCGAGCAGCGCGCACAAAAGCCCGTTTGAAACAAAATGCAGAAAATTGTCAGAGGCGCTGTAACGCTTGTAAAAATCCTCTTTTAATTCGGGTAAATTCAAAAATATCACTCCTTTTTAATCATTTTACCCAAAAACTGAAAATAAATCCGCGAAAGCGTAAAGATAAAATAATTCAAGGCAGTGATATTTTAAAAAATCAAAGCGCGTTGTATGCCGCGTCGTCTACGGGTTCAAGCCATTCATTGCTTGCGCCCTCAGCCGGAATTTCCACGGCGATATGAGTAAAATAGCCGTCCTTGCCGGCTCCGTGCCAGTGCTTAATCTCCGGCGCGATATAAACGACATCACCGGGCATAAGCTTTCTTGCCGGCTTGAGCCATTCCTGATACCAACCCTCGCCGTCCGTGCATAACAGCAGCTGTCCGCCCTTGTGGTGTATATGCCAGTTATTGCGGCAGCGCGGCTCAAAGGTCACGTTAAAAACTCCGACGCCGTCGGTATTCAACGGCTTTAGATAGCTTTTGCCTACAAAATACTTAGCGAACGCGTCATTCGGCGCGCCCAATCCAAAGAGCGAATCGCTCTCGCCCAAGCTGTCCTCCGCGTAAACCTCGCGAACCATAGGGAATACCGCCCAAGCGTTCGGCCAGCCGACATAGAACGCGATGTGAGTGATAATCTCCGCCATTTCGGATTTTGTTATGCCGTGATTTTTCGCGTTTTGAATGTGATATTTTAAGGAACTGTCGGTAATTCCCTTTGAAATAAGCGCCGTTACCGTAATCATACAACGGTCGCGCAGCGACAGCTTATCCTCTCTCGACCAAACCTCTCCGAATAAAATATCATCATTCAGCTCAGCAAATTTCGGAGCTAAATCTCCCAATGAATTTCTTCCCGCTGTTTGCTTTTCCATAGTGTGAATCTCCTTTCCTTTAATCGGTAAATTTTGATAGTTTAATTATACAGCATTGTAAATCAAATGTCCAATACTTATAAAGAATAATTATCAATGCTTGACGGCTATATTTAAAGAATGTATAATACCATATGTAAATAAACCCACGCATAGCATAGGTGAGAATGTATGATAAATAGAATAATAAGCGAAATTATAAATCCGAGCAAGGAATTTTCTCCGATACCGTTTTGGTTTTTGAACGATGAGCTTGACGAGGCGGAATTAAAGCGCCGGCTTGAGGACTTTAACGAAAAGGGCGTAAACGGAGTTGTACTGCACCCGAGAATAGGGATTCCCGAAAGTACGGAATATTTGTCCGAGGAATACTTTGATATTATACGATTTATTGTTAAAACCGCAAAGGAGCTTGATATGCTCATTGTGCTGTATGACGAGGCAATGTATCCGTCCGGCTCGGCGCACGGACTTGTCGTAAATAGCAACCCCGATTTCGCGTCGGTCGGAATCAAGCTGACGGACAATCCCGACGAAGGCAAGGTAATTGCGGCGTTTGACGACGGTTACTGTATCGTAAGCCGCAAATGCGGCGGTACGATACGCGGTATTCATTTCGGCGAGGATGACGGCGAGGAAAACGCGCCGCTTTCGGCGGATATATTAAATCCGGACGCGGTCGATAAATTTATCAATCTTACGCATAACGCGTATTACAGTCGGCTCAGCGAATATTTCGGCAATACAATTATCGGCTTTTTTACCGATGAGCCGTGTATTCTCGGCAGAAACTCGGCGGGATATTTCGAGTGGACGGACGGTTTTGAAAATGACATTATACGCGCGGGCGGCAAGCCGGAAGAGCTGCGCGGATTGTTTGACGGCGAGGAAAACGAAACGGTAAAAATATACGGACGGCTTATTCGTGAAAGGCTAAATAATGTGTATTACAAGCGGCTGTATGATTGGTGCGGCGCGCACGGCGTCGCGCTTATGGGACACCCCAAAGACAGCGGCGACATAGACGAGGAAAGTTTTTTCCATATTCCCGGGCAGGATCTCGTTTTCAGATGGGTATCGCCCGAGAACGGAGGAACGGTCGGAGTACATTCGGTGCAGGCAAAATGCTCGTCCGACGCGGCAAGGCACAGCGGCAAACGAAGAAATATGAATGAGTGTTTCGGAGTATGCTCAAGGGAAAATATACCGTGGTATTTCACAGCCGATGATATGAAATGGTACATTGACTGGCTCGGCGTGAGAGGTGTGAATATGTTTGTGCCGCACGCGTTTTACTACAGCTTGACGGGAAAGCGTAAGGACGAGCGTCCGCCCGATGTCGGACCGAACAATATATGGTGGCGGCACTATAAGCTGTTCTCCGATTATATCAAGAGAGTGTCGTATATAATGACGGATTCCGAAAACTGCGCCAAAACGGCGGTTTTGTGCGAGAGCGGAGCTGTTCCGTATGAGAGCGTCAGGGAGCTTTATGAAAGGCAGATTGAATTTAATTATCTTCCGTACAGCCTTCTAAATTCCGCGTGCGCTGAAAACGGCAGACTGAAAATCGCGGGCTATGAATACAAATATATCATCGGCGAAACAACGCTCCCGATAAAGTCAATTAAAAGCGCAGACGAGATAGACGAGCGCGATTTCCACACGAGCATACCGGAAAAGGATTTACGCGTCAGCCATCTTATAAAGCACGGAGTGCATATGTATTTTATCGTAAACGAGGGCGAGAATGATGTCGGCGTAAAGGCTGATATGCCGCTGTCGGGAACACCCGTGGCGATGGATTTATGGAGCGGCAAATATTATAAAATGCCGAGCGTATTTAAAGACGGCAGGACGTATATTGACCTGTCCCTGAAATGGCGCGAAAGTCTGCTGATATTGTTTGACACTGACGGAGATAACGAATATCCCATGATGCCGGAGCAAACCCTGATAGACGGATTGGATTTTAAACTAATCGAGGAAAACAGTGCGGATATTACCAAAACATATGCCGCCCGTTATCAAAAGCAGGCGGGTGCGCGAAATGAATATTTGCGCGTTAAATTCGACGAAATGGCGGAATGTTATGTAAACGGCACATTTTGCGGAGCAAGCTTTTTCAACCGAGGATTTCGCATCGGAGAGTATTTAACCGACGGAATCAATGAGATAAGGCTTGTAATAACGGGGAATATAGCCAACAAATATTCAAATAAAAAAATCTCTTACGGATTGAATTTGCCCGATGATTTTGTCGGAGCATAGCAGAGGGTATACAAATTCTCAATAAAAAAGAGCCTTTCGGCTCTTTTTTATATGAAATCACTGATTTTCGTAATAGAAATCAAAGGTCCAATAAATCCTGCCGTCCTCGTCCTCGTCGGACGCGCCTATGCCTATGTGGGTGAAGGTGGTTGACATCATAGTGGTGTACACGGTTCTGTAGCCGGCATTTTTTGTAATATCTTCCATAAGCGCCTCCGCGTCGCCTATGTACGATACAACCGCCTCGGAATATGTTGCTGACGGGATTACTCCGCTTTGCGTTGCTGCACTGAAACGGTCGTTAATTTCTATTATTTTGCCGTTCTCGTCCTCATCATCAAAGGTTGTTGTTCCCACTTTGAGCATATACTGCGAGTGTGAGAGAGCGAACTTCGCCACGTCATCATCATAGATTAACGCGTCTAATTCCTGATCGGCGCGTGCGGCGTTTATCGCCTCAAACATTGTCTGCTCCGGTGAAGAGGTTTCCGTAGGCTCCGCCGTTTCCGCAGGCACTGTTGTTTCCGCAGGCTCCGTTGTTTCTGTAGGCTCCGTTGTTTCTTCGGGTGCGGCTGTTTCTTCGGGTATTGGTGTTTCGGTGGGCAGCGCGGCATATTCGTCCGAAACCCAAGCGCTTATGCATGCCATCATACCGTGCCATAGGAATAATTTATCCGGAATCATTTCATTACCCATATTATAGGTGTACACGCCGTTATCGCTCTCAAGCTCGCTCAGATTTATTATCTTGAGCGAAACAAGCCTGCGCGACTCGTCATAGTCCGCCGCGAAGATAACCGCGTCGGTGTCGTTTGTTTCAACAGTGATTTCGGCGGTTTCCGCGTTGTATGAAAGATTGCTGTAGTTATTCGGGTCAAATGTAAATTCGGGTGTCGGCGTCGGCTCCTCTGTCGGCTCCGTTGTGGAATTTATTCCGGCAAGCTCCTCAACGCGCTCGATAACCTTTTCCGCGTCGATAAGTCCGTAGCCGTAGTTGGTATCATAACCCTCATCGCCCAAATCCTCGGAGGTTTCCTTTAAAATTTCCATAAACTGCGCGGTTGTAAGCTCAGGATATATGCTTTTGGCAACGGCAGCGACAGCCGAAACGTGCGGAGCTGCCTGGGACGTACCGGAGCAGCCCTCAATCGCGTAGCCGCCGTCGGCAGATTCGACAGGGGAAAGACAGAAGATCGAGTCGTAAGTAGAGTCCGTTTGAAGATGCTTTCCGCCGGGCGCGACTACAAATACGCTATCGTTCCTCTGCGAGAAATAGCAAAGCTCCTTATCCCTCGAAACCGCTCCGACACCGATTACGTTGTCAAACGCAGCGGGATAGGTTAAATCCGCATAATGCACTTCATCGGCTCCACTGTTTCCTACGGACGCGATGATTATTACACCCTTTTCCGTAAGTGTGTCAATAGGCTCCTTCAGCAGCGCAATTTGATCCTCGTCAAGGTCTGTTGCACCCAAGCTCATATTTATAACGTCCAGACCGTCATACTCGCAAGCCATGTGGAGCGCGGCTATTATGTGCTCGAGGTCGGACGAGGTGTGGTCGTCGAACACTTTTATAATAATAAGCTCCGCCTCGTCGGCAATTCCGGCAAGGTATTCTCCGTTATTTGTCTGCGCGGCGATAATTCCCGCTACGGTAGTGCCGTGTCCGCTTGTGTCGGTAACGTCGGTAACATCGGTTACGTCCGATGTGTCCTCTTCCGTTTCACTGCCGCTGCCGGAGGTATCATCTTCCGTTTCACTGCCGGAGCCGGACGTATCATCTTCCGTTTCACTGCCGGTGCCGGACGCGTCCTCGTCCGATTCGGCGGTAACATCTGATGTGTCCTCATCTGTTCCATCGGCGTTGTCTGATGTGTCCTCGCTCGATTGGGCGGCATACATATTATATGTATAGATTACCTTATCCGAGTTAATGTCCGGGTGCTCCGTAAAAAGTCCGGTGTCGATAATGCAGACCGTCGCTCCGTCGCCGCGGTATTCCTTTTCCCAAAGGTAAGGAATGTTTATCAGCGGCAGCGACCATTGATAGCCGTAATACGGGTCGTTGGGCACGTATTGCGTTTCGGATTCGGAGGTATGCAGGTATACCGGCGCGTTTTCGGCGATAATCGCAATATCGTCCTTGTTTACTCAGTGCCGTTAATTTTATTTTTTTCATTTTATCAACTTCCATTCTGAATTTATTTTTACGAGAAATAAAGGTCCTTATTATAATTTTATCATATAAATGTATATTTGTCAAATAGAAAAACAGATAAAAAAAGAGCCTTTCGGCAATTTTTTTATATTATATATTCACAGTGCCGCCGCTTTTGGCGAGGAGTAATGTTTTCTCGTGAAAATTCTCTCGGTAACGGTTATACACCTCAACGCACCAACGCTTGTTTTCCTTAATTTTTTTTATCTGCAAGGCAATATTTTCCTCCGCGGCTGTTCCTTTGTAGAACAGGCGTATATCCTCCAAAAGTCCCAAAGCCGCGTCCTTTGCGTTGTAGCCGTTTATTGTTTCAGGCTCGTACAGCGCCGCCTCACGGTGATTTTTTATCGCGAGCGTCTGCAAATCGGGAGTAAATTCAAACTCGGGCAGACTGAGCAGATAAATTATAAAATAATGCGCGAACTCCAAATCCTCGCGCATAATTCCCACGGGAGAGAGCGGATTTAAATCAAACATACGCAGCTCTATGTGGTCTATGCCGCCGGACAAAAGAGAATCGAGAGTGTTCGCACCGCGCGGCTTAATGCGTACCGGCAGATACAGCTCCGCCGCGGAAAAAAGCGCGCCGTCCTTTATATATTGCTTTATGCTTTCAATATACGTATGCATATCGGTATAATCAAGCACCGGCAAAAATTTGTTCCAATACCCTTTTTCGCCGTTTCTGCGCGAGGCAAAGCCGTCAAAGCCGTCGCCGGTGAGGTAATCGCCGTCGAGCGACAGGTCGTATACGGGACTTGCCGCGCTAAGCATCACAATAAGCCAGCTGTATCGGCATAGGTATTTGTGCAGCCTGAAGTATAACGATGTTTTAAAATCGATAAAGGCGGTTTTGCCGTCGTATACGGAATTCAGAAATTCATCGGTAAAGGAAAAATTAAAATGTATTCCCGAATAGAGCATAAGCCGCTTTCCGTATCTGCGCTCAAGGTTTAAGCGGTAGTCGCGCTTAAATGATTTTTCACCGAAAAACCGCGCAACGGTAATATCCGATTCGGTTTCTATATGCGGCGGATTGCTGTTAAGCCAGAGGTACTCGCCGTTTTTTTCGAGGGTTTTCTTTACGGATTTGTCAATATCCGATAATATTTGAAACATACCGTCAATACTGCCGCTGACGGGCGTAATCAGCTCAAGCTGATTTTCGCAAAAATCCCTGTCGAGATTTTTGCTGCTCGGAAAAGGGTGCGGCGTTTTAGCTAAGCGTCCGTCGCTTGTGACGCGGAGCGTTTCGCGTTCAAGACCGAAATGTCCGTCCCAAATATATTTATTGTCCAAAATCAATGCTTTCACCCGGTTTCATAGATTTACGCGTTTATGCGGGAAATTCTTATTTCCTATCGACATAGTGGTATTTACATTATAATATAGTATTTTCCAAAAGTCAAGATGTTAGCCGATATATTCGCGTTAAAACCAATATCAAGAATTTTTAAATTTAATATAGACTATTTTCAATTTTTATAGTACAATAATAGCAAGTATAAGGTTTAAATCAGAAAGGAATAAATTTATCGATAGAGGACGACGGAGTTGTGATTGAACTTCATCTTATAGTCGAATACGGCATAAATATAAACACGGTTTGCAAAAGCATAGTAAACCGCGTAAGATACACAATAGAAAACGCTGTGGGAATAAAGGTAAACAGAGTGAATGTAAGAGTGGAAGGCATAAGAGTTGATTGAAAAATAAGGAGTGATTGAAATAGATACGCTTAACGGAAACATATTCGCGCAAATGATTGTAAGCGGAGCCAATAATCTTTATAATCATAAGAAAGAGGTTGACGAGCTTAACGTGTTCCCTGTGCCGGACGGCGATACGGGCACAAATATGTCGCTTACAGCTATTGCCGTGGCGGCGGAAATTGCGAATAAGGAAAATATATCCGTAACAAAGGCGGCGGACCTAATGTCGTTCGCGGCGCTTAGGGGCGCGAGAGGAAACTCGGGCGTTATTTTGTCGCAGCTTTTCAGAGGTATGGCAAAAAGCCTCAGCGGCAAAAAGGAATGCAGTGCGCGGGATATGGCTCTCGCTTTAAAGCACGGCTCGGACGCCGCGTATAAGGCTGTAATGAAACCGACCGAGGGCACAATTCTGACTGTGGCGAGAGAGGCGGCAATCGGCGCGCAGATAGCCGCTAATACCGAAAAGGATATTGCGGCTGTTATGGAAAGCGCGGCGGAACGCGGAAATAAGGCGCTTTTGAAAACGCCTCAGATGCTGCCTTTTCTCAGGCAAGCCGGCGTGGTTGACGCGGGCGGCAAAGGCTTAATGCTTGTGCTTGAGGGTGCGCTGTATTATCTCAAAAACGGTGTTGTAACCGAAAAAGCGGACGGAGAAATACCGCCGCCGGCAATCGAAAAAACTCGTAAAACGGTAAAACAGGAAAATATAAAATTCAAATACTGCACCGAGTTTATAGTAGAGAAAAAATCAAAGGGACTGAGCGTTGACGCGTTCAGAGAGGCTATAGCCCCGAAGGGCGACTGTATGCTGGTGATAGACGACGAGGAAATCGTAAAGGTGCATATCCACACAAATCACCCGGGCTTTGTTCTTGAAGAGGCGATAAAGCTGGGCGAGATGATAAATCTGAAAATCGACAATATGAAACATCAGCATAAGTCAATCATAGACAACGCCAAAAAGGCGGCGCCCGTAAAGGAAAAAAGTGAAAAGAGCAAAAAAGCGCCCGCGCGCACAGAACCCGAGGTAATCAAGGATTTCGGCTTTGCGGCGGTGTGTATGGGCAAGGGAATGGCAAATATATTAAAGGATTTGGGCGTCGATAAGATTATAGAGGGCGGTCAGACAATGAATCCGAGCGCGGAGGATATTTTAAAAGCCGTAAAGCGTGTCAGGGCGAAAACGGTATATTTGTTCCCGAACAACAAGAATATCATAATGGCGGCAAACCAAGCCGCATCTCTTGCGGACGATAAAAGGGTTATAGTGATTGAAACCCAAAGCGTGCCGCAGTGCGTAAGCGCTATGATGAGCTTTAACAATAAAAAGGACAGCGCCGCTAACACAAAGGCTATGCAAAGAGCCGCGCAAAACGTCAAATCCGGTCAGCTTACCTATGCCGTCCGCGACACCGAGTCCGACGGCTTGAAAATAAAAAAGGGCGATATTATCGGAATGACGGAGGGTAAAATAACCTCCGTAGGCACCGATACGGACGATGTTTTAAACAGCGTTGTTTCGCAAATGACGGACGAGGATACGGAGTTTATAACGGTGTACTGGGGCAAGGATATAAAAAAGCAGCAGGCAAACCGTATGCTTAAGGCATTGGAGAAAAAATACGAAAAGGACGAGATAGAGGTATCCTTCAAAAAAGGCGGACAGCCGCTTTACTATTATATCATAGCAGTGGAATAAACGGAGGAAGGAATGTCTGAGGATATTCGATATTTAAAGGGCGTCGGCGAAAAAAGAGCCGCGCTGTTCAATAAAAAGGGAATAAAGACAGTCGAGGATTTGCTGTATTATTTTCCGCGCTCATATGAGGACAGGTCGGAAACAAAGGAAATCGCGGACTGCAATGAGGGCGAAACGGTGTGTATCAATATCACCGTTTTTTCGCCTGTAAAGGACACGCGCGTAAGGCGCAATATGCTCATATCCACAATGATTGTGTGCGACCAAAGCGGCGCACTGAATGTGGTTTGGTACAATAATAAATACGTCAAAGGGCAGTTTATGACCGGCGACGAGTATATTATGTACGGCAAAATCACGAAAAACCGCGGCAAAAAGGAAATGATAAATCCCGTGTTTGAGAAAAAGGGCAGCGAACGCTTTACGGGAAAGATAGTGCCGCTGTATCCGCTCACGGACGGACTTACGCAGAAAATTTTGCAATCCTCTATGGAAACGGCAATCAAGGCGGCGGGACGGCTTGAGGAGTACATTCCCGCCGATATACGCGAGAAATATCACATAGCCGAGCTTAATTACGCGATGAAAAATATCCATTTTCCCGATGATTTTGAAAGCTATAATATAGCGCGCGAAAGATTTGTATTTGAGGAGCTGCTTATATTGCAGCTTGCGCTGCTCTCCAGAAAGGACGATAATACCGCGTGCGACGCCGTTGTGTTTGACGATATATTCTGCGCGCGCGATTTTGTAAAGACGCTGCCGTTTCCGCTCACGGGCGCACAGAAACGCGCGCTTAATGAAATTTTAAGCGACTGTAAAAGCGGGGAAATGATGAACCGCCTTGTGCAGGGCGATGTGGGCAGCGGAAAGACGGCTGTCGCCGCGGCGGCGATATACACGGCGGTGAAAAACGGACATCAGGCGGCTATGATGGCTCCGACGGAAATACTTGCCGCGCAGCACGCCCAAACGCTTGATGAGTTTTTTAAGGACACGGGCATAAACGTGGTGACGCTGACCGGCAGTATGAAGGCAAAGGAAAAGCGTCTTGCTTACGATATGATTTCTACCGGCGCGGCGGACGTGGTTGTGGGAACTCACGCTATAATTCAGGACGCGGTTGAGTTTTACGACCTCGCGCTTGTAGTGGCGGACGAGCAGCACCGTTTCGGAGTTGAGCAGAGGGCAAAGCTTGCGGCAAAGGGTAATAATCCTCATATGCTGATTATGTCCGCCACGCCCATACCCAGAACGCTGGCACTCATTCTTTACGGCGACCTTGACATATCGGTTATAGACGAGCTGCCGCCGGGCAGGAAGTCCGTGAAAACCTACGCCGTCGGCGAGAATATGCGAAAGCGCATTTTCGCGTTTCTTGAAAAGAACGTAAAAATGGGAATGCAGGCATACGTTGTATGCCCGCTTGTCGAGGAAACGGAGAAGAGCGATTTGCAGAATGCCGAAATGCTTGCGGAAAAGCTGCGGACTGTTTTTCCGAATTTCAATATAGGACTTATTCACGGCAAAATGAGAGCAAAGCTCAAGGACGCGGTTATGAGCGAGTTTGTGAGCGGCGCGATAAATATACTCGTTTCAACTACGGTAATAGAGGTTGGCGTGAACGTGCCGAACGCTAATATTATGGTGATTGAAAACGCCGAGCGTTTCGGACTTTCTCAGCTCCATCAGCTGCGCGGACGCGTCGGACGCGGCAGCGAGCAGGCATATTGCATACTGTTCGCTCACGGGAACAACGAGGTTACAAGAAAACGAATGGAAACTATGTGTATTTCAAACGACGGCTTTTATATAAGCGAACAGGATTTGAAACTCCGCGGTCCGGGCGACTTTTTCGGAACGCGCCAGCACGGCTTGCCGGAAATAAAAATAGCCAATCTTTTTGAGGACGGAGATATACTTGCCGTTTCGCAGGCGGCAGCAAAGAGCATTATGGAGGAGGACCCTCGTTTGGAATCCGAAAAGTACAGAGGACTTAAGAAACGTGCCGAAAGGATAATCAGCGACGGACGAATAATGAATTAGTAAAAATTGTATGTTTATATTTTTGTATTTTACATAAATTATATGCGGGCGAACACTCATAAACTTTATGTAAAGGAGAAAAATATTATATCAAAAAGCAAAAAATCCGCATTGGAGCAGTTTAAAACAGAGGCGGCAAAGGAAGTCGGCGTAAATCTTGAGCAGGGCTATAACGGCTCTCTCACGGCAAAACAGGCAGGCTCAATCGGCGGTCAAATGGTAAAGAAAATGATAGAAAGCTACGAAAATCAAAATAAGTAACAATTAAACCAGTCGGCTACGCTGCCGACGCTCGGAAAACGGCATAGATGTGCCGTTTTTTGATTTTCTGCAAATTTTTGGTATTTACAACAATCATAAAGATGTGTTATAATAAATTAACTTAATCGAAATGTTGCGCCTTGATTTGGGCAAGCACCGTCATCTTGACGGGACGGAGGTAGAGCAATGAAAAAATATGATGTAACCGCATTGGGCGAGCTGCTTATAGATTTTACCGAAAACGGGATAAGCGCGCAGGGAAATCCGCTTTTTGAGGCTAATCCCGGCGGCGCGCCCTGCAATGTTCTCGCGATGCTTGCGGGACTTAATAAGCGCACCGCGTTTATAGGAAAAATAGGCAAGGATATGTTCGGCGATATGCTGCGCTCCGCGCTCGACGGCATAGGAATAGATACCGAAAATCTTATTTCCGACGGCGGCTATAATACAACCCTCGCATTTGTGCATACGCTTGCTGACGGCGACAGAGAATTTTCTTTTTACAGAGATTTCGGCGCGGATATGATGCTGTCCGCCGAGGAGGTAAACGCGGATATTATAAAAAACAGCCGTATTTTTCATTTCGGAACTCTTTCCTCAACGCACCCTGTCTGCCGTGAGGCGACAAGGTATGCCGTTAATACAGCCGCCGAAAACGGAGTGATGATTTCGTTTGACCCGAATTTAAGAGAAAACTTGTGGAAATCGCTTGACAATGCGAGAGCGGAAATTATATACGGCTTGTCCAAGTGCAATATTCTTAAAATTTCCGATAATGAGCTTGAATTTCTGTGCGGGAAAACCGCCGATTACGATATTGCGATGAATGACCTGATGAAGACGTACAAAAATATCAAAATAGCGTTTTTGACCTGCGGCGCGGACGGCTCGAGAGCGTATTATAAGGGAATAACAGAAAAAGCGGACGCCGTTTCGAGCGTTAAGGTGATTGACACCACCGGCGCGGGCGATACGTTTACCGGCTGCGCCCTGAGCCGAATTCTCGATTACGGTATTGAAAACTTTAACGAAAAAATCCTGAAAGAAACCTTGATTTTCGCCAATGCCGGCGCGGCGTTTGTGACCGAGAAGAAGGGCGCGTTAAAGGTAATGCCGACAAAGGACGAAATTTACGCTTTGGCGGCGGAGCTTTAATGCACGGGGACTTCGGGCATAACAAAAAGAGTGTCGGCATTTGACACTCTTAAGATGATTTTCCGAAAGCGACTCACATCACAGCCGCTTTTTTGTCATATATACCCGTAAATTCCTCTGACGGACACCTCTCCGGAATTAACGGTAATTTTTTCGCCGCCGCGCTCAATCACAAGCGAGCCGGTATTATCAATATCCGCAGCCTTCGCGGTGAATACCTCTCCTTGATACGTAACCTTGACTTCGCGGTTAAGCGTGACGCATAGCGATTTGTATTCGGGCAGGATATTTTTAAGACCGTTTTCAAGAAAATCGGTGTAAAGCGATTCAAATTCATTAAGTACCGCGGAAACTGTTTCGGCGCGGTTGAGCGTTTCACCTGTTTCAATCAGGAGAGAGGTTGCTTTTTCGGAAAGCTCGTCATCAAAACCCGCGGTATTTACATTGATACCGATACCGCAGACTACATAATTTACCATATTGATTTCAGCCGACATCTCGGTCAGTATGCCGCAGACCTTTTTTGTGCCGATAACAATATCGTTTGGCCATTTAATCACAGCGCCGTTTCCTATCGCGCGGCAAACCGCAAGACCGGCAACCAAAGTAATTTGAGATATGTCGGCGAGTGAAATACGCGGTTTTAAAAGCAGACTCATCCATATTCCGGTGCCGGACGGCGACGCCCAGCTCCTGCCGAGCCTGCCCTTGCCTCCGGTCTGCACATCGGCGATAAACAAGCTGCCGTCGGGCGCGGAGCTGCATTCCTTGGCGCGGTTGTTTGTCGAATCGGTCACATCGTAAACATAGACGCTGTGCCCGATAAAGTCGGTTTTAAGACCGCTTTTAATGCCGTCCTCGGTCAGAATATCGGGCGAGGAAACAAGACGGTAGCCCTTGTTTGTAACAGATTCTATTTCATATCCGTTCTCTTTCAGCTTTTTGATGTGTTTCCACACCGCCGCGCGCGAAATGCTGAGCGTTTCACTTATCCTTTCACCGGAGATATACCCGTCCGCGCTTTTTAAAATATCTAAAATTTTCTCTTTCAAATTTATCAACCCTTTCGGCTTTTGAAAATCGATTGCCGCAGAACGGCGGCGGTTTCGTAACGTTTTATGTCCCTTATCGGACAGAAAGAAAAAAATGAGCCGTCTGCCGCAATCAGATAGGCTCACTATTTTTAGGAATTATCCCTAAATAAAGTATCCGTATCAATGTGGCAACCGTCTTTAGATTTCCACATTTTTTACAATGTGATTATACCACATTATTTCCCGAAAGTCAACGCCCTTTTTGCCTAATATATCTCGAAATAATTCATACTAAACCCATATTATTTAGGGTGAGAATTTAATCAAAAAAAACAATCCATTTTAACATTCCTGAAACAATAGGTCGAATTTTGTATTCATTTTGTAAAATAAAACTTATTGCAATTATAAACCAAGTATGTTATAATATGCTACAAGATATAGAGATTAGCGGAGCTGTAATACACAAAATATAGTGGTCGGACATCGTTGTGAATTTGTACGGAATACGCCGGAAATGCAGGAAAAGAGCGGCGTGGAACATACAGATTTTTTTGACCTGAGGGATTTGTATATTGCGGCATTAAAGAAAGGAAATGGGGAAAATGAGAGTACAAAAACGCGATGGCAGAATAGTTGGTTATGACGCGTATAAAATTGCCGCCGCAATCCAAAAAGCGAATGTGGAGGTTACGCCGTCACAAAAAGCTAATGAGGAGCTTATAAACGAGGCGATAGAAAATGTCGAAAAAACAACGGGCGATGTTATTCCCGTTGAAACAATACAGGATATAATCGAAAAGACTCTTGTAGGTCACAATAAGTATGTGCTTGCCAAGAAGTATATGATATACAGATACCAGAGAAGTCTTTTAAGAAAGTCCAACACTACCGACGAGTCTATTTTAAAGCTCATCAGAAATGAAAATAAGGAGCTTGCGGAGGAAAATTCCAATAAGAATACGGTTCACGCTTCCACGCAGAGAGATTATATAGCCGGCGAGGTTTCGCGCGACGTTACAAAGCGTCTGCTTTTGCCGGAGCATATAACGCTCGCGCACGAGAACGGCATACTGCATTTTCACGATGCGGATTATTTTATTCAGCCTATATTCAACTGCTGCCTTATAAACATCAAGGATATGCTTGAAAACGGCACCGTTATGAACGGCAAAATGATTGAAACGCCGAAGAGCTTTCAGGTTGCCTGCACTGTTACGACGCAGATTATCGCCGCCGTGGCAAGCAATCAGTACGGCGGACAGTCTGTCAACGTCGCTCATCTCGGCAAATATCTGAGAGTGAGCCGCGACAAATTCATAAAAGAGGCAAAGGCTAAATTCGGCGATACCCTTGACGATGAGGCGATAGAAAAAATAGTTGAAATGCGCGTGGACGATGAGCTTAAATCGGGCGTGCAGACCATACAGTATCAGATTAACACTCTAATGACCACCAACGGTCAGTCGCCGTTTGTAACGCTGTTTTTGTATATCGACGAGAACGACGAGTATGTCGAGGAAAATGTAAGAATAATAGAAGAAATACTTCGTCAAAGACTTGAGGGCATAAAGAATGAGCAGGGCGTGTACGTAACGCCGGCATTCCCCAAGCTTGTGTACGTTTTGGACGAAAACAACTGCCTAAAGGGCGGAAAATACGATTACGTTACAAAATTAGCCGTTAAATGCAGCGCGAAGAGAATGTATCCCGACTATATTTCGGCTAAGAAGATGCGCGAGAATTACGAGGGAAATGTGTTCGGTCCGATGGGCTGCCGCTCGTTCCTCGCACCGTGGAAGGACGAAAACGGCGAGTATAAATGGGAGGGACGCTTTAATCAAGGCGTTGTCAGCATAAACCTGCCGCAGATGGGAATTATCGCCAAGGGCGATATGGATAAATTCTGGAAAATGTTTGACGAAAGACTTCAGCTTTGCTATGAGGCGCTTATGTGCCGCCATAAGGCTCTTGAAGGCACTCTTTCGGACGTAAGCCCGATACACTGGCAGTACGGAGCAATAGCAAGACTGGGCAAGGGTGAAAAGATTGATAAGTACCTTCACAATGGATATTCCTCAATTTCTCTGGGATATATAGGACTTTACGAGCTTACCTATCTTATGACGGGCGAGAGCCAAACCCACGGAAAGGGTAAGGAGTTTGCGCTTAAGGTTATGAACCATCTGCGCGACAAGGTAAACGAGTGGAAAAAGGAAACCGGAATAGGTTTCGCGCTTTACGGAACACCGGCTGAAACCCTGTGCTACCGTTTCGCGAAAATCGACCGTGAAAAATACGGTGTTATCGAGAACGTGACCGACAAGGGATATTACACAAATTCGTATCACGTTGACGTTAGGGAAAAGATAAACGCGTTCGATAAATTTGACATTGAGAACGAATTCCAGAGTATTTCACTTGGCGGAGCCATTTCGTATGTGGAGATACCGAATATGCAGAATAATCTTCCCGCGCTTGAAACGCTTGTGAAGTATATATACGACAATATACAGTACGGCGAATTCAATACCAAATCCGATTACTGCCAGCAGTGCGGCTTTGACGGCGAGATAATAATAAACGACGATTTGGAATGGGAATGTCCGCAGTGTCACAATAAAGACCATAACAAGCTCAGCGTTACGCGCCGCACATGCGGATATTTGGGCGAGAACTTCTGGAATACGGGCAAGACAATGGAAATAAAGAGCCGTGTTCTGCATCTGTAAGGAGAAAATATGAATTACGCAGCTATAAAAATGACGGACATAGCGAACGGTCCGGGCGTCAGAGTGTCGCTTTTCGTAAGCGGGTGCCGCCGCCACTGCAAAAATTGCTTTAACAGTGAAACGTGGGACTTTAATTACGGCGATAAATTTGACATTGACACGGAAAATAAAATTTTCGAGGGCCTTGATAAGAGCTATATAGAGGGTTTCAGCCTTTTGGGCGGAGAACCGTTTGAGAAAGAGAACAGGGAAACCGTCCGCAATCTTCTCCGCAAGGTGAGGGCACGTTATCCGAATAAAACAATATGGTGCTACAGCGGATTTAAGTTTGAAGAGCTGATTAAGGATGCGGCGGATATACTTGAAAATATAGACGTTTTGGTGGACGGCGAGTTTATAGACGAGAAGAAAAATTTAAAGCTGAAATTCCGAGGCTCGGAAAATCAACGTATTGTAGACGTAAAGAAATCTATGGAAAGCGGCAAGGTCGTTGAAATAGATATGTAAATTAAATACAGACAAACAAAAAAAGGAGTTGGTCGCCAACTCCTTTTTATTATGTTATTGAATTACAATCGCTCCCGTTGACGCTGGCACCGCAGTAGGTCTGGGCGTAGCCTCCTCCGGCTCCGGCTCGGAGGTTTCGGTTAAATCGCCGTCCTCCTCATCAGAGGATTCATTGTCGTTTTCATCATCTGACGATGAATCGCTATCCGAAGATGAGCTGTTACCCGACGATGAAACGCTCGTATTATCCGACGATGTTTCGTTTTCACTGCCTGCGGCTGAGGACGTTTCGCTCTCGCCGCTCGATGTGCTGCCGGTCTGAACCGATGATTTACTGCCCTGGTAGTCAATATCGTCAAGACGGTGGAAGGTATATCCCTCGCCGCTCAGATACTCTATAATCGAGCCGAGCGCGTCAACCGTTGACTGCTTTGACGATGCGTCGTGCATAAGAACTATAAGGTTATTGTAACCCGCCGAGCTTTCCTTAAGAAATTCGAGCAAGTCCTCGGCGTCCTTGGTTTTGCCCTGAGCGTCGCCGTTGGCGCAGTTCCAGTTTATATAATAGTAATTGTTATCCTTCAGAGTTTGTATGCAGTCCTGCTTGATTGACGCGTATTCGCCCTCCTCGTAGCTGCCGCCCAGGAAACGTATAAGGTTAAACGGCACTTCACCGTTCGTAACGCTTTTTATTGCGTTTTCACATTCCAGTATATCGGTAATAAAACTTTCGGTTGACGCATATAATTTCTCATAGTTATGTCCGTATGAGTGGTTGGCTATAAGATGACCCTCCTCGTATACGCGTCTTGCCACATCGGGATTGGATTCTATAAGAGTACCCACCTCAAAGAATGTGGCTTTGACATTATATCGGCGCAGAACATCGAGAATTTGAGGCGTTATCTCCTCCGTTGGACCGTCGTCAAATGTAAGATAGCAGTGCTTTGTCTGACCCGCGTCGGCGATGATTTGCAGTAAATTATTTTCCTCCGCCGCTGACGGAATAGCGAGAGTGCTTGTCGGTATGGCTGTCGGAATCAATTCCTCCGGTGAGAGCGTAGCCTCCGCCGCGTCGCCGCCCAAAGACTGATTGCCGTTATTTTTGCAGTTTGACACCGCTACGCATACTATGATGATAACCGCGATAAAAGCAATCAAAATAATCGCCGCGCGTATGCGTTTTTTTCTAAGACGTGCGCGGCGTCTGCGCGCGCGCCTGTTACGTTCAAAATCACTTGCTGTAGACATATTAATCCCCCTAAAAACAATATATACTTATTATATACCAAAGTTCATTAAAATTCAACATTATTTTAACATTTAATATGTAATATTATGCAAAAAAATTAACGTATTCCGGACTTATCGCGCCCGCGGATAAGCCTTTGGGACAATTTTGCGGGCAGAAAGGCAGTGCAACAATATGAAAAAAGCAATAATACCGATTTTATGCGCGGTTATGCTGCTGGGCGGCTGTTCAAACTCCGCCGAAACAATGAACGGCACCGCGGAACAAGAGAACGTGCCCTATGAGCAGCTCAGCGGAGAGGGAACCGGCTGGGGTTTTGTGCGAAAAAAGGGCGCCGCGCCGGAAATACCGAACGCGCAAAAAGAGGTTCTGAGCCGATACGATTGCTACTACATAGACGAAAATTCACCCAAAACGCTGTATCTCACCTTTGATGAGGGCTATGAAAACGGATATACCTCAAAAATACTTGATGTGCTCGAGCAGACCGGCACACCGGCGGCATTTTTCGTTACCGGACCGTATCTGGAAAATCAGACCGAGCTTGTGCAAAGAATGATAGATAACGGGCATATCCTGGGCAATCATACGGTAAATCACCTTAATTTGCCCGAGCAATCTGTCGAAACGGTTCAAAGCGAGCTTTCCGAGCTTAATAAGACCTGTGAGGAAATGTACGGAGTGACTATGAAATATATGCGCCCGCCCGAGGGAGAATACAGTGAAAGAGTGCTGTCCGTGGCAAAGGATATGGGATATAAGACTATCCTATGGAGCTTTGCCTACAAGGATTGGGACATAAATATGCAGCAGGGAGCCGATTACGCCTTTTCGCAGGTGACGCCGTACCTGCACGACGGAGCTATACTTCTGCTGCACGCGGTGTCCTCCGACAATGCCAACGCTCTTGAGGACATAATAAATTACGCAAAAAACGAGGGATATGTCTTTAAAAGTCTGGACGATATTAAATAATTAAGAAAAAATTTGAAAAATCTCATTAAAACCCCTTTATTATTTTGAATTTTTGGTGTATAATTAAATATTATAACGTATTTTATTTTAGAGAGGAATATGATATTAATGAGAGAGGCAAGCTTTGATTTTGGAAAAAAACCTCCGGTTGACGGTTATACAAAAATAACGGAGAAAACTATTTACTCAAAGGAAAAGGGCTTTGGTCTTTTAAACGAGGCTGAGGCGGTGGAAAGAGAAATCGGCGAAAAGGAGCTTAACCGCGACTTTCTTCTTATGGACGGAAACAGCTTTACTGTCGATATGGATAACGGCGAGTATATGGTGCGCGTATCCACGGGCGACTACGTTGACGAGGGCGACGTTGTGACCCTTTTCCGCGTGAACGGCAAAAAGAACGGAGTTTGGGTAATGGACGGCTGCGTTGAGGAAAGAGTTTTTCCGGTAACGGTCACGGACGGAAAAATCGAATTTGCCTTCGAGCCGGGCAGACATACCTGTCTTAACAGTATAGACATCGCCGAGAAAAAGGACATTAAAATAACCGGCGTAAAAAGCGAGATTACCGCCAAGCGCGACAAGGCGGCGGTAAAGCTTTCCTGGGATAAGGCAGACGGAGTTATAGGCTACAGAATATCACGCAGAAATCCGAAAATCAACGAAATCGAAAAGGTTGCGGATGTTGTCACCGAGGAATTTACAGATGAAGATGTGGAGCTCTGCCAAAAGCACGAATACACAATCTGCGGATTGTACGCGCATAAATTCCGCACGGAGGATAAAGTAAAGCTTGATATTGAGGTTACGGACGGCAAAAAACTCGAGAACGAAATCACCGGCCTTGACGCGCGCGAAACGGCAAATTCCGTCACTCTTATTTGGAACGGAATTAAGGAGGCTGTATGGTATAACGTATATCAAAAGGCGCCCTACGGAATATATAAATACATAGGAAAAACAACGGAGTGCAGATTTATCGACGACAAGGTTGTGACAAACGTACCGTTTATATATGCCGTTGAGGCTGTCACGACGAGCGGCATATCAAAGCGCCGCGAGGTCACAATAGATATGGAGGCTCAGCCGAAGAAACGTAAAATGGAAACTCTCGGCAGAGGCGCGGTCGCTATGATGACCGAGGACGGAGTATTTTTAAGCTGGCGTCTTAACGCGTATGAGTACGAGCAGGATATAAACTTTATCGTCCTCAGAAACGGCGAAAAAATTTCTGATATTATAACCGATTCCACGAATTACCTTGATAAGGACGGCGCCGCGGAGGATATTTACACAATAAAAGCCGTAAAGGGAAATAAGGCGGAGAAAAAGGGCGTCGATGTTAAGGTCGTAAACGCTCCGTATATCTCTATTCCGCTTGATAAGCCCGAAAATTATATCGACCCTCACGGTAAGTCATATCCGTATACCGCCAATGACGCGTCCGTTGCCGACCTTGACGGCGACGGCGAATACGAGATTATACTCCGTTGGGACGCGAACGGCAAGGATAACTCTCATAAGGGCTACACGGGCGAGTGTATTCTTGACGCGTATAAGCTTGACGGAACCCATATGTGGAGAATTAATTTGGGCAGAAATATCCGCTCGGGTTCACATTATACTCAGTTTATGGTCTATGACTTTAATAATGACGGCAAGGCGGAGCTTGTCTGCAAGACGGCGGACGGCACAACGGACGGCGTCGGAAATGTAATCGGCGATAAGGACGCCGACTACAGAAACAAGGATGGATTTATCCTTGAAGGTCCGGAATTTTTAACTCTGTTCAACGGAGAAACGGGCGAGATTATGGATACCGTGGATTATGACCCGCCGCGCGGAAACGTGAGAGAGTGGGGCGACAGCTGGGGCAACAGAGTTGACCGTTTCCTTGCGTGCGTAGCTTATCTTGACGGAGAAAATCCGAGCGTAGTAATGTGCCGCGGATATTATGACCACGGCTGCCCGACGGTTCTTGTCGCGTATGACGTTATAGACAATAAGCTGGTAAAGCGTTGGAAATTCCTTGCGAATAAAGACCAAAATATAGAATATACAAATCAGGGTAATCACAATCTCGGCGTCGGCGATATTGACGGCGATGGACTTGATGAAATAGTATACGGCGCTATGGCTGTCGATCACGACGGAACGGGAATTTATTCCACCGGACTTGAGCACGGCGACTGTATGAATTTAGGAAACTTCACGAAAAAGACTCCGAACCTCGACTTTTTCCAAATACACGAGCACGAGCACGCGGAGTACGGATACGAGGTGCGCGACCCCGCAACGGGTGAAATCAAGTGGGGAAAGTACACCGGACGCGACACCACAAGAGGATTGTGCGCGAAAATCGACCCGAGATATGAGGGAAATCAGTGCTGGGTTATGGACGACGGTATTTTCACTATGGAGGGTGAAATGATAAACGAGCACGGTCCCGAATCCATAGACTTTGCAATATGGTGGGACGGCGACCTTATCCGCGAGCTTTTGGATCACGAGTTTGACGAGAAAGCGGAAATGGGATACCCGAAAATATACAAGTGGGATTATGAGAATAATAAGCTTGTAACAATTCTTGACCCAAAGGGAGTGCTTTCAAACAACTGGAAGAAGGGTACTCCGTGTATACAGGCGGATATACTCGGCGACTGGAGAGAAGAGGCTGTGTGGAGAAACGAGGATAACACCGAGCTTAGAATATATACTACAACGGACATCACGCATCATAAATTCTATACATTTATGCACGACAGCGTATACCGTTTGAGCGTAGCGTTCCAGAATACCGCGTACAATCAGTGTACGCAGACGGGATTTTATATAGGTCCCGAAATGGATAAGCCGCCCGTTCCGAACAATGAATATGTACGCGGCGTAAATATTCCGGATTTCACCGAAGATATTGACGATTAATGTGTACAATGTATCAAAAAGATTACAAAACCTTTGATATTTTATGTAAATTCTAAAAAAAACAGTAACATAGTTGACCTTTTGCAAAAATTAGGATAGAATATAGAATATTACGTGGAGGACTGCGCATGAGAATAATATCCGGAATAAGACGCGGACATAAGCTTTTTGAGTTTGAGGGCGAGGACGTTCGCCCTACTACGGACAGGGTTAAGGAGTCCGTATTCAATCTCATACAGCAATTTCTGCCGGACGCCGTGTGCCTTGATATGTTTGCCGGCAGCGGAGCGCTCAGCTTTGAGGCAATTTCAAGGGGCGCGAAAAAAGCCGTCTGTATCGATGCGGACAAGCGTTCCGTGGATATTATAAAGAAAAATGCCGATTCTCTGTGTTTTTCCGATAATTGTGATATTATCAATATGTCGTGCTTTGACTATATAAATAAGACCGATGAAAAATTCGATATAATCTTTCTCGACCCGCCGTATAACAAAAACTTCATTGAACCGGCGCTCGGCGCTATAGTCGAAAATGATGCCTTGAATGAGGGCGGTATAATAGTTTTGGAAAGCGACAATACCGATTTCAGAGGAGATTTCGACGGCTTGGAAATATACAGGCAGAGGAAATACGGCAGAACGTATATCACGATTTACAGGAAAATTTAAATTATTTTACCGTTTGCCCGGAATACGGATAAGGAAGAGGAAAAATGAGGATTGCAGTTTATCCCGGCAGCTTTGACCCGATAACAAACGGTCATCTTGACATCATTGAGCGCGCAAGCCGTGTTTATGATAAGGTTGTGGTCGGAGTTCTCAGCAACGCGAGTAAAAAGCCGCTCTTTACCGCTGAGGAAAGAGTAGAGATGATACGCGCTGTGACGGAGCATCTCGAAAATGTGGAGGTTGACGCCTTTGCGGGACTTTTGGTTGATTTTGCCGCAAGCAAAAACGCAACCGTGATTGTGAAAGGACTGCGTACCGTAGCTGATTTTGAATACGAATTTCAGATGGCGCTTTTAAATAAGGCGCTTAATCCGGAATTTGAAACCATGTTTATGATGACGGATACAAAGTATTCCTATATCAGTTCAAGTATGGTGAGAGAGCTTGCGGGTTTTCACGGGGACTTGACAGGACTTGTGCCTTGTGAGATAATAGAAACAATCAAAGAAAAATATAAGTAGGACGGAAAGGATTGAAAAAAATGGAGATGGACATGGATATCATTGAAATTGTCGATATGATGGAGGAAACTATTGAAAAGGCATCGGCGGTGCCGCTTACGGGCAAGGTAATGGTCGATAAGGAGGAGCTTTTGGACTATATCCAGGAAATTCGTCTTGTATATCCCGATGAGCTTAAGGAGGCAAAATGGGTTAAAGAGGAAAGACAGAGAATTTTGTCGGAGGCTGAAAGCAGAGCCGAGGCTATTCAGAAGAATGCCGAGGAAACTCAGATGCAGCTTATTGACGAGCATGAAATCACAAAGTGCGCGTATGAGCAGGCGAATGAGCTTGTAAACGCGGCTCAGCAGAAATCCATTGAAATCAAGACGGATACCGACCAGTATGTGGACGATATTCTGAACGACGCGGAGCATCGTTTGGACTTGCTTTTGAGAAAAATCCGTGAGGACAGAAGTTATTTTAACAATAATTAAGAGATAAAAAATAAAATATACAGGGCTGGATGAATTATTACTGTTCAGCTCTATTTGTATTACAAGGGGGATAAAAGACTATGCTGTCAGATATTGAAATCGCGCAGGGCGCCGAGATGAAACACATAAGAGATATAGCCGCGTCCATAGGAATTGACGAGAATGATTTGGAGTATTACGGAAAATATAAGGCGAAGATGTCGTCGGATTTATGGGACAAGGTAAAGGATAACGCGGACGGCAAGCTTGTGCTTGTAACGGCTATTAATCCCACTCCGGCGGGCGAGGGAAAGACCACCACGACCATCGGACTTGGCGACGCGCTTACGAAAATGGGCAAAAAATGTACTCTCGCGCTCAGAGAACCGTCATTGGGACCGGTAATGGGCTTAAAAGGCGGCGCGGCAGGCGGCGGCTACAGTCAGGTTGTGCCTATGGAGGATATAAATCTCCATTTTACCGGCGATATGCACGCCATAACGGCTGCGAATAATCTGCTTTCGGCTATGATAGATAATCATATTCATCAGGGCAACGAGCTTGATATAGACGTTACCAATATAGTATGGAAACGCGTTATAGACACAAACGACAGAGCCTTAAGAAAAATCGTTGTTGGTATGGGCGGAAAAATAAACGGCGTGCCGCACGAGGACGGATTTATGATTACCGTCGCGTCGGAGGTTATGGCTATTCTTTGTCTTGCGTCTGACCTTGACGATTTAAAAAAACGCCTCGGTGAAATAATAATTGGCTACAACAGAAAAGGCGCGCCTATAAAGGCATCGGATTTAAACGCGCAGGGCGCGATGGCGGCACTGCTCAAGGACGCGATAAAGCCCAATCTTGTTCAGACGCTTGAGCATACTCCGTGTTTTATCCACGGCGGACCGTTCGCAAATATCGCTCACGGCTGCAACAGCGTTCAGGCTACAAAGCTCGCGATGAAATTATCCGATTACACGATAACCGAGGCGGGTTTCGGCGCGGATTTGGGCGCGGAAAAGTTTATGGATATAAAGTGCCGTATGGCGGGAATAAGTCCCGACGCGGTTGTTATAGTGGCTACCGTGCGCGCGCTGAAGTATAACGGCGGCGTAAGCAAGACCGATCTTAAGGAGCCGAATGTTGACGCGCTGAAAAAGGGTATTGTCAATCTTGAAAAGCATATAGAAAATATGAAATCCTACGGTGTGCCGGTCGTTGTGGCGGTGAACCGTTTTGACACGGACAGCGACGAGGAGCTTGACACCGTTATGGAAAGATGCGCTCGGCTCGGAGCGTCCTGTGCGCTCAGCGAGGTGTTCGCAAAGGGCGGCGCGGGCGGAATTGACCTCGCGGAAAAGGTTATATACGCGGTTGAAAACGAAACCGCGTCCTACAGACCCGCGTATGACGTAGATATGTCGATAAAGGATAAAATAAACGCGGTTGTGACCAAGATTTACGGCGGCAGCGGCGTTACATACACCGCGGCGGCGAATAAGCAGATAGCAAGGCTTGAGGAGCTGGGACTCGATAAAAAGCCTGTCTGTATGGCAAAGACGCAGTATTCGCTGTCGGATAATCCCAAGCTTTTGGGACGTCCGGAGGGCTTTGAGGTTACGGTGAGCAATGTGAGAGTATCAAACGGCGCGGGATTTATAGTGGCGGAAACGGGCAATATTATGGTAATGCCGGGACTTCCGAAAATACCCGCCGCAAATAATATAGACGTTGACGCGGACGGAAAGATAACAGGGTTGTTTTAATATGAATTATACTTCAAGCAGCTATGAGGAAACAACGCAAATTGCGGCGCAGTTTGCCAAAAGCCTCAAAAAAGGCGACGTGCTTTGTATGTACGGCGATTTGGGCGCGGGCAAAACGGCGTTTGTTCAGGGACTTGCAAAGGGACTCGGAATTGACGAGATTGTCACAAGTCCGACGTTTACCATAGTAAACGAATACAGCGGCATAATGCCCTTGTATCATTTTGACGTTTACCGCATTGCGGACTGCGACGAAATGTACGAGGTCGGTTATGAGGAATATGTGTACGGCGAGGGCGTAAGCGTAATCGAATGGCCTCAGCTTATAGCCGACGTACTTCCGGAAAATCGGTACGACATAACCATATCAAAGGATTACGGCAAGGGCGAGAATTACAGAAATATAGAAATTAAGGAGGTCGGGAAATGAGAGTGTTGGCGGTAGACACCTCCTCAAACGTGGCTACGGCGGCGGTAATGGAGGACGACCTCCTTTTGGGAGAGTACATTTTAAACCATAAAAAGACACATTCCCAAAAGATAATGGTAATGATAGAGCAGCTGCTTAGCGACCTTGATTTAACCGTTCGTGACATTGATATATTCGCGGCGGCGGTGGGCCCCGGCTCTTTCACCGGACTGCGTATAGGTGTGGCGACGGTTAAGGCGCTAGCGCACGCGGCGGGCAAGAGGGTTGTCAGCGTCGGCACGCTTGAGGCGCTTGCTTACAATGTTCCGTACGCGGAGCATATAATAGTTCCCATTATGGACGCGCGGCGCGATAACGTATTCACGGCAAGCTATATATGGGACGGAGAATTTAAGGAAATAGGCGCGCCCGAGGCGATAACAATTCGGGAATGTGTTGAAAGCTGCGGAAATTTTTTGGATACGATTTTTGTCGGCGACGGAGTTAAGGCGCACCGCGATTATATAAAGGAACGGCTTGGCGAGCACGCGATATTTCCGCACGGAGCGGCGCTTAATTCAAGGGCGTCGTCTGTGGCGGCAATCGCGCTTGACAGGGCAAAAAAGGGTTTGACGCAGTCCTATTCGGAAATGAAACCGTACTATATAAGAAAATCGCAGGCGGAGCGCGAATTGGAAGAAAAAAGGAGTAAAGCAAATGATAGCAATAGGCAGTGACCACGGTGGTTTTGAATTAAAGGGACATATCATAGACCACCTAAACGAAAAGGGAATAGAGGTAAAGGATTTCGGAGTATACACCGAGGAAAGCACGGATTATCCCGACTGCGCCAAACCCGTATGCGATGCGGTGCTCTCCGGTGAGTGCGAGCGCGGAATACTGGTGTGCGGCACGGGAATAGGCATCTCGATAGCCGCGAATAAGTTCAAGGGCATACGCGCGGCGCTTTGCGGCAATGTATTCAGCGCAAAAATGGCAAAGGAGCATAATAATGCTAATATAATATGCCTCGGCGGCAGAGTCACGGGCAGAGAGCTTGCCAATATGATTGTCGATACATATCTTGAATCGCAGTTCCTCGGCGGCAGACACGCTGAAAGAGTAAAGAAAATACACGAAATCGAAAATATTTGACATAAAGCGGGTGCGATTCATTGTGTGAGCGCGGCCGCTTTTTCTGTTTCGCAAAATACCTGTAACCCTGCGCGATATATCTACCTAAAAACTGCATAAAAATTTATATTTGTTGCTAATAACGGTTGAAAAACGCTTGCGAAATATGTTATAATAATAAATTGATATAGAGTATTTAATACCGGAAGGGATTTTTACAATGAAAAATAGAATCATAGCGCTTTTGTGCGCGATAATGATAATACCGTCAATATGTGTTGCGGCGAAATATGAAGAAGATGATTTACAAGAAATAATAGAGGACGCCATAGAGTGGAAAGATGAAAATGACAATCCTTTTTACAGTATCGGCACAAACAGCTCAAACTTGTATATTATCGCTCTTAACAGAATGGGAAACAGCTGTGATTACGCCTCCTATCTTTCCGGACTGGACGGAATAGCGGCGGGCTACGGCGCGGAGCATAACGCGTCCGATATGCAGAGAACTGCCATTGCGGTAGTGGCGTCGGGCGGCGACCCGAGAAATGTGGGCGGCAGAGATTTAATAGCCGACGGCGTATATTACAGGGACGCCGTATCTCCGATAGACAAAGAGGGTGTAAACGGATATTCGTGGGCGCTGATTGCACTTGACGCGGGTGACTATGATATTCCCGATTGGGCGCTGAAAAACAGAAATGATATAATATCCGGAATACTTTCACACCAAAATACAAACGGAAGTTTTGACGATGACACTTACGCTACTGCGGCGGCGGTAACGGCGCTTGCGCCGTATTATTATACAAGCGGCGCGTATACAATTACCCGGAGCGAAACCGGTCAAACGCTTGATTTAAGTCCGCGCGACGCGGTTGATAAGGCGATTGAGTATCTTTCGGATTCGCAGACAAAGGACGGAGATTGGGGCGATTTAAACTCGACGGCTATGACCGTTATCGCGCTTAGCACAATGGGAATAAACGCCGACGGCGACGACCGCTTTACGGCGAAAAAAGGAACCGCATTGGACGGACTTATGATGTATAAGGAAAGCGACGGCGGATTTTCGGCGGATCTCAGAAATTCCGACGGCGAGGCGACATCAATCGCACTGTGCGCTGTCGTAAGCCATTTGAGAAACTCTCAAGGCAAAGCGGCAATCTTTAATTTCCGTATTGGCGACACGATTACGTTTAAAACGCCGGTGCCCGCCGCTACTGCGAAAGCAAGCGGCAGCTCATCATCGTCAAGCGCGACAACAAAGCCTAAAGCGACTGCGAAGGCGTCCGCCACAGTGAAACCTACGGCTACGGTAAAACCGTTGAATACCGTACAGCCTAAGAAAACGACGGCTCCGAAACCGTCCGCATCTCCCACGCCAAAGCCTACAAAGCGTCCGGCGCTTGTGGGACCGGTAGAGATGCCCGGACCTATGCCGTCACCGGAGCCTACAGCCGAGCCGGAGAAAGAAAACGCGAACAGCAGCTCAAAGTCAAACGGCGCGGCGTCTGCGTCCGGCATTATAGCAGTGCTTGCGTTATGCGCGGTAATACTTATAATGTATATGAAAAATAACGATAAGCTAAGCGGTTTGGCTAAGCTTTTGGGATTGAAAAAGCCTGTCGAGGATAAACCCTATAAGGCAAAGAGGCATAGAAAAACGGAAGAACACAGGCGATTTGAAACGCGTCAAAGATATAAGAACAGAAGAAAGTATAACAATCGAAGAAGATAACGGAATAAAAAAAGATGTGCGGTTTTAATCGCACATCTTTTATATACGGTAAAAATCGATTTTTCAGCCCTCCATATGCTTTCCGAGAAATCCGGCAGCCGATTCCACAAGCTTTTCATCAATTTCGGACGCCTTTTCGCCCTCTTTCATTATGAAAAGAACAGAACCGATGGTGTCGCCCTCCGATACTATCGGTACAACAACTCCGGCGTTGTATTTTTCAACTCCGTCCGCGACCGATACCGGCTTGCCGTCCTTGTAGCTCACGACGATTTTTTCGTTCATAACCGTTTCAAGCTCGGGACTTACAGGCTTTTCAATAAGCTCCTTTTTCGGGAGCCCCGAAACAGCGATTACGTTGTCGCGGTCGGTTATGCAGGCGCCGTGTCCGCTTGCCTTTGCGAGCGTTTCCACATAATTTGACGCAAAATCACCAAGCTCGCCGATGGGCGAGTATTTTTTAAATATTACCTCTCCGTCCTTTTCGGTATAGATTTCTAAAGGGTCCCCCTCGCGTATGCGCATAGTGCGGCGTATTTCCTTCGGAATAACGACTCTTCCCAAATCATCTATTCTTCTTACTATCCCTGTGGCTTTCATAATAAATTCCTCCTGTAATTTATATAATTAATATTTATTAGCTATGAACTTATTATGATTTTTTTTCATACGTATTATTCAAATTTTTACATAATTCTTATAAAGGGAAAAATAGGATAGATTAAGAAATTTTATCAAATTTTCGGTTAATAATTGCGTGCTTTTTTATATTTCGTTCCCCAGTCAACCATCGCGTCAAGTATAGGCTTTAGGCTGTAGCCGGTATCGGTCAGAGTATACTCCACCCTCGGCGGCACCTCGGCATACACCTTTCTTGTAAGCAAGCCGGACTGCTCCATATCGCGGAGGTTTGATGTCAAAACCTTTTGCGAAATCGTTCCGACAGATTTTTTCAATTCCCCGAAACGCTTTGTACCCGTCAGTAAATCGCGTATAATCAATACCTTCCAACGGTCGGAAATGAGCATAAGCGTTGTTTCCACAGGACAAGTGGGTAATTCTTGACTCATTTTTATCACCCTTTCAAAATTATTGGTATAAAAAAGTAACTATAGATTTATTATATACCATTGAAATTCATATGTCAATAGTATCTTTCGGAAACTACGGCACAATATTGTGCTTACTTTACAAAACGCCGTAAAAAGTGTATCATAATATTGAGGTAAATTACGAAAAGGCGGTAAATTTATGACACAGCTTGAACGATTAAATTATTTAATATCATATCTTTTGGCGGAGCAAGCGCGGTATTCGGATATTGAAATCCCGCGCAACACATCGGACAAAAAGCGGCTTTTGCGCTCGCTTATGAATGTGCGTCCTCCGCGCAAGGTAAGTGCGGAATTTTTGAAAATACAGGACGAATATCTACGGGAGGAAACACGGCAAAAGGGCATAACGAACGCGCGGGATTTAACGCCCGTGCGCGGTAAGCTGTGCTTATGGCAGGGCGATATTACAACGCTCAAGTGCGGCGCGATTGTAAACGCCGCGAACAGCGCAATGCTCGGCTGCTTTGTGCCGTGCCACGGCTGCATCGACAACGCGATTCACACATACGCGGGTGTTGAGCTGCGCGCGGAATGTGCGGAGCAAATGCGCGGCGGCAGTGAGCCTACCGGCTCGGCGCGGGTGACGATGGCATATAATTTGCCGTGCGATTATGTCATTCATACGGTCGGTCCGATTGTCGGAGGGCGATTAACCGACACGGATTGTGAGCTGCTTGCAGACTGCTATAAATCCTGTCTTAAAGCGGCGGATGACAACAATATAAAATCAATCGCGTTCTGCTGTATCTCCACCGGCGAATTTCATTTTCCAAACGAGCGCGCGGCGGAAATCGCTATAGACACGGTGGAAGAATATTTGCCGAAAAGTAAGATAGAAAGGGTGATTTTCAATGTTTTTAAGGACTCAGACCTCGAAATATACAAAAGACTTCTCGCAAGCCGCCTATAAGCTCAAGAACGCGCTCGAAAGCTCGGACGCCGTTCTTATCGGCGCGGGCGCGGGACTTTCGACATCGGCGGGTTTAACCTATTCGGGCGAAAGATTTGAAAAAAATTTTGCGGATTTTTCCGAAGAATACGGCTTTTCGGATATGTATTCGGGCGGCTTTTATCCGTATGGTACATTGGAGGAATATTGGGCGTTTTGGTCGCGGAATATTTATATAAACCGCTATGAGGACGCGCCGACATCGGTATATAATGATTTGCTCGATTTGGTTCGTGACAGGGACTATTTTGTGCTGACAACGAACGTTGACCACTGCTTTCAGAAAAGCGGATTTGATAAGCACCGTCTTTTCTACACGCAGGGCGATTACGGACTTTTCCAATGCTCAAAGCCGTGTCACGATAAAACCTACGATAACGAGGAGATTGTCAAGCAAATGTACGACACTCAACGCGATATGAAAATACCGTCGGAGCTTATTCCGCACTGTCCCAAATGCGGTGCGCCTATGACGATGAATCTGCGGTGTGACGATACATTTGTTCAAGACGACGGCTGGTACGCCGCGGCGAATCGCTACGATGATTTTGTGCGTCGGCATAAGAATATGAAAATCCTGTTTCTTGAGCTTGGCGTGGGCGGCAACACGCCCGTTATTATCAAATACCCGTTTTGGCGTATGACTTCCGAAAACCCGCAAGCAACCTATGCCTGCATAAATTACGGTGAGGCGGTATGTCCCGAGGCAATAGAGCGGCAATCAATCTGTATAAACGGCGACATTGGCGAGATTTTGACGCGTTTGAAAAATTTTTAAAAATTTTTTTCAAGCCTTATTTAAGCGTAAACCCACATAACTGCGCAAAGGTTTCCTTTCGGTAACCGTCTGATAGTATCTTTTGGGTAACTACAGCACAATATTGTGCCTACTTTACAAGAGAAACAAACAGCGTTATACTAAAATCAATAAATGAGGTGTGACGCTCAAGGGCGGCTGACTCAAAAAAAGAAAGGAGTTCTGTATTATGAACAAGAATACATTTAACAAAATCAATTTGGCAAAGGGCGAGGTCAATGTTTACGACTTCGGAAACATCAAGCTGCACGCGTATAAGACGAACGACTTTATTGATGATGAGGTTTTCATCGTTGAAAAGGGCGGCAATGCGGTTGTAATCGAATCGCCGTGCTTCTTCGATAACAACACGGAGCTTGAAAAGTACATTGCCGATAACAAAATGAATGTTGAAGGCGTTTTGCTTGCGTACCATATGGCAGGCGCGGGATTTTTGGCGAACGCTAAGAAGTATTCCACCAAGAATGCCGATGAATACGGACACAACGGCGGCGGAAAAGCGCTTATAGATAATTTCACGGCGGCGTTCGGAGATATTTTCGACAAGGGCATACACACCGTAACGGATTATATCAGTGAGGGCGCTGTGACGATAGGCGGAATTGATTTTAACATCACAATAACCGATGATGCGTTTGATATTGAAATTCCGGAAATAAACGCGGTTTACACTCATATGCTCGGACACGATTGTCATTCCATCGTAGCGGGCGGCGCGCATGCGGACGGCATAATCGCGCAGCTTAACGGATATTTGGATAAGGGCTACACGCTGATTTTAACATCACACTATACGCCGGAGGATTTAAAGGACGTTGAAACAAAAATCAGCTACTTGAATGAATTGAAAGCCATTGCCGAAAAGTGCGGCTCGGCAGAGGAGTTTAAGAGCGAGGTTAAGAAGGAATACGGAAACTACAGCGGAGAAAATTATCTCGATATGACAGCAGGATTTTTCTTTGCATAATAATCCACTTTATACAGACAGCGAAAAAAGCGTTTCAACAACGCTTTTTTTGTTATTTTAAATGAATAGTTATGATTTCAGAGCATTTCGTATTTCTTCGGCGCATTTTCGGCATATATCCGTTTGAATACTTTCTACCGAAAAAACGTCCGTGTTTGTGCCGCAAAGCACACATTCCTTGCCATTACCGAAAACGGCGGCAATCTGTGAATCGTGCTTGAAATTCACTTCATCTCCGTCTTTTAGACCAAGCTCTATACATACGCCTTTTGGAAGTGTTATGCTGTTATCTTCTCCGAAGTGCAAAATTGTTGGATTTTTCATAATAATTCTCTCCTTTGTGTTAATTTAGTAATAAAAAAGTGCGCAGCCAAAGCCGCGCACATAAAAACGCAGCTTTGATTATTGTTGCGACACAATCGAATATCAACACCAGGATATTACAAATCAAAGCTAACGTTTTTTGCAAACGTTAGCCTGGTGTCGAAAAAAATTATTCGAATATGTCGCAAATACATATTATCATAATTAAAGCAATTTGTAAAGATATATTTTAATTATTATTTTCCGCAGCTGTTTTGACAAAAGCGGCAAAGAAAACGGTGCATTTTGCTTTTAATTACACAATAAAAAAGTGCGCAGCCAAAGCCGCGCACATAAAAACGCAGCTTTGATTATTGTTGCGACACAATAGAATATCAGCAATAGGATAATATTACAAATCAAAGTCTACGTTTTTTACAGATTTTTATGTTATTCAACCGTAACAGACTTAGCCAAATTTCTGGGCTTGTCAATATCGCAGCCTTTAAGCGACGCGACATAGTAGCCGAACAGCTGCAGGGGTACAACCGTAAGCGACGGCAGCAGCATTTCGTGAGCCGGCGGAATTTTTATTGTATAATCCGCGACATCGTCCATGGTGTCGTGCAGCGTTGTGGTGACGCCCATAACAACGGCGCCTCTTGCCTTAACCTCTTTCACATTTGAAACGGTCTTGTCAAACAGCTCCTGACCCGTGGCAAGAGCGACAACCAAGGTGCCGTCCTCGATAAGCGAGATTGTACCGTGCTTTAATTCGCCCGCGGCGTATGCCTCGCTGTGAATATACGAGATTTCCTTTAATTTCAGAGAGCCTTCAAGCGATACCGCGTAATCCAGATTTCTTCCGATAAAGAATATCGAATGACAGTTGAAGAACTTCGATGCAAGATACTGCACATCTTTCTTTTGCTTGAGTATCTCCTCGACCTTGTCGGGCAGAGCCTCTATTTCCGATATGAAATTAGCGTATTCGCCCGATGTGAGCATACCGAGCTTTTCAGCCATATAAGCGGCTATAAGATATATAACGGCAAGCTGAGTGCTGTATGCCTTTGTTGTCGCAACGGCGATTTCCGGACCCGCCCATGTGTATATAACATCGTCCGACGCGTTCGCGATTGCGCTGCCGACTACGTTTACAATGGACAATATTCTCGCGCCGTGATTTTTAGCCTCTTTAAGCGCGGCAAGAGTATCCGCCGTTTCACCCGACTGACTTATTACAATAACAAGGTCGTTTTTCTTTATTATAGGGTCGCAGTAGCGGAATTCCGACGCTACCTGCACCTCAACGGGAATACGGCACATTTTTTCAATAACGTATTTGCCGACGACGCCGACGTGATACGCACTTCCGCAGGCTACAATATAAATCTTGTTGATGTTTTTGATGTCCTGTGTGGTAAGAGAAATATCGTCAAGAACGATTTTGCCGTCCTTGATTCTCGGACTGATTGTGTCACGCAGAGCCTTCGGCTGCTCCTCCATTTCCTTCATCATAAAATGCTCGTAGCCGCCCTTTTCGGCAGCGCTCACGTCCCAGTCAACCGTGAATTTCTCTTTTTTGACTTCTTCCTTGTCTTTGTTATAAACCTTTACGCTGTCCTTTTTCAGAACGACTATTTCATTGTCCTCAAGGTAATAAATATCCCTTGTGTGTTTCAAAATAGCGGTAACGTCCGACGCGATGAAATTCTCGTTTTTACCAAGACCGACAATCATCGGACTTGACTTTCTCACAGCGACAAATTGATCCGGATAATCCGAGCAAAGCACGCCGAGAGCGTATGAACCCTCAACGCGGTTTATAACCTTAATCATAGCGTCCATAATATCGCCCTTGTAGTAATACTCAAAAAGATGCGCGATAACCTCGGTATCTGTTTCGGAAATAAACTCAAAGCCTTTATCCGTAAGCTTTTTCTTAAGAGAAATGTAGTTTTCGATTATGCCGTTATGAACGACCGCAAATCTGCCCGACATTGAAAGATGAGGGTGCGAGTTCACGTCTGACGGTTCGCCGTGCGTTGCCCAACGGGTGTGTCCTATGCCCATGGTGCCGCTTACGGCATTTCCGTTGTCGGTTTTTTCGGCAAGCACCTCAAGTCTGCCCTTTGCCTTTGCAACCTCTATTTCATTGCCGCTGAAAACAGCTATTCCGGCACTGTCATAGCCTCTGTATTCAAGCTTTGAAAGCCCGTCAAGAAGAATGGGCGCAGCTTGATTTTCACCAATATATCCAACTATACCGCACATATAAATGTACCTCCTTATTGTCCTGACTGATATATCTTAACATATATACGCAATTATTTTATACCATATTCAATATTTTTTCAATGCTTTTTTTATATTTCATTCAAAATTGAGTTGTATTTAGTCAATTTTGCTGATATAATATGAGTTAGCGAGATATTTTTGTGGAGGATTAATTTAATGGAAAAGAAACTGATTTATGAAAATAAGCTGTCGTGTGAGGACGACGTTAAGGATTTTGTAATGGAGGGCAGCGTGCAGGTTTACTTTGAAAACGGAAAAATGCGTATGAAAAATGCTCTTTCCGCGGACCTTGGACAGAAATCGAATTTTGTATACTGGTGCAATGTTGATTTTCCGTCGGACGTGGCTATAGAATGGGATTTTAAGCCGATAGAGGAGCCGGGACTCGCGATATTGTTTTTCAGCGCGAAAGGCTGTAACGGTGAGGATTTGTTTGATAAATCGCTCTCTCCTCGCGACGGACAGTATAATCTGTATCATTCGGGCGACATTAACGCGTACCACGTTTCATATTTCCGCAGAAAATGGGAGGACGAGCGCGGTTTTCATACCTGCAACCTCAGGAAAAGCAAGGGATTCCACCTTGTGGTGCAGGGAGCCGACCCTATTCCGAGCTGTGAGGACGCGTTTGACAGCTACCATATACAGCTTGTAAAGAAAAACGGAAAAATAGATTTTGCGGTAAACGATTTAACGGTATTCTCATGGCAGGACGACGGAAGTACATACGGACCTGTTTTGGGCGGCGGAAAAATCGGTTTTCGCCAAATGGCGCCGATGATAGGAGAATACTCGAATTTAAAGGTATACGAAATTTAACAAAATCAGCGTGAAACTTGCTTTTCACGCCCGGAGGGTGAAGATGGATAAAAACAGCAAAGCGTTCAAAACGCTTGAATTTGACAAAATACTTGAACGTCTTTCATCATACACTGAAAGCGCGGACGTAAAAAAGCGTATAGGAGAGATTGTTCCCTATACGGAGATAGACGGAGCCAAAGCCGCGCAGAGAGAAACCACCGAGGCGATGAGTACGCTTTTAAAGCTCGGCTCACCGCCGGTCAATTTGTCCGTGGAAAACGTCCTCGGTGAGGTTAAGCGCACCGAGATAGGCGGAGTGCTGCACACAAAGGAGCTTATGAATATTTCGCGGCTTTTGTATGTGGCAAGACGTATGAAGTCATATCTCGGCGAGGCGGCGGACGAGTGCGCGCAGCTGCACGGTATAGAGGAAAGTATAATAACGGCAAAGCAGCTTGAAGATAGGATAAACTCGTGTATAATATCGGAAAATGAAATCGCGGACGACGCGTCCGGCGAGCTTAACACGATAAGACGAAAAATACGCAATTTAAACGGCAAAATCAAGGAAAATTTAGATTCAATGGTGCGCTCGGCGCATTACAAGAAATTCTTGCAGGACCCGATTGTAACAATGCGATCGGACAGATATGTAATACCGGTAAAGAGCGAGTACCGCGGCGAGGTGAACGGAATAGTGCATGACACCTCCGCAAGCGGCGCGACGCTGTTTATAGAGCCTATGAGCGTGGTAAACAGCAATAATGAGATACGCGACCTGCGCGCAAAGGAACAGCAGGAGATAGAGCGTATTTTAGCGGAGCTTTCCGCACTGGTGTCGGAGAACAGCCACACTGTATTTGTAGATTATGAGCAGGTTACAAATCTTGATTTTATCTTCTGCAAGGGCAGGCTGTCGCTTGATATGGACGCAAACGAGCCAAAGCTCAACGATAAGGGTATAATCCGCTATAAAAAGGCGCGTCACCCGCTTATTGACAAGGATAAGGTCGTGGCGAACGATATTATGCTCGGCGGCGAGTATGACACGCTTGTTATAACAGGTCCCAATACGGGCGGCAAGACCGTCACGCTGAAAACAATAGGATTGTTCTCGATTATGGCGGCGGCGGGACTGCATATACCGGCGGGAGAGTCAAGCGAGGCGGCAGTGTTCCATAATATATTCGCGGACATCGGCGATGAACAGTCGATTGAGCAGAGCCTGTCCACGTTCTCATCGCATATGGTGAATATAGTTAAGATACTTGAGAGGATAGATTTTAATTCCCTTGCCCTGTTTGATGAGCTCGGCGCGGGAACAGACCCGACCGAGGGCGCGGCTCTTGCCGTTTCGATATTGGAATTTTTGCGCGCGAGAAAGGTCACTACCGTTGCGACCACGCATTACAGCGAATTAAAGCTGTTCGCGCTGTCCACGGACGGAGTGGAGAATGCCTCCTGCGAATTTAACGTGGCAACATTACAGCCTACCTATAAGCTGCTTATAGGTGTGCCGGGCAAATCGAACGCGTTCGCGATTTCAAGACGGCTCGGACTTGACGAGCGTATTATAGACAGAGCGAATGATATTCTGTCAGATGAGGATATAAAATTTGAGGACGTAATAACCGACCTTGAACAGAACAGAGCGCGGGCGCGCAAGGAGGCGGACGATGCCGCGAGAATGAAACGCGAGCTTACGGATTTAAGACGTCAGTTGGAGAACGACAGAATAAAGCTCAAGGAGAATAAGTCGCGCATACTTGACGACGCAAGACGCGAGGCGAAAATACTTGTTATGGACGCGAAGGAGGAGGCTAACGGCATAATTCGCGACCTTGAAAAGATGCGCAGACAGGGCGCGGCAAACGCTGATTTCGACAAGAAAACGGCGGCAATGCGCGATAAGCTGAAAAAGAAAGAGGACACCATAGACAAGGCTATGGCGCGCGCGGCAAAGCCTAAGAAAACGTATGCCGAGCCGCCCAAAGACTTAAAGCCGGGAGCAACCGTAAAAATCGTGGATATGAATCAGGAGGCGACCGTGCTTAAGGCGCCCGATAAAAACGGCAATGTACGCGTGCAGGCGGGTATCATAAAAATGGACGTGCATATAACGAATTTGAAAAAGGTAGAGGACAACAAGTCCAAGGAGCTTGCGGAAAAGTACGTCAGAAATACAAGAGCCTTTGAGTCAAAGTCCAAGAATGTGTCAACCGAGGTTGACGTGAGAGGACAAAACCTTGAGGAGGCGTGGATGAATGTTGAAAAATTCCTTGATGACTGCTATCTTGCCGGCATATCGCCCGTGAGCATAATTCACGGTAAAGGCACCGGCATACTCAGAAAGGGCATACAGGGATATTTGAAAAAGCACCGTTATGTGAAGTCCTACCGCAACGGACGTTACGGAGAGGGCGAGGACGGAGTTACCATAGTGGAATTAAAATGAATGGAGTAAAAATGGCAAAGGATAAAAAAACCGTAACCAACGCGATGCGTCTTTTGAGCGCGGCGAAAATTGATTATGAAACCGTCGAATATGAAACCGATGAAGTCGGCGACCATTTCGGCGAGGCTATAGCGCACTTGACGGGCATACCGCCCGAAAAATCCTTTAAAACGCTTGTGCTGCGCGGGGATAAAAGCGGAATAATTGTCGCTTGTGTGCCTGTCAAATGTGAGGTTGACCTCAAAAAGGCGGCAAAGGCATCGGGCAATAAAAAGGTTGAAATGACGCACGTAAAGGAATTACTTGCGCTTACCGGATATATACGCGGCGGAGTATCGCCCGTGGGAATGAAGAAAAAATATCCCACTTATATTGACAAAAGCGCAGAGGATTTCGACACCATAGCGATAAGCGGCGGCAAATGCGGCTGTACGCTGCTCCTTGCGCCGTCCGATGTGAGGAAAGCGACAGATTGCGAATTTATCGATATTATAAGAAATTAAAAAAGGAGAAAGAATATGTCAATTTTTAAAAGCGCGGATATACTGATTCCGCAAAACATAGATTTCACAAAATGGAGCGTGGTCGCGTGCGACCAGTATACATCGGAGCCACAGTATTGGGAGGACGTGAAAAGCATAGTAGATGACAGTCCGTCCGCACTCAATATAATATTTCCGGAGGTGTACCTTGAGGACGGCGGCGCTGACGAGCGAATAAAGAAAATAAACGCGGTAATGGAGGAGTATTTAAGCTCCGGACTTTTCAGGCAAACAGACGACAGCTTTATATACGTAAAGCGCACGCAGCCGAACGGCAAAACGCGTCACGGAATAGTCGGCGCGCTTGACCTTGAGGAATACGACTTCAGAAAAGGATCACAGTCCAAAATCCGCGCGACCGAGGGAACAATAATAGAGCGCATACCGCCCAGACAGCGCATAAGAAAGAACGCGCCGCTTGAATCGCCGCATATTCTGATGCTTATGGACGACAGGGAAAAATCCGTCGTGGAGCCGCTTGAAAATATGACAGACAATTTTGAAAAAGCGTATGATTTTGATTTGATGAAAGGTTCGGGTCATATCACGGGCTACATAGTGAATGAAACGGCAAAGAGGAATATACTTGAGGCGATAGAAAAGCTGGGCGATAAGGACGCTTTTGAAAGGAAATATGGCGTAAAGGACAAGGGCGTGCTTGTCTTTGCGGCGGGTGACGGAAACCATTCGCTTGCGACCGCCAAGACCTGTTGGGAGGAAATAAAAAAGGGACTGACGGACGAGGAAATAAAGACGCATCCGGCGCGGTTCGCGCTTGTGGAGCTTATGAATATCCATGATGACGCGCTCGAGTTTGAGCCGATACAAAGGGTTATATTTGATACAGAGCCGAAAAAACTTCTTGACGCGCTTGTTTCGTATTATAACGCGTCATACGAGGACAACGGCGGACAGCGCATCGACTACACATACGCCGCAACCGAGGGAAGTATATATATAACCGAAACAAGCTCAAATCTCCCCGTGGGAACATTGCAGAAATTCCTCGATAAGTACCTTGCCGAAAACGGCGGAAGAATAGATTATATTCACGGAAACGATGTCGTCAGAAATCTTGCAGGCAAGGAAAACACAATAGGCTTTATGGTGGATTCAATGGAGAAGAACGACCTGTTCACCACGGTTATCAAGGACGGCTCTCTGCCGAGAAAGACATTCTCGATGGGCGAGGCGGCGGATAAGAGATTTTATCTTGAATGTAAGAAAATAAGATAGTATACCCTATGCGAAGATGTCTTGCTTTTGCGCGGCTTTTTGAAAAAACGTGTACATAAAAATAAAAACCGCACGGCTGTGCGGTTTTTTGGTAATTGGTGGAGCTGACGAGAGTTGAACTCGTGTCCGAAAACAAATCCATAAGAACTTCTCCGAGTGCAGGTTATGATTAAAATTCCCTTTGACGCTGTTTCATAACCAAAGCTGCGTCATCGGTAGGCTTTATTGCATGGCGGAAACCAAGCCGCTTTTCCGCTCACGTTCACCGCATAAAATTATGCCAAGCCCTAAGCGGCGGTAAGCTTAGGGGTGACAACGCCGCGCTTAGGCAGCGTAAGCTAAATCGTATTTATTAGCGTTTATTTTAAAATTGAGACCTTTTAAAGTGGCTGCCTCAACCACTACTCGCTATTCAAACTTCACTGTCCCCGTCGAAACCGTGACAGCCCCATATAGAAGTGACATATACTATTATACCACTTTTAATGAGTTTTACAAGTGTTTTATGTGAACTTTTCGTGAACTTTTTTCACAGAAAAAAGCCGCGGGATTTAAAAAATCCTGCGGCTTTGCTTAAAATCCGAAATTTTTATTTATCCAAACCGTTCTTTTTCTTCATCATAGCGCGAACCTTGAGCGGAAGTCCGAACAGATTGATAAATCCCTCGCTGTCCTTGTGGCTGTAAAGCTCGTGGCTGTCGCCGAATGACGCGATGTCCTCGTTGTATAATGAGTACGGCGATTTAGCGCCCGCCGGAGTTACGCTGCCCTTGTACAGCTTAAGTCTTACTTCACCGGTAACCGTTTCGTCCATTACGTCGAACATAGCCGACATCGATTCACGCAGCGGCGTGAACCATTTGCCGTCGTATACAAGCTCAGCAAACTTGATAGCGCTCTGACGCTTGAAAGCCTGCGTGTCACGATCCAAGCAGAGATATTCAAGCTCCTGAATAGCGGTGTAAAGAATTGTGCCGCCGGGAGTTTCATAAACGCCTCTCGATTTCATACCCACAAGTCTGTCCTCAACTATGTCAGCGATACCTACGCCGTAAGCGCCGCCGAGCTTATTAAGCTCCTCAACCAACGGACGCGGAGCCATTTTCTTGCCGTCAAGAGATACCGGCTCGCCCTTTTCAAATCCGATTGTTATGTACTTCGGCGAATCGGGAGCCTTTTCCGGTGAAACGCCGAGCTTTAAAAGACTGTCAAGCTGCGGTTCGTTCGCGGGATCCTCAAGGTCCATACCCTCATGGCTGATGTGCCAGATGTTTCTGTCACGCGAATAAAGGTCTTTCTTTGTGACCGGAATTTCAATATTGTGAGCCTCCGCGTAATCAACGGCGTCCTCACGCGATTTAATGTCCCATATTCTCCACGGAGCGATAATCTTAAGCGACGGGTCGAGAGCCTTTATTCCAAGCTCAAAACGAACCTGGTCGTTACCCTTACCGGTAGCACCGTGACATATAGCTACAGCGCCTTCCTTGTGCGCGATTTCCACAAGCTTTTTCGCTATAATCGGTCTTGCGTGAGAGGTACCCAAGAGATATTTGCCCTCATATACAGCGCCCGCCTTTAAGGTCGGGAATATATAATCCTTTACGTAATCATCTCTCAAATCCGCGATGTAAAGCTTTGACGCGCCGGCTTTTTTCGCTCTTTCCTCAAGTCCGTCTGTTTCCTTGCCCTGTCCTACGTCGCCGCATACGGCGATTACGTCATAATCGTAGTTTTCCTTTAACCAGGGAATAATGATTGAAGTATCAAGTCCGCCGGAGTAGGCGAGAACAACTTTTTCCTTTGCCATACTTGCAATTCCTCCTAAAATATTATAAAATATATTTTGTACTTTGTATATTATACAACAAACCGCACAGATATTCAATAGCAAAAATGACGAAAATAAAGGAGATATTAAATAAATGATTATAATAGGTATAGACCCGGGATACGCGATAGTGGGAATAGGAGTGGTGGAATACGTCGGAAATAAGTTCAGGACGCTTGAATATAACGCGATAACAACTCCTGCCGGAATGCCGACCACGGAACGCCTTAAAAAGATTTATCAGGAAATGACAATGTATATAGAAAAATATAAGCCCGACGCGGTAGCAATAGAGGAGCTGTTTTTCAATTCAAATCAAAAAACAGCGATTAACGTGGCGCAGGCGAGAGGCGTTTTGCTTGTAGCCGTCGCAAATAAAAATATTCCCATATGCGAATACACTCCTCTTCAGGTTAAGCAGGCTGTCACGGGCTACGGCAGAGCGGATAAAAAGCAAATACAAACAATGGTTAAAATGCTGCTCGGACTTAACGCTATTCCAAAGCCGGACGATGCCGCAGACGCGCTTGCCATCGCGATATGCCACGCGCACTCGAACAAGATGAACAATATGCTCGGAATGAACGGCGTAAGATGATTGTATATTGTGTATCAAAAGATTTAAACACAATATATGGTATACTTTGTAACATTAGTGTAATATTAATGAAAAAATTCTGAAATATAGTAATTTTGTTGAATAATACTGAATAAACAGCAAATAATCGCTGAAAATTCATCAGAAATCCACAATAAATTTTTCTAAAAATTAAGAAATATTAAAATTAACCGAAATTATTTAATAATTTTGTAACATTTTACAGGTTGACATAATTGTAATATTATTGTATTATATAACCGTGAGGTAAAAATATGTATTATTATATAAAAGGTACGTTGGTACAAAAAAGCGATAGTTATATGGTGGTTGACGCAAACGGAGTAGGATATATGATATATACTTCGCTTACAAGTCTTGCGGGTGCGGGAGAGATTGGAAATGAGATTACCGTATACACATATCTTCACGTCAGAGAGGACGTAATGGATCTTTTCGGATTCACTGCGCTTGAAGAGAAAAATTTGTTTATGCAGCTTATATCCGTATCGGGTGTCGGTCCGAAAGCGGCTTTGGCGATTTTATCCGTAACAACTCCGGCAAAATTTGCCGCCGCCGTTATTACGAATGATGTGAAAGCAATCACAAAGGCGGCGGGCGTGGGGCCCAAAATGGCGCAGCGCGTCATTCTTGAATTAAAAGACAAGGTTAAAACGGACAATTTGCCGCTTGATAATGATGAGCCGGAATATATCGAGTCGGACAGCGCAGGTGAGGCGGTAAGCGCGCTTGTGGTTTTGGGTTACAGCGTTTCCGACGCGCAGAAGGCGGTCGGCGGTATAGACCCGAAACTGGGCGTTGAGGAAATTATTAAGCGGGCGCTTTCAAAACTATTGTAAAAACAGGAGGTAAAATCATTGTTTGATGAGGATCAAAGATTTGTCACAAGTGATTTTATAAGCGAGGACGCGGAAATAGAGGTTGGTTTAAGACCGAGAACTCTTTCCGAATATGTCGGACAGGAAAAAGCCAAGTCAAATCTACAGATATACATACAAGCGGCGCTTGACAGGCGCGAGGCGCTGGATCACGTACTGTTGTACGGCCCTCCGGGATTGGGAAAGACCACACTTGCGAGTATAATAGCGAATGAAATGGGAGTAAATATAAGAATCACCTCGGGACCCGCGATAGAAAAGGCGGGTGACCTTGCGGCGATACTTACAAATCTTTCCGAACACGATATTTTGTTTATAGACGAGATACACCGTATGTCAAGAACCGTGGAGGAAATTTTGTATCCCGCTATGGAGGATTACGCGCTTGATATAATCATAGGCAAGGGACCCGCGGCAAAATCCATAAGGATAGACTTGCCTAAGTTTACTCTTATAGGCGCGACGACAAGGGCGGGATTGCTCACGGCTCCTTTGCGCGACCGTTTCGGAGTTATAAGCCGGCTTGAGCTTTACAGCGTCGAGGAAATACAGGAAATCGTAAAGAGGAGCGCCGCAATTTTAGAGGTGGAAATTGACGACGAGGGCGCGGCTGAAATAGCGTCGCGTTCGCGAGGCACACCGAGAATTGCAAACCGTTTCCTAAAGCGTGTGCGTGATTTCGCGCAGGTTAAGCACGACGGAAAAATAACCTATAGGGTTGCCGCCGAGGCACTCAGAAGTATGGAGGTTGACGAGCTGGGGCTTGACGTTATAGACAGCCGTATGATAAAGACTATGATAGAAAATTTCGGCGGAGGTCCGGTGGGATTGGATACGCTTGCCGCCACAATCGGCGAGGAACCCAATACCATAGAAGATGTGTATGAGCCGTATCTTTTGCAGCTCGGCTTTATTTCAAGGACTCCGAGAGGTAGAATAGCGACAAAATTGGCTTACGACCATTTTGACATTCCTTACGCGGAATAATAAATTTTTGCAATGTATAGATATAGGATAAAATGTAAAGGAGTTGATATGCAAAATGAGAAAACTCAGCGTATCGTTTATAACGGTAATAATGCTTTTGTTTTGCAGTATGACGTTCGCGTCCGCGGAAACCGTCCTGCTTGAATATGACGGCGGTATCCACGAGTATAACGGAGCTTTATACGCGTTGGTGGTTAATAACCAGGTGATTGAAACGCCGCTTGAGCCTATTATTTTCAATGACAGAGCGCTTGTTCCGGTAAGAGAAATCTTTGAGGAAGTCGGCGCGACGGTGAATTATATAGGCGAAACTCAGACCGTGGAAATATTTTATAATTCAGACTATATCAGAATGAGCATTAACGACAATATCGCGTACATAAACGGCGAAAAAACAAATATTCCGGATAATGTTGTTCCAAAGCTCATCTCAAAGCTCGGCGGCGAAACAAAAACAATGGTTCCGGTCAGGTTCATAAGTGAAACGATAGGACTTGATGTTGAATTTGACTCGGAGGACGGCGCTATATTGATTTCGGACGGATATACGATGTATGACGAGGAACAATCACCGACGGTTGACGAAATTGTAAATTCGCAGCAGTCGGATATTCAAACGGACACATCGGTAACTCCGTATGTATGCGATGTTTCATATGAGATTACCGACGATACAAATGTAAGAATAATTGTCACCACGGACAGCGACATATCGGGTTATTCGGACTTTACGCTAAGCTCGCCGGAAAGAGTAATTCTCGATTTGACAAACGCAAAGCTGAATGTAACCGCCGATTCGATAAGCGTTAATTCGTCGGGAGTGACGTCAATAAGGCTCGGCGATAACGATGAAAGGGCAAGGGTTGTGGTTGACGTGACAAATTTTCAAAGCTATTATATTGAGGAGCTTGCATCAAATATGCTTGCGATAAATGTTACGACAAAAGAAACCGTATCGCCTACCGCGGCGCCGTCAAACGCGACTGAGCAAGGCGGCAATGTAAGCGTAACGCCGGACAGCAGTAAGCTTATAGTGCTTGACGCGGGACACGGCGGCACCGACCCGGGAGCAATAGGATATATTGACGGTGAGGCGATTTTAGAAAAGGATCTTACGCTTGAAATTACATATAAGGTAAAAGAGATACTTGAGGAGGCGGGATATACCGTTTCAATGACCCGCACGGGCGACACTCTGCCGTCGCTTACGGAGCGCCCCGCTCAGGCAAACGAGGAAAACGCGGCGGTATTCGTAAGTATACATATTAATTCGGTTGAGAACGCGCCGGAGGCAAACGGCACCGAGGTATATTACGCAACGGAAAATAACGGCGACGAATACGGAACAACAAGCGAAAAGCTTGCCACCAACATATTAAACAGAATGCTCTATTATATGGGTTCCACAAACAGAGGCGTCAAAACCGCCGAACACGCGGTTACGCGAAGATGCGAGATGCCGGCGGCACTAGTGGAGGTAGGCTTTATAACCAACGCGGAGGAGGTATATAATATGACCACCGAGGAATATCAATACAAAGCCGCGCAGGGCATAGCCGAGGGCATAATGATTACGCTAAAGGATATTACAGTCCCGAATTAAAAATTAGGTTGTTGCAAAACTATTGCAACAGCCTTATTTTTTTGGTATACTATATACTGATAATATCAAAAAAGAGGTAAGAATGTTGAAAAGAACAGATTTTTATTATGATTTACCCGAGGAGCTTATAGCGCAGGAGCCGCTTGCCGAAAGAAGTTCCTCGAGGCTTATGGTGCTCGATAAGAATACGGGAGATATTTGGCATAAGCATTTCTATGATATAGCCGATGAGCTGAAAGAGGGCGACGCTCTTATACTGAATGATACAAAGGTACTTCCGGCGCGTCTTTACGGTCAAAAGGAGGGAACCGGCGGAGCTATAGAATTTCTGCTTTTGCATAAGCATACGCTCGATACGTGGGAGGTTATCCTAAAACCCGGAAGAAAAGCAAAGCCGGGCGCGAAATTTATATTCGGAAACGGCGAACTTAAAGCCGAGGTGCTTGAAATTATAAACGACGGAAACAGACTTGTTAAGTTCACCTATGACGGCGTTTTCGAGGCGGTATTGGACAAGCTGGGAGAAATGCCGCTGCCGCATTATATAACCAAAAAGCTTGAGGATAAGGACAGATACCAAACGGTGTACGCAAAAAATCCGGGCAGCGCGGCGGCTCCGACCGCGGGACTGCATTTCACGCCGGAGCTGCTTGAAAAAATAAAGGCAAAGGGCGTAAACATCGGATATGTGACTCTCCACGTAGGACTGGGCACATTCAGACCTGTAAAGGCGGACGACATACTTGACCATAAGATGCACTCGGAATTTTATATTCTGCCGCAGAAAACGGCTGATTTGGTGAACGAAACAAAGCAAAACGGCGGCAGGGTGGTGTCTGTCGGAACCACCGCCACACGCGTGCTTGAAACCGTCGGCGCGGCGGGCGGCGAGTTAAAGGAGCAAACGGGTTGGACGGATATATTTATTTATCCGGGAAAGAAATTTAATGTAATAGACGCGCTGATAACCAATTTTCATCTGCCGGAATCAACTCTTATAATGCTTGTGAGCGCACTCGCCGGACGCGAAAACGTCCTCAGAGCGTACAACGAGGCGGTAAGAGAAAAGTATCGCTTTTTCTCATTCGGCGACGCGATGTTTATACGATAGAGATGTTACTGTAAAGCATATCGAAAAATCGGTATGCTTTTTTGTGTGCAAAATTTTTGAATTTTAATAAAAAAAGTCGGCGTGACACTATAATGCTATAGTGACAGTTTATTGAAATCGGTATCAAAATATGGTATAAATAATAGAAAGGGGCGGGAGGAGTGAACAAATGAAAATCGGAGAATATTTAAAGGAAGTATTAAAATCAAAGAATATTTCCGTTTCGGAATTATCAAGGAGCCTGGGTCTTGCAAGCAGAAACGAGCTGTATCGTCTGTTCAACGGCTATCACAGCTACGATAAGCAAAAACGTATGATTAACGCTATAATCGCACAGGTACCGTTTTCTGCGGAGGAAACGAAAACATTGCGCTGCCTGCTGAAAAAAAGCAAGGAGGGCGAATTTGCGCTTGAGGTAAAAAGAATATTAAACTATATATACGCGCCCGATATAAAGCCGCTTACCGTGCGGCGCGGCAGCATAAAAAAGAAATTATCGGCGGCGCTTTGCAGTCATAAGGGTGAAAAAATCATTATCGCGTCGGGCATAAAAAGCGAGCGGGTTATACAGGAAATGTATGACGTATTGAAGAAAAATCCGAATCAAGAGATTTATAACTATATGAGCTTTCCGCAGGGCGACGTGCTCACGGCTTACGAAATTTTGGCGCTTGTAAAGCTTGCGGAATTTACGGGATACATACCTTTGGAATGTGACGAGGCACCTCAAGCCGGATTGCAGATAATCGGCACGGAAAAGGGAAAGCCGTACTTGCAGCTGCTGGAGCTTGCGGACGGCGAGCCGGTATTGATTGAAACGAATATAAGCAATGAAATGTACCAATATATGCTTGACAGAAATCAAAGAATGAAAAGCGAATGCAGACCGATAAAAGAAACAATCGGACGCGTACCGGATTATATGCAGATTCTCGGCGACGTCCTTGAAATAGATAAGGGCGATGTTATTTCAAGCGAGGGCACATTGTGTTTCGGATATTTGCCGGCGGAGATACTATGCGAAATGTTTGAGCAAATAAACTTTTTCGGCTATCCGAAAGAGCACCCGTATCCGCAGGAGCTTATGCGGCTTGTCCGCGACAGAGAGGCGAGACTTCACAGCGCCGGCAGCAGGAATATGATTTTTGATGAGGAGAATGTCAAAAATATGCTGCTCACGGGTATTTCGGTTGACCACTTGGAGGGATTTCCGCCTATGAATCCCGAGCAGAGGGCGAGGAGCTTTAAGTATCTTATCGAATATTCAAAGCGGCATCCGGAGAGTATGCGCTTTCGAATGTTAAAGGATGGCACCGTTGAATATCCTTACGCGTATGAAAAGGGAAGAATGTTGTATATCTACCGATCAAACACGAGCGATGCGGGCGATTCCGTTATTATGCTTGTAAATAAAAACGTTAATGAGGTTATGACTATTTTCACGGATTACGTCTGGGAAACCCGCACCGCCTCCGATACCGAAACCGCCGAAAAACTGGAAAATATGATGAAGAAGTACTTGGGCATATGAAAAAGAATGGGAAATTAAAAGGGACACATAAATATTAAATTTAAAACAATAAACTGACACCGCTTTTTGAGTGATGTCAGTTTTGTATTTGAGTGAATTGCACATCATTTATAGGATAAAAATTTTCAAAATAGTTTAACAAATATGTTGCCTTTTAGCGCGATAGGCTGTATAATGTAGAGAAGAAAAAAGGTTTAAATTGCCGCGAGTATTCAGAAAGCGGCTTTTTAAATTACAGCAGCACAAGGAGATAGATATGTTTAAAATTTTACACACGGACGGTCTTGCAAGACGCGGAGAATTTCATACGGTGCACGGCGTGGTGCAGACGCCCGTTTTTCAGAATGTGGGCACCATAGCCGCGATAAAGGGAGCGGTAAGCTCTATGGATTTAAAGGAGGTGGGCTGTCAGGTTGAGCTGTCGAACACCTATCATCTGCATTTAAGACCGGGCGACAAGGTGATAAAGCAGCTGGGCGGACTGCATAAGTTTATGAATTGGGACAGACCCATTTTAACCGACAGCGGCGGTTTTCAGGTGTTTTCGTTGGCGGGACTTCGCAAAATAACCGAGGAGGGTGTGAGCTTTAATTCGCATATAGACGGACATAAAATTTTTATGGGACCTGAGGAAAGTATGCAAATACAGTCAAATCTCGCGTCCACGATTGCGATGGCGTTTGATGAGTGTATAGAAAATCCCGCGCCGTATAAATATGTAAAGGATTCCTGCGACAGAACGTACCGTTGGCTTGCACGGTGCAAGGCTGAAATGAACAGGCTCAATTCACTTGACGACACGATAAACAAAAATCAGCTTTTGTTCGGAATAAATCAGGGCGGAACCTATGACGATATAAGAATCGACCATATGAAAAGGATTGCGGAGCTTGATTTGCCGGGATATGCCATAGGCGGACTTGCCGTGGGCGAGAGCCACGAGGAAATGTATCACATTCTTGACGTTACTCTTCCTTACGCGCCGGCGGACAAACCGAGGTACCTTATGGGAGTGGGAACTCCGTCTAACATAATAGAATCCGTGGCGAGGGGCGTGGACTTTTTCGACTGCGTTATAGCATCAAGAAACGCGCGTCACGCGTTTATATTCACGCGCAACGGAACAATGAATTTGATGAATCAAAAGTACGAGCTTGACACGCGCCCGATAGACGAGGAGTGCGGCTGTCCGGCGTGCAGACATTATTCAAGGGCATATATAAGACATCTGTTCAAGGCAAAGGAGATGCTTGCGATGCGTCTTTCGGTTCTGCACAATCTGTATTTTTACAATGAGCTTATGGAGCGCATAAGAAAGGCAATCGAGGAGGACCGCTTTGAGCAATTCAGAAAGGATAACGTGGAAAAGCTTGCGCGGAGGCTGTAAACTTAGCCGTTGTTAATTTTAATGGTAAATATATCAATTCGATATTGCATTTTTGTGAAATATACTGTATAATAAAATACAACAATGAACAAATTTGAAGGAGGATACTGTATATGAAAGCAAAGTACAAAAGAGTGCTTTTAAAAATCAGCGGCGAGGCGCTTGCCGGACCGAACGGTTTCGGACTTGACGAGGATACTCTTGCTCATATAAGCGAGAATGTTAAGAAGATTGCAGATATGGGAGTGCAGGTATCAATCGTTGTGGGCGGAGGCAATATATGGCGCGGACGCAGCAGCGAAAATATGGACAGAACAAGAGCCGACCATATGGGTATGCTTGCCACGGCGATTAACGCGCTTGCGCTTTGCAGCGCGCTTGAAAATCTTGACGTTCCCACAAGAGTTCAGACGGCTATTGAAATGCGCCAGGTTGCCGAGCCTTATATAAGAGGAAAGGCTGAAAGACATCTTGAAAAGGGCAGAGTGGTTATATTCAGCTGCGGAACGGGAAATCCGTTTATGTCCACGGACACGGCGGCGGCTCTCCGCGCGGTCGAAACAGAGGCGGATATTATACTTCTCGCCAAAAAGGTGGACGCTGTGTATGACAGCGACCCGAATATCAATCCGAACGCGAAAAAATACGATGTATTATCCTTCAGCGATATACTTTCAAAGAATCTCGGAGTAATGGATTCCACAGCGGCATCGATGTGCCGCGACAATAATTTGCCGATACTCGTTTTCGGACTTAACGATCCGGCGAACATAGTCAGAGCGGTCAAGGGCGATAAAATAGGCACCCTTGTAAATAACAGCGGAAAACTTTAATTAAACGATAGGAGGAATAAAAAATGGGTAAATATCCTGAAATAGAATCAAAAATGGAAAAGAGAATAAACGGCTACGCAAGCGAGCTTAAAACAATCAGAGCGGGACGCGCGAACGCGTCCGTATTGGACAAGGTTGCCATCGATTATTACGGCACGATGACTCCGATACAGCAGGTGGGCTCGATTTCATCACCCGAGGCAAGACTGCTTGTAATTCAGCCGTGGGACGCAAGCGTTTTAAAGGCTATAGAAAAGGCTATAAACGCGTCCGATATAGGCATAGCGCCGCAGAATGACGGAAAGGTTATTCGTCTTAACTTCCCGCCTCTTACCGAGGAAAGAAGAAAAGAGCTTGTTAAGACCGTAAAGAAATACACGGAGGAGGCAAAGGTTCAAATCCGCAATGTAAGACGCGACGCTTTGGAGAGCTTTAAGGCGCAGAAGAAGAACGGCGAAATAACGGAGGACGACCAAAAGCAAGCGGAAAAGGATATTCAAAATCTTACCGACAAGTATATAAAGGAAATTGACAATATATGCGCGGACAAGGAAAAGGAAATCCTTGAGGTTTAATTAAATTGCGAATTATATTAACCGGCAGGCAGTAATTTTGTACTGTCTGCCGGTATTATGCTAATACGAGGGATACAATATGTTTTTTTCAAAGAAGAAACAGCATGAAATAGATATGTCAAGACTGCCGGAGCATATCGGTATAATAATGGACGGAAACGGCAGATGGGCAAAGCGGCGCGGACTTCCGAGGAGCGCGGGACACAGCGCCGGAGCCGAATCCTTAAAAAAGATAATAACCGAGGCGAACAATATAGGAATAAAATATATAACGGTCTACGCCTTTTCAACGGAAAATTGGAAAAGACCCAAGGACGAAGTTGATTATCTTATGTCGCTGCTGCTTGATTATCTTAGGAACGCGGAAAAAACGCTTTCGGGTGAAAATGTGGTTATACGTGCGATAGGCTCAAGAGAGGGACTGTCTGAGGAAATCTGTAAGCAGATAGACAAAACCGAGAAATTCACAAGCAAAAATACCGGCATAGTTATGAATATAGCGCTCAATTACGGCGGCAGAGAGGAAATCGCAAGCGCGGCAAAGGCTGTTTGCGCCGACGTGCAAAGCGGCAAAATCTCAGCGGCGGATATAGACGATAAGCTATTTTCCGAGTATCTTTACACAAAAAATCAACCCGATGTTGATTTGCTTATAAGAACCAGCGGCGAACAGCGCCTATCCAATTTTATGCTGTGGCAGGTGAGCTATGCGGAAATGTGGTTTACAAATAAGCTGTGGCCCGACTTCAAGCCCGCGGATCTGCATAAGGCGATTATAGATTTTCAAAACCGAGGAAGAAGATTTGGAGGTGTGTAACCGATGAAAACAAGAATAATTACGTCCGTGGTTGCACTTGCGGTATTTGCCGCTCTGCTGCTCGCACCGCCCGTTGTGTTTACAATAGCCGTTGCGGCGGTTATACTTATGATGCTGTATGAGTGCTACAGCGCCACAAAAGCCGATTTGGCAATGAAAATCGTAGGCTTTGTGTCCGCGGTTATACTTATGACTGCCGTATACGCACTGAAAGATTTTGCCGCTCTTGCGTTTGTCGCGGTAATATTGTTATATATGATGTTGGTGGTATTTGAGCATTGCAAAAAAGGTTATAAATCTGTGCTTTCCAATGGGTTTATAACCCTATATATAGTCGTGTCGATGTGCTGTATATGGCTTACAAAGGAAAGCAAAGGCACGGCATATATGCTGCTGATATTTATAAGCGCGTGGTCAACCGATACATTCGCATACTTTACCGGTCGGCTGTGCGGCAAGCATAAGCTTATACCGCACGTCAGCCCGAACAAAACCGTTGAAGGCTCAATAGGCGGCGTGATAGGCTCGATGGCGGTGTGCATAATATATATGTGCGTCATTATGAAATTGCAAGGCTCCGAGCTTTCCGCAATTTCCGATTGGTTTCCGCTATGCGCTGTATTCGGCGCGCTGATAGGCGCCGTCGGCGGCATATTTTCTCAGGTCGGCGACCTTGCCGCGTCGGCGATAAAGCGCGACGAGGATATAAAGGATTTCGGGTGGATATTCCCGGGTCACGGCGGATTTATGGACAGATTTGACAGCGTAATTTTTGTCGCGCCTATCATATTTGTGATAATGGGAATAATAAAATAAAGGGAAGTAAATATGGAATTTGAACATAGAATATCAGTATTGGGTTCCACGGGTTCAATCGGAACTCAAACTCTTGAAATCGCCCGTGAATATAAGGGCATAAGCATAGAGGCAATGTCCGCTCATTCCAACATAGACCTGCTCGAAAAGCAGGCGAGAGAGTTTACTCCCAAGCTGGTATGCGTTACAGACGAGGAAAAGGCAAAGGATTTAAAAATAAAGCTTGCCGACACCGATATAAAGGTTGTCGCCGGCAAGGACGGACTTGACGAGGCGGCGACGGCGAACGGCGCAAAGACGGTTGTGACGGCGGTTGTCGGCATTTCCGGACTTGAGCCTACCATAGAGGCGATAAAGGCAAAGAAAAATATCGCTCTTGCAAATAAGGAAACGCTTGTAACGGGCGGTCATATTGTGATGAATCTCGCAAAGGAAAACGGCGTTTCGATTTTGCCGGTGGACAGCGAGCACAGCGCAATCTTTCAGTCGCTGCAAGGCTGCCGTGACAGAAAAGAAATTAAAAACATACTGCTTACGGCGTCCGGAGGACCTTTTTTTGGGAAAAAGCGCGGAGAATTGGAAAATATCACTCCGGCAGACGCGCTTAATCACCCGAACTGGAATATGGGCGCAAAGGTAACGATAGATTCTTCTACTCTTGTCAACAAGGGTTTGGAGGTAATCGAGGCAAAATGGCTGTTCGGCACGGAGAATATTAAGGTACTGGTGCATCGCCAGAGCGTTGTACATTCAATGGTGGAGTTTACGGACAACAGCGTGATAGCGCAGATGGGCGCGCCGGATATGCGTTTGCCGATACAATACGCGCTTACGTATCCGAACAGACTGCCTATGAAAAATAACGAGCTTGATTTGCTTAAATACGGTGCGCTTACCTTCGAGGAGCCTGACACCGATACATTTTTCGCGCTGCGCCTTGCGTTTGAGGCTTTGCGCGACGGAGGAATAAAGCCGACCGTGTTTAACAGCGCCGACGAGGCGGCGGTTGATTTGTTTCTGAAAGGTAAAATATCGTATCTCGAAATCTCAGAGGCTGTCGCAAGGGTTATGAGTGCGATTAAAAACATTGAAAATCCGACGGTTTCGGATATATTTGAAACGGATAGATTATCGCGTGAAATCGTTTACGGATTGAAAGGGAGAGCTTAATTTGGTAACTGCGATTGTGTCAATAGCGATGTTTCTTGTAATGATTTCATTACACGAATTCGGTCATTTTATTATTGCGAAAATCCTCAATTTTAAGGTTGACGAGTTTTCCGTGGGTATGGGTCCCGCCATATTCAAAAAGAAAAAGGGCGAAACGCAATACTCCGTGAGAGTGCTGCCGCTCGGTGGCTACTGCAAATTTGAGGGCGAGGACGAAAAGGACAATAAAGACCCGAGAGCTTTTACAAACCAAAAGCCTTGGAAACGTCTGCTTGTGCTTTTGGCAGGCGGAACCTTTAATGTTATTTTGGGATTTGTGCTTTTTCTCATAATTGTTCCGTCAATATCGCCGGTAAGCTCAAACGTTATTGATACGGTGGTTGAGCACAGCTATATTGAGGACGCGGGAATAATGTCCGGAGATAAGATAGTGGAGATTAACGGCAAGCACGTTAATTTTTATAACGATATAACTCTTTACACGCAAAGCTTTCAAAAAGATGAGGAGGCGACCGTTACCGTTCTGCGTGACGGAGAAAGGATAGAATTTACGTTTAAACCAACGGAGCAGATTATAAAATACACCTACGGCGAAAGCGGCATACAGGTTGACAGCTCTATAAACGGATACACAACGGGACAATTTGTTGAATATTCCGATGCAAATCCCAAGGACGACGCACTTGTGGGACAGTCCGAAACGGTCACAAGATATATAATCGGATTTACGCCGCAGGCGAAGTATATCAATATCGCTAATGTATGGGGCGAGGCTCTTAATTATACAAAATTTGTCGTAAAGCTCGTGTATCAGTCGCTGTGGCAGATGATAACGGGCAAAGTCGGCGTTGACCAGATGTCGGGTCCCGTAGGAATAGTCAGCGAGGTAAACAGCGCGGTCAATTCCGGCAGCTACAGCCTGCTTAACGTGCTTAATTTGGTAGCGCTTTTGACAATAAATCTCGGCATTTTTAATCTCTTGCCGATACCCGCTCTTGACGGCGGACGAATATTGTTTGTCCTTATTGAGATGGTAAGAAGAAAGCCTATACCGCCGGATAAAGAGGGCATAGTACACGCGGTAGGAATGCTTTTGCTGCTGTTATTTATTGTGTTTGTGTCATTTAACGATATTGTCAGATTATTGGGGTGATATTAGTGAGAAAGAAAAAAAGAGTTGTAAATATAGGCGGCGTGAAAATCGGCGGCGATAATCCGATTGCGATACAGTCGATGTGCAATACCGATACGCGCGATGTAAATTCAACGGTAAATCAGATACACGAGCTTGAAAACGCCGGCTGTGAAATAATTCGAGTAGCCGTTCCGGATATGGAGGCGGCGCGGGCGGTGCAGGATATAAAAAAGCAAATTCATATACCGCTCGTGGTTGATATTCATTTTGATTACAGACTTGCTTTGGAATGTATGAAAAACGGCGCGGATAAGGTGCGGATAAATCCGGGAAATATCGGCGACACAGACAGAGTAAAGCAGGTCGTTGAAATGGCGAAATCAAGGCAAATTCCGATAAGAATAGGAGTAAACGGCGGTTCGCTCGAAAAAAGCCTGTTGGAAAAATACGGCGGCGTAACCGCGGACGCGCTTGTTGAAAGCGCTATGGGACATATCGCCATACTTGACGAGCTGAATTTTTCCGATATAGTTGTGTCGATAAAAATTTCCGATGTGCCTAAAATGCTTGACGCGTACAGAAAATTCAATGAAATATCCGATATACCTTTGCACATAGGCGTTACCGAGGCGGGGACACTGAAAAGCGGAACAATAAAATCCTCGGTCGGAATAGGCGCACTGCTTGCGGAGGGAATAGGAGACACAATGCGCGTATCGCTTACCGCAAATCCGGTTGAGGAAATCTATACCGCCTATGATATACAAAGGGTCTTGGGACTGCGGAAAACGGGCGCGGAAATAGTATCCTGTCCCACCTGCGGAAGAACTCAGATTGATTTGGTTCCCATTGCCAATGAGGTCGAAAGACGCGCCGCTAATATAAAAAAGCCGATAAAAATAGCCGTTATGGGCTGTGCGGTAAACGGTCCGGGCGAGGCTCGCGAGGCTGATATAGGAATAGCCGGAGGAAAGGGCGAGGGACTTATCTTCAAAAAAGGCGAAATTATAAAAAAGGTTCCCGAGGATAAAATCATTGACGAGCTGATGCTTGAAATTGAAAAAATGATTGGAGATGTTGATTTTTGAAAAAGTATTTGATTATAAACGGAGTAAATTTGAATATGCTCGGCATACGCGAGCCGGGAATATACGGAAACAGCACTCTTAAGGATTTGGAAAATAATTTAACGAGAAAAGCCGCCGAGCTTGGAGCGGAGGTTGACTTTTTCCAGAGTAATTTCGAGGGTGAAATAGTGGAAAAAATTCACGCCGCAATGGGAAAATATAACGGAATAATAATAAATCCGGGCGCTTTCACGCATTATTCATACGCGATTCGCGACGCGTTCGCCTCCGTGAATATGGACGTTATTGAGGTTCACATATCGAATATACATAAGCGCGAGGAATTTCGCCATACGTCCGTTATCGTGCCGGAATGTATAGGTCAGATTTGCGGACTCGGATTTAAAGGCTATGAACTCGCATTGGAGGCGCTTATATGCAGAGCAGAATAGACAAGCTTTGTGAAAAGCTGCACGATAATGAGGCTGTTTTAATTTCAAGCTATCCCAATATTTTCTATTACAGCGGCTTTACGTCCGAGGACGCGTATCTTTTGATTTCGCACAGCGGCAGATATATCCTGACCGATTCGAGATACACCTTGCAGGCGCGGGAGCAGGCAAAGGGGTTTGAGGTTCTTGATATTAAAGACGGCTTTGAAAGAATGTTCGCCAAAACCTCGGCGAAGTATATAGGCTTTGAGGAAAATTATATGAGCGTCAAGGAGATGAGACGCCTTAGAACAAAGCTATGCGATAATCAGGATTTTGTGGAAATGCAGAAAACCATAAACGAGCCGCGCAGAATTAAAGGCGCCGATGAAATTAAAAGGATTGCCGAGGCGGAGAAAATAGGGGACGAGGCGTTCAAATACATTCTCGGCAAAATACAAGCGGGAAAAACAGAGAGAGAAATAGCTCTTGAATTGGAGTTTTTTATGAAAAAGCAAGGCGCGTCGGCGCTTTCCTTTGACACAATCGCGGCATCGGGAAAACGCAGCGCAATGCCGCACGGCGTTGCCAGCGGTAAGGAACTGGAAAACGGCGATTTTTTAACACTCGATTTCGGCTGCGTATTTGAGGGATATTGCTCGGATATGACCAGAACGGTTGTCATAGGCAAGGCGAGCGATAAGCAAAGAGAAATATATGATATAGTCCTGTCGGCGCAAAATGCCGCGTTGAATACGATTAAATCCGGCATACCCTGTTATACGGTTGACGCGGCGGCGAGAGATATTATCAAAAACGCGGGCTACGGCGATAATTTCGGGCACAGCCTGGGACACAGCGTCGGTATAGAAATACACGAAAATCCGTCGTTTTCACCCAAAAGCGACGATATTATCAAGGACGGCAATGTTATCACCGTTGAGCCGGGAATATATATAGATGGGTTCGGCGGAGTAAGAATAGAGGATTTGATTGCCGTGCAGAACGGTGAGGCGGTAAATCTGACATCATCACCGAAACAGCTTATAGAAATTTAAAATAAGGCGGCGGATTTCGCTTAATTTCTCCGGTGAAATTAAAAATCCGCCGCCTGTTTTAATTTAGTCCGCGATTTTGCTTGACATATCAATCATATTTTCGGCAAGCGCGCCGTATCCCTTTAAGGGGTTATTCACAAATACGTGTGTGACCGCGCCGACCAATCTGCCGTCCTGGATAATGGGCGAACCGCTCATACCCTGCACAATGCCTCCGCAGCCCTCAATCAGCCTTTGATCCGTTATTTCTATGACAAGGCTTTTTTCGGCGTCGTTGGTAATTTTGTCGATTTTTACCGAATATTGATTATTTTCATCACCGAGCGCATCGGAAATGATATACGCGTCACCCTCGTGAATTTGCTCCTTTGCCGCCACGGGTATCGCGCCGCCGATGTCCGCAAATTCACTGCCGGTCATTTTACCGAAAATACCGACTTGAGAATTTATTTCCAAATCGCCGATTTTTTCTCCGTCAAAAGCTCCGTTTATTTCTCCGGGAGAGCCTTTCGCGCTTTTTGTTACCGACAAAATGTCGCAATTAAGAATATTACCCGATTTTACGGATAAAATATTACCTGTATCGACATCGTTTATTGAGTGCCCGAGCGCGGCGAATGTACCGCTTGCGGGGTCAAAATACGTCACAGTACCGATTCCGGCGGTACTGTCGCGTACCCATAATCCAAGACGGTAAACATTATCCTCCGATAACACGGGAACGGCATTAATCTCAATATTTTGATTATCCCGCGTTACGGACAGTGTCACTCCGTCGGGATTGCTGTTCACTATTTGAGCGAACTCCTCCGATGAGTCAATATATTCGCCGTTTATTTCTTTTATACAGTCGTTCACTTTAATTCCGCTTTTTTTCGCGACATTTTCACCGTTTACTTCGGAGGTTCCCACAACAAGCAGACCGTCCGTATAAATTCTTACTCCGACTGCTCTGCCCACGGGAATTACGCGAATTTCCTCCGCGTAAACGCCCGAGGCAACGCAAAAACTCAAAACGAGAAATAAAATTACTTTTCGGGAAAAACATTTCAAAGCTATCACCACCTTTCACAAGATTAAATTTGCCGAAATTCGACACGATTATACCGAAAAACATATTGAAGAAATGGCTTTAAATTTTGCGCGAATTGTGGTATAATTATTGTGTTGTACAAATTAAACGGATAATCGGGAGAAGATTTATGAGCAATATACTTGAAAAGCTAAATGACAGACAAAGAGAGGCGGTATTGGCAACCAAAGGCGCCGTACTGGTTCTCGCGGGCGCCGGCAGCGGAAAAACGACGGTGCTTGTAAACAGAATCGCGTATATGATTTCGGAAAAGAACATCGCGCCGTGGAATATATTGGCAATAACATTTACAAATAAAGCCGCCAACGAAATGAAAGAAAGAACAGAAAGGCTGCTCGGCGACGCCGCGAGGGATATGTGGGCGGGCACGTTCCATTCGGTATGTGTCAGAATTTTGCGTACCTGCATAGACCTTTTGGGATATAACCGCGATTTCGTTATATATGACACCGCCGATACAAGAACCTTGATGAAGGAATGTTTAAGAGAGCTTAATATTGACGAGAAAAGCTTTCCGGTGAGGAATGTGCTGTCAATAATCAGCAATGCGAAAAACGACCTTATGGACGCGCCTACTTTTGAAAATGTATACAGAAATGATTACAGAATGAGTATCATTTCAAAAATATATTTCAGGTATCAGACCAAGCTCAAGAACAATAACGCGGTTGATTTTGACGATATAATTATAAACACAATAAAAATATTTACCCAAAATCCCGATGTTCTCAATAAGTATCAGGATAAATTTCAATACATATTGGTTGACGAGTACCAGGATACGAACAATTCGCAGTATCTTCTTATTAATATGCTGTCGCAGAAACACGGAAATCTTTGCGTGGTCGGCGACGATGACCAGAGCATATATAAATTCCGCGGAGCGAATATAAACAATATTCTTAATTTTGAAGATGATTACCCCAATGTCAGGAAGATTACGCTTGACAGAAATTACCGCTCAACGCAGAATATTCTTAACGCGGCAAACAGCGTAATTGCCAATAACGGCGGCAGAATGGGCAAATCTCTTTGGACGTCGAACGGCGACGGAAACAAGGTTTTTGTTTATACCGGCACGAACGAGTATGACGAGGCTCGCTACATTGCCCGCCAAATAAAGACGAGGTTTGATGAAACGGGAGATTTTTCCGAAAACGCGGTGCTTTACAGAACGAACGCTCAGTCGCGTGTTATAGAGGAAATGCTGATGCGCGAATCGATACCCTACAAGGTGCTGTCGGGACTGAGATTCTACGACAGAAAGGAAATCAAGGACATAATAGCTTATCTGCGTGTAATTCACAATCAAAACGACGATGTAAGTCTTGCACGTATTATAAACGAGCCTAAGCGGAAAATAGGAAACGCCACTCTTGATAAAGCAAGGGACATAGCGCTTGAAAACGGCACAAGCCTGTTTAACGTGGTATCTCACGCGGATAATTATCCGGAATTTAAAACGGCGATTAAAAAGCTTTTGGCATTTTCGGAAATTATCAACTCATTGATTAAAATAAAGGATACAGTGCCGCTTGCGGAGCTGACGACGCGCGTTTTAAACGATACCGGATATATGTCCGCGCTTGTGCTGGAGGACACAACCGAAAGTAAAACAAGGATAGAAAATATCGGTGAATTTATGTCGGTTATAGCGGAATTTGAAAAGGACGAGGAAACGGGCAATACGCTCGGAGAATTTCTTGAAAGCATCACGCTTGTTTCGGACGTTGACGGTTATGACGAAAATCAGGACTGCGTGACGCTGATGACAATACACAGCGCGAAGGGACTTGAATTTCCCGTTGTGTATTTGACGGGACTTGAGGAGGGCTTATTCCCGGGAATGCGCTCAATGGAATCCGACGATGATATTGAGGAGGAGCGCCGTCTTTGCTATGTGGCGATAACGCGCGCAAAGGAACAGCTTTATATAACAAAAGCGCTCAGCCGCACAATACACGGCAAAACAATGCCCGCAATCCCGTCAAGATTTTTCAATGAAATCCCCCAGGAATACCTTGAGGATAAGACAACCTTGCGTCCCAAAGCGGCGGAAAATTTACAAAATTTCGGATTTTATAATTTCACTCCGCCGAAAAAAGAGCATTATACAAAGCCTGCGCCGAAAATTTTCACGGCGGATTATTCCGATTTTAAAGAGGGCGATATTGTGGAGCATAAAAAATTCGGACAGGGTAAAATCCTTAAAGCCACACCTTGCGGCAATGACTGCATTTTGGAGATAGAGTTTGAGAGCGTCGGATTTAAACGCCTTATGGCGGCTTTTGCCAAGGTTAAGAAACTCAAACAATGATAAATTTATCAATTTATGCAGTTTTTGAAAAAATTTCGTAAATAATTAAAAAAAAAAGAATTGAAATATCAGAAAATAAGTGATATAATATACGCTATGCTAATATGTCTTAAAAGGACACAAAAGGAGGATATTATCACTATGGCAGTGAAAAATGAACAAATCGAAAAAAACCTTGTAAAGCTTACATTCGAGGTCAGCGCAGAGGATTTTGAAAAGGCTGTAAATCAGGCATATAAGAAAAACGCGAATAAATTCAATATACCGGGTTACAGAAAAGGCAAGGCTCCGAGAAAGATTGTAGAAAAATATTACACACCGGCGGTATTTTATGACGACGCCATAAACAGCGTTCTTCCGCAGGCTTATGAGGCGGCAATTAAAGAGTCGGGTGTTGAATCGGTAGCAAGACCCGAGATAGACGTTGAAGAAATCAAAGCGGGCGAACCCGTAGTATTCACGGCTCTTGTTACAACAAAGCCCGAGGTTACTCTCGGCGAATATAAGGGTATAGAAGTGGATAAAATTGACTATACTGTAACAGATGAGGACGTTCAAAAGGACATCGAGGCAATGCAGCAGAAGAACGCAAGACTTATCACCGTTGATGACAGAGGAATAGAAAACGGCGATATAGCGGTTATCGACTTTAAGGGATATACGGACGGCGTTGCTTTTGAAGGCGGCGCGGGCGAGGATTACGAGCTTGAAATCGGCTCCGGCACATTCATTCCGGGCTTTGAGGAACAGCTTATCGGCGCCGAAACCGACGCGGACGTTGACGTAAAGGTCACATTCCCCGAGGAATACCACGCTGACAATCTTGCCGGCAAGGACGCAATCTTCAAGGTAAAGGTAAAGGAAATCAAGAAACGCGAACTTCCGGAGCTTGACGATGATTTCGCAAGCGAGGCGAGCGAGTTTGACACAATGGAAGAGCTTAAAGCCGATGTACGCAAAAAGCTTGAGGAAACAGCTGAGAACAAGGCAAAGACCGAAACGGAAAACGCTATCATAGACAAGGTTATAGAAAACGCCGAGTTTGATATGCCGGACGCTATGGTCGAGGCGCAGATTGACAATCTTGTAAACGACTTTGCGCAGAGAATCTCATACCAGGGTATGAGCCTTGAAATGTATATGCAGTATACCGGACAGACTATGGAAACCTTCAGAGCGCAGTTTACCGAACAGGCAAAGAAACAGATAAGCGGCTCGCTTGTTCTTGAGGCTGTTCAAAAGGCTGAGGGCATTGCGGCAGGACCCGAGGAGGTTGAACTTCATCTTGTTGATATGGCTAAGAAGTACAATATGGAGCTTGACAAGCTTAAGGAAGTCCTAAGCGATGTAGAAATGGAAAATATAACGAAAGAGCTTGAAATTCAGAAAACAATCGATATGATTGTAAACAATGCGTCCGTAAAATAAATTCATAAATCATAAATGATGAAAGGAATGAATAGGTATGGCATTAGTACCAATGGTCGTTGAACAGACCAACAGAGGCGAGCGTTCATATGACATTTATTCAAGATTACTTGAAGACAGAATTATATTTTTGGCTGACCAGGTAGACAACGCAACGTCAAGCCTTATCGTTGCCCAAATGCTTTATTTGGAGGCAAAGGATCCCGATAAGGATATACAGTTTTATATAGACAGCCCCGGCGGGTCGATAACTGCCGGTATGGCTATATACGATACAATGCAGTATATTAAGTGCGACGTATCGACAATTTGTATCGGTATGGCGGCAAGTATGGGCGCGTTTTTACTTGCGGCGGGTACAAAGGGCAAGAGATACGCGCTGCCCAACAGTGAAATTATGATTCATCAGCCGCTTATATCGGGCGGCGGTCTTAGCGGACAGGCGACGGACGTCAAGATTTATACCGACCACCTTGTTAAGACAAAGGAAAAGATGAATCAAATACTTGCCGAGCGCACGGGACAGACCTATGAAAAACTTTGCGAGGACACGGAACGCGATAATTTTATGACTTCTCAAGAGGCAAAGGAATACGGACTTGTTGACGAGGTTATAACAAGAGCGGCAAAATAGTCCGCGCATAAAGGAGTACAACTATGGACGAAAAGAAACATCTTAGATGTTCATTCTGCGGCAAACCCGAGGGAGAGGTTAGCAAACTTCTTTCGGGACCGGGCGTGTATATATGCGACGAGTGCGTGGCTACGTGCAACCGCATACTTGACGGCGAATTTGAGAACAAAAACGGATTCGACTCCGGTGAATTGCCGAAACCAAAGCAAATCAAGGAATTTCTTGATGAATATGTGGTGGGACAGGAGGACGCGAAAAAAATTCTGTCCGTGGCGGTTTATAATCATTATAAGAGAATAGAACACGCCGACATAGCCGACGATGTGGAGCTGCAAAAGAGCAATATACTTATGATAGGTCCAACCGGCAGCGGTAAGACGTTCCTTGTTCAGAATTTGGCGAAGATACTGAACGTGCCGTTTGCTATAGCGGATGCTACGTCGCTCACCGAGGCGGGATACGTAGGAGAAGATGTCGAAAATATTCTGCTAAAGCTTATTCAAGCGGCGGATTATGAAATAGAGGCGGCGGAACGCGGTATTATATATATAGACGAGATAGACAAAATCGCGAGAAAATCCGAGAACCCGTCTATTACCCGAGATGTCAGCGGCGAGGGCGTTCAGCAGGCGCTTTTGAAGGTGCTTGAGGGAACCGTCGCGTCTGTTCCTCCGCAGGGCGGCAGAAAGCACCCGCACCAGGAGCTTATACAGATTGATACCACCAATATCCTGTTTATATGCGGCGGAGCGTTTGACGGTATCGATAAGATAATCGGCAGCCGAACCGGCAAGCAGGGACTCGGTTTCGGAGCAAAAATCGAAAGCAAAAAAGAGGCGAATATGAATGAGCTTTTGGGTAAGCTTATTCCGCAGGATTTGCTAAAATTCGGACTTATTCCCGAATTTATAGGCAGACTTCCCGTGTTCGCCAAGCTTGATAAGCTTGACAGAGAAACTCTTATAACAATACTTACCGAGCCTAAAAACGCTCTTATAAAGCAGTATAAGGCGCTCTTTGCCTTTGACGGCGTAAAGCTGGAATTTGAGGACGAGGCAATCGAGGCAATCGCGGATAAAGCGATTGAGCTTAATACCGGTGCGCGCGGACTTCGCTCGATAATCGAGCAGGCAATGGCGGACGTGATGTTTGAGGTTCCGTCGGACGACAGCATAAGAACGGTTATTATAAACAAGAAATGTATAACGGACTGCAAGCAGCCGAAAATTATACGCGAGGATAAAAAATTGGCTGACGCCAAATTAATCGGTGAATTAAAAGCCGACGGCACGCAGGGTTAAGCGCGCCGCCGGATAAAAAACATAGGAAGGTGTGAGACAGAATGTTTGTGTCAGAGAATTTGACCGTCAACGAGAAAAATCATCTTGTTATAGGCAAGAATGATACTGTAGAGCTTGCAAAGGAGTACGGCACTCCGCTTTACGTGCTTGACGAGGATTTAATCAGAAAAAATTGCCGCGTTTATAAGAATGCTATGGATAAATATTACGGAGGAAACGGGCTTGTTCTTTATGCGAATAAGGCATTCTGTTCACTTTATACCTGCCGTATTGTAAAGGAAGAGGGTCTCGGAGCGGACGTTGTTTCCGGCGGAGAGCTTTACACGGCTATAAAGGCAGATTTTCCTATGGATAAAATCTATTTCCACGGCAATAATAAAACTGCTGATGAAATTGAGCTTGCCGTTAAGAACAAGGTCGGAAATATCATAGTAGACAATATTTACGAGCTTGAATTGCTTAATAAAACCGCGGAAAAATACGGCGTGGTTCAGAACATAATGTTCAGAATCAAGCCCGGCGTAGACGCTCATACTCACAGCTTTATTCAAACGGGTCAGATAGATTCAAAATTCGGCGTCGCGCTGGAAAACGGCGAGGCGTTCGATATAATTGAAAAAGCAAGCAAAATGCCGAATGTAAAGGTAAACGGCGTGCACTGCCATATAGGCTCTCAGATATTTGATATTGAACCGTTCTGTAAAGCGGCTGAAATAATGATGAACTTCGTAGGCGACTTAAAGGACAAGCTTGGACTTGAGATAGATTGCCTTAATCTTGGAGGCGGCTACGGTATTATGTATACCGAAAATGACGATCCGGTGCCGTATGATGAGTATATACAGCACGTAAGCGAGGTTGTTAAAAAGACTGCTAATGAAAGAGGAGTCAAACTACCGTTCATTCTTATGGAGCCGGGACGCTCTGTAATCGCGCCGGCGGGAATCACGCTTTACACGGTTGGAGGAATAAAGGATATAAAGAACGTCAGAAAATACGTTTCCGTTGACGGCGGTATGGGCGATAATCCCAGATATATTCTTTATGAATCGGAATATGAGGCTGTTGTGGCGAATAACGCGGACGCGGAGCGTACCGAAAAGGTTACAATAGCGGGTAAATGCTGCGAGTCGGGCGATATATTGCTTAAAGACGCAATGATGCCCGAAATTAAGGTGGGAGATACTCTTGCCGTGCTTGCAACGGGCGCTTATAACTATTCAATGGCAAGTAACTATAACAGAATACCAAGACCTGCTGTTGTTGCAGTATCCGACGGAAAAGCAAAGGTAGTTATAAAGCGTGAAACGTATGATGACCTTATAAAGAACGACGTTCTTTAATGAATAAAAAAAGAACCCTCGGGTGCGATGTCATTGGTATATGGCATTTTGCCCGGGGTTCTTTTACTTTTATGGCATATTTGTTACGGCATATTTACAATTAAAAATACCAATATTTTTAGTTTACATAAAAATGAATATGTGGTATACTAATAGATATGCTACGATAGGAGGAAGGCTTTGTGAGAAAGAAAATATTGGCGATTATAGTATTTGCGTTGTGTTTCGGCTCGGCGGCATACGCGGACGTGCTTGGCACGCAAAGCGGCGGCTGGAGCGCGTATATGGGAGCGTTTACATACTTCTATAACGTGCAGTTTACTTCGGACAGCGTGGGCAACCAGAATGAATATTACGTCGAATACACTCCGAACGAGGAGGCTGTACCCGTTGTTGTGAACGGCTCAAGCATATGGGGCACGCGTACTATAAAGCAGGCTGAGGACTATATGGAGGAAAACGGCTTAAGACCGCTTGTCGGAATAAACGCCGATTATTTTTCGTTTACTACGGGTATACCTATGGGTTATACGATAATCGACGGAGAAATTGTGTCAAAGGAATACGGCGGTCAGGACGCGGTAGGCTTTCGCAGTGACGGAACGGGATTTATAAAGTGGCTTGACATACAGACAACCGTTTCGGACGGAGAAAAAAGCGTTGAGGTTATGTATATCAATAAGTGGTGCCAAGCGGGATTTGATCCGATATATCTTTTGAACGATAAATTCGGAACAAGTACAAAAACCGAGTCGGAATGTATATTTGTAATATGCACGCCGAAGGAGGGCAGACTTCACGTTGACGAAAGTATGACCGTGACCGTGGACGATATATTCATATATAACGGTGCGATAGAAATTCCCGACGGTAAAATGGTGTTTGTGATGGACACAAGCGGTCAGGGCGATTTATATGATTTCCTGAGCAGGTGCTATGCGGGACAGGAGCTTACCGTAACAAACACGGCAGTGGGCGACGACGGTACCTGGGCGACGGCTGAAAACGCGGTAAGCAGCGTCGGCGGCAGACTTGTCAGCGGCGGCGTGGCAAATACCGATTTTGAGGCGGGAGCGGCTCCGAGAACGGCTATAGGCATAAAGGAGAACGGAAATATAATTTTCTACACGCTTGACGGAAGACAGTCCGGCTACAGCTACGGCGCTCAGCTTAAAACTCTTGCCAACAGAATGGTAGAGCTGGGCTGCGTGGACGCGATAAACCTTGACGGAGGCGGCTCCACAACCATTTCCGCGCTTTTCCCGGGAACCGACGATTCTATGGTGGTAAATTCGCCGTCCGACGGCTATTTGAGGAGCGTCGCGAATTTTATATTCCTAAAGGACAACAGAACGCAAACAAATATTCCGTGGATTGTGAACCTTAAGGAAAGCGCAAATAATAATTATTTATCGGGTATGAGCGCAAAAATTGATATAGAAAGCGTGTACGATACGGCGAACTATAAGCTGGAGGAGCCGTATGATATACAATACCGAGTGGAAACCGATACCCAAAGCACGGTCGACAGCAGCGGATATGTGTATCTTAACGGTACGGGCAATGTAAATGTTACTCTGTACGGCGAAGTGGGCGACATAGTGACGCGGACATACAGCGTTTTTGAAACGCCGGAGGAGATAAAGATATATAATCAGGCGGACTGGAAAGAGGTGCTTGAAATATATACGGAGGCAAACGAGGAGCTGCAGCTTAATCTGTCTGCGGCATCGTATGTAAACGGCATAGAATTGCAGGGAAATAACAGAATGTACACATGGGAGGTTGAGGGCAATATAGGAACCGTCACCGAGGACGGAATATTCACCCTTGCCGACACCGTGAACGAGGACGGAAAGATAAAGGTAACCGCAGGAAATTACACCGTGGAAATACCCGTTCATATTTCCGATTATCCCGGCACGCCCAATCCGTTTTATGATACCGAGGGACATTGGGCAAAGGATATAATATCCAATATGGCGGCGACCGGAATTGTAAGCGGTATGGAAGAGAACGGACAAACAGTATTCAAGCCGGATAATAATATGACAAGAGCCGAATTCGCGTCGATGATAGCAAATTATGAACAGTTTGACCTGTCGCAATACACCGGCTCGGAGCTTGACTTTGCCGATGCGGACGAGATACCGCAGTGGGCGGCGGCAGCCGTAGAGGCTGTAAGCGGCGCAGGCATAATGCTCGGAAAATCTGACGATAACGGAAACACGCTGTTCGCGCCTTACGAAAATATCACTCGTGCCGAGGCGATGGCGATACTGGGAAGATTGCTGCCCGAGAACGACGACCTGCCCACACTGCCGTTTGCCGACGCGGACGAAATACCGCAGTGGGCGCGCGAGGATATTCAAAAGCTGTATTCGGTGGGAATTGTAAGCGGATATGAGGATAATACGATATTGCCGAATAATAATATTACCCGCGCCGAATCCGCAGCTATGCTGCATAAGCTTGATAATATGGGATAAACCCGATAGCCGGTATATCTGTCTGTATTGAAAAAGAGGATATTCTGATGTGATCCGCAAAAGTTGGAGTTTAAGTGGCGCAGTAGTTTTTACCGGCTACTGCGCTATTTTTATGCGGCTAAGTGTTCTTAGTATGTATTCAATAATACTCATCGGCTCAGGCTTGACTTGATTTGTTTCTCGTTATAGTATCTTACCATAAAAATACCGACCTCCAATTCGTTAGTTTTTTTACTCTAACTTTTGGTGGTCGGCATAAAATACATTACTTTTGAATCTTGCGCAAAATTAAAAGAAAAGCGTCATGCGAACATCAGCAGGCTCAGAGCTATTACTGCCATACCCAATATCACACCGATAATTGTGACCTTACTTTTTTCGTATTCGCGAGCCATAGGGAGCAGCTCTTCTATTGATATGAATATCATAATGCCGGCTATAGCACCGAACAGAATACCGAATACGGCGTCATTGAAGAACGGACGCAGAATAAGGTAGCCTATAACCGCGCCTATCGGCTCCGTAATTCCGGAAAAAAACGAGATTATAAACGCTTTTTTCCTACTTCCGCTTGAATAGTATATCGGCACGGCGGTAGCAATGCCTTCCGGAACATTGTGAATAGCAATCGCAACCGCAATAGCCACTCCGAGCTGTGGATCCTTCAGCGCAGAGGTAAATGTTGCAAGCCCCTCCGGAAAATTATGTATGCCTATAGCGAGGGCAGTCATAAAACCCATACGCCTCAGTGCGACGGATTTATTATCCTTATTACTCAAATTACCTATGTCGCCCTCCGACGACGGAACAAAGTAATCAATCAGCCCGATAAACACAATTCCGGCAAAAAAAGCGGCGACGGCAAGGTAATATCCCATTTTATCGCCGACGGCAACGGTAAGATACGAGCGCGATTTCTGAAAAATTTCAATCATAGACACGTATATCATAACTCCGGCGGAAAATCCGAGAGAACCCGCTAAAAACTTAGTGTTGGTGGTTTTTGCGAACAAAGCTGTCACACTGCCCGCTCCGGTCGCCAATCCCGCCAAGATTGTAAGTGAAAGAGCGAATATTACGTTTGAATCCACTAAAATCATCTCCTTAAAACTTCTTATGGTATAATACGTTGCACGAATTTTTTTTGTTACATAAAAATAATGTTGCTAAATTCCGATTTTGGGTATATAATAGCCTAAAAATGAAAAATAAGTGTAAGGAAACGGCGATATGGTGGAAATAACTTCTTCATCAAACAATAAATGTAAATATGTGAAATCCCTTTCGCAGAAAAAGTCGAGGCAAAAATACGGAGAATATACGGTCGAGGGTATAAAATCCGTAAGAGACGCGCTTAATTCATCGAGAGAGGTCACGGCAATATATGTGTCGCGCGCTTTTTTTGAAAACGAAAGTTTCGCATACCCCGAAAACATTCCGCTTTTCAAGGTGAACGACAATGTGTTTGCTAATATGTGCGATACAAAAGCTCCGCAGGGAATACTTGCGGTGCTGAAAATCGAAGAAAACGACGGTTTTAAAGCCGATTTGTCAAAGCCGTACATTTACTGCGACGGCGTAAACGACCCGGGAAATATGGGCACAATAATACGCACGGCGGACGCGGCGGGATTTGGCGGAGTGCTGCTGTCACCGGGTTGTGTTGATTTATACAGCCCCAAGACGGTGCGTTCGAGCATGGGTTCTTTTTTCAATATCAATATTATAACCGATGTCGCGTATACAAAGCTCAGAGAATACAAGGACGGCGGATTTCGCCTTATAGGCGGCGCACTGGGCGAAAATACCGTTGATTACCGCGACGCCGATATGAAAAAGCCTACTATTATAATAGTAGGAAATGAGGCGAACGGAATATCGGACGAGGTAAAGGAAATGTGCGGCTGCGTCAAGATACCGATACTGGGAAAGGCGGAATCGCTGAATGTAGGAGTGGCTGCGGCGATTTTAATGTATGAATTGGTTCGTCAAAGATCTTGACATTTTTCGGATTTTGTAGTAATGTAACATAGGTGTGCGGGGTGGTGAATTTATGGAGCATATATTATATTGGTTGTGGCTTACGACCAAACGCGGTTTTTTCGCGCCGAAAATAACAAAGCTTTTCGAGCGTTTTGAAACGATTGAGGACATATATTTCTCAAAAAGCTACAATAATATATACGGTATTTCCGAGCGTGAAATATCCCGCCTTTACGACAAGGATTTATCAAAGGCGAAAAGCGTGCTTGAGAAAACCGCAAAGCTTAATGTGAATATAATCACCATTGATGATGAAAATTATCCGCAGCTGCTAAGTAATATACCGGACCCGCCGTATGTATTATATATAAAGGGAAATCTTTTGGAGCTTGATACGCTGCTAACAATCGGAGTTGTGGGAACGAGATTGTCCTCGGAATACGGAAATACCGTAACCGAGAGAATATGCCGCGACCTTGCGCTTTCCGGAGTTGTTACGATAAGCGGAATGGCGCGCGGTATAGACAGCGCCGGAGCGTGGGCAACCACTGACGCTGGAGGAACAGCCGTGGGCGTTATAGGCAGCGGAATCGACATAGTGTATCCGAGTGAAAATATCGAGCTGATAAAAGCGATTACGGAAAACGGGTGCATAATTACCGAATATCCGCCTGGAACGCCGCCGTACCGCTCAAATTTCCCATTAAGGAACAGAATAATCGCGGGACTTTCAAGAGGCGTGCTTGTCACGGAGGCACCGGAGAACAGCGGCTCGCTTATCACGGCGAAATACGCGTTGGAAAACAACAGAGATATATTCGCGGTACCGAGAAATATTACGGAAAAAGGTTTCCTGGGCACCAATATGCTCATACAGCAGGGCGCAAAGCTAATAAACAACGCGGAGGATATAATATGCGAATACCCTTACGCGGTAAAAATACCGCCTAAAACAAGCCGCGCGCCTGTTGCGGCAGCCGCACCGAAGGCGGTTACGATTGATAATGACAAATACGACAAACTGAACGAAAAAGAAAAAAAGGTAATAGGATTATTGAAAAAAAGCGATATGCAGATTGACGAAATATCCAGGGAATTGGATATTTCCGTAAGCGAGGTAAACACAAGACTGATAAAGCTTGAGGTAAGCGGACTTATAAAAAGACTTCCGGGCGGCGTTTATCAGCTTAAGATATAGATTTGGAGGAAAATATGGCAACTAAAAAGCTGTTGATAGTAGAGTCGCCCGCAAAAGCGGGGACGATAAAAAAATATCTTGGCAAGGACTATACGGTAATGGCATCGATGGGACATATAATCGATTTGCCAAAAAGTCAGATGGGCGTAGACCTTGAAAAGAACTTCACGCCGAAATATGTAACGATAAGAGGCAAAGGCGAGCTGCTCGCGCAGCTCAAAAAGGAGGCTAAAAAAGCGGATATTGTCTATCTCGCGACCGACCCGGACCGCGAGGGAGAGGCTATAAGCTGGCATCTTGCCAACGCGCTTAAAATAGACCCGAAGTCAAATTGCCGCGTCACCTTTAACGAGATTACCAAAACAGCCGTAAAGGCGGCGATAAAGCAGCCGCGCCCTATAGATATGGACCTTGTGGACGCGCAGCAGGCAAGGCGCGTTCTTGACAGAATTGTGGGCTACACAATAAGTCCCATTCTCTGGGATAAGGTAAAGAGAGGACTTAGCGCCGGCAGGGTGCAGTCCGTGGCGACAAAGCTCATATGCGACCGCGAGGAGGAGATAGAAAACTTCGTGCCGCGTGAATATTGGTCGATAGAGACTCTGCTTACGGAGCCTAAATCAAAAAAGGATTTTATGGCGAAGTATTACGGCGAAAACGGCAAGGAAGTGACGCTTAACAACGCACAGGAGGCAAAAGCGGTCAGCAATGACGTGAAAAACGCGGAATTCCTTGTTCAAAAGGTAAAACGCGGACAGCAAAAGCGTAACCCGCAGCCGCCGTTTACGACGAGTACGCTCCAACAGGACGCGTCAAAGAAATACAATTTCCAGGCGGCAAAGACGATGCAGATTGCTCAGACACTGTATGAGGGCGTCAACCTCGGCGGCAGGATAGGCACGATAGGTCTTATAACATATATGAGAACCGATTCCTTGAGAATCGCGGACGATGCTCAAAAAGAGGCGGTTGAGTATCTCACAAACACATACGGAAAGGAATATGTAAATCCCAAGCAGTATAAGACGAGGAAAAACGCGCAGGACGCGCACGAGGCAATACGTCCGACGTCGATAAATATAGTGCCGATTAATATAAAGGATAAGCTCACAAACGACCAGTACAGACTGTATAAGCTTATATGGGAGCGCTTTGCGGCGAGCCAGATGTCAAGCGCGGTATATGACACTATGCAGGTTACGCTTGACGCGAACGGTCACACCTTTAAGGCGAGCGATTCAAGCGTCAGATTCAAGGGATATACAACGGTATACGAGGAGCCTGCCGATGAAAAGGAAAAGAAAAGCAAGTCGCTGCCGAATATTGAAGAAAACGAAAAGGTCAATCTTAAGAATATAGAGGAAAAGCAGCATTTCACTCAGCCTCCCGCAAGATACAGCGACGCGACGCTGATTAAGGAGCTTGAGGAAAAGGGAATAGGCAGACCGTCCACATACGCGCCCACAATATCCACAATAGTGTCAAGAGGGTACGTGGTAAGGAGCAAAAAGCAGCTTGTTCCCACGGAGCTTGGCTTTGTGACAACCGATATAATGAAAAATAACTTCTCCGACATAGTTGACGTTGAATTTACCGCGGGTATGGAGCAGGAGCTTGACAGCGTCGAGGACGGCGCGACCGATTGGAAAAAGGTTTTAAACGAGTTTTATCCGCCGTTTAAGGAAAGCCTCGAGAGAGCGCAGGAAAATATAGAGAAAATAAAAATCAAGGACGAGGAATCGGACGTAATATGCGAGAAATGCGGCAGAAAAATGGTGTATAAGCTGAGCAAATTCGGCAACAAATTTCTCGCTTGCCCGGGTTATCCCGAGTGTAAAAACACAAAGTCAATCCGCGAGGAAACCGGCGTAAAGTGTCCGGAATGCGGCGGAGAAATTCTTGTAAAGAAATCGAGAAAGGGCAAGGTATATTACGGCTGCGAGCATTCGCCCAAATGCGGCTTTATGGTATGGGATATGCCCGTAAAGGACGAGGTATGCCCAATCTGCGGCGGACTTCTTTTAAAGAAACAGGGCAAGAGAGGAAAAATATTCTGCAATAATGAGGATTGCAAATACGAAAGAAAGCTAAAGGAAGAGGAAAAGTGAAAGTAAAGGTTATCGGAGCGGGACTTGCCGGCTGCGAGGCGGCATTGCAGCTTGCGCGGCGCGGTATAGCCGTGGAACTGTATGAAATGAAACCCGTAAAATATTCTCCGGCACATTCAAGCGAGAACTTTGCCGAGCTTGTCTGCTCCAATTCCCTAAAGGCGGACAGGATAGAAAACGCCTGCGGACTTTTAAAGGAGGAAATGCGCCTGTTCGGCTCGATTATGATGGAGGCGGCGGATATAAGCCGCGTGCCGGCGGGAGGCGCGTTGGCGGTTGACCGTGACATTTTTTCGGGATATATAACCGATAAAATAAAATCCAATCCGCTTATAACGGTTGTAAGCGGCGAGGTAACTGAAATAAATCCGGACGAATATACCATAATCGCCACGGGACCGCTTACGTCGGACGCGCTTGCGGAGAACATAAAAAGCCTCACGGGTACGGATTCGCTGTATTTTTATGACGCGGCGGCGCCTATCGTGACGGAGGAAAGCATAGACAAAAGCAAAACATTCAAGGCGGCGCGGTATGACAAGGGCACCGCGGACTATATAAATTGTCCTATGACGCGCGAGGAATACACTGCCTTTTACAATGAGCTTGTAAGCGCGGAAACCGCGCCGCTCAAGAGCTTTGAAAATCAAAAGGTTTTCGAGGGCTGTATGCCCGTTGAGGTAATGGCGAAAAGAGGAGAAAAGACGCTTGTTTTCGGACCCTTAAAGCCTGTCGGACTTGTGAATCCAAAAAACGGAAAGGACGATTCCTACGCCGTTGTGCAGCTGCGCCGCGACAATAAAGAGGGAACACTTTATAATCTTGTCGGATTTCAGACGAATTTGAAATGGGGCGAGCAAAAAAGAGTTTTTTCAATGATTCCGGGCCTGGAAAACGCCGAGTTTGTGCGCTACGGAGTAATACACAGGAATACATATATAAATTCGCCCGCCGCACTCGACAAATATTATCGTATGAAAAAGTACCCGAAAATATTTTTCGCGGGACAGATAACGGGTGTTGAGGGATATGTCGAGTCCGCGTCAAGCGGAATATTGGCAGGCTGCAATATGGCGAAAATGCTGACGGGTAAGGATATGCTCGAGCCTGACGCGCGCACATGCATAGGCGCTCTGCCGCTCTATATTTCAAACGAGGCGAACACAAAATTTCAACCGATGAACGCCAATTTCGGCATAATAGAGGGACTCGGCGAAAAAATAAGAAATAAAGCGGAACGCTATAATAAGATAGCCGTTCGCGCTTTAGATATAATTAATAAACAAGTGAAAGGTGAGGTTTTATTATGAAAAAGAAATCTGTATTGGCAATTATGGCGGCAATGGTTATCGGAGTGGGACTGCTTGCGGGCTGCGGCTCGGACACGTCAAAGGTAACGCCTACGTTTATGTATTTCGTGTCAAACAGCGACGCTGATTTTGAAGAAACAAACGCTATGATTGAGGAGCTTATGGACGAGTATGACGGCGATGTTAATTTTGATATTGTAAATATCGATGAAAACCCCGAGGCAACCGAGAATTTTCCTGTAGAGAACAATACTCCCGCGCTTATTATGCTCAATACCGATAACGATATTTCAGCGATTGAATTTCAGTGCAGCGATAAGGATACCCTTGCGGCTGATATAGAAAATGCGCTTGAGTAAAAACAAAAACTAAAATTTAAGGGACTGTAAAAACAGTTCGGAACCGGTTCAAACCGTGTTTTGATATATCCGAACTCTTTTGCGGTCCTTTTTTGCATAATTAGCATTACTTTTTCAAAAACTAAGCAAAAAGGAGATTTTATTATGCAGAATATAAGAACCGACCTTGCGGTCGAGGCACACGAATTAAGCAAAAAACAGGCAAAAAGCGCATCGGAAATTGACGGAGTTGTATCCGAGGTGGAGGAAAGGGACGGCGTAACCGTAACGCGCGTTGAAATAACGAATGAAAACGGCAGTAAGCGGCTCGGAAAGGCTGTAGGCAAATGCATCACAATAGACGCGCCGAATTTGAAATACAGCCTTGAAATATATGAAAGCGTATGTGAAATCATAGCCGAGGAAATCCGTAAAATGTCCGATATAAGCGCGGACTCTCTCACTCTTGTTGTAGGACTGGGCAACCGCGAAATAACGCTGGACGCGCTCGGCACAAGCGTTGTTTCAAAGCTGCTTGTAACGCATCACATAAAGCAGAATATGAGCGATTTTTTCAGCGACAATATAAGCGGCGTATGCGCGATTGCACCGGGTGTTTTGGGTACAACGGGAATTGAAACGGCTGATATAATAAAGGCTGTTACGGAAAAGGTAAAGCCGCGCCTTATAATAGCTGTGGACGCTCTCGCCGCGGCGGATATACGTCGCGTGAGCAACACAATACAAATTTCGGATACCGGTATACAGCCGGGAGCGGGCGTGGGCAATAACCGCGCCGGACTTAACGAGGAAAGCACCGGAGTAAAGGTAATAGCGATAGGCGTACCCACCGTAATAGACGCATCCACAATATCCAAGGTGGAAATTCCGCGTGAAATGGCTCCGCTTATGGTTACAACAAAGGATATAGACCTTGTCATAGAGCGCGCGTCCAAAACCGTTGCCAACGGAATCAATCTCGCGCTCCACCGTGATATGACACTGCGCGATGTGGAAAGCTATGTTGGGTGATTGACATATTCCTTATTTTGGAGTAAAATATGTATAACACTAATAAGTAAAGGAGAATATGAATGGACGGTTTAAAAATAAATTCAAACATAAATCTGTATTATATACCGATGACCAAGCTGAAAACCACAACAATCGGCATATATATTCATAGGGAGCTGAAAGAGGACGAGGTGTCAAAAAACGCGGTGCTGCCGTATGTCCTAAAGCGCGGCTGCAAGCTATGTCCGGACAGCGCCAAAATTGCGGAATATCTCGAAAATCTTTACGGAGCGTCCTTCGGCGCAAGCGTTTTAAAACGCGGAGACGACCAGATTATATATTTCGGATTTGAAACAATTTCCGATAAGTACGCGCCGAACGGTGAAAAGCTTGCCGGTTCGGTGGCAAAGCTTATGATGTCGGTTATATTTGAGCCGACCGCGTTCGAGGACGATATTATAGGACAGGAAAAGAAGAACGCCAAGGACAGAATAATGGCGGCGATGAATGATAAGCGTCAGTACGCGACGATACGATGCGCCGAGGAAATGTGCGCCGGCGACAGGTTTGCTCTCCGCGCGCTCGGAACCTCAGAGGGAGTGGACGCCGTGACGGCGGACGGACTTAAGGCTCATTATGAAAATATAATAACCTCGTCCGCTATAGATATATACGTCTGCGGAGATGCCGATATAAACGCGTTGTCGGAGGAAATAAAGAAGTATACGGATAAAATCGTGTTCGAGGAGGCAAATATCCCGAAATCCAAGCTTTTTGAAAGCAAGGGCGCGGTTAAAAACGTGACAGACCATATGGACGTGGTGCAGGGAAAGCTTTGTATGGGATTTAAAACGGGAATAAGCGCGGGCAGTCCCGATTATACAGCGCTTACGGTTATGAACAGTGTATACGGCGCCGGAGCGCACTCAAAGCTCTTTAATAACGTGCGCGAAAAGCTCAGCCTGTGCTATTACGCGTCAAGCAATCTTGTAAAGGATAAGGGCATTATGTTTGTAAACGCTGGAATTGAATTTAAGAATTTCCAAAAGGCGTATGATGAAATTCTCGCGCAGCTTGAAACGGTCAAAAACGGCGAAATATCCGAGCTTGAATTTACATCGAGCATAAACGCGGTAATTAACGAGCTGGAATCCTATAGGGACGATCAGCACCTTATGCAGATGTTTTGCCTCGGACAAAAAATCGCGGGAACGAATTACAGCATAGATGAGCTTAAGGAAAAGACGAGCAAGGTCACTATTGAGGATATAAAGAATGTCGCGGCAAAGACAGAGCTTGACACCGTATATTTCCTTGCGGGGAAGGAGGAAGAATAAATGGAATTGAATTATGTAAAGAGTGACGCAACCGGCGAGGAAATGTATTACGGCAAACATTCATCGGGTTTGGGAGTGTATATAATACCCAAAAAGGATTACAGCAAGACATACGCCATTTTCGGTACAAAATACGGCAGTGTCGATTCAAAATTTGTTGTTCCGGGTGAAAAAGAGCTTACGGATGTGCCGGACGGTATCGCGCATTATCTTGAGCATAAAATGTTCGACCAGCCGGACGGCAGCAATGTGTTTGATAAGTTTTCAAAATACGGCGGCAATGCCAACGCGTTTACGTCTTTTAATATGACGGCGTATCTGTTTTCGGCTACGGCAAATGTGGAGGAAAATCTCGAAACGCTTATGGATTATGTGCAAAGTCCTTATTTTACCGAGGAAAGCGTGCAAAAGGAGCAGGGAATAATCGGGCAGGAAATAAGAATGTATGACGATAACGGAAATTGGAAATTGTTTTTCAATCTTTTAAACTGCCTTTATCAGAAACAACCTGTAAAAAAGGAAATCGCCGGCACGGTTGAGAGCATAAGCCATATCACGGCGGACTATTTGTATAAATGCTATAATACATTTTACAATCTGTCGAATATGTCCATAGTTGTTGTGGGAAATGTGGATCCGACAGGAATTGCAAAGATTATAGAAAACGGCGTCAAGAAAAACGAGCCGTTCGATGAGGAAATAAAAAAGGTTTATCCAGAGGAGCCGAAAGAAATAGCAAAAAGCTACGCAGAGCAGAATATGAGCGTGGCAAGCCCGTTGTTTATGATAGGATTTAAGGACACGGACACGGGATACGGCGGTGAAAGGCTTTTGAAGAAGTGGATTGAAATCAATATATTGCTGAGAATGCTTTTCGGAAAAAGCTCCGCTCTGTATAAGGATTTATATGAAAAGGGACTTATAAACAACACGTTTTCTTTTGAATACACTATGCAGCCGTCATACGGATATTCCTCGGTTGACGGTGAAAGCCGCGACCCTAAGGCGGTATATGATGCGGTTATCGCGGAAATAGAAAAAACGCGCGAAAAAGGCTTGTCAAAGGAAACCTTTGAACGAATAAAAAAGGTAATATGGGGCAATTATATCCGCTCGCTCAACGACGTTGAGGATTATGCCTGCACATTTTTGCAGATGCTGTTTATGGATATTGATTACTTCAATTTCATAGACGCGTATAACAGCGTAACATTCGAGGATTTGCAAAAACGTTTCGACGAGCATTTTGTAAAGGAACGCTCCGCGCTGTCGGTTGTAAACCCGTCTTAAACGATTTATTTCACGCAAAAGAGCTGCCCTGCGGCAGCTCTTTTTTTGATAATACGGCAAGCATATTGTTAAAACAAGCTCATAATAAAATATACAATTCCGGCAATCCACGAGGCAAAAATGCCGTAGAGTATAACCGGACCCGCTATTGTAAAAATCTTAGCGCCTACGCCGAGCACCATACCTTCGGTTTTAGCCTCAAGCGCGGGCGACACTACGGAATTGGCAAATCCCGTTATAGGCACCACGGTTCCCGCGCCCGCGAATTTAGCGATTTTCGGATAAATATTAAGTCCCGTCAGCAGCGCGCCTAAAAATATAAGAACTATTGATGTTGCCGTGCCCGCCGATTCCTCGTCCAGACCGCACTTTTTAAATACCGTCAGAATACACTGACCTATAACGCATATAATTCCGCCCGAAACAAACGCCTTGACGCAGTTTGAAAACAGATGTGAATTAGGCGTTTTCTTTTTTACATATTCACCGTATTCCTTGTTAGTCATTTCATATTTCATAGTATATCTCCTGTTTTGACGCTTTTTTTATTTAGTTTTTCAAAATAGCGGTAAAGTATTCTGATTGTGAACAAAAAATTAATTTTGCAAAAATTCGCGTCAATAGGTTGAATTTTGCGCGGTTTTGATATATACTTAATTTGTACATATATTTTTACGGAGGCAATGGATAAATATGTTCGGCTATGTCACCATATGCAAGAGCGCGCTCAGCGAGCGTGGATATAATACGTTTAAGGCGTATTACTGCGGCTTGTGCAAGGCGATAGGCAAACGCTCATCGCAAAGCGCCCGTATGGGACTGAGCTATGATATAACGTTTCTCGCGATGGTGCTGTCATCTGTCGGAGAGGAAGAAACTCAAACGCGAAGTATAAAATGCCTTTTACACCCGACGCGCAAAAATATTTGTGTGGAAAACGACAGGGCAGTCGATTATGCGGCGGATATGGGCATTATATTGAGCTATCTTAAACTGCTTGACGATTGGCACGACGACAGAAGTATAAAGGCACTGTTTTCAATGGCGCTTTTTTACAGAGGCGTAAAAAAAACAAGGACGCGCTATCCGGAAATATATGACGGCATACGAAAGTGCCTTTCCGATTTGAGCGCTCTTGAAAAAGGAAATTGCGGAGAGATAGACGAAACCGCCGATTGCTTTGCTAAGATACTTGAAATTTTATTCACACCCGATTTTATCGAGGATAAGGACACAAAGCGCGTTTTGGCTTGGCTGGGTTATAACATAGGCAGGTGGATTTATATTATAGACGCCTATAACGATTTGGAAAAGGACATAAAGAAAAAGAACTATAACACCCTTGCGCGCGGAGGCAAAACAGCGGAGGAAATAAAAACGCGGATAAGAGATAAATTAGAAATGTCTATGACGCTCACTCTCGAAAATGCGGCGTCCGCATATGATTTGCTCACGCCACATAGGAATAAAGAGGTTTTGGATAATATTATGTATACCGCCCTAAAGGCGAAACAGAAACACATTTTAGGAGAAAAGAATGAATCCCTATGAAGTATTGGGCGTCAGCGAGGACGCCGATGAGGAAACAATAAAAAAAGCGTACAGAGAGCTTGTCAAGAAATACCACCCCGATAAGTATGTGAATAATCCTCTTGCCGACCTTGCCGGTGAGAAACTTAAGGAAATCAACAAGGCATACGATATGATAATGAATAAAAACACGCAAGCGGCTCCGACGGGCGCGCCCTCCTACGGCGCGGGAAGAACAAACGGCGCGGCGAGCTTTCAAAATGTGCGTATTTTAATATCGCAGTCGCGTATAAGCGAGGCGATTGCAATGCTTGAATCGCTGCCGAGAACGGCGGAGTGGTATTACCTTTCCGGACGCGCAAGAATGCAGGTGGGTTGGTATGACCAGGCTATAAGCTTTTTGCAGACTGCGGTTAATATGGATCCCGATAATATCGAATACCGCGACGCGCTTGAAAATATAAAAAACAGAAACAGAACATATACAACCTACACCTCATCTTCGGGGAATGCGGGCTGCTGCAACCCTTTAGGCTGCTGCACAGCTTGTATGTTAGCGGACTGTATATGCCCTTGTTTTTAAAGATAGGAGAAAGTAAATGAGTAAAGAAAATCATATAACGTCAATAGGCGGACAGGCGGTAATGGAGGGCGTAATGATGCGCGGTCCCTTTAAAACCACCGTTGCCGTAAGAAAGCCGGACGGAGAGATAGAACGCAAAATTGACGAAAACGGAACAAAAACAAGAAACGCGTTTTTCCGTCTTCCTCTTGTGAGAGGGTGCGTTAATTTTATTGACAGCCTTGTTATCGGAATGAAAGCACTTATGTACAGCGCGGAATTTGTGGACATAGAGGGTGACGAGGAGGAAACGGAAAGCAAATTTGACAAATGGCTTGACGATAAATTCGGCGACAAGATAAAGGATATAGTAATTTACGTGTCAATAGCAATATCGCTTGTGTTCAGCGTCGCGCTGTTTATGATATTGCCCACGTTTCTCACAAAGGGCGCGGAAAAGATAGGCTCGCTTATTCCTATGGTATCCGTCGTCACCGATACGCATTTGTTCACAAGCCTTTTCGAGGGCATTGTGAGAATGGCGATATTCATAGCGTATCTCGCGATAGTGTCGCATATGAGCGATATAAAGCGCGTTTACCAATACCACGGCGCGGAGCATAAAACAATAGCCTGCTACGAGGCGGGCGAGGAGCTTACAGTGGAGAATATAAAAAAGTATACCCGTTTCCACCCAAGATGCGGAACGAGCTTTTTGCTCTTTGTAATGATAGTGAGTATTTTGCTTTTTGCGCTATTGCCGAGAGTTGATATGGTAATTTTAAGAGTGCTTATGCGCCTTGCGCTTTTGCCCGTGGTGGCGGGAATTTCATACGAGATAATAAAGCTCGCGGGACGCAGTAAATCAAAATGCGTCGCTTGGCTCTCAAAGCCGGGACTTTGGATGCAAAGGCTTACCACGGAGGAACCGGACGAATCACAAATAGAGGTGGCAATCGCGTCAATGGAGCCGTGTATACCCGAGAATAAAGAGGACGACAGATGGTAATATCCGAGCTTGTGAGAGAAACCGCGTCAAGGCTTAAAGATAACGCTCTTTTCGAGGCGGAGCTTATGGTGATGAGCGCGCTTAAGATTAACAGAACTCAGCTTGTATTGCGCGGAAACACCGGCGTTGAAAGCGGGCAAATAAGCGCGGTATCGGATATGGTTAAGCGCCGCTTGGGCGGCGAGCCGCTCCAATACATACTCGGAGAAACGGAGTTTATGTCGCTTGATTTTTATGTTGAAAGCGGCGTTCTTATTCCGCGCAGCGATACCGAAACGCTTGTGGAGGAAGTGCTTGATAAAATTTCCGGCGGCGCAAAAGTGCTTGATATATGCGCCGGCAGCGGCTGTATAGGCATCAGCATAGCTCATTACAAGCCGGACGTAACGGTTGATTTGCTTGATATAAGCGAAAAAGCGCTCAATGTGGCGCGGAAAAATATTATCCGCAATAATGTCGGAGACAGAGTAAAAGTAATAAAAACGGATATACTTAAGGAATATCCGAATAAAAAATACGATGCTGCGGTGTCAAATCCGCCGTATATAGAAACAGAGGTAATAGAAACACTTCAAACAGAGGTAAAAAATCACGAGCCGCGCCTCGCGCTTGACGGCGGAGCTGACGGACTTGAGTTTTACAGACGCATAACCGAAATCGCGCCCGAATTTCTCGATAAAGGCGGAATACTTGCGTTTGAAATCGGTTATAATCAGAGCGAAAGGGTTTTTTCTTTAATGGAAAGGTCTTTTGAAAATATAAAGGTGATACGTGATTTAAACAATAATGACAGAGTAGTAACAGGAATTTTGAAAGGGTGAAAGCGATGAAAAGGGTTGGTATTTTAACAAGCGGAGGAGATTGCCAGGGACTTAACGCGGCAATACGAGGAGTTGCAAAGGGGCTGTATGAGGAAATCGGCGATATTGAGATTTTCGGTATTCATAACGGCTATGCCGGACTTATACACGGCGATTACAGAAAAATGAGCAAATCCGATTTTTCGGGAATACTTACCGTGGGCGGCACAATTTTGGGCACCTCGCGTCAGCCGTTCAAAATGATGCGCGTTAAAGAGGACGAAAACAGCATAGACAAGGTTCAGGCAATGAAGGAGCATTATAAAAAATGGGACTTGACTGTCTTGTAATTCTCGGCGGAAACGGCACGCACAAGACGGCTAATCTTTTAAGCGAGGAGGGTCTGAATGTTGTCACAATGCCAAAGACTATAGATAACGATGTTTGGGGTACGGAGATGACCTTTGGATTTCAAAGCGCGGTAGATATAGCGACGCAGGTGATAGACTGCATACACACCACCGCCACATCGCACGGAAGAATATTCATAGTCGAGGTAATGGGTCACAAGGTAGGCTGGCTCAATTTGTACGCGGGAATTGCCGGCGGCGCGGATATTATACTTCTTCCCGAAATTCCCTATGATTTAAACGAGGTCGCGAAAATAATAGACAAAAGAGAAAGCGAGGGCAAGAGATTTTCTATACTTGCCGTTGCGGAGGGCGCTATTTCAAAGGAAGAGGCGCAAATGAAGAAACGCGATTTCAAGGCTCAGCGCGCGCAAATGCCTTATCCGTCAATATCGTATAAGATAGCCAAGGAGCTTGAGGATAAAACAGGACATGAGATAAGAGTTACCGTGCCCGGACATTTTCAGCGCGGCGGAAGTCCCTGCGCGTATGACAGAGTGTTGTGCACGCGTTTCGGCGCCGCGGCTGCAAGGCTTATCAAGAACGGACAGTACGGATTTATGGTGGCGCTGCAAAACGAGAAAATTGTGCCTGTGCCGCTTTCGGAGGTTGCGGGCAAGCTTAAAAAGGTTCCCGTTGACAGCGATATAATCGAGGCGGCAAAGGAAATAGGAATTTCATTCGGCGATTAAGCGTACAAGCCGACGGATGAGGGATTTCGTATGGACATCAGCAAGCATTCCTATAACAAACAATTATCTTACAAAGGAGGACAAAAATGGACAGAGTGCAAAAAGCGGTTGAGCTGTTCAAGGAGGGCTGCAACTGCTCTCAGGCGGTTGTATGCGCGTACAGCGACCTGTTTGGAATGGATAATAATTCGGCGATGCGCGCAAGCGAGGGATTCGGCGGCGGTATGGGACGTATGCGCCTTACCTGCGGAGCGGTGAGCGGTATGTGTATGCTTGCGGGACTGAAATACGGCAAGGGCATACCAAAAGACCTTGAAACGCGCACAAAGGTTTACGACACGGTACAGAAAATGGCAAAGGAATTTGAGGAGAAAAACGGCTCCGTAATATGCGGTGACCTTTTGGGCATAAATAAGCCTAAGGACACGGGTGCGGTGCCGACCGAGAGGAACGGCGAGTTTTATAAAAAACGTCCCTGCGTAGGCTGCGTGGAGGATTGCGCAAGGCTGGTTGAAAAATATTTAATCGAAACGGAATAATAAAATTTATCCGCCGCGAAAAGCGCGGCGGATTTTTTGTGTCTGAAAAATTTCCGCCTGTATTTCGGAATAAATAAGCAATGATTGAAAAGAATAAACATAGCGAGAAAAACAGGAGGGAAGATATGAGCGCGATAATTATGATAACGCAATTCTTTTTTACGCTTGTAATAGGAATGTATTTTTTTACAAAGCTGCGCGCGGAACGCACGGACAGCAGAACTATGGAGGAAAATTCAAAAAAAGAGGCGGAGCATCTCAACAGTATGCGGCGCATAAGCCTGTCTGAGCCGCTTACGGAGGCGGCACGTCCGCGAAAGGTTAATGAAATAATAGGGCAGGAGGACGGCATAAGAGCTATAAAGGCGGCATTATGCGGACCGAATCCGCAGCATATACTTATATACGGTCCGCCGGGAGTGGGAAAAACCGCCGCGGCAAGGCTTGCACTTGAGTGCGCCAAGAAAAGCGACGGAACACCGTTCAGGCGCGACGCGAAATTCATTGAAACAGACGCCACGATAATGCGGTATGACGAGCGCTGTATAGCCGACCCGCTTATAGGCTCCGTACACGACCCTATTTACCAGGGAGCGGGAGCCTACGGCTCGGCGGGAGTTCCGCAGCCAAAGGAGGGCGCGGTATCAAAGGCGCACGGCGGAGTGCTGTTTATCGACGAGATAGGGGAGCTGCCGCCGTGTCAGATAAACAAGCTGTTAAAGGTGCTTGAGGATAGGAAGGTAATGTTTGAGAGCGCCTATTACAGCGAAAGCAACAAAAACATACCGACATATATTCACGATGTGTTCAAAAACGGAATACCAGCCGATTTCCGTTTGATAGGCGCGACCACAAAAAAGCCGGAGGATATTCCCGAGGCGGTGCGCTCAAGGTGCGTTGAGGTGTATTTTAATCCTTTATCCAAGGAGAGTATCTTGAAAATAATCGACGGAGCGCGTGAGAGGCTCAATATCGCCCTTGATGACGGCGCGGCGAACCTTATAGCAGGATACGCGAAAAACGGCAGAGATGCGGTAAAAATACTGCAAACAGCAAAGAATATAGTGTTCTTGGACGGCAGAGAACGCATAACCGCCGATGATGCCGCATGGACACTCAACGCCTGCCGATATACCAACGGAATGTATTTCGGCGGTGACGAGAAAATAATTGATATTTCGGTTATAAAGCCTAAGGAACAAAAGTAGGGTAATATTAAAGCCTCCGAAAAATTCGGAGGCTTTAGACTGCTGAGAAAACCGGTTAGGTTTTGTCTGTATTTAAACAGCGTCGTATAATCTGAGTATTGTCACGATTGACTGTTCGTTTGTATAGTTCGACTTCGGAGCAAACTCATCGTCGCCCACGCCGGACATTACTTGGAGCTTGTTCATCTCGTAAACAGCTTCCTTTGCCCAGTCGCTTATGTCGCTGTCGTCGCTGTAGACATATGATGAAAGCTCATCATTCTCCGATAAATCATCATCGCTATCGGATAAATCCTCTAAAAGCTCGGATAAATCCTCTAAAAGCTCGGATAAATCCTCATAACCCATATACAGCGCTGTCTTATAAAGCAGCACTGCCGCCTCTTCGCGCGTTATGGAATTTTGCGGTCTGAATGAGCCGTCGTCATATCCGGATATAATTCCCGCGCCTCCGAGCAGCAGCACATTTGTGCTTGATGAATCGGTAAATTCGGCATCGCCCTCTTCGGGCAGCATATCCTTAAGCTCAAGCATACTCGCAAGCACGTCGCAGAAGGTTTTGCGCGTCATATTGTCGGTATAAACAAGAGTGTCCTTAAGCTGATAGGGAGCAACGTCCAACGCGTATGCGCGGGTCACCTCGTCCTCCGCCCAGTCTGACGGCTCGGAATTTTCAAAGGTAATATTCGGCAGCGGCAGCCTGTGAGTGTAGCTTTCCCAGTTTTGACCGTCCTCGGACTTATAGCGCAGACCGTCCGCGTCCTCAACATAATAGCAGCCGTCGTAATATACGGCAAGCTGTATAAGCTTGTCAAAGGCGTACCTGTCAACTATATTATAATCCTCGTCCAGGTAATAAATATTTTTCACCATATCCCAGTGGGTTGTGTAATAATAAGGGCAGCCGTCCCACTCAAGCCAACGCAGCATATAACCCGTATCGGTTTCGACAAGCTCAAAGCTGTCGTAGTTGCCGCGGATTATATCCTTGACCTCCTGCGGAAGTTCGTCTTCAACATCGCTTGCGAGAATACCCGTTGTCATAGGTCCCTCGGCGGCGCGCGGCTCGTTTAGGTAATCCTCGTAGGTTTTGCCCATATTGCTTTCACTGTAAACCTGAAAAGAATTCCTTATTCCGCCGACATAATTAATCGGCAAAACCATATTGATTGAAAATTCCTTTTCGCTGTTCGCGGGTATAAGCACGCTTGCCATTGTATCCTTTGTGGCGGGATTGTTTTCGCCCTTTAAAAATCCGCTGTGTACGCCGTCCTCGTCAACCACGTAAACAGCTATGCTTGACGATGTTTCCGCCGCATATTCAAAATACTTATCCTCGTTTGTGACGTTTTTAACCTTTAAATTATAACATTCCGTAACGCCGTAATTTCCCATACTGCACGCGTAGCCCTCGTTGTTTCTCTTTACTGACAGCTCATAATTCGGCTCATAGTCGTCTGCCGAATACCAGGTTGACGAGTTGGGATATGCCGCCGTGTCACTGTGGTAAGGATCCCAAGTCCATACATTGTTTTTATTTTTCTTCTTGACATTGGAGCCGTAGTAATCAAGCTTTGAATCGTCCTCGTATGTCAGCGCCAGCAAATCTGATTCCACCGATATGCTTTTTGACCATATATCGTCCTGAGGACTTAAATTGCTGCACCAAGCGGTAGTAACATAGCCGTCAGGCTGGTATTGATTATACACCTTGTTTGAGAAGTAATCGCCGTCCTTCATTGAGCTTGTTATGGTATACTCAAGGTCAACATTCACCTTTGGAAGAGAATCGGCGATGCCCTTTTGAGTTCTTGTGTATGAGTACGCGCCGAAAGCCGCGTCAGGGTCAAAATCGCTCCTGTCGCCCAATTCGCCTTCTGACTTAAATGCCGCCACATTGAAATTCAGAATACCGGAATTAACGGACAATTCACCCATTATCTGTACCGGCTTGCCGTATTTCACGGCGGTATAGCCGTCCATATAATCACTGAGCCAAACGGTTTCACCTTTCTTTATTTCAATGGTTACGCTCTCATACGGCTGCGCCTCGTAAAGCCATGAGCCGTTAAGCTCCGTGAGATTTACGCCCATATATGAGGCAAGACCGTGCAGACAGCTGAACTTGTTTGTTTCCTTTGCCCAAGTTCCGTCGCCGTATATAAAAGCCTCGTCCGTAGGAGTATCGAAGAACGCTTTGTTTATCGTAATTTCGCAGTCCTTTACCGCTGTAAGCTCAACGTCAAGCTCAATATTGAATCCCATACCGTATCCGTCGTCGGTATCCGTGCTGTTTATGTGACAGATAAGAAAATCATACAGGTCTGGCTCGAGATTTTCGTTATTCATTATGTAAGCGGGTTCATACTCGTCGCTGTTCATCAAATCATCGTTGTGGATTGCCTCGGGATTGTTGCAGAAAATCCATTTTCCGCCGCCCTCCGGAGTAAATGTAATGTCCGCGGCGCTTACGCTTACCGTCATTGTGAAAAGCACCGCCATAGCAGCCAATATCTTTTTCAAATGATTATCCTCCTTAAAAATTATTAAAGCCGCTCATCATACGGATATAATTCGCCCGCGCGCATCATTTCAATCATATCCCATACGGAGCATTTACCCTCGTCGTCACGGGTGCTGAAAGGTACAAGCAAATCATCTTCGTCCATTTCAAGCGTTTGCCATATTCTTTCAAGATTAGGCTCTATCTCGCTTTTCTTCAGCTTATCTGTCTTCGTGGCTATAACAATAAGATTGTCGTGATAATGGCGTATCCATTCTGCCATTTGTATATCGTCCTTTGTCGGATTATGGCGGCTGTCAACGAGCAAAATCGTCTGCACAAGCGGCTCGCGGTTTGCGAGATAATCCTCCATCATTTTTCCCCATTTTTCGGTTTCCTGCTTTGAACGCTGCGCGTAGCCGTAGCCGGGTAAATCCACAAGGTAAACGGTGTCGTCTATATTATAAAAATTTATCGTGGCGGTTTTGCCGGGAGTTCCGGAAACGCGCGCGAGAGATTTTCTGTTGAGCAGCTTATTTATAAGCGATGACTTTCCGACGTTTGAGCGTCCCGCGAAAGCAAACTCCATAAGACCGTCCGTGGGATATTGATTGGGGCGTACCGCCGAAACCGTAAGGGTTGCGTTATGTATATTCATTTTTTTGCCTCCTTTTTATTGTAAAGCGTTTTCAAGCACCGATTCCATACTGCTTACAGGTATAAAGTTAAGATTTTTCCTTATTTCCTGAGGCACATCGTCTATGTCGGGCTTGTTTTTCTCGGGTATTATTATATCCGTTATTCCCGCGCGGTATGCGGCGAGAGATTTTTCCTTAAGTCCGCCTATCGGCAATACGCGTCCGCGCAAAGTGATTTCGCCTGTCATTGCAATATCGTTTCTGACAGGATTTTTTGTAAGCGCGCTGACGAGTGCGGTTGCCATTGTTATTCCTGCCGACGGACCGTCCTTTGGCACTGCGCCCTCGGGAACGTGTATATGTATATCCTTTGTTTTATGGAAACTCTCGCTTATGCCAAGCTCCTTTGAGTTGGCGCGTATATAGCTTATCGCCGTTCTCGCGCTCTCCTGCATAACGTCGCCGAGCTTGCCGGTAAGCTCCACCTTGCCGCTGCCGGGCATTACGTTCACTTCAATAGACAGCGTTTCTCCGCCTACCGATGTCCAAGCAAGTCCGCGCGCAATGCCGATTTCACTATGCTCGTTCATCATATCAAAGCTGTAGCGTTCCTTACCCAAATAGTCGGAAAGATTTTTTTCGGTTACTTTTATGGATTTTTTACGCGATTCAAGCAGCTGCTTTGCCGCCTTTCGGCATATTTTTCCTATTTGCTGCTCAAGCTTTCTGACGCCCGCCTCTCTTGTATAATGCTCAATTATTGACTTAACAGCGCCGTCGGAAATGCTTATCATACCGCTTTCAAGACCGTTGTTTTCCGCTGATTTTTTAACGAGATAATCCTTTGCGATATGGAATTTTTCATTGCTTGTATAGCCTGAAAGCTCTATTATTTCCATTCTGTCCAAAAGCGGTCTTGAAATGGTGTCAAGAGTGTTTGCCGTAGTGATAAACAATACTTGCGATAAATCAAACGGCACCTCAAGATAATGGTCGCGGAATGACGCGTTTTGCTCATAGTCAAGCACCTCCAAAAGCGCCGCCGACGGGTCGCCCTTATAATCCGCGCCCATTTTATCTATTTCGTCAAGCAGAATTAGGGGATTTTTAACCTTTGCCTCTTTCATTGCCGACATTATTCTGCCTTCCATAGCGCCGATATAGGTTTTTCTATGACCTCTTATATCCGACTCATCGTGAATACCGCCGAGAGATATTCTTACGTATTTTCTGCCCAAAGCGCGCGCTATCGACTTTGCCACGGAGGTTTTGCCCACTCCGGGAGGACCCACAAAGCACAGTATTGTGCCGTTTTTGCCCTTAGTCATTTGCCTTACGGCAAGATATTCCAAAACTCTTTCTTTGACCTTTTCAAGTCCGTAATGATCCTCGTTTAAAATATCTTCCGCGTTTTTCACGTCAAAGCATTCCTTTGACTGCTTGTTCCAGGGCATTTCGAGCACGGTGTCAAGATAGTTCCTTATAACATAGCTTTCGGAAGAGGACGAAGGCATTTTTGAAAATCTGTCCGTTTCTTTCAAAAGCTTGTTCTTTGTATCGGAGCTTGTTTTAAGCTTTTTTATTTTTTCAGTATATTCCTTGACCTCCGCTTTTATTCCGTCGCCGTCGCCGAGTTCGTCCTGTATGACGCGCAGCTGCTCGCGCAGGTAATATTCTCTTTGGTTTTTATCGATACGTGCCTTTACCTTTTGAGCGATTTGATGCTCTATTTTAAGAACCTCAAGACGGTTTTGTATTGCAGTTATAAGCAGCTCCGTTCTTTCGTAAACATCAAAGGTTTCAAGAATATTTTGGCGTGTTTCAATGTCAAGCTCCACGCCGGCTGCAATAATATCGCATAACTCGGACGGATTGTTTATTGACATTACTTGAATGAAGTTTTCCGCGGCAAGTTTCGGATTTTGCGAAAAATATTCCTCGTAGGACTTTTTCAAGCGCCTTACATACGCCTCTTTGAGAGGTGCGTTTTGCGTGTATGTGTCGTCATATTCCGCGATTCCCGCTTTGAAATACGGCTTTTCGGAAACAATATCGTCTATTATTCCGCGTCTTATTCCTTTGACAATTACTCGCGTGATACCTCCTGGCATACGCATTATCTGCTTTATAACCGCAACGGTGCCGATTTCATATAAATCCTTGAAGGTCGGATTTTCATTGCCTACGTCCTTCTGCGCGGCAAGAAAAACAATCGAATTATCAGCCACCGCGGTTTCAATAGCCTTAACGGATACTTCGCGCGCCGCGTCAAAATTCAGCGTCATATGCGGAAATAATACCATTCCGCGCATCGGTATTACCGGCATATATTTAAGTTCCAATTCCAATTCAAATTCACTCCTATGATTTTAACATAGAGCGGTGTCCGCTCCGTTTCCCGAAACGGGCAATACTGCTCTTTTTTTAGTAATACTACTATTATATAATTTTTTCGGTTATATTTCAACTGTTTTTTTATTTGGAATTTAAAATACCGGCTCCGTTTGAGGAGCCGGCTCAATTTATACACATATTCAATAAGGTGCAAAGGTTCTGCTGCGCAAAGCGAGTTCACAATGGACATCTTAATTTAAGTATATCTCCGTTAATGGCATACCTTACATGCCTCGCGTCCTTGAGCGAGTGCCTCGTCCAAGGTTATTTGATACTTGTTTCCTCTGAGCGTTCGGCAATTCTCTTTATGATATTTGGTACCCGTTTCGCCAATCCATACCATTGTCGATTGGGAGGAGGACTGAGCTGCCGCTTTTTTAGCCGCCGCCTCCTCGGCGGCAACGCGGAGAGCCTCTTCCTTTGCGGCTTTCTTTTCACTAAGCTCCGTCTGCTTTTGCTGCGTGTCGGTATCCAAAGCGGCTATATCCGTATTTAGCTGAGAAATTGTGCTTGTATATTCCGATTTCTTTTCATCGTATTCCCGCATTGCAGTTTGAACGGACTCCTTTTCCGCCAACTCGCCGTCAAGCTCCGACTTATTATTTGAAAGAAGTTCAATTTCCTGCTCGGCATCGGAGTTTAGTTGCTCAATATCCTCAACAGCCGTTTGCAGCTCGGATTCGACCGAATTATTCAGACTTTGCGCACTGCCTGCGCCGTATGCCGATAACGATAATACAAAAGCGGCAATCAAAGTAACGACGATAACTTTAACGCTCGGCGTTATTTCTTTAGACATAAACTTTTTCATAAAATCCATCATCATATTACCCTCCGCGTCAATATTGCGATAATTCGTTTTCAATGTCGTTCAAGGTCTGTTCCTTTTCCGATTTTTGAGCCGTAAGGCTGCTCACTTGGTCTGAAAGTCCTTGAATTTCCGCGTTATAAGACTCCTGCTTTGACTCAAAGTCGGTAATGGTGTCTATTTGCGCCTGAATATCGGCAATTTCCGTATTCAGCGTTTCGATTTGCGCGGTGTAATCTGCATATAATATTTCCGCGTCGGTCAGCTCGCTGAAGGAGGCTCTTTTTTCATTAAAGGTTTTCTCAATATACGCGTCGTCGTGCTTTTTTGAAATTCCGCATATGTACGCCGTCACAACTATAGCAGCCAAAACAACATAGAAAATCGCTATAATATACGCTTTCACTTTTGGAATTTGTCTTGCGGCTGTAGGTGTTTGCTCTTGAGTTTTTACATCATTTTCCATTTTAAATCTCCATATTTTTCATATTAATATGTACATTATATATTTTAGCGTTAAAAAAGTCAAGCTCACGATATATTCAAAATGCCGAAAATGCGACATTGTTTTTGCGCAAAATTAACAAAATTAAACAATGTACTTTATTTTTTCCGCAATATGTAGTAAAATATAATTTGTAGCGTTGTATAACAGTAGTCTGTAAAACACAGAAAGGCAAAATTAGGTAAAAAGGAAGGACGAATAAAAATGGAACAAAATTTACAACAAACGCAAATTGTTACAATTATCGCGCTTGTCATATTTGCCGCAATTATGGTGACGATAGGCATATTAAGCGCGAGAAAAACCAAAACGATGGACGGATTTCTGCTTGGCAGCAGAAAAATAGGCGCGTGGGTAAGCGCCTTTGCATACGGTACATCGTATTTTTCTGCGGTTATTTTTGTCGGCTATGCCGGACAGCATGGCTGGAATATAGGTTTGGGAAGTATTTGGATAGGCGTGGGAAATGCCGTGTTCGGCTGTATGCTCGCGTGGAAACTGCTTGCAAAGCGCACGCGAACTATGACTCATACCTTGAGCGCAAAAACAATGCCCGAATTTTTCGAGGGACGTTTTGATTCAACAAAAATGAAAATGTTTGCCGCAATAATAATTTTTGTATTCCTTGTGCCCTACAGCGCGGCTGTATACAAGGGCTTGGGTTCTATGTTCACAACAATTTTCCCGACGGTATCGGTTAATACCTGGATGCTTGTCATTGCCGTGCTTACGGCGGTTTATCTGGTGCTTGGCGGATATGTCGCTACGGCGTATACCGACTTTGTACAGGGTATAATAATGATAGTCGGAGTATTTGCTATGGTTATAGCCATTGTGAGAAATCCGGCGGTCGGCGGTTTCGGAGAATTTTTCAATAATCTAAAAGGCGTCGCTGATAACGGCGACGGAATTACCGGCGCTCAGCTTACAAGCATATGGGGCGGCAGCAGCTGGAAATTCCTTTGCGTAAATATCCTGCTTACAAGTTTCGGAACGTGGGGACTTCCTCAAATGGTCAGCAAATATTATGCCATAAAGGATACAAAGTCCATAAAAAAAGCGACCGTTATTTCCACAGGTTTCGCGCTGATTATAGGCGCGGGAGCGTACTTTGTCGGCTCGCTTTCAAGACTTATCCTCGGCAATCAGCTCCCGGAGGGCGGTGTTGACTCGGTTATCCCGAACACGCTCTTGACCGCCTTGGGCGATCCGAACATTATCACAACAATAATTCTCGCAATAATACTTATACTTCTTCTGTCGGCGTCGATGTCAACGCTTTCATCTATAGTGCTTTCGTCATCGTCGGCTATATCCGTGGATCTTATACCGTCGGTTAAGAAGAATTACAGCGGAAAAAATCAGATGATACTTACAAGAGTGCTGTGCCTGCTGTTTGTGGCGCTTTCGTACATATTCGCCACCGGAAACATCACTATTATAGTTAATATAATGTCATTCAGCTGGGGCATCGTTTCCGGCTGCTTTATCGGTCCTTACATATGGGGAATTTACTCAAAGAAAACGACAAAAGCGGGCGCATGGGCAGGTATGATACTCGGCTTTGCCACTATTGCGGTTTCCACAATAGTGCTTACGGCAATGAACGCCGGCAGCAGCGAAACACTGTACGTCGCATTTCAAACGGCGGCTAAGAAAGCGCCGGAAATGGGCGTTGCGGCTATGGCAGTTTCACTGCTTGCGGTGCCGATTGTGTCAAAGTTTACAAAGAAATATGATAATAAATTCCTCGACGGCGTTTTTGCGGTAACACCTGAGGAAGACTAAATAGGAGATAGGAGATAATTAAAAATGCCGATTACTGAACTACTGGAAAGAAACGCGCAAATGTACGGAGATGAAATCAGTCTTGTTGAAATAAATCCCAAAGCGATGGAACACGCCAAGGTTACGTGGAGAGAATACGCGCTTATCGAGGCGAATCCTATGGAGGCGGGACGCACGGAAATTACATGGAGGGAATTTGACAAGAGAGCCAACAGATTCGCGAATTTGCTTTTGAGCCGAGGAATTAAAAAGGGCGATAAGGTCGCTATACTCCTTATGAACTGCCTTGAATGGCTGCCGATATACTTCGGAGCCTTAAAGGCGGGAGCGGTTGCGGTGCCTTTGAATTACCGTTATACCGCGGAGGAAATCAAGTATTGCCTTGAGCTTTCCGAGGCGGACGTGCTTGTATTCGGACCAGAATTTATAGGCAGAGTGGAGGAGATATGCGACAGAATACCGGGCGTAAAGCAGTCGTTTTACGTCGGAGCGGAATGTCCCACCTTTGCGGAAAGCTATGATTATCTTGTAAAATTTATGCGCTCGATTAAGCCGGATATGGACATAACCGATGACGATTATGCGGCGATATATTTTTCATCGGGAACAACGGGTTTCCCGAAAGCGATACTTCATGCGCACAGAAGTCTTGTTCATTCGGCGAAGGTTGAGCAGAACCACCACGGACAAACCCATAACGATGTATTTTTGTGTATACCGCCGCTTTATCACACCGGCGCAAAAATGCACTGGTTCGGAAGTCTTATTTCGGGCGGAAAGGCAGTGCTTTTAAAGGGTATAAAGCCGGAGTGGATTTTGCAGGCGGTATCCGAGGAGGAATGTACGATAGTATGGCTGCTTGTGCCGTGGGCGCAGGATATACTGGACGCGATTGAACGCGGCGATATAGAGCTTGACAAGTACAAGCTCGATCAGTGGCGCCTTATGCACATAGGCGCGCAGCCGGTGCCGCCGAGCCTTATAAAGCGTTGGAAAAAATATTTCCCGAATCACTCTTATGACACAAATTACGGCTTGAGCGAGTCTATAGGACCGGGCTGCGTGCATCTCGGCGTGGAGAATATACATAAGGTCGGAGCAATCGGTATACCGGGCTACGGCTGGGAAACAAAAATAATAGACAAGAGCGGAAATATAGTAAAGCGCGGCGAGGTCGGCGAGCTTTGCGTAAAGGGTCCCGGAGTTATGCTCTGTTACTACAACGACCCGAAATCCACCGAGGAGGTACTCAAAGACGGCTGGCTGCTTACCGGAGATGTCGCGCAGGAGGACGAGGACGGATTTATATACCTTGTTGACCGCGCTAAGGACGTAATCATATCCGGCGGCGAGAATCTGTATCCGGTGCAGATAGAGGACTTTTTGAGAAAGCACGATGCCGTAAAGGACGTTGCTGTAATCGGACTTCCGGACGTCAGACTGGGCGAAATCGCGGCGGCGATTATCGAAATCAAAGAGGGATTTGCCTGCACAGAGGAAGAAATAAACGATTTTTGCAAGGGTCTGCCGAGATATAAAAGACCTCATAAGATTATATTTGCCGATGTGCCGAGAAATCCCACCGGCAAGATTGAAAAGCCGAAACTGAGGGAAATCTACTGCGGCGAAAGTGTTGTCGCGAAACAGATTAAAAACTAAAATTTAAGCGCTCCTTTATGTGAAAAATCACATCTGGGAGCGCTTTTTCACGTTATCAAAAAAATAATTACAGTTTTTTCGGTTAATACCTTGATTTTTTTAACAAAATATATTAGAATATATATTGAAATAAATCACAAAAGATTCAGGAGGATTAATTTATGATTACAGCCGGTGAATTTAGAAACGGAAGAACCTTTGAGCATGAGGGAAACGTGTACCAGATTGTGGAATTTCAGCACGTTAAGCCGGGCAAGGGCGCAGCGTTTGTAAGAACAAAGCTAAAGAACATAATCAGCGGCGGCGTGGTTGAAAAAACCTTTAGACCGACCGAGAAATTTGAAGAGGCTCATATAGACAGAAAGGATATGGCATACTCATACGGAGATGATGATTTTTATCATTTTATGGATAACGAAACCTTTGATATGCTTGACATTGCAAAGTCTGAAATAGAAGAGCAAATGAAATTTGTAAAGGAAAACGATGTATGTAAGGTAATGTCATACAAGGGCAACGTATTCGGTGTTGAGCCTCCTACGTTTGTTGAGCTTGAAATCACCGAAACAGAGCCGGGCTTTGCGGGCAATACATCAACCAATGCGACCAAACCCGCTACGCTTGAAACAGGCGCGACAATCCAGGTTCCGCTGTTTGTTGATGTCAACGAGATAATCAGAGTTGACACAAGAACAGGCGAATATATGGAAAGAGTAAAATAAGTAACCGACCTACAGAAAGGGCAGAATTATGGAAGATTTAATTAAGAAGGTTTCATATCTTAAGGGTTACGCCGACGGACTTGATATAAGCCCGAAAAGCGATGAGGGTAAGCTTATCATAAAGCTGCTTGACGTTATGTCCGAAATGGCTGAGGCTATCGTGGATTTAACCGAAAGTGTTGGCGATATTGACGAAGTTGTTGAAGAACTTGACGAGTGCGTCTTTACCATTGCCGATGATTTGTACGGCGATGATTATGACGAAGATGATTATGACGACGATGACGATGATTTCTTCGATGATTATGAGGACGACGATTACAGCGGCGACGGCGATGATTATTTTGAAATCCAGTGTCCCAACTGCGGCGAGGACGTTATGATTGACTTTGGTATGATAGACGATGATAACGCCATTGTGTGTCCTAATTGCCACGAGGAAATCGAGCTTGAGTTTGATTGCGACTGCGACGATGACGATTGCGGACATAACCACGAATAATTAAACAGACCGTAACAGGTCGGAAAGGGACTTAAAGTCCCTTTTTTAATGCGGAGGAAATTATGAAAGGACTTTATATTCACATACCGTTCTGCAAGCGCAAGTGCGCCTATTGCGACTTTGTATCATATTCGGGTATGGAGCATCTTGCGGATAAATATATCGGCGCGCTTGCCGCGGAGGCGGAGGAGTACAGAGGAGAAACGATTGACAGCATATTTGTCGGAGGAGGTACTCCGTCGCTGCTGTCGGCGGCGCAGATAGACAAAATAACGCGTATTTGCACGGATACGTTTAATATATCGCCCGATTGCGAGTTTACGTTTGAGGCAAACCCGGGCACGCTCGACGATGATAAATTAAAGGCTATGCTTAGCGGCGGTGTGAACCGCATAAGCGTGGGAGTGCAGTCCTTTAACGACGGTGAATTAAGGAAAATAGGCAGAATACACGACGCCCAAACGGCATATAATACAATTTGTCATATCAAGGAAACGGGATTTTCAAATATAAATATCGACCTGATGACCGCGCTGCCCTGTCAGAGTATGCAAAGCCTAAAAAAAACGCTTGACACTGCGGTTTCACTGCCGGTTACGCATATATCGGCGTACAGCCTCATAGTTGAGGACGGGACTCCGCTTGAAAGGGAATATTCACAGGGAAAGCTGATTTTGCCCGATGAGGACACCGACAGAGAAATGTATGAGTACACGGTGGATTTTTTGCGTGAAAACGGGTTTAAGCAATATGAAATATCTAATTTTGCCCGCGAGGGTATGGAGTGCCGCCATAATGTAAAATACTGGATAGGCGAAGAATATATCGGTCTTGGAGCGGCGGCACATTCATATATGGGCAGCACGAGATTTTTTAACACTTCCGATATAGAATCTTATATAAGCGGCGCGCCGAGGGAGGTGACCGCACTGACAAGAAAGGATAAAATATCGGAATTTATGATTACGGGACTTCGTATGATGAAGGGCGTAAGCGAAAAGGAATTTTCCCGCCGGTTCGGCGAGGATATAAGCGCGGTATTCGGCGCGGAGCTTGAAAAATTTATCAATCTAAAGCTTATGAAGTATGACGGGGAAAGCTACAGTCTTACGCCAATGGGTATAAATGTTTCCAACTCCGTTTTATGCGAATTTGTGTAAATTGTTAATAAATTGTGAAAACTTAAATGAAATACTTGACAATGGGGTATAATAGTGGTATCTTGTAGTTGTTAGCACTCGATAAGTGCGAGTGCTAACAAGAAAATGCTTATATAGATAAAGGAAAGGAATGCTTGTATATGGATTTAAGCGACAGAAAAAGAAAAATCCTTCAGGCGATTATTGATGAATATATAGGCACTGCCGAGCCGGTAGGCTCGAGAGCCATTTCCAAAAAAGAAAATTTGGGACTTTCCAGCGCGACCATAAGAAATGAAATGGCGGATTTGGAGGAAATGGGTTACCTTATACAGCCGCATACATCGTCGGGACGAGTGCCGTCGGACGAGGGATACAGATTTTATGTAAACTCACTTATGCGGAAATATCAAATCGGTATGGAGGCCGTGGCGCAGCTGCAAAGTATGCTGGTGGCAAGAGTCAGCCAGCTTGAAAAGCTGATAAGATATGCCGGAGCGATAGCGTCAAGCCTGACGGAGTATACAACGGTTGTTACCGCGCCCAAGGAGCAAAACGGAAAAATAAAAAAGATTGACCTTGTTATGATAGCAAGCCGCACGGTAATGCTCATTGTGGTTACGAGAACCGTAAGAAGTCAGGTTATGAATATAGACATCGACGATGAAAACTGCGCAAAGCTTGCGGAAATTCTCAATAAAAATCTTTCGGGGCTTATGGCGGACGATATATCCTTTGAAAAGATTCAGGATATTCAGAAAGAGGTGGAGCATAGGCTTTCACTTCACCCCAAGGCGCTTATAGATATTATGCACTTCGTTTATGACACGATAACGGAGGACAGCGAAACCGAGATTTATGTCAATAACGCCAGGTCAATATTGAAGTATCCCGAATACAGCGATGTTGAAAAAGCCGAACGAATTTTCTCATTTTTGGAGGATAAGGAAAATCTGAAAAAGCTTGTGGAATCGGTAAGCGGCGACAGCATCGAGGCTAAAATAGGAAAGGAAAATGATTTTGAAATATTGCAGGATTGTTCAACCGTAAGTATGAATTATTCGCTGGGTGACAGAGCGTCGGGCAAAATCGCCGTAATCGGACCCAAGCGAATGAATTATGCCAAGGTTTTTGCAAGTCTTGATCTTATTTCAAATGAAATAGATAAAATTTTGGGCTATTATATGAATGGCGAATGACTTAATAGCGAATAAGGAAAGGGGCAATAAGATGGCGAAGAATAAAGAAGAAATAAATGAAAAGGAAGAGCAGGATAACACTTCGGAAACGGAGGAAAAAGCCGAGGAAAAGTCGGGCGAGGAAATCCTTGAGGAAAAGCTGAAGGAGCAGACGGATAAATATATGAGGCTGTACGCCGAATTTGATAATTTCCAAAAACGCTCTCAGCGCGAAAAGGATATGCGCTACGGCGACGCGGTAATAGACGCGGTAGGCTCTATACTTCCGATAGGCGATAATCTTGAAAGAGCGCTCGCAACGGAGGTGCAGTCCGAGGACGGAGTGAAGATGAAAGAGGGAGTTGAAATGGTTTTAAAGCAGTTCAAGGAAACTCTCACAAAGCTCGGCGTATCGGAAATAAAGGCGGAGGGCGAGCAATTCGACCCGAATATTCATAACGCCGTTATGCACATTGAAGACGAAACAATAGACGACAACACCGTCGTCGAGGACCTTATGAAAGGCTACATATACAAGGACGGCCGAGTAATAAGACATAGTATGGTAAAGGTTGCAAATTAAATTTTTTTGATGAAAAATTAAGGAGGAAATAAATCATGGGAAAAATTATAGGTATTGACTTAGGTACAACAAACAGCTGCGTTGCGGTTATGGAGGGCGGAAATCCCAACGTAATCACAAACAGCGAGGGCGCGAGAACAACTCCGTCGGTCGTAGCTTTCCAGAAGGACGGTGAAAGAATTGTAGGTCAGGTGGCAAAGCGCCAAGCTGTAACAAATGCCGACAGAACAATTATGTCAATAAAGAGAAAGATGGGCACAACCGAAAAGGTTACAATAGACGGCAAGGCATACACACCGCAGGAAATATCCGCGATGATTCTTTCAAAGCTTAAGCAGGACGCGGAAAGCTACCTCGGCGAAACCGTTTCTCAGGCGGTTATCACGGTTCCGGCATACTTCAACGACTCTCAGCGTCAGGCTACAAAGGACGCGGGTAAAATTGCAGGTCTTGAGGTTTTGAGAATTATAAACGAGCCTACGGCGGCGGCTCTTGCTTACGGTATGAGCGACAAGGATCAGACAATAATGGTATACGACCTCGGCGGCGGTACATTTGATGTGTCGATTCTTGAAATCGGCGACGGCGTATTTGAGGTTCTTTCAACAAACGGCGACACGCATTTGGGCGGCGACGATTTTGACCAGAGAATTATAGATTTCCTTGTATCGGAATTCAAAAATAGCGACGGCGTAGACCTTTCCGGTGATAAGATGGCTATGCAGAGATTAAAAGAGGCGGCTGAAAAGTCAAAGATTGAGCTTTCAACAACCACAACTTCAAACATCAATCTTCCGTTCATTACAGCGGACGCATCGGGTCCCAAGCATATGGATATAACGCTTACAAAGGCTAAGTTTGACGAATTGACTTCCGACCTTGTTGACAGAACTCTTACCTGTATCAGGAACGCAATGAGAGATGCCGACGTAAGCGCGTCAAAAATTGACGAGGTACTTCTTGTCGGAGGTTCTTCAAGAATTCCCGCCGTGCAGGACGCGGTAAAGAAGGAAATGGGCAAGGAGCCGCATAAGGGAATTAACCCGGACGAGTGTGTTGCCGTAGGCGCGGCAAGACAGGCGGGCGTGCTCGGCGGCGAGGAAACGGGCGTACTTCTTCTTGATGTTACTCCGCTTTCACTCGGTATAGAAACAATGGGCGGCGTATTCACAAAGCTGATTGAAAGAAACACAACAATCCCGACAAACAAGTCACAGATATTCTCAACGGCGGCTGACGGTCAGACGAGCGTTGAAGTACACGTATTGCAGGGCGAAAGAGAAATGGCTCAATATAACAAGACATTGGGCAGATTTAATCTTACAGGCATCGCTCCGGCTCCGAGAGGCGTTCCGCAGATTGAGGTTACATTCGATATTGACGCGAACGGTATCGTAAACGTAAGCGCTAAGGACCTCGGAACAGGCAACGAGCAGAAAATTACAATTACCGCATCGTCAAATCTTTCCGACGAGGATATTGACAAGGCGGTTAAAGAGGCTGAAAAGTACGCCGAGGAGGATAAAAAGCGTAAGGAAGAGGTTGAAATCAGAAATAACGCCGAATCGCTTGTATATCAGTGTGAAAAGGCTGTAAAGGACGCCGGCGATAAGATTGACGATGCCACAAAGTCAATGGTTGAAACCGAGGTTAATAAGGTTAAAGAGGCTTTAAAGGGCACGGACAGCGCGGCTATAAAGGCGGCAACGGACGAATTGCAGGAAAAATTCTACTCGGTGGCACAGCAGATGTATCAGCAGGCTAACCCGAACGGCGCGGCGCAGGGCGGCGATCCCAACGCGCAGGCGCAGAATGACGATGGCGTTTACGAGGCTGACTATAAGGAAGTAGACAACGATAATCAATAATCAAATAAATGCTTTAGTTAAGGACTGACAAAGGGCGGACAAAATGTCCGTCCTTTTAAGGGTTTACAAATCGAATAAAGTATAGTATAATATTTTAGGTAGGTGAAAGAATTGGCTGATAAGAGAGATTATTACGAAGTCCTCGGCGTGCAAAAGGGCGCCTCGGACGATGAAATAAAAAAAGCATTCAGAAAACAGAGCAAAAAATATCACCCCGACCTCAATCCTGGCAATAAAGAGGCGGAGGAAAAGTTCAAGGAAGTAAACGAGGCATACCAGGTGCTTTCCGATAAGGAGAAACGCTCAAGATACGATCAATTCGGTCATGCCGGCGTTGACCCGAATTACGGAGCCGGCGGCTCGGGCGGCTTTAACGGCGCCGGATTCGATTTCGGCGATATATTCGGTGATATATTCGGCGGCGGAGGATTCGGCGGATTTGGCGGCGGCAGCCGCAGAAACGGTCCGAGACGCGGAAATGATATACGCCAGGTGATAGACATAACCTTTGAAGAGGCTGCGTTTGGCTGCAGTAAAAAATTGAACATACAAACTCAGGATAAATGCGATTCGTGCGGAGGCAGCGGAGCAAGGAAAGGTACAACAGCCGAACCCTGCGCGCATTGCCGCGGTACGGGACGCGTTCAGACTCAGCAGAGAACCATTCTCGGCTATATGACTACGGAAACGACCTGCCCGCAATGCCACGGCGAAGGCAAGATTATAAAAGAACCGTGCCGCGACTGCCGCGGAACGGGCAAGGTAAGGAAATCAAAAACTATAGAGGTACAAATTCCGGCGGGTATCGATAACGGTCAAACCATTCAGCTTTCCGGCAGAGGCGAGGCAGGCGATAAGGGCGGACCGAGCGGTGATTTGCTGCTTACCGTGCGCGTGCGTCCGCATAGTATATTCAAACGCAACGGAAACGATGTGTTTATAGATATGCCTATCACGTTCGTGCAGGCGGCGCTCGGCGCGACTGTTCAGGTTCCGACGCTTGACGGATTGGTTGAGCTTAATATTCCGGAGGGAACTCAGACAGGCTCGCGTTTCAGAATGAAAGGCAAGGGAATAACCGTGCTGCGCAGCAAAACAAGGGGCGACCAATACGTAACCGTAACGGTTGAGGTGCCGAGAAATCTGACGCCAAGGCAAAAGGAAATTTTACGTGATTTTGACGAGGATAAAAACTATAAGCAGAAAAAGAACTTTTATGAAAAGATAAAGGATTTGTTTAAATAAAGGATAATTTAGGAGGATAATAATGAACCCGAATATTTATGAGCTATCAAAGATGACAAAGGAACAGTACGACTTCATTATGAAACGCGCGGAGCTTGACATAACCGAGCAGATGAAGGTTGCCAAGGAGGTTTCCGACGACGTAAGAGCGCGCGGCGACGAGGCGGTTTTGGAGTACACAGCTAAGTTTGACCATGTTCAGCTTACCGCCGATAAGATGAAGGTTACTCAGGAGGAAATCGACGCCGGATATAACCGCCTTGACAAAGAAACGCGCGAGGCGATAGAGTATGCCTACAAGAATATTTACGATTTCCACGAGAAACAGCTGCCGGAGGAAATGTGGTTCACAATGGTGGACGACGGACTTATGGTGGGCGAGAAAACAACGCCGATAGTTGATGTGTGTCTGTACGTTCCGCATGGTAAGGGTTCATTCCCATCAGTGCTTTGTATGTTGGGTATTCCCGCCGTTGTGGCAAAGGTTCCCAAGATTGTCGTTGTGACTCCTCCGAATGAAAAGGGCGAGGTTGACGACGCAATTCTTTGTGCGGCAAAGATAATCGGCATTACAGAGATTTATAAGGTAGGCGGTATTCAAGCGGTTGCGGCGGTTGCTTACGGAACCGAAACAATTCCCAAGTGCCACAAAATCATAGGTCCCGGCAACAGCTATGCAACGGCGGCAAAGAGAGTTCTCGCGAATCATATCGACGCGGGACTTCCGGCGGGACCGAGCGAAATAATCGTGCTTGCGGACGAAAAGGCTGACCCCGAAAAGGTAGCGCTTGACTGGATGATTGAGGCGGAGCATGGCCCCGACAGCGCGGCGCTGCTTGTAACGCATTCAAAGGAGCTTGTGGATAAGGTTGTTCCGATTGTAAACAGACAGCTTGAGAAGATAAGCCCTAAGAGAAAAGAATGGATTGAAACAAACCTCACTACATACGGCGGCGTTATACTTACAAATTCGCTTGACGAGTCGATTGACTTTGTAAACGATTACGCGCCCGAGCATATGGAGGTTATGACGGAAAAGCCGTTTGATACTTTACCTAAAATAAAGAATGCAGGCGAAATTCTTCTGGGAGATTACACTCCCGTAACCTTGTGCAACTTCGTTTTGGGACCGAATGCTATTTTGCCGACGGGCGGTTTCGCAAAGACATATTCGTCCGTATCGGTGCAGGATTTCTTAAAGCGTTCATCGGTTGGATACGCGTCAAAGGACGGCTTTGAAAATGTAAGAGAATACGCGTACAGATTTGCAAAGGTAGAGGGATTCGATACACACGGATTGGCAGTGAAAGAGAGAAAGTAATGGATAAAATAAATGTTACCCGAAAAACAACCGAATCCGAAATGAATGTGACGCTTGATTTTGCGCCGCTTAAAAAGGATTACAGAAAATATATAAAAACTCCGATACCGTTTCTCAATCATATGATTGAGCATATAGCGTGGCGCGCCGATGTCAATATCGATGTTGATTTAAAGCTTGACGAGTTTGTCCTAACTCACGTTATTTGTGAGGATTTGGGAATCGCGCTGGGCAAGGCGGCAAAGGAATATATAGACCGCACGGACGGCGCGAGAGGCTTTGGCGACGCGATAGGAATTATAGACGAGGCAAAGGCGCAGTGCGCGTTAAGCTTTGAATCGAGAGCATATTGCGATATTGACTATCACGGAATCGAGCTTGGCGAAAAGGTCGAGGGAATGGACAAAGAGGATTTGGAAACATTCCTTGAGGGATTCGCGCAGGGCGCTATGTGTACACTCCATATTGACCTTTTAAAGGGACATAACGGACATCATATTTGGGAGGCAATATACCGCGCTTTTGGCAGCGCTCTAAACAGAACGTTTGAGGTAAGCGAGAGCCGCAAGGGAAAGACAAGCGGCGTCGCGGGAAAGATAGACTGGGTAATAGAATAGCAGGGACACTAAATAGGGGACACTAAAATTTAGTGTCCCTTTTACGGCATAGGAGAATATATGAAACTGGCAAAATTTCTGGATAAATATGATACGGTTATATTCGATATGGACGGCGTTATAACAAGCGAACAGAATTACTGGAATTGCGCCGCGCTTACGGTGTGGGAATATCTCCATTATACCGGCGGGAAGAAGATAAACTCCGCCGAATGTGCCGAAAATATGGCGCAAATACGAAAAAAGGTTTTTTCAAACGACAGCCTTATAAGCGTGTTAAAGGGCAAGGGAGTAAATTCCAACTGGGATTTGGGCTATGTGACCGTTCTAATATCGTGGATATGCGGAGGAAAGGACGGTTGGGGCGATTTTGACGCGGTGCTGAGATACGCTGAAAATCTGTCCGATAATATAATCGATGAGTACGACAGGCTCGCAAAGCTCTGTCATGAGAAAACCGGATTTGATTATAATTGGCTAAGGCGCAACGAGCTTATGTGGCGCACGATGCGGGATATTTTTCAGATGTGGTTTTTGGGTGATGAATTATTCGAGGAAAGATTCGGCTACCCGCCCATAAACACAGGCAAGACAGGACTTCTTTACAGGGAGGAGCCTATAGTAAAAAAAGACCGTCTGATACAGGTGCTGCGGCTGCTCGGCGAAAATAAGCGCGTATGCACCGGTACCGGCAGACCGTATATAGAGATGATACAGCCTGTTACGGATTGGGGAATAAAGCAATATTTTGCCGCTGACGGCTTGTGCAATTACGACCACGTCGTAGCGGCGGAGCGCTCTCTTTGCAATAACGCGCTTACAAAGCCGCACCCATATATGTTTCTAAAGGCGCTTTACGGCACCGATTACGATGATAAAAGGCTTGTAGACGGCGATTACGATAAGGAAAAAATTAAAACAACGCTTGTCGTCGGTGACGCGGGCGCGGATATACTTGCCGCCAAGGCAATGGGCGCGGATTTCTGCGCTGTGTTGACGGGCATACAAGGGAAAAAGGCAAGACCTTATTTTGAAAGCTTGAACGCCGAATATATTTTAAACAGCGTCGAGGATTTTTTGGAGGAATAGCAGATGGAAAAGAGAATAACAACTCCTTTTACGAAGGACAAAATAAAGGATTTAAAGGTAGGCGACAGCGTGCTTATAACGGGAACCGTGTATACCGCGCGTGATGCGGCACACGAGCGTATGACGGCTGATTTCAAGAACGGAACGGATTTCCCGATTGATTTAAAGGACAACGTGATTTATTACGCAGGTCCGTGTCCGGCAAAGCCGGGCGAGGTAATCGGCTCCTGCGGACCGACAACGGCGGGCAGAATGGACGCGTACACGCCTATGCTGCTCGATAACGGACTTGGCTGTATGATAGGAAAGGGCGCGAGAAGTAAGGACGTGGTTGACGCGATGAAACGCAACTGCGCCGTGTACCTCGGAGCTATCGGCGGCGCGGGCGCGCTGATTGCCGAATCGATAAAGAAAGCGGAGGTAATCGCTTACGACGATTTGGGAACGGAGGCGATACGTCGCCTTGAGGTAGAGGACTTTCCCGCCGTGGTGCTTATAGACTGCGAGGGAAACGACCTTTATACAATCGGTCAGGCGAAATACAGGGAGATATAAAGATAGGAGATAAAAATTATGGTAAAAGAAATTGATACTTCCGTAAAAGAGCTTATTTTACAATATTTTAAAGCGTTTTCAAATTTATATGCCATTATTTCTATGAAAAGGGCATTGAAGATTATAAAAAAGCAAAATCCGCAGCTGTCACTCACGGACGAGGAATTTATAAATTTTGTGGAAAATTATAAAGTCCTCAAGGAGGATCATTTTATTATTGTTTATGACGAGGAAATGTACGATGAAAATCCGCCGGAGGAAAAGGACACATTAAAAAAGTTTTTAATAAGCGAATTCCTTTATTCTGTAGATGAGGACGCGTATGATGAGATGAAGGATACGCAGGGAGGATTTAGATTTTATGTCCCCGAGCGTGAGGAATTATTGAAATATGCCGATGAATTTTATTATGAAAAGAATATATATCAGCAACGTATGAAGGACTTTTTGAAAGACGAAATAAAGCTGAATGAACATATTGCGGAGGAGGTTGTTTATGATTGCGTTTTTGCGTTTCAAAGCTCCACCTTTAATTGTGCAAATATAAGTTTCGTTATTGATGATATGCAAAGAATGTCAGGAAATAAATTCAAGGATTTTAAGAATACCGAGCAAGCCGAAAAATTTTCCCGCCTATATTACGATATAATCAATCATACAAGAGTGCCTATGTTCAGAGGCTTAACACCGATAGAGGCAAATGAAAAGTTTTGAATTAAAATACGAAAAGGACTGCGATTTTTCGCAGTCCTTTTCAACTACTAAAATAACTAAGAAAGAATGAATCTTATACCAAATAAAGCAAATCCGTATATGTCGGGAACGGCCAATCTTCCTTTGCGACAATCGTTTCAAGAGTATCCGCGGTTGCGCGAAGAGCGTCCATTGCCGGAATAACCGTGTTCTTATAATACATACCCATATCATAAGCGTCTGCCTCGGGAACTGCTGTAGCCGCGTCGAGAGCGTCGATTTTAGCCATAAGATCCTCGGTAAGAGCTGTAAGTGTCTTAGCCTTTTCAAGCTCCTTGGGAGCATCAATGCCGAGAGATTTCTTTGACGCAATATCGTCGGTTATAAACTTTGTATACTTCAAGCAAGCCGGAAGAATTTCCTGCTTAGCCATTTCAAGCATAGTAAGCATTTCAAAATGAAGTGTGTTGTTGTAATCCTCCATCATAATTTCGCCGCGGGTCTTAACCTCTACCTCGGTAAATACGCCCTGCTTTGTGAACAGGTCGATTGACTTCTGAGTAACGAAGTGGGGCATAGCGTCCGGAGTTGTCTTTAGGTTATAAAGACCTCTTCTTTCAGCCTCCGCAACCCATTCGTCGCTGTAGCCGTTGCCGTTGAAGATGATTCTGTCATGCTCCTTGAAAATCTTGATTGCAAGGTCGAGAGCGTCGTTCGGGAAGTTAGCGCTGCTCTCAAGCGTATCAGCGATTTCATCAAGAGTTTCCGCAACTATTGTGTTGATAACGATGTTTATACCCGCGATGGACTGTCTTGAACCCGGAGCGCGGAATTCAAATCTGTTACCCGTAAACGCGAACGGAGAGGTTCTGTTTCTGTCGGTCGAATCCTTTTCGATGTCGGGAAGAGATTCAACGCCTGTTTCAATTAGCTTACCCTCTTCATATTTAACGCCCTTGCCGCTCTTTAGCTGATCTACCACAGCCGCAAGCTGGTCGCCGAGGTACATTGAAATAATAGCCGGAGGCGCCTCGTTCGCGCCAAGACGATGGTCGTTGCCCGCCGTAGCGACAGACACTCTTAAGATGTCCGCATAATCGTCAACAGCCTTGATAACGGCGGCAAGGAACAATAGGAACTGCACATTTTCCTCAGGCTTTTTACCGGGCTTAAGCAAGAGCTCGCCGTCCGATGTACCGATTGACCAGTTGTTGTGCTTACCTGAGCCGTTGATGCCCTCGTAAGGCTTTTCGTGGAGCAGGCAATACAGACCGTGACGGTCGGCAACCTTCTTTAGAACCTCCATTGTTAGCTGGTTATGATCCGATGAAATATTTGTAGTCGAGAAAATCGGAGCGATTTCGTGCTGAGCGGGAGCAACCTCGTTATGCTTTGTCTTTGCAAGAACGCCGAGTTTCCACAGCTCCTCGTCAACCTCCTTCATAAATGTAGCGACTCTCTCCTTAATCTGTCCGAAGTAATGGTCGTCCATTTCCTGACCCTTTGCCGGCTTTGCGCCGAACAATGTTCTGCCTGTAAGAAGAAGGTCCTTACGCTGATTTCTGAGTTTCTTGTCTACAAGGAAGTATTCCTGCTCGGGACCTACATAAGCTACAACTCTCTTGGGATATTTTCCGAACATCGCAAGAACTCTTTTAGCCGCCTTGTCAATAGCCGCCTCACTGCGCAAAAGCGGAGTTTTCTTGTCAAGAACCTCGCCCGTGTATGACACGAACGATGTGGGGATATACAGTGAATGGTCTTTAATAAACGCGAATGAAGTCGGATCCCATGCCGTATAGCCTCTTGCCTCGAATGTGGCTCTAAGTCCGCCCGAGGGGAATGACGACGCGTCAGGCTCGCCCATAACAAGCTCCTTGCCCGAGAATTCCATAATAACCGTTCTGTCGTCCGTCGGCTGAATGAATGAGTCATGCTTTTCCGCTGTAAGACCTGTCATCGGCTGGAACCAGTGAGTATAATGGGTACAGCCGTTTTCGATAGCCCAGTCCTTCATCGCGTTGGCAACAACCTCCGCAACCGAAATATCAAGCTTTGTACCGTCGTTAATGGTCTTAACCAGGGATTTATAAATATCCTTCGGCAATCTTGCCTTCATTGTGGGAAGGTTAAAGACCTTCTCGCCGAAAATTGCTGCTACGTTTCCGTTTTCCATAATAAAACCTCCTGAATTAAATCTCTGCATTGTTTATGCAGTAAAGTTAGCTTGGATTAACAATAAGCACTTTATGAAAAAAGGGTATTTTATATTTTTACAATATAAAACACCCTTGTCTTATCTCAATCCAAAATATTGTCAGTTGAACCCCAACTGTTTTGATATATACATTATATCACGATTTGATATTTTGTCAATATGCAAGTTGTAAAAATTAGTGCGGAATAACTTTTGCAAAGTTATGCAATTTGTTCATCATAAAATCCTCATCACGGGTCGAGGTGGTGAATATCTCTCGGGAATAGGCTTGCCTCGCGAATGTTGCTCAGATTTAGAAGTTTCATTACAACGCGTTCAAGACCTATGCCCAGACCGCCGTGCGGCGGCATACCGTATTTGTGGATTTCAAGATATGAGCCTAACTCCTCCGGCTCTATATGGTAACGCTTGAGCTTGTCAAGCTGTTCTTGGTAATCGTGTATTCTCTGACCGCCGGTGGTAATTTCAAGACCTCGAAACAGCAGGTCAAAACTTTCCGCAAGCTTTGGATCGTCCTTTGAATCCATAGCGTAGAACGGACGCTTTAAGCCCGGAAATTTCTCTACGAATATAAATTCGCTGTCAAAGTTTTCCTTTGCGTATTCGCACAGCTTAACCTCATCTGTCGGGTCGAGGTCAAACTGGTTATGGGATTTGCCCAAAATATCAAGAGCTTCAAAAAATGTTACCGATGGAATGTCCTTTATAACCGGCAAAACGGCGTTCAGCATTTTCAGCTCATGGCCGTAGTTCTTTGAAAGATAATCAACCACATATTTAAGCATAGCTGTTTCTGTTTCCATAACGTCGTGCATATCGCTGATAAATCCCATTTCAAAGTCAAGACCTATATATTCGTTGAGGTGACGCGTTGAGTTGTGCTTTTCCGCTCTGTATACGGGAGCGATTTCAAAAACTCTGTCAAAGAACGCCACGCAGGTCTGCTTGTAAAACTGAGGACTTTGCGCGAGATATGCGTCCTTGTCAAAATATTTCAGCTTGAAAATATTCGCGCCGCCCTCCGCGCCCGCGGCAACGATTTTCGGAGTATGAATTTCCGTAAAGTTCTGCGAAAGCATAAACTCCCTAAATCCGGAAACAACGCCCTCCGCGATTTTAAATACGGCTCTTTGCTCCGGGTGGCGGAGCGCAACGCTCCTGTGAGCCATAGATGTTTCTATTGAGCAGCCGAGTTTTTTGCTTGAAACATGGAGAGGATATTCCTCAGCCGGCAGCGAAAGAATTTCAAACGCCGAAAGATTAATTTCGTAGCCGTAATTTGCTCTTTCCTCTTTTTTTACGCCTCCCGTAATCTTAACGTAAGCGCCCTCGCATACCGCGTCAAAATCGCCCTCGCAGTCATTTGACGTGTATACGGACTGTAGGATATACTTTCCGGTGCGAAGTATAATAAATGAAAAGCCGCTCATTTTTCTTATTTTATGCACACACGCGCTGAAGGTGATTGTGCCGCCTACCGCTTTTTCGAGGTCATCGAGAGTGACCTCGCCGATAAGCTGTGAGCCGTCTATTTTCTGCATAGTAATTCAATCCTCTCTATTTTAGTTTTTCGGTCAATACGTCCTTTGCGATTTTCGGGTTCGCACCCTTGCCCGCAAGACGTATAACCTGACCCATAAGGAATCCGAAAATCTTTTGATTGCCGTTTTTGTAGCTTTCAACGCTGTCGGCGTTTTCCGCTATAACGCGGTTTACTATCTCCTCGATTTCGGACGCGTCATTATCCATAATAAAACCGTTGTTTTTGGCAATTTCCATAGGCTTTCCGCCCTTATCGAACATAATCTTCAAAATATCCTTAGCGGCATTCTTTGAAACAACGCCGTCCGTGGACATTTTAACAAGCTCCGCCAAATCGGCGGGGGAGAAAGTGACATCGGAAATCGTCTTTTCCGATTCGTTTAAGTTTCTGTTCAGCTCGACAAGCATAAGATTTGAAATCTGCTTGTAATCGGGATTAATTTTCACCGCCTCATCATAGAAGTCCGAAAATTCCTTGCTTGAGATTATAAGGTTTGCATCGTCCGCGGGAAGTCCGTATTCCTCCGTATAGCGCTTAAAGCGCGACTGCGGCATTTCCGGCATTGACGCCTTTATTTCCGCTATATCCTCATCGGACAGCCATACCGGCGGAATGTCCGGTTCGGGGAAGTAACGGTAATCGTGAGCCTCTTCCTTGGAGCGGAGCGCCTTTGTGTCGCCGTGGTTGTCGTTAAAGCGGCGGGTTTCCTGTATAACGGTGCCGCCGTTGTCAAGGATTTCAGCCTGACGGTTTATTTCATATTCGATTGCGCGTCCGATTGCCTTTACGGAGTTAAGGTTTTTAATTTCGGCGCGCGTTCCGAATTCGGTTGAACCCACCGGCATAATTGAGATATTTACGTCAACGCGCATTGAGCCTTGCTCCATACGCGCATCGCATACGCCCGCGTATTTTAAGCGGAGCGCGATTTTTTCGACAAAATCCTGAACCTCCTCAACGGAGCGGAAGTCCGGCTCGGTAACGATTTCTATAAGAGGCACGCCGCAGCGGTTGTAATCCGCCATGGAGATACCCTCGTAATCGTCATGGACGAGCTTGCCTGCGTCCTCCTCAATATGGATATGATGAATACGCATTTTGTTGCCGTTAAAAACGGTTATATAGCCGCCCGTGGTTATCGGGTGGTCGAACTGCGTAATCTGGTACGCCTTGGGTAGGTCGGGATAGAAATAATTTTTTCTGTCAAAGGCGCTGTAATTGTTCACTGTGCCGTCCGTTGCAAATCCCGCCTTTGCGGCGAGCCTTACGGCGTTTTGGTTTATAAGCGGAAGAGTGCCGGGCATACCCGAACAGCGCGGACACACACGCGTATTTTCGCTGCCGCCGAATTCGTTCTGACAGGTGCAGAAAACCTTTGAATCCGTTTGCAGCTCACAATGAATTTCAAGTCCGATTACCGGTTGATACCTCATAGGGCACACTCCTTTCTCTCAAAGTCCTTTTCAAATCTGTCGCATACGGCGATAATTGTTTTCTCGTCAAACGCTCTGCCTATAAGGCTCATTCCTATCGGCATACCGTTTGAATCATAGCCGCACGTAGTGGATATTGCGGGAAGTCCCGCAATGTTTACGGTTACGGTGTAAATATCCGCGAGATACATCTTTACCGGATCGTTTTCCTGCTCGCCTATCTTGTAAGCTGTCGTAGGAGCGGTGGGCGTAAGCATAACGTCACACTTGTCGAATATCGCCGCATACTCGCTCCTAAGCTGTGTTCTTATGCGCGTAGCGTTCTTGTAGTACGCGTCATAATAGCCGGAGCAAAGCGCGTAATTACCAAGCATAATGCGGCGCTTAACCTCGCTGCCGAAGCCCTCGCGGCGCGAATTTTTGATAAGGTCGTTGAAATTCTCTCCAAGACCGCTCCTGAAACCGTATTTGATACCGTCAAATCTTGACAGATTGCTTGCCGCCTCGGCGGATGAAATCAGATAATATGCCGAAACCGCGTATTCAAGGCTGGGAAGTGAAACATCGATTATCTCGCAGCCGAGCTGTTTATAATATTCAACGGCTCTCAAAACCGCCGTTTTAACCTCGTCATTCAAGCCGTCACCGAAAAATTCTTTCGGAACGCCGATTTTCAATTTGCTTATGTCGCCGCCGATAAGAGAGGTGTAATTGCCGTACGACTTTTTACTTGATGTCGCGTCGTTCGCGTCATAGCCGTATATGCCGTCCAAGACATATCCTGTGTCCTCGGCTGACTCGGCTATCACGCCGATTTGGTCAAGCGAGGAGGCGAACGCGATAAGTCCCCATCTTGAAACCGCGCCGTATGTCGGCTTTAGTCCCGTAACGCCGCAGAATGATGCCGGCTGACGAACCGAGCCGCCGGTGTCGGAGCCGAGAGCCGCCGCGCAAAGACCGGCTGCCACGCTTGCCGCTGCGCCGCCGGACGAGCCGCCCGTAACGCGCGATGTGTCATACGGGTTTTTTACGCCGCCGAAATATGACGTTTGCGAGGAACCGCCCATTGCAAATTCGTCCATATTGGTTTTGCCGAGCATTACAAAATTATCCTTTTTCAGCTTTTCGATAACCGTGGCGTCGTAAGGAGGAACGAAGTCCTCAAGCATACGCGACGCGCAGGTGGTTTTTACACCCATCGTGCATATATTGTCTTTTACGGAAATAGGAAGTCCCGTAAAAGCTCCCGCCTCTCCCGCGTCAATAAGCTCCTGTGCTTTCTTTGCGCTCTCAAGGGCGCTCTCGGCGCAGACGGTTATATAGCTGTTTACGTTCTTGTCCGTTTTTTCTATTTTATCGAGGTACCGGCGAGTAAGCTCGACAGCGCCGATTTCTTTCTCGTCAAGCATTTTGCGCAGCTTTTTTAAAGCCATGTGAATCAATCCTTTCTGTCAGCTGTTTGTCAGACTACCTTCGGTACTACAAAGCTGTTATTTTTTACGTTTTTCGCGTTGGCGGTAATGCTTTCCGTGGGATACGAGCTTTGGTGTTTGTCCTTCCGCAAATCGTTATAATCAACAGCGTCCAACGCGTACGCGGGCTTTGAAGTGTCAAATTCGCAGACCTTATCCATAATGGCAATGATATTCGTCATATCAGCCGTCATCTGTTCAAGCTCATCGTCCGTAAATTCAATCTTGGAAAGCTCAGCGAGATGTTTAGTTAAATCCGAGTTAAACATATAGATTTCTCCATTCCTATAAAATTAAAAAAAAAAGACGCTTAATGACAGGATTATGCCGATGCATAACCCCATCATACAACGTCCTTGTTGCATACTTTAATATAATATATCATATTTTGAAAATGTTTGCAAGGGGTAATTTGATAAAATATGAAAAATTATCATAATCCGCTTTATGCAATGTGCTCTACGCGCCATATTAATCGGTGCTGTGCGGCATATATGTGCTTGTGTTCAGCTTGTCCGTTGAGATAAGCTCTCCGTTTGAGTATACGTATCTTGTTGAATGAACAACCGTGTTTTCGCCGGACATAGACGTGGTATGAGAAATTTTCACTTCTCTCGCGGGTTCCCACTGGGTTCCTATAATGCTGACGGTAATTGTAGAGCCGCTTGTCGTGGCGGATATTTTTATCGGATAATCGCTGGTGTTTTTGAATTTGAAGTCAACTCCGCCGTCCGCGACTGTCGCGTCCTGACCGAGAGGTATATATCCGACGGTCATCATATGATTAAGACGCTCCACAATATTCATATCCGCATACAGCACCGCGGAATAAAGAGTGCTGCTTACCTGGCAGGTTCCGCCGCCTATGCCGTCAACGCTTTTTCCGTCGATGTATTCCTTTGCGGTATAGAAACCGTTTTCCACCGTTCTGTGACCTACCGTGTCGTTAAATGAGAACGTCTCACCTGACGCGACCACGGTGCCGTTTATAAGGCTAGCGGCGCGCGCCACGTTCATACTCCTGTTTGAGGTTGAGCCGCCGAACGAGGTTGAATACGTGGCGAGAGTGTCGGCAAAGAGCTTATCCCTGAGAGTTTGTGTCGTAACGTCCGGCTGGGAAACATAGAACGGAATTTTTACAGGCTCGCAGCCTTCGTATACATTCTGAAGAAGAACAGCCGCCTCTTCCTTATCTATGTATCTGCCCGTATCACCGGGAACCACTGTAACCTCATTGCCGTTTATTTCGTATGTTGCGTTGATGGGATCCTTGTAAACAAGCGCGTCAAACGCCTCCAAAGTCATTTCATCGGGCGGAGCCGCAGTGAATGTCACCTGTATATCGGTAAACTGTTCATTCGCGAGAGCCTCAACCACCGCATCTCTTGCCGCCGTGGGATCTCCGTTATAGCCTGTCTGACCGGAATATATCGTAACCATTCCGTCGTCGCCAAGCTCGATATAATGCTGTATTCTTTCACCCATAACAATGTTGCCGAACTCGTTCAGCTTTTCGTCAAGCAATGCGGTGTCTGCCTTCGGTACGGGAATGATAACGTGATTCTCAAATAAAAGCTTTAGCGCCGTAAATCCGTTTGTGAAGAAATTCCCCGTTTTGGAGTAATTCATTGCCTTTTCCGCCGTTTCCTCCGCAAGCGCGGAAAGACCTATATCGGCGGCGGATATTGAAAATGTCTGTTCACCGCTTAAAAGCGTTATTTGGAACTCGTCAAAAAGGTATGACGCGTTTATTGCCGCGACTGTTTCTTCATATGTAAGCCCTCCGACGTCAAGTCCTTGAATATACACGTTTTTCATTACCTTATCATCTGAAATTGTGGATATAGCGTAGGAGTATAAGGCTATAAACGCGCAGACAATGACAATTAAAACCGCAATAGCGGCGATTTTTAATTTTTTAAGAACCGCGGCGCGCTTTTCCTTTGCGGCTTTCTTTTCATCGTCAAGAACGTCCGCGGGTTCTTCGGTTTCCGCATAAGGCTCGGATGCCTCGGCGGTATTTTCCGCCGGAATTGCAAAGTCGTCCTCCTCATCGTCAAAATAATATATTTTATCGTTATCCTCCAAAGAGGCGTCGGTATTTTCGGTATTGTTTTCTGTAGTATCTAAAGAGGCGTCGGTATTATCCGTATTGATTTCCGTTTCCTTTGAAACCTCAGGCTCCATATCCTCGTTATTGTTATTATTTTCCTGCATTAAAATTATCCTTTCCGGTTCTGTCAATTAATTGTAAAAACGTCTGAATTCATCAATATATTTTGAATATTCCTTTAAAAACGCGTAAACTTGTCTGTTTTTGGAAAGAAGAGTAAAAGCCTTTTTAACATTCCTCACAAAAGCAGAATCAAAATCCTCCAAATAAAAAGCCTTTGCCATAGGGCATATGCCCTTTCCTCTCGGGTCGATAATTATTTCAAGCTCGCCCTTTTCATTCAGATAGGGAGTAAGTGGAAAAATTCGGCACGCCAAAGGACGCTGGTATCTGTCGCAATTTCCCGTGCACATAGCTATCGGAGCGGTATATGTTTTGTTGTCGAATCTATAGGTAAAGTCTGTTTTATCAATTTTTATCCAATCAGGGCAAAGGAGATTGAAAACCTCCTTTTCACCGGGGAAAAGAAACATTCCGCTGTCGTCGCCCTTGCAGCAAGCCTTGCCGCAAAGCCGACCGCAGTCAACCTGAACGGGAGTAATATCGTCAAACAGCCTGTACAGCTGAAGATATACATACGCGGTATTCATATTTAAACCTCACATTTATATATAGTTTTATGAACATTATAATTCTATCACAAAAAATGCCGTAAAACAATAGGGAAAAATATTTTTTACGCAATTAATGATTTTTATGACAAGAATCGCCCCGCTTTATGAGTTTTGCATAAAATATTAAAAATTGAAAAATACTTGTAACATTCATTTAATCTAAAAAACGGCTCTTATATTTGACAAAGTGGGATATATGGTAGTATAATTAATGAAATATGATTTTGAAATGCTATATGTAGATAAAAGAAAGGATTGGTTGTATTTATGCCGAAAAAGAAACAGGAATACGGAAATGACAGCATAACAAGTCTTAAGGGCGCGGACAGAGTAAGAAAGCGTCCGGCGGTTATTTTCGGCTCGGACGGACTTGAGGGCTGTGAACATTCCTTCTTTGAAATACTGTCAAATTCAATAGATGAGGCGCGCGAGGGTTACGGAAGTCTTATAGAGGTTACCAGATTTATGGATAATTCCATCGAGGTACGTGACCACGGCAGAGGCGTGCCGCTCGATTATAACGACAAGGAAGGCAGATTTAACTGGGAGCTTGTATACTGCGAGCTGTATGCCGGAGGAAAATACGATAACAATAAGGGCGGTATGTATGAGTACAGCCTCGGACTTAACGGACTCGGTGCCTGCGCAACTCAGTACAGCAGCGAGTATATGGACGTTACGGTTGTCAGAGATAAGACGGTTTATTCATTGCATTTTGAAAAGGGAGAAAATATCGGCGGATTGGAGAAATCCGAAACGAGGAGCGTCCGGACGGGAACTGTTCAAAAATGGAAACCCGATACCGAGGTGTTTACGGATATTGATATTCCGATTGAATTTTTCAAAGATGTTTTGAATAAGCAGGCAATGGTAAATGCCGGACTGAAATTCGTATTGTACAACGAAACCGAAACCGGTATGGAAATGTTTGAATATTACTATGAGAACGGCATTGTGGACTACCTCAAGGAATGTGTGGGCGAGGACGGCTTTACTACCGTTGAAACATGGGAAACGGAGCGCGAGGGACGCGACCGCGAGGATAAGGACGATTATAAGGTAAAAATGCAGGTGGCGTTCTGCTTTTCAAACAAAGTAAATATGCTTGAATATTACCATAATTCAAGCTACCTCGAACACGGCGGTTCGCCGGACAAGGCGGTTAAAAACGCGTTTGTATATGCGATAGACAGATATTTAAAGCAGAACGATAAATACAATAAAAACGATTCCAAGATAACCTTTAATGATATTGCGGACTGCCTTGCGCTTGTTATAAATTCGTTCTCGACGCAGACAAGCTATGAGAATCAGACCAAAAAGGCTATAAACAACAAATTTATCCAGGAGGCAATGACGGACTTTTTGCGTCAGCAGCTTGAGGTATATTTTATAGAGAATAAAGCCGATGCGGAAAAGATTGCAAACCAAGTAATCGTAAATAAAAAGAGCCGCGAAAACGCCGAAAAGGCGAGGATAGATATTAAGAAAAAGCTGACAGGCTCGATGGACGTCACAAACAGGGCTGAAAAGTTTGTGGACTGCCGAACAAAGGACGTTGAAAAGCGGGAGCTTTATATAGTGGAGGGCGATTCGGCGCTCGGCTCGTGTAAGCTCGCGCGCGACGCGGGATTTCAGGCGATAATGCCGATACGCGGAAAAATATTAAACTGCCTGAAGGCTGACTATCCGAGAATTTTCAAGAGCGATATTATAGTGGATTTGCTCCGTGTATTGGGCTGCGGCGTTGAGATAAAGTCAAAGCACAATAACAAGCTCGACGGCTTTGATATAAACAATCTTCGTTGGAGCAAGGTAATACTTTGTACCGATGCGGACGTGGACGGTTTCCAGATAAGAACGCTGCTTTTGACTATGATTTACCGTCTTACGCCCACGCTTATAGAAAAGGGCAAAGTGTATATCGCGGAATCGCCGCTGTATGAGATAACGATTACAAAGACAAAGCGCCGCGGCGAAAAGTTTTTCGCGTATACCGACGCGGAGCGTGACAAAATCCTTGCAAAGCTCAACGAGGACGGACTTACAAAGGATCACGACGATTACGATATTAAGCGCTCAAAGGGTTTGGGTGAGAACCAGCCGGAAATGATGAGCCTTACGACGATGCATCCGGCTACGAGGCGGCTTATACGCGTTACGCCCGAGAGCATCGAAAAGACGGCGAGAATGTTTGATATTTTATTGGGAGATAATTTACAGAGCCGCAAGCGGTATATAGAGGATAACGGAAGTCTTTATATGGAAATGGTAGACTTATCATAAACGAAGGGAAAAGGAACAATGCCAAGAAAGAAGAAAAACGCGGAGCCGGAGGTTATAGTAAGCGCGCCGATAGAGGACCAGGCAATAACGGAAACGCTTGAAAAAAACTATATGCCCTACGCTATGAGCGTTATAATTTCAAGAGCCATACCCGAAATCGACGGCTTAAAGCCGGCGCACAGAAAGCTCTTGTACACGATGTATAAAATGGGACTTTTGGGCGGCAAGCTCACTAAGTCGGCGAACGTAGTCGGACAGACGATGAAATTAAATCCGCACGGCGACGCGTCCATTTATGAAACCATGGTAAGATTGACGCGCGGAAACGAGTCGCTTTTGCACCCGCTTGTTGAGTCGCAGGGTAACTTCGGTAAGCAGTATTCGCGCGATATGGCATACGCCGCATCGCGTTATACCGAGGTAAGACTGGAGCCGATATGCGAGGAGCTGTTCAGGGATATTAATAAAAACACGGTTCAGTTTGTGGACAGCTATGACGGCGAGATGAAGGAGCCGGTTATGCTGCCGTCAGCGTTTCCGAATATATTGGTAAACCCGAACCAAGGTATCGCGGTCGGTATGGCAAGCAATATATGCTCGTTTAACCTCAAGGAGGTATGCGAGGCGGCAATCGCGATAATGAAGAAAAAGAGCATAACCACCGATGAAATTTTGGATATTATGCCCGCGCCCGATTTTCCGTTGGGCGCGACAATAATATATTCGCGCGACGAGATGCGCACGATTTACGAAACCGGCAGGGGCAGCTTTAAAATGCGCGCGGTTTATAATTACGACAAGGCGAATAACTGTATAGAGATAACCGAAATTCCGTATACAACCACCTCCGAGGCGGTTATCGGCAAGATTATGGACCTTATAAAGGCGAATAAGCTAAGGGAAATATCTGACGCGAGAGATGAAACGGATTTGAGCGGCTTTAAGATAACGCTTGATTTAAAGCACGGAACCGACCCCGGGCAGCTTATGGCAAAGCTCTATAAGATGACGCCGCTTGAGGACTCGTTCGGCTGTAATTTTAATATACTTATAAAGAATAGACCCTACGTAATGGGCGTTAAGGAAATATTAGAGCATTGGATAGAGTTCCGTATGGACTGCACCAAGAACAGCATACGATACGATATTGACAAAAAGAGCGCAAAGCTGCATCTTTTAACAGGTCTAAAAAAGATACTAATGGACATTGACAAAGCAATATCCATTATCCGCCACACGGAGCTTGAATCGGACGTTGTTCCGAATTTGATGGACGGGTTCGGCATAGACAAGATTCAGGCGGAATACGTCGCGGAAATAAAGCTCAGAAACCTAAACCGCGAATACATTTTAAACCGCACCTCGGAGATAGAAAAGCTGATGGAGGAGCTTGAGAATCTTAACAACACTCTTTCAAGCGACACCGAGGTTAAAAAGGTAATCACGTCGGAGCTTAGGAGCATTATAAAGAAGTACGCGCAGGAGCGAAAAACCCAGCTTATCGCAAGCGACGAGATAGAAACCTATGTGGAGGTTCAGACTGTCGATGATTACGCTTGTACCGTATTTATGACGCGCGACGGATATTTAAAGAAAATTTCGGCGCTGTCGCTGCGCTCGTCAACGACGGAGCATAGACTTAAAGAGGACGATGAAATAATTCAGACGATAGAAACCACAAATAAAAATGAGTGTCTGTTCTTTACGGACAACGCAACCGTTTATAAAATGAAACTCTATGATATACCCGACGCCAAGGTCAGCACAATAGGCGAATATATGCCGGGAATATTGGGACTTGAAGATAACGAGAAAATATTGTATACTGTAATTACGGCGGATTACGGCGGCATGATGCTGTTCTCATTTGAAAACGGCAAAATAGCCAAGGTAGAGCTTAACAATTACGTTACTAAAACAAACCGTAAAAAGCTTGTCGGCGCGTACGGCAGCAAGTCGCCGGTGTGCGACATAAGGCTTATCGCCGAGGACACGGACATTGTGCTGATGTCAGACAATAACAGAGTGCTGTGCCTTAACACGGAAAAAATTCCGCTTAAGGCTACAAAGAGTACGCAGGGCGTTCAGGCTTTGACGCTGCGTAAGAAGGGAGCAAAGCTGATTAAGGTAACAACGGCTAACGAAAGCGGATTGGAAAATCCTGAAAAATACAGGACCAAAAACATACCCGCAGCGGGAGCCGCGCTTAAAAAGGAGGACACACAACTGAGTCTTATTTAATCAAAAGCCTTGTGGATCAGGGCAGAAAGGAAGTGGCAGTATGCTAAGAGAAGATGAAAGAAAGAGATTGCAGGAGAAGTTTCAGCATGAGGCAGCGGGAGTTTATCAGCCGTTTTCAAAGGAGCTTTTTAAGCAGTACAGCGTAAAAAGAGGATTGAGAAACGAGGACGGTACCGGAGTTATGGCGGGACTTACCTCCGTTGGAGCGGTAATAGGATATTATATCGAGGACGGAGAAAAATTTCCGACCGAGGGACATTTGAGATACCGCGGCTACGACCTCACGGACATAGTAAGAAATTGCGAAAAAGAGAAAAGATTCGGCTTTGAGGAAGCTGCATATCTGCTTTTATTCGGACATCTGCCCGACAGTAAGACGCTTGAGGATTTTTCAAGACTTATAGGCAATTTACGCTCGCTGCCAAACGGATTCGCGGAGGATATGATATTAAAGGCTCCGAGCAAGAACATTATGAATAAGATTGCGCGTTCTGTGCTCGCCGCGTATTCATACGACACAAATCCCGATGAAATCAGCGTGGGAAATATACTTCGCCAGTCGATAGAGCTTATTGCGCGTCTGCCGGTAATGGCGGCGTACGGATACCAGGCGAAAAGCCATTATCATGACGGAAACAGCCTCTATCTGCACGCGCCGCAGCCGAGGCTTTCAACGGCGGAAAACCTTTTGTATATGCTCAGACCCGATAATAAGTACACGCGCGAGGAGGCGGAAATGCTCGATGTGTTGCTTATGATTCACGCGGAGCACGGCGGCGGTAACAATTCCGCGTTTACGACGAGAGTTGTTTCCTCATCGGATACCGATACATATTCCGCAATCGCCGCGGCTATAGGCTCGCTCAAGGGACCAAAGCACGGCGGCGCGAACGCTAAGGTAATGAGTATGATTTCCAATATAGAAACCAATGTAAATGATTGGGAGGACGAGGACGAGGTAAGAGCGTACCTTGCAAAGATATTGCGTAAAGAGGCGTTTGACGGCGCGGGACTGATTTATGGTATGGGTCACGCTATTTACACCTACAGCGACCCGAGATGCTTGCTGCTGAAGGAGAGAGCATCAATGCTTGCGGAAAAGAATCCGAAGTTCCTGAAAGAATTTAATTTGTATCAGCTTGTGGAAAAGCTGACGCCGGACGTTTTTGCGGAGGTTAAGCATAATCCTAAGGTAATGTGCGCCAATGTCGATTTATATTCGGGATTTGTATATAAGATGCTCGGAATCCCCGAGGAGATGTATACGCCGCTTTTTGCCATTTCAAGAATTGTCGGTTGGTGCGCACACCGTCTTGAGGAGGTTATAGGCTGCGGAAGAATTATCAGACCGGCATATAAATCAATGCTGCACAGCAAAGAATATATAGAAATAGAAAAAAGATAAGGAGATTTTTATGGATAAGGTTAATATACTCGGCGTGCGCGTCGATATGGTGAATATATCCGAGGCGGCGGATGCCATTATACGTTTTTTTGACTAGGATAAGCTGCATAAGATATATACGCCAAATTCCGAAATAATTATGCACGCGTATAAGAATGAGGAATTTGCCGACTTGCTCAACCGCGCCGATTTGCTTACGGCGGACGGAATAGGCGTGGTATACGCGTCTAAGATACTGAAAAAGCCGATAAAGGAACGCGCGGCGGGATATGATATAGCGCGAAAGGTGCTTGAAAAAATTAATTACACCGATCATAAGCTGTTTCTTTTCGGCGGAAAGCCCGGAGTTGCGGAAACGGCTAAGAAAAATCTTGAAAAGGATTATCCCGATTTAAATATAGTGGGTATGCGAAACGGATATTTCAAACCCGAGGAGGAGCCGGAAATCGTAGAGGAAATCAATAATTCCGACGCGGATATTGTTTTCGTGTGCCTCGGTGCGCCTAAACAGGAGCAATGGATAGACAGAAACGCAGCCAATCTTAAAGCGCGTGTTGCGATGGGCATTGGCGGAAGTCTTGACGTTTTCGCCGGAACGGCGGAAAGAGCGCCGGAGTTTTTCTGCAATCACGGACTTGAATGGTTGTACCGCCTGTACAAGGAGCCGTGGCGTATCGGAAGAATGATGGAACTTCCCAAATTTGCGGCTACGGTTGTGGCAAAAGGCAAAAAGTACAAGCAGGATTGACTTGGGAGTGTAGAAAAATGAAGAAACTTCTGATGTTGATTTGTGCCGCACTGGCTCTTGGAACAAGCGCGTATGCCGCCGATGAGCCGGAAATATATATAGACGGCAGTCTTTTGGAATGTCCGAGTGCGCCCGTGAATACAGACGGGCGTATTCTTGTTCCGATGAGAGCTATATTCGAGGCACTGGACGTAGAGGTATCATGGGACGCGCAGGAGCGCACCGTATGGGCGGCAAGAGGCGATGAGTTTATAGGTCTTGGCATAGATAATGACGTTATGAGCGTCGGAGTGCATAATTCCTTCGGCGAGGCGGTTTGGGTTGAGAGCATAACGCTTGACGTACCCGCGCGGATAATCAATGACTATACGTACGTGCCTGCAAGAGCCGTGTCGGAAACACTGGGCGCTCGGGTATCGTGGGACGAGGCAAATAACGCAGTTATTATAGACAGCCGCGACGATGCTTTGGGAACGGTGTATTACGCGTCCGACGGCGATTATCAAAGGCTGTATTCCGTCAATATGAACGGCAAAAGCAGACAGAAAATCTCCGACCACAGCGTGTACGGACTTGAAATGTACGGCGGCTGCGTATATTATCTGTCAGCGGACGAAAATTTTTTGTACAAAGCGGATAATGAAAACGGCGAGGAATGTGTAATAAGCGCTGCGGTTAATAAGCTTAGCATAGACGCTGACGGCTGGCTTTATTATCAAGAGCTTGACGGCGCGGCAAGAGAAAGCGGAGCGGTGTTCAGGCTGAATCTTGACAGCGGAGAAACAGAACGCCTTACAGCCGCGTCCGTCCGCTATCCGCTTTTTTACGGAGATTACATATATTTCAATACCGAAAGCAGCAATAATATGTACGCCGTAACAACGGACGGCTCGGAGCTATACGAGATAAGCATTGGCGACAGCTCCACGGCAAAATTATACACGTTCAACTGTAAGTTTTTCGACGATTACATACTGGTGGAAAACGGACTTTGGTACGGCAGTATTGTAAGAATGAACCTTGACGGAAGTGATGTGATAACTCTTAATCAAACCAATTCCGTTATATTTGATAATCAGACCTGTTATGATAAAATATTTTATTTAAATCCGTCTGACGGACAGGATATTTACTGTATAAATATCGACGGCACGGACGAGCATCTTGTGGTAAAGGGCGACCCCTCATGGATTGACATAGAGGTAATCGCGCAGTGGGGCGATATGATATATTATAAAAACCCGATGCGCTCGGAGGTATACAGAGTTAATGCCGACGGCAGTGAAAACGAGTATGTTTGCTATGCCGATACCGTAAAGGTGGTTGACGGACGGCTCTTTTCATCGTATCAAGGCTTGTATACCGGCAGCTTGGACGCACACGATATGGTTAATATTTATGCCGGCAGCGTAAAGGATTTTGAGGTAGTGGGCGATACGGTTTACCTCACGGCGGAAAACAGCTCCAGGCTTTATATGACGGATTTTTACGGCAACAGCAGCGCCGTCACAATGGATTCTGTCGGCGAATGGGTATGCGATATTGAATAAGTGCATAAAAAAATCCTACGCAGATGCGTAGGATTTTTTTTGTTTTAATTTTTATTCGGCGGACGCCGTCAAAGATGAGATTGTGAACGAGCAAGCGTCTGCGTCCGTTCCGTCGGAGAGCGCCAGAGTGCCAATGCTCTTAACGGTAAGGAAATATCCCGGCTTTGCGACGCTTTCAAATGATACCGCGCCATCTTCACCGTTTATAGCCTCTACTGTTTTAAAGGTCATTTTTCTCGCGAGCGCGTCCTCGGTTGTATCCTGCTGAGTAAGGATAACGCTTGTTCCGTCGGCACAGATATACAGTCCCGGTTTGTTGTACGATTGAATTGAAACATAGTTTTCGTTCGTTTCGTCCGCTTTGCCCGGCATTATCTGCCAATAGCTGTTTTCGGTGCTGCCCGAAACCGTACCGCCTAAAATTTGCTTTTTGAGCGGATAATCGGAATCCGATGACGAGTTGGAAAATTCCTCATGATATACATATCCGCCGTCCGATGTGGAAAGCTGAACAAGCTCGGCGCCGCTCACTCCGGTGGACGTTTCATCTATGTAATTCACCGTACCGCCCTCGTTAAAGGTCATTTCCTCAACGCACACAACGCGCCTGTAGCCGCTGCCCCACGGAAGTGAGCCGTTATGATAGATGAAATATGTCTTGCCCTTAAAGTCTATAACCGACGGGTGGTTTGTGTTTGAAGTCGCGGTCGGCTCCATAATAATGTCTTGGAAGTCCCACGGTCCGTACATACTGTCGGAGGTGGCATAGCCCATCTGCTCGCGCCAGCCGAACGCCGCGAATAGGTAATATTTGCCCGTGTATTCGCCGCTGTCATCCGTCTGTCTGTAAATCCACGGAGCCTCGGTAAATCCCAAATCGGTCTGTAGATTTGTGAACTCCTGTTCCTTTATATCATCTGTCGTAATAGAGCTGTCCTCGTTTATATCCTTAATAGATGTCATATCCTCGTTAAGCTCGCAAACATAGAATATGTTATTGCCCCATGCAAGATAGCGGTGCTCCTCGCCGTCAACCGTTTCAACCCATACAGTCGGGTCGATGTCGTTCCACGCGCTTTCAAGTGTGTTG
>MSHM01000006.1 GCA_001941225.1 Oscillospiraceae bacterium Zagget12
GTAAGCCATTTTTTGAGGTTTTGTTATGTTGCGCGAATTGAGGGTTGATTATTTAATATTAATGATGTGAATTCTTTGGATGAAACAGTTAATAAGATAAAGAGTAGTGCAAAATTTGAAAGTATTAATAAGGCTCGTGGAAACGGGGCAATGTCTGCTTGTTTGGATTTATATCGCAAATTTCTTGTTGAACAAGAAAGCATAGAATCAACAGTTAATGCAAAAGAAAAATCCATTTGTTTCCACACGGGCTTCGACAGCCGATTTTCTCGTAATCGCATTCTTTTCGGTGCGCCGGGAACGGGAAAAAGTTTTACAATGAATAAAGAACGTATGGAACTTCTTGGGGAGGAAAACGAAACGGATTATGAACGCGTAACTTTTCACCCTGATTATTCATATGCGAACTTTGTTGGAACATATAAGCCGGTTCCGTGCAAGGACAGCGATGGTAAAGATGCCATTACATACAAGTATGTACCGGGACCTTTTATGAGTGTATATGTAAATGCACTGAAAAATGCAAGAACAGGCTCACCGAAACCATTTCTGCTTATTATCGAAGAAATAAATCGTGCCAATGTAGCGGCTGTGTTTGGGGATATATTTCAGCTCCTTGATAGAGATAATGATGTAAGTGAATATCCAATACAAGCATCGGAGGATATCAAGCAGTACCTTGCATCTGAACTCGGAGGGAACCCAGAAGATTATTCCAAGATTCGCATACCTGATAATATGTTTATATGGGCAACAATGAACAGTGCCGACCAAGGAGTGTTTCCAATGGATACCGCATTTAAGCGCAGATGGGATTTCACGTACCTCGGCATTAACGAAAATGAAGAGAAACTGGTCGGTAAAACAGTCATTCTTGGAAATGGGAATACCAAGCAGAAGGTGGAATGGAATAAGCTTCGCAGAGCTATAAATAACTTTTTGGCAAACGAAAAGATAAATGAAGATAAGCAACTTGGACCGTACTTCATTTCAAAAAATATAGTTGTTCCACCGAACGGTGAAAAAATTGACCGTGATAAGTTTATCCGCACTTTCAAGAATAAAGTTATTATGTACTTGTTTGAGGATGCCGCTAAGCAAAAACGAGCGAAGCTTTTCGAGGGTTGCTCCAAAAACAGTAACAGATATTCGGAAATCTGCCGTGAATTCGAGGAAAAGGGTATTGACATTTTCAATAAGGATATTCAAAACGAAGCCGAGCCGGAGATTATTGACCGTCAACCTGATGAAGTATAAGGAGGTCTTAAGTTATGGTCTCCGAATTTGTGAGAGAACAAAAACGATATACCGAGCAGGAACTATGCTATATTTTACATTGTTCCGAAACAGAGACTTTGCCGCTTATTCGACGGCTGAAAGAATATGGTATTCTTAAAGCTGTGAAAACATCTGACTTGCAAAAGAATATGTCAGACCTTACAGATGAAGATATAGCGATAGCAGATGTCGAATCCGATGAAAATGAATATCTGTATGTTTTCACCTTTGTGGGAGTCGTTGTTATCGCCGGACGAGTGCTGAAGTGTTATCCGAAATATCTTATTGAGGACTGCGCGCCAAAAAATGAATTGCGTCAGGTGTTGAAAGTTTTGGAAAAGTATAATTCTCAGGAACAGATTGTCAGAATGACCAATGACACAAATGAAAGCAGGTCATTCAACCTGTTGGCAATAATGCTATACCTTATGCATGACTATTATGAAAATGGTGTATACAGCACCTCGGAGGAAATTATAGAAAGCAATGGTTCGGGTGAGATTATTTGGGACAGAACAATTAACGACACATTTACCTTAATTTCAAATAATCGTCCGTATTATGTTGATTTGCAGACAAAAAAGCGTGTGAATGACGAGTACGGCTATTTCAAGCGGTTGCATGAATGCATATTGACATCTGTGTCAAAAGATTTGGAGGATGCCGATTTACTCTCGTTATTTGAAATAACGGAGATTGATTTGACTGATGAGCAATTGGATAATTTTGGCGAGAAAGATTATGTATTGTATCGCATAGAAAATGAACTCAACACTCAGTTTAACACAAGAAAACAACTTGTGCTAAAAACCATGTATGCATACATAGCGCAAGGTCACGGACTTAGTGATTCGGATTGCTTGTCGTTATTTGGGACAAACAGTTTCAATCTCGTTTGGGAAAAGGTATGCGCTGAAATAATGGACAATCAACTTAATACTCGACTCGGTACGCTAAAGTTTCCGGTATCGCTTCGTTCTGAATATAATCCAAATTTAAAGCTGATTGACCTAATTGAGAAACCTTTATGGACTATGACTCAAAAAAGGGCAAATGATACACTGGTTCCCGATTTGATTTCTATATCCGAAACTGCGCATGGTTATCAATTTATAATTTTTGATGCGAAATATTACACCCCTCAATTAGAGAAAGGTGTCACGCCCAAAGCACAGCCGGGAATAGAGTCCGTAACAAAGCAGTATTTATATCAACTTGCCTATAAAAAGTTTATTACGGAACATGGATTTACTACTGTGAAAAATTGCTTTTTGATGCCGACGGAAAAAGAATCGGTTGTCGATAAGGGAGAGGTATCAATGGAAATTCTGAACGGATTAGGATTGGAAACTATTAAGGTCAGATTTCTGCCTGCAAAAAAAGCGTATGATTGCTATTTAGATGGGAATAAAATGGATTTGGAATGTCTTTTACTATAAAATTGTTTATGGACTGAAGCTATTGCAAATGTGAGGGAGCAAAGAGTAAATGAAAAAAATTGATTATGAAAAAGCGCATAAGTATAGTAATAATCATAAGCCTGAGTTAGAGACAGATTCTGTTTGCGGCTGTTTCTATTGCCTTGAAATATTTAAGCCATCTGAAATTAGGGAATGGATAATTGATGATAACAACTGCGACAGACGTGGAACTGCAATATGTCCGTATTGTGGAGTTGATTCAATAATTGGTAAGTCATCGGGATATCCGATAACCAAAGAATTTCTATATGAAATGCATCGTATGTGGTTTTAGACGAAAAGGAAATCTTGTTGGCAATAGTGCAAGGGATTTAAAAAAATACAGCATCATTTGTATATCGTATTGAGTGTTAATTTGAGCAGAATGGGAGGTGTTTAATATGGCTATAGAATTACACATAGAAAAAAGTGAAAATGGACAATTCGTAACCGATAAAGGGAATTTTCACGTTATGAATCCAGAGCGTGAGGACGACATTATTGTAAATGATGAAACAGGAGAGCTATTCGAGGTTCTCGCTTCGGTAACGGATGAGCAAGGTGCTTTAGAAGAACTTGACGTAGAAAGAGCATAATGTACATTTTCGTTATTACACCCAGTTAACTTTGTTGACTGGGTGTTTTGCAAAAACCTATCCGCACTCTCAAATTAAAACTTGCACTTTCAAATAAAACCCATAGCAATCATTTAGGAGTGCTACAATTATTTGAGAGTGCAATTTTTTCGCAAAATAAAAAAGCCTTGACTTTTCGGTCGGCTAAAATTCGTTTGATTGAAAAAGGCTTGAAATCAAGCTATTTAGGCTATGAACCTTTCATTTAATTGTATCATATCCGTTAGTTTTTGGTCCACAAAATATTGACAGTTAATATATCCGTTCTCATCGGCATATCGCTTCAGCATTGACTTCTGTGTCTGTATGCTCATACTGTCTCCATGGTACTCATCATCGCGGCTAAGCCTGCAATAAAGAGCAGTTGTTTTGTTTAATTGCTGTTTCATAATCTTAATCCTTTCCGAACAGCAATCCAAAACATTTTGCTTACTTACATTATACCGCCGATTATGAGAAAAGGCAATATATTTGTCGAACGAATTTACAAAATCGTTTATGGCAATGTTCTGTCAAATATGTTATACCGTTAGTATATGATAGACCGACAGATTTTTCATTGAGCGCGAATTGAGTATGAATTGATTAGTTTTTATTTAAATAATTGATAATACGAAGATGTCGGACAAATAAAATTCCTCAATTATTGCACAGAAAAACAGTCTTAATGGATTGCTTTTCTTGTGCGGTAGTGGTATAATATTTATAGAGTATTTATGAGGAGGAACCTATAATGAGAAAAAATATCAAGACAACCGAAGCGATTTTTCCTATGCCGGTGCTTATGATAGCAACGTACAACAAGGACGGCAGTGTAAATGTTATGAACGCCGCTTGGGGTACTATGCTTGAACGCGACCACGTGATTCTCAATCTCACAGAAACACATAAAACGGTCCGGAACATAAAGGCAAGAAAAGCCTTTACGGTAAGCATTGCGGACGCGGCGCACGTTGTTGAAGCGGACTTTTTCGGCGTAGTTTCCGGCAATAATATGTCAGACAAATTCGCAAAGAGCGGATTGACCTCAACAAAATCCGCCAATGTTGACGCGCCCGTTATAAATGAATTTCCTATCTGTATGGAATGTGAATTTATCGAATATCAGGACGGCGAATACGGCTGCGGAGTAGTCGGAAAGGTTGTTAATGTAACCGCCGACGAAAGCGTTATGAACGGTGATAATGTCGATATTGAAAAGGTATCGGCTATTGCGTTTGACCCGTACACACACGGATATTACAAAGTAACCGAAAGAGTCGGGAACGCGTTCAGTGACGGAATGAATCTGAAATAAAAACTACAGTTTGGAGTGAATTTATAATGGAAATTTGCCGTTATCAAGAGCAATATAGGCAGCAAATAATTGACCTGATTTTACATATTCAAAATGAGGAAGCGGGAATTGCACTGTCTATCGAAGAACAGCCGGATTTGCTTGATATTCCGCTTTTTTATGAAAAGAACGGCGGCGGATTTTGGATAGCGGTTGAAAATAACGAAGTGATAGGCACGTTTGCTTTTATGAATTACGGCAATGGAAACGCTGTTTTAAAGAAATTTTTTGTGAGAGCGGATTGGCGAAACAAGAAAATCGGATTGGCTTTATATGAGACTGTTATTTCTTATTTGAAAGAAAATAACTATAAGCAAGCTCTACTTGATACGCCAGCTGTCGCAAAGACTTCACACCGTTTTTATGAAAAAGCGGGATTCAAACGAATAACGAATGAACAGATTCCGTTTCAGTATGAATATCCCGATAGAAATTCGTATTTATATCTGCTAAAGCTGTAGATGTGCTATTTTGAAATTTTTAAATAATCATAAAATCGATAAGACCTTGCAATCGTAAAATCGGTTGCGGGGTCTTTTTTTATTCGCTCAATTTTCGCTCAATCCGCGCTCAATGAGTTTTTGCTCCCGTTGTCATAGAATGTATGGCGCAAGAAGGCTTGCAAATAAATTTACGAGAGGAGCATTTTTATGTCCGATAATTTTATCAAGATAGCCGAGCCGTACAAGAGAACGGTCGGCAATGTTACGTATATCGTTTCGGCGTTCGGCAACGCAAATGCGCGACCGCGAGAAAGAGCGAAAAGCGAGGACGTGATGCGTTTGCAAAGCAAACAGCAAAATATTCAACAGACTCGATGTCTGTTGAATATTTATGAAAAGCCGACTTATTCAAGAGCGTGCGGTCAATTCGCTAAAGCTCATCGACCGTACAGCCGAGTTGCAAACTTGAACGTTTACAACGGCATTGTTGCCAATGCAAAATGAGCAAGCTCATTGATTCGGCTGTGAGCAAAAACCTGTCACCGACAGCTTTTTGCAATTATGAGCTTGCGCTCATTTTCTTTTTAATGACAAAATATTCGGCAAGCTCAGCCTGTCGGATATTTATAATCTATGCGCAAATGTCCCGCACCTATACACTCAAATCCTTTACTTTACTTTCCATACGCTCCTTAAGCGACACAAACTCCGGCTCATTGCGTAGAAAATCAAATGATTTACGTTCCTCCATAAGCTGAAGCAGTCTTACCACATCGGAATATTCGCCGTGCCAACATTCGCAATCGCAAACAAATATTGACGTATACTTTTCGTTACTGCCTATCTGCTTATCATAGGCTATTGCCGATTCAGCAGCAAGACGCAAATTTTCAATCGCTTTTTCCTTATCTCCCTTACAGCAATACAGCTCTGACATTCTTTCATAAATATGTCTGAACCGCCCGTTGCTTTTTGCCGTGTGTCCCTCGCAGAAAATCGCACTGTAAATTTTCAAAGCCGCTTGCGCAAAGCATATTTTTTCATCTAAGGTCAAGCGTTCGCCCATATAGCCGTTTGAAGATAAATATATAAGCTCGCTGACCATCTTGTCGGCAAGCATGGCAATATTGCTTTGAGTTTGCTTTATCAATGCCGGTTTATCCTTTGCATGGCGTAAAATCAGCTCTGTCATAAATTCTTTGGAATCGTAAAAGCTGACGTAGGTTTCGGCGAGCTTTAAAGCCTCCTCCTTTCTGTCAATGTGCGAATAAGCAAAAGCCAGTATTCCTTTTGCCTCCACCCGCAAATTTTCATCCAAACAATCCTCCAACACAGCCTCGCAAAGCGATATGACCTCCTCTGTCATATTCGGAGTAAGCGGCTTTTCATTCAAGATAGTGCCTGCCAATCTTATCATATATTCATATTGCCCGGGATATTCCTTTAAAACCTCGCGGCATAATTCGGCAACTCCGCCGTAATCATAATTCAATGTCAGTTCCTCAAGCTTTTTCTTGTATTGCCGCAGGTTTAAATCGATAACGCTCCTGTCAGACGATAACAATTCATCGGTGCTTACTTTGAAAAAAGCGGCTATCGGCGCAACAAAGGTGATGTCGGGAAGAGATATTCCGCTCTCCCATTTTGAAACCGCCTGGGGCGATATGTTGAGATATTCCGCAAGCCGCTCCTGCGTGATGCCGCGTTTTTTGCGCAACTCCTTGATTTTTGCTCCTATGTCCATATTCATAACTCCTTGAAATTTATTTAACAGCGCCGTTATGATAATATGATAGCACACGAAAAATAAGAAATCCATACCCAAATCGGATTGTTTTTCACAACCGTGGGTTGAGTTTGTCTGTATCCCGCCGGAGGATTTCGAAACCGTCCGCAGAGAGCGGAGCAGCATTCGCGACGGAGTTATATCTAAAGCCGCAGCCGCCGGTTCCTTATGTCACTGTTTCAGTGCCGCGAATGTTATGTAATAAACATCATATTTTACCGGCATACCGAACTCGTTATACTCATTCACAAAGCGCAGCTTAACCGTCTTTGGCGTATCGTAACTTTCCTTATCACGGAGTTTCAAGCCGAGCGAGACGGTTTTTCCGTCATTCTCAAAATCCATATGCACATGACTTGCGAATGCGACGGCATATCTGTCCTCCATAATTCTCACGTCGTCCTTTTTGATGTTCGCAAAAATATTGTTTTCTTTCGCGTCGGTAAATTTCAGCGTTATGTCCTTTAACATACCCGAGGTCTTGCCGAAGTCGGCGTATACAGTCGCATGAAATCCCGCCTGCTCAACTTGCAATTCACCGCTTTCATCTGCGGCGGTGACGTGCGCGAGTGCGAACGGCTCCGGCGAAATATCCGTGCCGAGCTGCCACATAACAAGTGTCGGCGTTGGGTTCATATCATCGCTCTCCCCATTGCCGAGCTGACCGTAGCGGTTAAATCCCCAGCCCCACACATTATCATCGGTGTCAACCGCCATCGTGTGATTCGTCAGGCACATAATGCTCTTGATTTTTGTGTCCTTGTTATTTCCCCGCTCGTCCTTCCATTCGCAAAGTTTCATAGGCTTCTTCATATATGACAAAAAATCGCCGCAGCTTACATTTGGCACGCCGACCTGACCGTAAAGATTATATCCCCAAGACCATACGTTTCCGTCCTTATCCAAAATGACCGAGTGCGCATATCCGGCGGCAATATCCGCCGCCTTTGCGCCGTCAAGTCCCGTAACGGGCACGGGCACCGCGCTCATAGCCGCGGGATTATCCGGCCCCGAGGGAACCGCATCGTTTCCCAACTGACCGTATTGATTCGAACCCCACGCGTAGACATTACCCGCCTCATCCATCGCCATTGTATGATAATAGCTCGCGGAAACCTTTGTAATTCCGTGAAGTCCGTCAACCTTTACGGCGATTTTTTCATAGGCGTTAAGTCCCGTTTTGACGTTCGCATTGCCCAACTGTCCGTGCTGGTTCCAACCATAAGTCCAAACCTCGCCGTTCTCGTCAAGAACCGCAACGTGCTGGCCGCCTGCGGCAAAGGATTTTATTTTAATTCCCTCCGGCAGTACATCAACCGGCTCCGGAGCAAAAAGTGCGGAATTTGCGCCCATTCCAATATCGAGAGCCTTAACGCCAAGCTGACCGAATCCGTTACTGCCCCACGACCACAGCGTACCTTCCTCATCAAGCGCGAGCATATTCCAACCGCCGCCCGCTATTTGCGTGATTTTCATTTCCTTGCCGTAGACATTGCATATCGAAATCCGCTCCGGCACCGCCTTTCCGCCGATAACCGCCGCGCCGGGGAACGGCGGAGCCGCGAAGTTATCCCAACCCCAATACCAAACACTGCCGTTCTCGTCAAGCGCCGCCGCGTGATTATGTCCGGCACAAATATCTGTGATTTTCACGTTCTTTCCCCAAGATGGGATAACCGGCTCGGGAATTGGGTTCGGGTTCATTCCGGTCTTTTTTCCGTTGCCGTTTTGACCGTATTGATTATGTCCCCAACTCCAAACCTTGCCGTCTTTATCCAACAATATTGTGTTATGCTGACCGCTTGTCATTTTGATACTGCTCATTGTTTACAACTCCTCTTTCTACGAAATTGACCGATAATCTTATTGATTACAGTATAACATTCACAAAATCAATCATCAAGCAACAATATCAAGGAAAGTGTCGTTTTAATTCTCCTCCGTCATTGTCGGCAGATACCAGCCGGCAAACAGCGATTGAATAATATCCAGCAAATCCTCATCGGGGAGCGCGTCCTTGCTTTGCAGGTTGGTAAGCACCACGTGCATAATGCCATAAAAGTACATATCCTTTACAACTCTTATCTTAGGAGTGTCATCACTTCCCTTATACAGATTATTCGGCATATTTTCCCGTATTCGCCTTAAAAAATGCGCGCGGTTCTGCTCCGACATCAGTACGGTTATCCGCGCCTTGTTTTCGTGAAAACAGCTAATCATAACCTCGAAAAACCGTCTTTCACCAATGGAGTTTTCATTGTAATGCTCGCTTAAAATATTCCGCGCGTTTTTCATAAATTCATCCTCGGCATATTCTATCAGCGCGTAAACGTCTTCAAAATACCGATAAAAGGTCGTGCGGTTATATCCCGCGCGGTTAGTTATCTCACGAATGGTGATTTGATTGATATTCTTTATTTCCGCTAATTGAAAAAATGCCGTAACAAACGATTCTCTCGTTAAATCCGTAACCTCGGGCTGTTTTTTCACGATTATTCCCTCCTTGTTTCAATGTGTTTTTATCATTATACAACAGGTGTCGCGTAAAATCAAGCGAAGTCACGTTATCGTGCGACATTTGTTTGATATTGTTGCTTGATAAACCGATTTAAGCGTTGTAGAATAATAACATACACAACATATGTCGCGCAAGGGCGGCAAAAAATATATGCGGAGGTCTTATAAAATGGAAAACATTGCACTTGAAAATTTAAAAACGCGCAGGAGCGTAAGGAGCTATTCAAGCCGTCCCGTGGAGGACGAAAAGCTAAACGCCATTCTTGAGGCGGCAACATACGCGCCTACGGGAATGGGAAGTCAGTCGCCGGTTATCGTGCTTGTAAAGTCGCCGGAGATGGTTAAGAAAATCAGTAAAATGAATGCCGCCGTAATGGGCAGAGAAATTGACCCGTTTTACGGTGCGCCGGCTGTTGCCATAGTTTTCGGCAATAAAGAATTGGTGCCGACATGGTTTGAGGACGCTTGCCTTGTCGCGGGAAATCTTTTAAACGCCGCTCACGCGATAGGTGTGGATTCTTGCTTTATTTATAGGGCAAAAGAAACATTCTCCTCCGCCGAGGGTATCGCACTCTTAAAGGAATGGGGACTTAATGAAAATTATGTCGGTGTGGCAAACTGTATTTTGGGCTACGGCGAGGGCGAAGAACCGCAGCCTAAGCCGCGCAAGAGCGATTATATAAAAATTATATAAAAACCAACCATAGCCGAAAGCCCGCATTTATGTGCGTACTTTCGGCTTTAGAGTAATCGAAGGGAGAATGAAAAATGAAAACGTTGATTGCTTATTATTCAAGAGGCGGCGCAACAAAGAAAGCGGCGCAAAGACTTCAAAAAATTACCGGCGGAAACCTGTTTGAGATTACAGGCGAAAAGAATTACGGAAATTATTTCACGGCTTTGGGTATTGCCCGAAAGGAATTTTCACAAAACGAGCTGCCAAATGTGACGGACACGGTGAAAAATTTCGAGGTCTATGACCGTATTTTGATTGGCTTTCCGATTTGGTACGGTAAATGCCCGCAGCTCGTTATGTCGTTTATATCGCAGTACGATTTCAGCGGCAAGGCGGTTTTTCCGTTTTGCACAAGCGGTATGAGCGGCATTGATTCGGCGGCGGCGCTCCTGAAAGACGCGCTCAAGGGCGCGAATGTTCATTCGGGACTTCGTATGAATAAGGCGGACGAGGCGGCTGTTAAGCAATGGCTTAAAGAAAAGGCATAATTTTTAATCAATATTCCGCTGCAAAGGAGATGATTTGAAATGAAAGACGAATACCTCAAATTAAACGAATTTATGGAGCAAAGCGGCAAAACGGTTGCCGTTACCGGCGCGGGTATTTCATATCTATACGGTATGCGGAGATTGAAACAAAGTGTCGGTATGTTAAATTCGCGGCGGGTGTTTTCTAAATCGTATATCAGCAAAAATCCCGAGGAATTTTATGCTGTAATGTGGGACGCGTTTTTGTACGCGACCTTTGTTAAGGGACCGAGTACGGTTCACAAACAGCTTGTCGAGCTGGAACGCAGAGGACAGATTTTCGGCATTGTAACTCAAAATATGGATTGTCTGCACACTGTCGCGGGTTCAAAAAATGTCGCGGAATTTCAAGGGAGCTTTGCCGATAATATTTGCATAAACTGCCAAAGCCGCAGCTATGATTACAACGTATGGAATCAAGGTCATATGCCGCGCTGTGAAAAATGCGGCGCGCCAATTATGCCTACAAGCTTTTACACCGAAAGCAATATTCGTGACGCTGTTTTGCGGACGGCTATGCAGAAAGCGATAGATATGATTGCCGAGGCGGATTTGGCGATTATTATCGGCACGACGGGATTTCGGAGCGAGGAATATATGAGCCGCATACGTCCGAACGCAAGAATTGTACAAATCAATCCGAGCGAAACAAAATTCGATGCGGCTGCCGACCTTAATATCAGAGCGAACGCCGCCGATGTGCTTGACGCGGTTATGAATCATACGGAGGAGGGGTAATTTTATGCTTTTTTCGGGAGTAAGCCGCGATAATGACAAAATACGGCGGCTGTCGGAATATATTGACAAAAGCGAACGCATAGTCGCAACTACCGGCGCGGGCATTTCCGTCGGAGGCGGCGGCTTGACATACGGTCAGCTTTTTCGTTCAACACACCGCGGCGGCGCGCGTGACTTGGAGAACGGCGACAACTCATTTTTGCATACCTATTTGGACTCTATGTTCCGATACGAACCGAGCTTAAGTCACTATGCCCTCGCCGATATGGAAAAGGACGGCAAGCTCATCGGGATTATCACAACGAACGTGGACTGTATGCATACGATTGCGGGTTCCGAAAACGTCGCAGAAATTCAAGGGAGCGTTCAAGTTAATTGCTGCGCCGACTGCGGCAGGCATTATGACGGTTACGAGATATGGAATCAAGACGAGCTGCCCGTGTGCAAGGAATGCGGCGGGATGATCCTCCCGTGGCCCTTATACTCTCATATCGGACTTTGGGACAGGGACGTTAAAAAGGCGCAAAAATGGATTGGCGAGGTGGATTTAATTCTCGCGATAGGTACGCGCGGAAATTACGGGAGCGTATATTGGAGCTATCACAGAAATGACGCGGTAATCGTTCAAATAAATCCGGGGCATACGGTTTTTGACCACGCGGCGGTATTGAATATCCGCGAGAACTGCGATGATGTGTTTCGGGCGCTCAAGGAAAGGCGGGACGGAAAATGACTGAGCAATTATCTGATGAGGAAAAAATGAAACGGCTCGCGGCTCAAATGCGCGAGGCGGAATATAAAGGTCTGTCCGATACGGAAATACGCGAAAGAGAGCGGCAAAAAGCGGAGCGAAAGCAGCGGAATATCGGGATATTGGACGATACACTGAATATTTTAAAAGCCGGCGGTTATCCAAAGGACGGGAAAGAGGTACGACTGCGTTTGTCGCCCGAGGAAATGCGGCAAGTACAGGTGTTTTTACCGAGCGATATGGATAATTTGAGGGACTCTGCAAAAGCAAGCGAAAACCAAGCGTGCCTTAACGGCTGTATTTTCGGTTGTGAGAATATCGACACTCTTGAACTTGCTCGAAAAAGGTATATGGCTTTAAAAGTGCAAGGAATATCCGAGCCGAAAATCCTTGTTTTAAATATGGCAAGTCCGACGCGCCCGGGCGGGCGCGTCCGCGACGGAGCCGCCGCTCAAGAGGAGGAGCTTTGCCGCAGAACGTCTCTTCTCTTATCTCTCGAAAGTGAGGATGCGAAAAAGTATTATGAATACAACAACGCGCTCAAAACGCATATGGCATCCGACGCGGTTATGATGTCGGCGAATGTGGAGGTAATAAAGGATTCCGCGTCGGAAATTTTGAGTGAACCCTTTGAAATTGCCGTGATGAGCTGCGCCGCGCCTATGGTGCGGCTCGGACTTGAGGGAATGAGCGAGGACGAATACAGGGATATGCTCTACAAGCGTATTTGCGGTATGTTGCTTGTTGCCGCGTCGCAGGGCTATCGACACTTGATTTTGGGCGCGTTCGGGTGCGGCGTGTTCGGCAACGACGCGGCGATGGTTTCGGATTTATTTTACCGCGCGTTTCGTGAGCTTTCCGATAGAGGGCATATGTTTGACAACGTCGATTTCGCTGTCCTTTGCCGCGCGGATAACGACCGCAATTACAGAGAATTTTGCAGAAATTTTTCCTGCGAACAAAAATAAATTCAGCAAGTAATAAGAGGAGAAATGAATATGTTTCATATTTTTGGAAATATGAAAACCAAGGACAGGTGGTTGGCTCTTTTATGCCTGTTTCTTGTCTGCGGACAGGTGTATTTTGATTTGCGTTTGCCGGATTATACGGCAAAAATAACGGTTTTGATTAGCAGTGAGGTTACGGAGCTTTCACAGTATTTTTCCGCCGGCGGACAAATGCTCGCCTGCGCCGTATGCAGTGCGATTTTAACCGTGGTGGTCGGGTACCTTGCCGCTACGATTGCGGCGGACTTTTCGTTTGATGTCCGCGCAAAGCTGTTCGACAAGGTCACGTCAATGGGAAGCGGCGAGATTAAGAAATTTTCAACCGCGAGCCTTATCACGCGCACAACAAACGATATTACACAGGTGCAGATGATAATAGCAATGGGACTTCAAATGATGCTCCGCGCGCCTATTATGGCGATATGGGCGATAATCAAGATACTCGGCAAAAGTTGGCAGCTATCGGCAGTTGTCGCGGCGGCGGTAGTGATAATCGTGGGCGCTATGATTACACTTCTCGGCATTATGATTCCGAAATTCCGCATTGTGCAAAAACAGATTGACGATGTAAACCGAATTACGGACGAAAATTTAAGCGGTATCCGCGTTGTACGCGCGTTTAACGCGGAGGAATATCAGGAGAACAAATTTGAAACGGCGAATAACGCTCTTATGGGGACACAGCTTTTCACCGGCAGAGGAATGGCGTTTCTTGCGCCTATTATGATGTTCGTTCAAAGCTGCGTTTCGGTTGGGATTTACTATGTCGGCGCGCTGCTTATAAACGCGATTAAGGTGCCTTTGAGCGGCACGATAGCCGAGATTATGACCTCCGTTACGGCACGGTCGGAAATGCTCGGCGAGGTTGTTTCGTTCAGCTCCTATGCGCTCTATGTCATTATGTCGTTTGTAATGCTACTGATGATATTTATGCTCCTCCCGCGCGCACAGGTATCGGCTAACCGTATAAATGAGGTTATCGACTGCGATATTGCTGTAAAGGAGGGCAAGGAAACCGAGTCAAAGGAAAGCGGAAGTATTGAATTTAAGAACGTGTCGTTCCGCTATCCCGATGCATCGGAGGATTGCCTAAAGCATATTTCATTCACCGCCGAAAAGGGCGAAACAGTCGCCTTTATCGGCGCGACAGGTTCAGGTAAATCAACGCTTGTCGGTCTTGCCGCAAGGCTTTACGATGCCACGGATGGCACTGTTATGCTTGACGGAAAGGATATTTCAAAGTACAGCTTTGAAACGCTCTATGAAAAGATAGGCTATATCCCGCAAAAGGCAACGCTTTTTGCCGACAGCGTAAAGGGCAATATAACCTTTGGAAAAAGCGGGCATAAAATGACCGACGCAGACGTTGAGAACGCGCTCGACACCGCTCAGGCAGCGGAGTTTGTTCACGCTACGGAGGACGGCGCGGACAGCCGGATTTCGCAAAGCGGTTCCAATGTGTCGGGCGGTCAAAAGCAGCGTCTTGCAATCGCGAGGGCTGTCGCGAGAAAGCCGGAGATTCTAATTTTCGATGATTCGTTCTCGGCGCTTGACTATAAGACAGACCGAATTTTAAGACAGCGCATTAAAACGGATTTGGCGGGTACGACCTGTTTAATCGTGGCGCAGAGAATAGGCACCATTCGCCACGCGGACAGAATTGTGGTGCTTGATAACGGCGCGGTTGCGGGAATCGGAACGCATGACGAGCTTATGAAAAATTGCAGCGTATATCGTCAAATTGCCCTGTCGCAGTTGTCGGAATCCGAGCTGGCGGCGAACGCGTAAAGAAGGTTTTGTATTATGGCAGAAACAAACAACAGGCCGTCCGCACCTATGAGAAGAGGCCCTATGGGCAGAGGTATGGGCGCGGGCGAAAAAGCAAAGGACACCAAAGGCGCACTCACAAAGCTTATTTCATATTGCAGAAATCAGGCGGGAATTATCGTTTTCGCGTTGGTGCTTGCCGCTGTCGGCGCGGTATTTACGATAGTGGGTCCCAACCAGATAAGCCGCCTGACCGACTATATTTATGACGGACTTTCGGGCGGTGCATCGTCCATGGAAATCGCAGCGGATATACAAAATCAAATAGCGAACGGTGATATTGATATTTCCGATTACCTTCCGGAGGGCGAGGATTTATCCGAGCTTGACCTCACGGACACAGATAACAATCTTACCCAAGAGATAATCGCAAACGTCACATTAAGTGATGAATACCAAGCCGCGCACGAGAATGACGGAATAGATATGAACGGAATTTTGGGTGTTGCGGCATTGCTCGTCTGTATTTACCTCGCGAGTGCGCTGTGCAATTTTGTTCAACACTACATTATGCAGACCGTGACGCAGAGAACCGCAAAACGACTTCGCGCCGATATTTATACGAAAATAAACCGGCTGCCGCTTAAATACTTTTCCGGCAACGCCGCGGGTGATGTCCTGTCGAGAATGACGAACGATGTCGATATGATAGGTCAGGCTATGGCGAACAGCGTTTCAAACCTTGTAACGGCGGCGGCGCAGTTTGTCGGCTGTCTGATTATGATGTACTGCACAAACTGGATTATGGGCACGACGACGGTTGCCGCGACGCTTATCGGACTTGTTCTTATGCTACTGATTATGAGCCGCTCGCAGAAATATTTTAAGGCAAGACAGGAAAGCCTCGGCGAGCTGAACGGTTACATTGAGGAAATGTACGCGGGTCATGATGTTATCCGAATCTTGAACGCAGAGGACGAGGTAAAAGGCAAATTCTCCGGTATGAATCACGCGGTTAAAAACGCGAACTTCCGCTCGCAGTTTCTGTCGGGACTTATGCAGCCGCTTATGGCTTTTATCGGCAATCTCGGCTATGTTGCGGTCTGTGTTGTCGGCGCGGCGCTTATCCTAAACGGACAGATTACGTTCGGCGTAATCACGGCGTTCTTGATTTACACCCGTCTGTTTGAGTCGCCGCTTAGGCAGATTTCGCAGGCAATGACGCAGGTGCAGTCCTGCGCGGCGGCATCGGAGCGCGTATTTGAATTTTTGTCGGAGGACGAAATGGAAAACGAATCCGCAAAGACGAAACGCATAAAAAGAACACGCGGCGAGGTTGAGTTTAGAAATGTAAAATTCGCGTACCCGAGCGCGCCCGAAAAGGAGATTATCCACAATTTCAGCGTAAAGGTAAAACCGGGACAAAAGGCGGCGATTGTAGGTCCCACGGGTGCGGGCAAGACAACTATGGTAAATCTTCTAATGCGCTTTTTTGAGCCGACAGGCGGACAGATTTTAATTGACGGTGTTCCGACCGAGGATATACCCCGCAGCAACGTACACAGTCAATTCGGAATGGTATTGCAGGACACTTGGCTGTTTGAGGGAACGGTCAGGGAAAATCTGCTTTACAATACCGAAAATGTTTCGGAAGAGCGAATGATTGAGGCATGCAAGGCGTGCGGAATACATAACTTTATACGCGCGCTGCCGCACGGCTATGACACCGTTTTAAGCGACAACACCGCCATATCCGCCGGTCAAAAGCAGCTTATGACGATCGCTCGCGCGATGATACAAAACAGTCCTATGCTGATATTGGACGAGGCGACCTCAAGCGTTGACACGAACACCGAAATGCTCACTCAGCAGGCAATGGATAGGCTTATGAGCGGACGCACAAGCTTTGTAATCGCGCACCGTCTATCGACAATAAAGAATGCCGACCTCATTCTTGTAATGCGCAATGGCGATATTGTCGAGCAGGGCAGCCACGAGGAGCTGTTAAAGAAAAACGGATTTTACGCGGAGCTCTATAACAGTCAGTTTGAACAGGTATCTTAATTATGAAAATGATAAAAGCAAACAGGGAAAAATTCGGCGGATTTACACAGAATCAGCTAAAGGTCATTGCCGCTGTTTTTATGGCGGCGGATCACGTTGGCGTTGAGCTGTTCCCACAGCTTGATATTTTGCGGATAATCGGCAGGCTTTCCTTCCCGATTTTCGCATTCTTTATCTATGAGGGGTGCAAGTATACGCATAGCAAACCGAAATATCTTGCACGGATTTTTCTGCTCGGACTTCTCTGTATGGCGGTATATTACATCTATGAAGGCGAAATATACGGAAATATTTTGATAACAATGTCGCTTTCGATATGCGTAATCTATGCCTTGCAATTTTTCAAATCGCAAATTCACGGTGGCAACCGAATATTCGGTGCGGCTGTCGCCATAGGCTGTATTTGCGGTGCAGCTGTTGTTTGTTCGCTTGTATATATTGACTACGGAATTTGCGGCGTGTTTATTCCGGTATTCGCTGAAATTTTTGGCGGATATTCAAGTCGGAATAAGCATATGCCCCTTTTGGGCTTTTCGATAGGTCTGCTTTTGTTGTCGTGGCAACGGGGAGGAAATCAATATATAAGCCTGCTCTCCCTCCCTCTGCTCGCGGCATATAATGGGGAGCGCGGAAAACGGAATATGAAGTATTTCTTCTATTGGTTCTACCCCGTGCATTTGGCAGTGATAGGAGCGGTATCAATGATTATGGGACGATGATTATATTGAGTGGAACGATAGAATCTTGATTTTAAGGTTAAGGTAAAAGTATATCACTTCATCGAATTACGCTCCGAAACTCCGGCTTTTATGCGGTTTGTTTGTGTTCTAAATTTCCACCTTTGAAGTATTTAACGATAAAAATGTTGTATTAAAATAGCATAACGTCAGCACTTGAAACCCCAATTTCAAGGTCGGACATCAAAATACATTACCTCACAGGTTTCAAGTTCCAAAACCATAGCTTTTATACGGCTAAAATCCATCTAAATGCTGACACATACACCAAAAAGGCGGCAATCCGAATTAAATCGGATAGCCGTCTTTTTGGTATGCAAATATTTTGAACCGCCGTTCTTGTCCCTAATTTCCGTTACCACCGCAATAAACGTGTGACACATTTAATTTCCATCTGTAGGTTTACAATAGATGTGTTACACCA
>MSHM01000007.1 GCA_001941225.1 Oscillospiraceae bacterium Zagget12
CGCGCTTATTGAAAACGGTTCATGGGGACCGATGGCGGCAAAGCATATGCGCGCCGCACTGGAGCAGATGAAGAATATCAATATTCTTGATAAAACGGTTACAATAAAATCCGCCGTTAAGGCGGGCACGGTTTCCGATATGGAGGAAATGGCGGAGGAGCTGTTGAAAACGCTCGGAAGATAAAATATTAGGAGGAGCTTTATGAAATCAAACAACAGAAAAACTCCCATTATGGGTTGGGCGTCCTGGAATTGTTTCAGGACGGATATAAACGAAAAAATAATGAAAGAGCAGATTGATGCGCTCATAGGCACAGGATTATCCGATTGCGGATATGATTATATAAATATGGACGACGGATTTTTCGGCGGACGCGATGAAAACGGAGTTTTAAAAATTCATTCCGAACGATTTCCAAACGGCGTAAAGGTAATAGCGGATTACGCCCATAAAAAGGGACTGAAAGCCGGCATATATTCCGACGCGGGCGACAACACCTGCGGATTCTATTATGACGGCGAGGGAAAAAACGGAGAAAATGCCGGACTTTACGGATATGAAAAGCAGGACCTTGAAATGTACCTTGAGGAATGGGGCTTTGACTTCATAAAGGTGGACTGGTGCGGCGGAGTGCGCCTCGGACTTGACGAGGAGGAGCAGTACGGAAAAATCGGAAAAATCATAGATGAAATCCGAGAAAGAACCGGCAGAACGATAGTGTACAATATATGCCGCTGGCAGTTCCCGGGCGCATGGGCGGCGCAGGTTGCCGATTCGTGGCGTACCGGCGCGGATATTGTTCCGAATTTCAAGTCGGTAATACACCAGATTGACAATATAAAGGGTCTTAGGAAATACTGCGGTCCGGGACATATCAATGACCTCGATATGATGCAGCTCGGCAACGGAATGAGCGAAGAGGAGGAAAAGACGCATTTTGCGATGTGGTGTATGATGTCCACGCCGCTTATGATAGGCTGCGACCTTACAAAGATTTCGGACTCCACGCTCAATATATTGAAAAACAAGGAATTGATTGAAATTAATCAGGACAGCGCGTGCTTGCAGGCGTATGCAATTAAGGACTTTACGGATAATTCGGGCGAGCTGCTCGGAGAAATTTGGATAAAGGACTTGGGAAAGAAAAATTCAAATAAAAAAGCTGTGGCATTTTTAAACAGAAGTGATGCTCCGCTTGATATGGAGCTTGAATTATCCGAGGCGGGATTGGCAGGAGAGATTATTTCCGTGCGCGATGTGTGCTTGCATAAGGATATGCCGCGCGAAAATAAAATAGCGAGGCGCATAAATCCGCGCGGCGCCGCCGTTTTCGTGATAGAGAGCGAAAATGCGGAGGAGGTACCCGATAAATATGAGGAGGACATATCCTCAGCCGAGGAAATGCGCACAATAACTGCGGACGAGGCAAAGGAGCTTGCACAAAACGGAGGCTATCTTGTTGACGTGCGCGAAAGATGCGAATATGACCGCGCTCACCTTGCCGGAGCGATAAACATACCGTATATGGATATACACGCCATAGCGGAGGATTTCATAAAGGACAAATCCGCACCGGTCGCGGTTTATTGCTCGACGGGCAAGCGGAGCAGTCAGTCATATACAAGCCTTAAATATCTCGGATATGAAAATCTGTATTATTTGGGCGGAGTTGATTTATCGGAAATTAAATAGGCAATTATAAAGCCGGCGCGGACGGGTTACGGCTGTAACCGTCCGCGCTTTATTTTATTTGTATACGCGGCGGGATTTCTTCATAAAATGTAGTATATTTTGTGAAGGGAATGGTGCGTTGTGATTGTGACAAGGAGGTATATCGCGGCGGTTATACTTATAATTATCGCAGTGATTATTTCATTTTTTGGAATTAAAAAATATGAAAGCAGTCAAACATTTTCGGAAAACACCCTAAAGATAGTGCTTGACGCCGGACACGGCGAGCCGGACGGCGGCGCGGTAGGGGTAAACGGGACAATAGAGAAGGATATAAATTTTGCGATAGTGCAAAAGCTGCAAGAGGTGCTGGAGGCCAGAGGCGCGGAGGTTATTCTGACGCGCAGCGGCGACTACGGCTTACAGGACGAAAGCGCCGAAACGATACGTGAAATGAAGGTGTCGGATATGAACAAGCGCCTTGAAATAATGAAAGAAAGCGGCGCGGATTTGTTTTTGAGCATACATATGAATTCGTTCAGCGACGGCAGCGTTCACGGACTGCATATTTTTTACGCGAAATCCCATCCCGAGGCGGAGGAAACCGCAAAGCGTATACAGGAGAATATAGCCGAGGTGACCGGAGCCGAAACTCACGCGGTAAAGACTGCCGATGAGAAATTATTTTTAATGAAGGATCCGCCTATGCCGGCGATATTGGCGGAGTGCGGATTTTTGTCGAATGAGGAGGAGGAAAAAAAGCTTTCGGACGAAGAATATCAGGCAAAAATAGCCTGGGCAATAGCCACAGCCTTGGATAATTATACAAATTGATATAAAAAAACCCGAAAAATCTGTTAATTTTCTATCATAGTTTAGTTAATTTGTATTGACGGACGTTGAATTTTGAGATATAATAAAGAACGTAAATTAATACAATAAATTTTGGAGGCTAAAGCAATGAGTAGAGTTTATAACTTTTCTGCCGGACCGTCAATGCTTCCCGAGGAAGTTTTGAAGAAGGCACAGGAGGAAATGCTGGAGTACGGCAAGAGTGGAATGTCCGTTATGGAGATGAGCCACCGCAGCAAGGATTATCAGGAAATAATCGACGGCGCCGAGGCGCTTGTAAGAGAGCTTATGAACGTGCCCGATAACTACAAGGTAATGTTCTTGCAGGGCGGCGGAAGTACGCAGTTCGCAATGATTCCGCTTAATCTTGCGTCTAAGAACAAGAAGGCTGACTATGTTATAACAGGTCAGTGGGCAAAGAAAGCGGCTGCCGAGGCGGAAAGATATATTACCGTAAACAGGGTTGCGTCCTCAGCAGACAAGACCTTTTCGTACATACCCAAGCTTGACAAGTCAAACTTCTCAAGCGACGCGGATTATTTCTATATCTGCTACAATAACACAATTTACGGAACACGCTATACGGAGCTGCCGCAGTGTGATATTCCTCTTATCGCGGATATTTCATCATGCGCGATGTCGGAGGTTATCGACGTAAGCAAATTCGGTTTGTTGTTTGCGGGTGCGCAGAAGAATCTCGGTCCCGCGGGCGTAACGCTTGTAATCGCGCGCGAGGATTTACTCGGCGATGCTATGGACATCACGCCGACAATGCTTGATTACAAGACACACGCGGATAACGGCTCGATGTACAATACACCGCCTACATACGGCATTTATGTTCTTAAGCTTGTGCTTGAGTGGATAAAGGAAAAGGGCGGAATAGCTGAACTTCAGAAGATTAATGAGGCAAAGGCAAAGATTCTTTATGATTATCTTGACTCTTCAAAAATGTTCAAGGGCACAGTTGTTCCCGAGGACCGCTCGCTTATGAACGCGCCGTTCGTAACAGGAAATGAAGAGCTTGACGCTAAATTTGTCGCAGAGGCAAAGGCTGCCGGATTTGTAAATCTTAAGGGACACAGAACAGTCGGCGGTATGAGAGCAAGTATTTATAACGCAATGCCTGTCGAGGGCGTTGAAAAGCTTGTTGAATTTATGAAGAAATTCGAGGCTGAAAACCTGTAATTAAAAGGATATTTTAGGGATATTTTAAAGGCGGAACGGCAATATGCCGTTCTCGTCTTTTTGAAAAAGGAGATTATAACAATGTTTAATATTTTAACCTTAAATAAAATCGCCAAATGCGGACTTGATAAGCTTGGCGATAATTATACAATAACCGACGATGTAAACGCCGACGCGGACGGCATTATTCTGAGAAGTTATAAAATGCACGATATGGAATTTCCGGCGTCTTTAAAGGCGGTTGCAAGAGCCGGCGCGGGAACGAACAATATCCCGACGGATAAATGCACCGAAAAGGGTATAGTTGTATTCAACACTCCGGGCGCTAACGCGAACGCCGTTAAGGAGCTTGTTATAGCGGGTATGCTGCTTGCGTCGAGAGATGTTATCGGCGGCGTTGCATGGGCCAACACGCTTACAGGCGACGATGTTGACAAGCAGGTTGAAAAGGGCAAGTCAAACTTTGCCGGCTGCGAAATAAAGGGCAAGACGCTTGGTATAATCGGTCTTGGCGCGATAGGTATTCTTGTAGCAAACGCGGCTTACGCGCTCGGTATGGATGTTATCGGCTACGACCCGTATCTGTCGGTTGACTCGGCTTTAAAGCTTTCAAGACACGTTAAGAAGGCAAACACTCCCGAGGAGGTCTACGCGGCTGCGGATTATATAACAATTCACGTTCCGCTTATGGATTCCACAAGAAACACAATCAATGCCGAAACAATCGCGCAGATGAAGGACGGCGTTGTGATACTCAACTTCGCAAGAGGCGGTCTTGTAAACAACGCCGATATTAAGCAGGCTATAGCAGATGGCAAGGTTGCGCGTTACGTTGTTGACTTTGCGGATAGCGAAACGGTTAATCAGCCGGGCATAATCAATATTCCGCATCTTGGCGCGTCAACAGAGGAATCGGAGGATAACTGCGCCGTTATGGCGGCTATGCAGCTTGCCGATTATCTTGAAAACGGCAATATTCTGAATTCGGTAAACTTCCCGAACTGCTCACTTCCCGACGGCAATGTAGGCAGAATCACAATTACGCATAAGAATTTGCCGAATGTAATCGCTAAGTTTACGGACGCTCTTTCAAGCGTAAATATTTCCGATATGATTAATAAATCACGCGGCGACATCGCGTATACAATAATCAATACCGACCACGAAATTCCCGCCGACGCTGTTGAAAAGCTGAACGCTATGGATTCCGTTATAAGCGTAAGGGTTATAAAATAATCCCCTCTGAAACCCTGAGGAGCTAACGCTTTTGGCTGCGGCTGCGACACTAAAGTGTCTAAGCCTGCTCCTTGCAGGCAAGTTGTACACCTGCGCAGGATTGCAATCTGCCGCACACTCTGCTCCTTGCAAGCAAAGCAGAGCGTCGCTCCGATTTAAATCGCGAAAAAGAGGCTGTATCAGCCGATTGGTAAATCGGTTTTGATACAGCCTTTCTTAAAATGTATGAATATTCGCGTTTAGTTGTTGCACATACAGGTTACGATAACGATGATGATAAGAACCCAAAGAATCATATCAAGATCAAAATCGCAGCCTCCGAATCCGCCGTTGTTTCCGCAGCATTCTCCCATTGTAAACGCCTCCTTTCAACGTTTTTGTAATATATATTATGACTAATGTGTTAAATTTGCACTTTGTCCGTATGTTTTACTTGAATTTTTTATAAAAATAGGTTACAATAAAAATAGTGATATTTTCTTTGGGAGGTAATCTTTTGGAAAGAGAGAAAATTGAGAGAATAAACCATCTTGCAAAAAAGGCAAAAACGGTCGGTCTGACGGACGAGGAATTATCCGAGCGCGACAGCCTGCGCAGAGAATATCTTGATGCCATACGTCAAAATTTCAAACAGACGCTTGACAGTATCGAAATAACAGATAAAGGAGAATAAAAACAATGTCACTGAAAATTCCCGAAAATTATAAGCCCGCGCTTGACGGGCGAGAAACAGAGAGGGCAATTAAATTTATCAAAGATACGTTTCAGCATGAGATTATTTCAGCATTAAATTTGCAGAGAATATCGGCTCCGCTTTTTGTGCGTCCGGAAACAGGTCTTAACGACAACCTAAACGGCGTTGAGCGTCCGGTGGCTTTTGATGCGCCGTGTATCGGAGGAGCCACGCTTGAGATAGTACATTCCCTTGCAAAATGGAAGAGAATGACGCTCGGCAGATACGGATTCGGCGCGGGCGAGGGACTTTATACCGATATGAACGCGATAAGACGCGACGAGGAGGTTGATAACCTCCATTCGATGTATGTTGACCAGTGGGACTGGGAGGCAGTTATAAATAAGTCGGAAAGAACGGTTGACACTTTAAAAAGCTATGTCAAGAGGATTTATACGGCGATGAAATCCACGCAGAGCAGAGTATGTCAAAATTATAAGATGATTGAGAATAATTTTCCGGAGGAGATTACCTTTATAACGACGCAGGAGCTTGAGGATATGTATCCCGACCTTGACCCAAAGGAGAGAGAAAATAAGCTGTTGCGCGAGAAAAAGGCGGTATTCCTTATGCAGATAGGCAAGGAGCTTAAATCCGGCAAAAAGCACGACGGCAGAGCGCCGGACTATGACGACTGGGAGCTTAACGGCGATATAATAGTTTACTATCCCTTGCTTGATATGGCATATGAGCTTTCGAGTATGGGTATAAGAGTTGACGAGGATTCACTCGTATCTCAGATAAAAATTGCCGGCTGCGAGGAAAGATTGGAGCTTGACTTCCATAAAAAACTTGTAAATAAAGAACTTCCCTATACAATAGGCGGAGGCATAGGTCAGTCAAGACTTTGTATGTTTATGCTCGGCAAGGCGCATATAGGCGAGGTGCAGGCATCGGTATGGCCCGATGAAATGCGCGAGGCTTGCGCGGAAAAGGGAATTAATCTACTATAACTGAAAGGACTAAATTTTGCAATTATGAAAACGATTATAAAAAGTCTGTACAGGAACACGGACGAATACGGCGGCAAGGAAATAACAATATCGGGCTGGATAAGAAACATAAGAATTTCAAAAAATTTCGGATTTATCGAGCTTAACGACGGCAGCTTTTTCAAAAATCTCCAAATAGTAATCGAATCCGACAAGCTTGATAATTTTGCTGAGCTGTCAAAGCTGAATATCGGTTCGGCTGTAACGGCAAAGGGAATACTTGAGCTTACGCCCGAGGCAAAGCAGCCGTTTGAATTAAAGGCACAGTGCGTTGAAATCGACGGCGCGTCAACGCCGGAACATCCTCTTCAAAAGAAAAGGCACAGCTTTGAATATCTTCGCACAATCGCGCATTTAAGACCGCGCACAAACACATTTTCGGCTGTTTTCAGAGTGCGCTCAATGATTGCTTACGCGATACATCAATTTTTTCAGGAGAGAAACTTTGTATACGTGCATACGCCGATAATCACCGCGAGCGACTGCGAGGGCGCGGGTGAGATGTTCCAGGTCACAACAATGGATCTTAACAATCTTCCGAAAAATGAGGACGGAACCGTTGATTATTCAAAGGACTTTTTCGGCAAGCAGGCTAATCTTACGGTAAGCGGACAGCTTAATGTGGAAACCTATTGTATGGCTTTCCGCAATGTTTATACCTTCGGACCCACGTTCCGCGCGGAAAATTCAAACACAACGCGCCACGCGGCTGAATTTTGGATGATAGAGCCGGAAATCGCGTTTGCCGACCTTCAGGACGATATGGAGCTTGCGGAGGATATGCTGAAGTATATCATAAATTACTGCCTTGAAAACGCTCCGGAGGAAATGCAGTTTTTCAATCAGTTTATAGATAAGGGACTTCTTGACAGGCTGAATCACGTTGTAAACAGTGACTTCGCTCAGGTGACGTATACGGAGGCGGTCAGAATACTTGAAGAGGATTCAAAGGCGGGTAAGGTTAAATTTGATTATCCGGTTGAATGGGGCTGCGATTTGCAGACCGAACATGAAAGATACCTCACGGAACAGGTGTTTAAGCGCCCGTTGTTTGTAACCGATTATCCTAAGGAAATTAAGGCTTTCTATATGAAACTTAACGACGATAAAAAGACGGTTGCGGCGATGGATTTGCTTGTGCCGGGCGTCGGCGAGATTATCGGCGGCAGCCAGAGAGAGGAAAATTATGACGTGCTTGTGGAAAGAATGAAAGAGGTCGGACTCAAAGAGGAGGATTACGCTTTCTATCTTGACCTGAGAAAGTACGGAACAAATAAACACGCGGGTTTTGGACTCGGCTTTGAAAGAGCGGTTATGTATATTACGGGAGTATCCAATATACGCGACGTTCTTCCGTTCCCGAGAACAGTCGGCACCGCTGAATTTTAAAAGCTTATTTACGGGAGGCTTGACACAGCCTCCCTATTCTGTTTAACGCCTCGGACGTTAAAAATTACGATAGGAGCGGAGATTGATATGAGTTTACTGTATATAATTTTAGGAATTATTGTTATCGCGTTGGCGTTTAAGTTTAACGTATGGCTCGGCGTCGCGGTTGTAGCCGCGATTGCTGTTTACGGAATATATCATTTTATGCCGTCGTTTTACGCCACAAAGGGAAATCAGGCGTTCGCCGCGGGCGACGAGGACGCGGCAAGGGAATGGTATAAAAAGGCGTATGACACCGGCAGAACAAATGTAAAGCTGAAAACGTACTACGCGTATATACTTCTGAGAACGGGTTATGCCGACGAGGCTGAAAAGGTGCTCGACCCGATAATAAGAGTAAAAAATTTGGCGCCGGAAAAGAAAAATCTCGCGAAACAGCAGAGGTGTATGGTGTATTACAAGCAGGGAAGAATAGACGAGGCGCTTTCCGACGCTATGTCGATTTACGAAAGCGGATTTAAAACCTCAAATCTTTACGGACTGTTGGGATATTTAAAAATACTCCACGGCGACCCGCTTGAGGAAACTCTCGCTATGTGCGAGGAGGCGTATGATTATGACAGCGACAACAGGGATATTGCCGATAATTTGGAATTGTGCCTGTATAAAATGGGACGCTATGAGGACGCGGAAAATGTTTCCGATAAGCTTATGGAGAATAACGACAACTTCATAGAGGGCTGTTATCACGGAGCGCAGATTGCGGTTAAGCGCGGTAATTATGAAAAGGCGAAAAAATACCTCGATAAGCTGTCGCAGTGCAAACGCTCCGGAATGACCACAATAACCGAGGAACAAATCAAAGAGCTGAGGCAAGAGATTGAAAATCATATTTAAAGCCGAATTTATTTGGGGACACTAAAACAGGGACACTAAAACCCGATAAGGAGTAAAAAATGAAAGACGGATTTATAAAATGCGCGGCGGCGACGACGGATATACGCGTCGCGGACACCGATTATAATACGGAAAACATAATAAAAGCCGTAAACGACGCGGCAAAAACCGGTATAAAGCTGATAGTCTTTCCCGAATTATGTATAACGGGATATACCTGCGGCGATTTGTTTTTGCAGAAAACCCTGCTTGACGGCGCAAAGGAAAGCCTTATAAAGATTGCGGGGGACACTAAAAATCTCGATATTATAACCGTTGTCGGATTGCCCTACGCGGTTAATCAAAAGCTGTATAACTGCGCCGCCGTAATAAACGGGGGACACATAAAGGGACTTGTGCCAAAGCTGAATATTCCGAATTATTCCGAATTTTATGAAACAAGGCATTTTACCGCCGGCGCGGGACGCGCGGAATATGTGAATATAAACGGCGAGGAGGTACCGTTCGGGGCGAATATCCTGTTTAAGACAGACGCGTGCGCGGATTTTGTTCTTGCGGTGGAGATATGCGAGGATTTGTGGACGGCTCTGCCGCCGTCAACCAATCATACCGCGGCGGGAGCCACGGTAATAGCTAATCTTTCGGCGAGCAATGAGGTCATTGCAAAGGACGAATACCGTGAGCTGCTTGTAAGGAGCCAGTCTGCGAGGCTGTACTGCGGATATATTTATTCGTCCGCGGGATACGGTGAATCCACCACGGATTTGGTATTTTCGGGAGATAATATAGTTGCCGAAAACGGAACTATTCTCGCGCGGAGCAGACGTTTCCGTAATGAATGTGTATATAGTGAGCTTGATTTGGAAAGACTGGTAAGTGAGAGAAAAAAGAGCAATACCTATATGGTAAGCACAAATGATGATTATATAATTGTAAATCTTGACATAACGCCGACTGAAACAAAGCTGACAAGGTACGTTGAAAAGCAGCCTTTTGTGCCGTCGGACAATAAAAAACGCGAGAAACGCAGCGAGGATATACTTTCGATTCAGTCTATGGGGCTGAAAAAGCGTCTTGACCACACAAAGGCAAGTACGGCTGTTGTGGGAGTGAGCGGCGGACTTGACTCAACGCTTGCGCTGCTTGTGACCGTTCGCGCGTTCGACAGCCTGAGCTTAGACAGGAAGAATATAATCGCGGTAACAATGCCCTGTTTCGGCACAACGGACAGAACGTATAATAACGCGGTAAATTTCGCAAATTCTCTGGGTGTGACGCTTAAGGAGATAAATATAAAAGACGCCGTAAACCAACATTTCAAGGATATTGAGCAGAATCCCAATGAGTATGACGTAACCTATGAAAATTCGCAGGCGCGCGAAAGAACGCAAATATTGATGGATATTGCGAACAAAAGCAGCGGACTTGTAATCGGTACGGGAGATATGTCGGAATTGGCGCTCGGCTGGGCAACGTACAACGGCGACCATATGTCTATGTACGGCGTGAACGCGGGCGTTCCGAAAACGCTTATTCGTTACCTGGTGGATTACGAGGCAAACCGCACGAATAATGAAACCTTGAAAAAGACATTGCGTGATATTTTGGACACGCCGGTAAGCCCAGAGCTGCTGCCGCCGGAGAACGGAAAAATATCGCAGAAAACGGAGCATATAGTGGGTCCGTATGAGCTGCACGACTTTTTCCTCTATCATCTGATGCGTTTCGGCTCAACGCCGGGGAAGATACTTCGTCTTGCCGAAACCGCTTTTGACGGCGAATATGACAGAGAGGTAATTCTTGCGTGGCTGAAGGTCTTTTGCAGAAGATTTTTCGTGCAGCAATTTAAGCGTTCGTGTCTTCCCGACGGTCCCAAGGTGGGAAGTGTTGCTCTTTCTCCGAGAGGCGACTGGCGTATGCCGTCCGACGCCTCTTATAAGATTTGGGCAAAGGAATTGGAACGGCTGTAATAATTCACTATGCCCTTTGGAGGTATTTAACGTGAGAAAGGGCAGAATATGTCTTGTATTGTCGGCGTTTATCTACGGACTTGCGCCGCTTTTGGCGAAAATTGCATATGAGGGCGGAGTAAACGGTATGACGCTGACTTTTTTGCGTACAGTGCTGACTGTTCCGCTCTTATTTGTTTTAATGCTTTTGAGAGGACAGAGCTTTAAACTGACATTGCGCGAATTCGGCAATATTGCAATTCTTGCGGTTTTGGGCGGCTCGCTGTCAATGATTTCGCTGTACGCCGCGTATGATTATATATCAACGGGACTTGCCACAACGCTGCATTTTATCTATCCGCTGATAATAGTCATAGTTTCCGCCTTGATTTATAAGGAAAAAATCACAAAAATGAAACTTGCGGCGGTTATGCTTGTAACCGTCGGAATTTTTCTTTTTGTTGACATCACCGACGCGGCGGATAAAATCGGCGTTATACTGGCGGTGCTGTCGGGTGTTTTTTACAGCTTTTATGTTATCTATATCGACCATTCGGGACTCAGCAGAATGGATTATATCAAGCTGACCTTTTATCTGATGATTATTATGAGCGCGGGAACGCTTGCTTTCGGATTGGCTGCAAAAAGTATCGGATTTTCCGAGATGAACGGCTTGTCGTGGACGTTTTCCACACTTATCTCGATTTTGATAACGCTCGGGGCGATACCTCTTTTTCAAGCCGGAGTGCGGTATGAGGGAGCGTCCACCGCCGGCATCGTATCGGCGTTTGAGCCAATCACCACAATAATTCTCGGTGCGCTTTTCTTGGGAGAAACAATGGGACTTGTGCAGTATTTCGGCGGCGCGATGATAATAGCGGGCGTGGTGATTGCGGAAAAATATTGATAATTACCGATAATGGCAACGACAGCGTAAGCTGTCTTGTTTTTTTTGCAAAAAGGCTTGATTATTTCACCATAATGTGGGATAATACATAGTGGATAAAAATGCAGCGGGGTATATGTATGAGGAAATCAGATACCACAATTAAATATATAGAGCCGGATTCCATAGCCGAGGAAGCGGGACTTGAAATCGGGGACAGACTGATAAGCATAAACGGTAACGATTTTCACGATATTCTCGAATACCGCTATCTCACGGCGGAATATGAGGTAACGCTTGAGGTACTGAAAAAAGACGGCACTACGGAAATGATAACCGTTGAAAATGACTATGAGGACATAGGCGTTGAATTTGCCGAAGGTCTTATTGACGAGGCACAGAGCTGTACCAATAAATGTATTTTTTGCTTTATAGACCAGCTCCCTAAGGGTATGCGCGAAACGGTCTATTTCAAGGACGATGATACAAGATTGTCGTTTCTTCAAGGAAATTATGTCACGCTTACAAATATGTCGGACGAGGAAATAGACAGGCTGATAAAGATGCGCGTTTCACCGATAAACGTATCCGTCCACGCGACAGAGCCTAAGCTCAGGTGCAAAATGCTTAACAACCGTTTTGCCGGCAAATGCTACGATATAATGAAAAAATTTGCCAAAAACGAGATTTATATGAATTGTCAGATTGTGCTTTGTCCCGAGATAAATGACGGCGATAATTTGAGGAGAACCCTGTCGGATTTGGGAAAGCTGTTTCCGTATGTGAACAGTATTTCTGTAGTGCCCGTGGGACTTACGCGTTACCGCGACGGATTGTATCCGCTAAAGCCGTTTACCGCTGAGACGAGCGCGGAAACAATACGATTTGTTGAGAAAATACAGAATGAGTTCCTGGAAAAATTCGGAACAAGACTTGTGTATCTGTCGGACGAGTTTTATATGGACGCGGGTATTCCCGTGCCGGACGCGGAAAGCTATGAGGGTTTTCCGCAGATTGAAAATGGCGTGGGACTTATAGCGAGTATGCGTGAGGAATTTGAAAGCGCCGTCCGGCTTATAAAAAATAAGCCGAGGGAAAGGCGCGTCAGCATAGCCACGGGCGAGATAGCCGGCAGCTTTATTTCTGAGCTTGCAAAGGAAATAGAGAAACGGTGCGAGGACGTAAAAATAGATGTTTATCCGATAAAGAATAACTTTTTCGGCGGCGGCGTAAGCGTTTCGGGACTGGTGTGCGGCTGCGATATTATAGAGCAGCTCAATGGCAAAATACGAACAGATGTTTTGCTTATACCTCACAGTATGCTCCGCGATGACGACAATATATTTCTTGACGACACAACGGTTGAGGACGTGGAAAAAGCGCTGTCGGTTCGGATAGTGCCCGTCATAAACGACGGATATGAATTTGTTGAAAAAATATTAGATGAAGAATTGGAGTTTTAAAATGAAACCATTGGTAGCGATAGTCGGCAGACCGAATGTGGGAAAGTCGACATTATTCAATAAGATTTCGGGACAGAGAATAAGTATAGTGGAGGACACTCCGGGCGTAACGCGCGACAGGATATACGCGGACGCGTCATGGCTTGACAAGCATTTCACGCTTGTGGACACGGGCGGTATCGAGCCTGCGTCTAAGGACGAAATCCTTGTGCAGATGCGCCGTCAGGCTCAGCTTGCGATAGAGATGGCTGACGTGGTAATCCTTATGGTGAACGTCAAGGACGGCGTTACGGCGAATGATATGGACGTTACGCAGATGCTTTTAAAGGCGAAGAAAAAAATAGTCCTTGCGGTGAATAAGGTAGATAACACGGGTGAACCGCCGTTTGAGTTTTATGAGTTTTACAATCTCGGACTTGGCGATCCGATAGCGATTTCATCTACGCACGGCTTGGGCGTGGGTGATTTGCTTGACGAGGTCACCCATAAATTTCCTGAGGACGCGGACACATCGGAGGACGAGGACGAAATTAAGGTGGCGGTAATAGGCAGACCGAATGCCGGTAAATCGTCGCTCGTAAATAAAATTCTCGGCGAGGACAGAGTAATTGTCAGCAATGTCGCGGGAACAACGCGCGATGCGATTGATTCGCACTATGTAAACGGAGAGGATAAGTATCTGTTTATAGACACCGCCGGAATGAGGAAACGCGGGAAAATAGATGAAAACGTGGAGCGCTACAGCGTTGTGCGTTCTCTTGCCGCGGTTGACAGGAGCGATGTGTGTGTTATAATGATAGATGTGAACGAGGGCATAACGGAGCAGGACACAAAGGTGGCAGGTTACGCGCATGAAAAAGGCAAAGCCTGCATTTTTGCGGTGAATAAATGGGATATTGTCGATAAGGACGACAAAACGATGAAAAAATTTACAATGCGTATGCGCGAGGAGTTTGCGTTTATGTCATACGCGGAGATTATTTTCATCAGCGCAAAGACAGGTCAGAGAGTCGGCAAGCTGCTTGAGCTTATAAAAAAGGTCAACGAGCAGCATAAACGCCGCATTACCACAGGTATGCTCAATGATGTGCTTAACGAGGCTATGGCGAAACAGCAGCCGCCGTCGGATAAGGGCAGACGCTTAAAGGTATACTACGGAACGCAGGCAAGCGTTGCGCCGCCTACGTTTGTATTGTTCGCAAACTCAAAGGATTTGTTCCACTATTCGTATTTGCGGTTCATAGAAAATCAGGTGCGCGAGGCGTTCGGCTTTGAGGGAACACCGATAAGATTTATTATAAGAGAGAAAAACGAAAAGAAGATGTAGCATAGCTAAAATCGCTCGTATGGAGCAGAGCCTTCACGGCACCCATTCGCTATGTTTAATATTTTACATTTTGAAAGGATTGATATAAAATGCCGACAATATCGATGTTTTACGGAATAATTATACGAATGTACAACAACGGCGAGCATAACCCTCCGCATTTCCACGCTTCATATCAAGGCTACAACGCCACATTCGATATGGAGGGTGAGCTTAGAGAGGGTGATATGCCTAAAAAACAATGTAAGCTTATTGCGGCATGGGCGGCTCTTCATCAAGAGGAACTGCTTGCAAATTGGGAGCTTGCGATGAGCGAGCGTACACTGTACAAAATAGAACCGCTGCGTTGAGAGAAAGGAGATATAGCTATGAATAATCCCGCGTGGGTTGTAAAATCGGTTGAGCCGAAACCGGACTATACACTTCATTTGGTATTCGCCGACGGAAAAAAGGGCGTGTATAACGCTAAGCCGCTGCTTGAAAAGGAAATCTATTCCCCGCTTAAAAATGTAGCATTCTTTATGCGGGCAAAAATCGACGGCTGCTCCGTAATGTGGAGTGAGGACATAGACATAGCGCCCGAACATTTATACGAATGCAGTAAATAAGTTAAACAAAAATGAGATTTATTGTGTGCGAAAACGGCGGTTGAGCCTCTCGTAATAGAGGAGCCTTTCGGGCGAATGCTGTTCGCCCCTGCGAATTAAAACGCACCTAAACTAAAACTAAAAACCAACGGAGGATATTATGCCAAATACAAATTTATTTGCGGTTACGGTATCGTGTATTATCGGAATAATCGCGTACCTAATCGGTTCAATTAATTTTTCGATACTTATATCAAAAGCGATAAGCGGAAAGGACATACGCGAGAGCGGCTCGGGCAACGCGGGCGCGACTAATATGCTCAGAACGCACGGCAAAAAGATGGGTATTATAACACTTTTGCTTGATGTTCTTAAAGGAATTGTGGTCGTGCTGATTGCTCGGCTTACCGCAAAGTATATGCCTTCGCTTTACGCGAGTATTTTTCAAACGTCCGCGCCGGATATTGACACGTCGTTTTTGCCCTATATCGCCGGCGTATGCGTAATACTGGGACATAATTTTCCGCTGTATTTCGGATTTAAAGGCGGTAAGGGTGTCGCTACAAGCCTGGGCGTTGTGCTGATGCTCGACTGGAAGGTCGGACTTATTGTCGCGGTATGCGCGATTGCCGTTATGGCTGTTACAAGATATGTTTCGCTCGGCTCTATTTTAGGCGGCGCGGCATACATAATAGTCGAGATAGTAAAAGCGATAGCGACCAAAAACTATAATATAATACAGCTTGTTTGCGTTGTGATTATCGGAGGACTTTTAATAGCAAGACACCACGCAAATATAAAGAGGCTGTTAAGCGGAACGGAAAATAAGTTAAGCTTTGGCAAGAAGGAGAAATGATATGAAAATTGCTGTAATCGGTTCGGGCGGTTGGGGAACCGCCATAGCGATACTGCTGTCAAAAAAAGGATATAATGTGTACCTGTGGTCATGGATACAGGAGGAAACAGACAGGCTCAAAGCCGACAGAGAGAACAAGGAATTTCTTCCGGGCGTAAAATTCCCTGACGGAATTTACTGTACACACGATATGGCGGAGTGTACCGACGGAGCGGAATTAATCATAACCGCCGCACCGTCACCCGCGACGCGCACCACGGCAAAGCAGCTTTCGCCGCACGTAAAGACGGGACAGCGAATTGTGAACATCTCAAAGGGACTTGAGGAGGGCAGTCTTTTAAGACTTTCCGAGGTTTACAAGCAGGCAATCCCTCAGGCGGAGGTGTCCGTTATGAGCGGCCCCTCGCACGCGGAGGAGGTTTCGCGAGGACTTCCGACAACAAATGTTGTCGCGTCGGCGGATATTGAAACGGCTAAATTTATTCAGGACATATTTATGGACGATATGTTCCGCGTATACACGTCAACCGATATAATCGGCGTGGAGCTTGGCGGCGCGCTCAAGAACGTAATCGCGCTGTGCGCGGGAATAAGCGACGGACTCGGCTACGGCGACAATACAAAGGCGGCGCTTATGACGCGCGGACTTGCCGAAATTGCGAGGCTTGGCGTTGCTATGGGCGCAAGGCAGGAAACATTTATGGGACTCAGCGGTGTTGGCGATTTGATAGTCACCTGCACCAGTATGCACTCCCGCAACCGCCGAGCAGGAATACTCTTGGGACAAGGAAAAACCTTGCAGGAAACGCTTGACAGCGTGCATATGGTTGTCGAGGGTGTGAACACCGCGACGGCGGCATATGAAATGGCAAAAAAATATAATGTTGAAATGCCAATCGTCGAGGAGGCATACAATATTTTGTATAACGGCAGGAACGCGCGCGAGGCTGTTCTGCTGCTTATGACAAGGGAGAAACGTGAAGAAAAATGAATGTGATAATAGTAGGCGGCGGAAAGGTCGGAAGAAAGCTTGTCGAGGATTTTAACGGCGAGGATTATGACGTGGTGCTTATTGATATAAAAAGCACCGTGTGCGAGCAAGTGCAGGACGATTTTGACGTAATGTGCTTAAACGGCAGCGGTACCGATTTGGCAATTCTCAATGAGGCGGGAACAAGCAGAGCGGATTTGTTTATTGCCGTGACCGATAATGACGAGTTCAACGCGCTTTGCGCCGTTATGGCGAAAAAAATCGGAGCGAAGAGATGCGTTGCGCGAGTAAGAAACAGGGAGTATTTCAATCAGCTTGATTTTATGAGGAATGCTCTCGGAATAAACCTTATCGTAAATCCGGAATACGCGACCGCGAATGAAATATCGAGAATGCTGCGTTTTCCGGCGGCTATAAAAAGCGAAACCTTTGCAAAGGGGCGCATAGAGCTTATAGAGTTCAACGTGGACAGCGACAACGCTTTATGCGGAAAAGCTATATATGAAATTTACAGAAAATATAAAATCAAGGTGCTTATCTGCGCGGTTCGCCGCGGCGACGACGTTTATATACCGAACGGCGATTTTGTTATAAACAGCGGCGATAAGCTGCATATAACGGCGTCACATCAGGATTTGGCGAAATTTATGCGCGAAATAGGTATAATACAGAAAAAGGTCAGAACCGCGATACTCATAGGCGGCGGACGAATTTCGTTTTATTTGGCGGCGCAGCTCCTTGAAAGCGGCATAAGAGTAAAAATTATCGAGCAGAATATAGAAAGATGCCGGGAGCTTGCGGAATATCTTCCCAAAGCCGATATAGTATGCGGCGACGGAACGGATAAGAACGTCCTTGGCGAGGAGGGCATCGATAATGTCGATTCCATTGTCACCCTGACCGGTATAGACGAGGAAAATATGATAATCTCGATGTACGCAAAAACAAGGAATGTCGATAAAATCGTAACAAAGGTAAACCGCGTATCATTCGCGGGATTGATGGAAAATATGGGTGTGTACAGTATTGTCACACCGAAAAACATAACCGCGAATATTATAATCCGTTACGCCAGGGCGATGAAATCGGCGGTGGATACCGAGATGCTGACGCTTTACCGCATAGTTGACAACAAAGCGGAGGCAATGGAGTTTATAGTAAACAGAGAATCCGAGATAACTTCAAGACCGCTTGCGGATATTAAAATAAAGAAAAATGTGCTTATAGCGGCGATACTCAGAAAAAACAAAATGTTCCTGCCGGACGGAAACAGCATTCTTGAGGTCGGAGATACCGTTATTGTGGTTACCACTCGGCATATCTCGTCACTCGGAGAGATAATCGGATAAATACTTACGCACAGAGGTAAAATTATGAATTACAGAATGATTGCCTATTCTACAGGACGTATTCTTGTTGCCGTAGCCGCAACTATGACAATTCCGCTTGCTCTTTCGCTATACTACAGAGAGGGCAATGTAATCGCATATCTGATACCGATAATTATTTCGATTGCAATCGGAGCGGCGGTATCGATAAAAACGCCGAAAAATAAAAGCTTTTTCGTAAGAGAGGGATTTATAATCGTCGCGCTTGCGTGGATTGGAATTTCACTTATAGGAGCTTTGCCGTTTTACATAAGCGGTCAAATACCGAAATTTACGGATTGTTTCTTTGAAACGGTTTCGGGATTTACCACTACGGGATCTTCAATACTTTTAAATGTTGAAAATATGAGTAAAAGCCTGCTGTTTTGGAGAAGTTTTACACATTGGCTCGGCGGTATGGGAGTACTTGTGTTCACAATGGCTATATTTACGGCTAAGGACACGCGCACAACGCATATGATGAAAGCCGAAATGCCCGGACCCATAGTCGGCAAGCTGACAAGCAAATGGCAGTTTTCCGCGCGTATATTGTATCTGATGTATATCGCGCTCACGGTGATTGAGATAATATTCCTGCTTTTCGGCGGTATGCCGCTTTTTGACAGCGTTGTGCACGCGTTCGGCACAGCCGGCACGGGAGGTTTCGGAATAAAAAATACGTCAATCGCGTTTTATAACAGCGCGTATATAGACTATGTTATAAGTATATTTATGATATTGTTCGGTATGAACTTCAACATATTCTATTTGATGCTTATACGCAAATTCACGCAAATTAAGGACAACGAGGAAATACGTTGGTATCTTTGCATTATTGCGGCGTCGGCGCTTATAATAGCGTTTAATATATTGCCGCTGTATAAATCCTTCGGCGAGTCGTTTCGATACGCGTTTTTCCAGGTTTCGTCGATAATGACCACGACGGGATATTCCACCGCCGACTTTGCGAAGTGGCCGATGCTGTCGCAAATGATACTGGTGATACTTATGGTAATAGGCGGCTGCGCGGGCTCTACCGGCGGCGGTCTGAAGGTAGTGCGCGTTATGATATTGGCTAAGGTAATGGTTCGCACGATTAAAAACACAGCAAGCCCGAGGAGCGTTTTTTCCGTTAAGAACGATGGAAAACAGCTTGAAACGGGCGTTGTAAAAGGCATAATGGCATATTTGGTTGTATACGTGATATTCGCCGTAATATCGCTTATTATAGTAAGTCTTGACAATATGGATTTTACAACTACAGTCACATCGGTAATCGCGACTATGAACAATATAGGTCCGGGACTCGGCGCAGTGGGACCGACCGGAAATTTCGCCGCGTTTTCACCGCTGTCAAAAATAGTGCTGTCGGTGGGAATGCTTGCGGGCAGATTGGAATTTTATCCGATATTGATACTTTTCTCGCCCTACACATGGAAAAGGTCGTAATAACACTTTAAAAGGAAGTGAGTATTATCATACTCAGACAGATATTTTTAAAGAAAAGAATAAATCCGGCGCGGCGCGTGGCATTGGGCTTTGCCGTGCTGATAATCGCGGGAGCGCTGCTTTTTATGCTGCCCGTGTCCTCAAAGGCGCGCGTGTGGACGCCGTTTCTTACGGCGCTTTTCACATCGACCTCCGCCACCTGCGTGACGGGTCTTACGCTTATAAACGCGGGAGAATATCTGAGCCTGTTCGGTCAGGCGGTTCTGCTCATACTGATACAGCTGGGCGGACTGGGATTTATGACGATTCTGTCCCTCGCGTTTTTCGCGTCAAACAAGCAGATAGGATTAAGGAACAGAATAATGATGGCGCAGTCGGTCGGAAGTGAAAGTCTTGACGGCGTGGTTAAGCTGGTAAAGCACGTTCTCTGCATAACGGGCATAGTGGAGCTTGCCGGCGCGGCGGCGCTGTCGGTCAGATTTGTGCCGCAGTACGGAGTTTTAAAGGGAATATGGTTCGGTATATTCCATTCAGTGTCGGCATTTTGCAACGCCGGATTTGACCTTACCGGCAGCAGTATGCTCACATATAAGCACGATTCTCTTGTGCTGATTACTCTTGCCGCGCTTATTATAATAGGCGGATTGGGATTTTTGGTATGGGAGGATATACTCACAAAGAAATCGCTCAAAAGACTGAGTATGTATTCAAAGGTGGTGCTTGTAACCACCGCTGTATGCCTTGCATTGGGAACAGCCGTTTATTTTGTTCTGGAATATAACAATCCCGAAACGATAGGCTCCGACTCGGCGGGCTGTAAGCTGCTGTCGGCGTTTTTCCAGTCGGTAACGACGCGAACAGCGGGATTTGACGCTATTTCGCAAAATAACCTCACGGATTTGTCAAAGGTGTGGGGAATAATACTTATGATGATAGGCGGCGCGTCCGGCTCGACGGCGGGCGGCGTAAAGGTTGGAACAGCCGCGCTTGTGGCGCTTACGCTGTATTCGGTGCTGCGGTCAAGGCGCGACGTTGTGATACTCGGACGGCGCGTGGAGCATAGGGTAATACTTCACGCTATGTCGCTTATGGTTATGTGGCTTATATTAACCGTTGCGGGCGCGATGCTTGTCGCCTTTGCGGATAACCGCACGATACTCGGTGCTATGTATGAAACGGCGTCGGCATACAGTACCGTCGGACTTACCGTGGGAATATCCGAAACCGCGTCGCTTTTTACCCAAATACTGTATATCATTTATATGTTTTTCGGAAGAGTGGGAATAATGACGATAAGCGTTATGTTTATGACCCGCTCCGGAAAGTCGAACGAGATAAGGTATCCTGAGGGCAACTTTATAATCGGATAAAAGGAGATTAATATGAAAACTTTTGCTGTAATAGGCTTGGGAAGATTCGGAACTGCTGTCGCAGCGCAGCTTTTCAATATGGGATATGAGGTTCTTGCCGTTGACAAAAATATGGATAAGGTAAACGTAATATCCGATAACGTGACAAAGGCGGTATGCGGCGACGCGAGAGAGGAAAGCGTCCTGAAAGCTGTCGGAATAAGAAATTACGACTGCGCGGTTGTCGCCATAGGAGACGACCTCGCGGACAGCGTGCTTATAACTCTTGCGCTCAAGGAAATGGGCGTGGGACAGATTATCTGCAAGGCGCGGGATAACAGGCATAAAAAGGTGCTGAAGAAAATAGGCGCCGACAATGTCATAATACCGGAGCAGGAGGCGGGAATAAAGACCGCCGTAAGCCTTGTGTCAAAGCGTGTGATGGATTTAATCGACCTTTCCGACGAGTACGGAATCGCCGATATTACCGCGCCAAAATCATGGGTGGGCAGGAGCATTGAGGAATTATCCATACGCAGGAAATACGGCGTGAATATAATCGCCGTCAAAAACCGCCTTGACGATAATGACGTGAATATCGCGCCCAAGTCGGATTATAAATTTAAGGAAACCGATATTATTGTGCTTGTCGGCGAAACCGCCGAAATTAACAGATTAAACAATATGTAGAAAAGCGGGACTGTTGATACGCGTGTCAACAGTCTTTTATGTTTAGAAAAACAAAAATATACGCGCATACTATGTATTTTTTATGAAGAATTTACAAATAGTAAAAAAGGAGAGAAAAAACTATTGACAAAAGTTTAACAATCACGTATAATAGTACACGAAGATTGATAAAAATTTATCAATCTTCAAAATCAACAATTTAAGCAATTCAGGAGGGCTTGATTATGTCTGAAGTAAATGTAAATGTAAATGAAATGATAGACGGCTATGTGGCAAAGGCGCAGAAGGCACTGCACGAGTTTTTAGAGCTTGACCAGGAGCAGATTGACGCCATTGTAAAGGCTATGACGCTTGCCGGACTTGACAAGCATATGGAGCTTGCTAAAATGGCGGTTGAGGAAACCGGCAGAGGCGTATACGAGGATAAAATAACAAAAAATATGTTCGCTACCGAATATGTGTATCACTCGATAAAGAATGAAAAAACAGTAGGCGTTATCGCCGAAAACGACCTTGAGGATTATGAAACCATAGCAGAGCCTGTCGGCGTGGTATGCGGCGTTACGCCCGTAACGAACCCGACATCTACAACGCTTTTCAAAGCGCTTATAAGCGTTAAGGCAAGAAACCCGATTATATTCGGATTTCACCCGGGCGCGCAGAAGTGCAGCGCGGCTGCGGCAAAGGTTGTGCTTGACGCGGCTGTTGCGGCGGGAGCGCCGGAAAACTGTATTCAATGGATTGAATATCCGTCGATAGAGGCTACAAACGCGCTTATGAACCACCCGGGAGTTGCCACGGTGCTTGCCACGGGCGGCAGCGGTATGGTTAAGGCGGCGTATTCAACCGGAAAGCCGGCATTGGGCGTAGGCCCCGGCAACGTGCCGTGCTATATCCATAAGAGCGCAGACCTTGAGCAGGCTGTAAACGACCTTATTCTTTCAAAGACTTTCGACAACGGTATGATTTGCGCGTCCGAGCAGGCGGCAATCGTAGACAAATCCATCTCGTCGAAATTTGAAAAGCTGATGAAAAAGTACGGCTGCTATTTCCTTAAGGAGGATGAAATCAAGCAGGTAAGCGATTACTGCATAAACAGCGAAAAAGGCGCCGTAAATCCGGATATTGTCGGAAAGAGCGCAGAATGGATTGCGGCAAACGCAGGTGTCAAGGTGCCGGCGGGAACAAAAATACTACTCGCAAAGCTTGACGGAGTAGGTCCCGAATATCCGCTTTCAAGAGAAAAGCTAAGTCCGGTGCTTGCGTATTTTATTGTGGACTCAACCGAGGAGGGCATTGACAGAGCGGAAGAAATGGTTATGTTCCACGGTATGGGACACTCCGCCGTTATCCACGCGAACGACGAGGAGGTAATCAATAAATTTGCCCAAACAATGAAGGCAAGCCGACTTATCGTAAACTCACCGTCGTCGCACGGCGCGATAGGCGATATTTACAATACCAATATGCCGTCGCTCACGCTCGGCTGCGGCAGCTACGGCGGCAACAGCGTCAGCGGAAACGTCACCACGATAAACCTTATAAATCAAAAGAGAGTGGCAAAGAGGAGGGTTAATATGCAGTGGTTCAAGGTTCCCGACAGGATTTACTTTGAAAATAACTCGATACAGTATCTTGAAAAAATGCCGAATATATCGCGCACGTTTATCGTAACCGACCCCGGAATGGTAACGCTCGGCTATGTTGATAAAATTCTATACTACCTGAGAAAGAGAGCGGATTACGTTCACTGCGAAATCTTCTCCGACGTTGAACCCGACCCGTCCATAGAAACGGTAAAAAGCGGTGCGCAAATGATGAATGAATTTCAGCCGGACGTAATAATCGCGCTCGGCGGCGGCAGCGCGATGGACGCGGCAAAGGGAATGTGGCTGTTCTATGAGCATCCGGACGTTGACTTTAACGCGTTAAGACTTAGATTTTTGGATATAAGAAAGCGCGCGTTCAAATTCCCCAAAATGGGCAACAAGGCAAGAATGGTGTCAATCCCGACAACCTCGGGCACAGGTTCGGAGGTAACCAGCTTTGCCGTTATATCGGATAAAAAGAACAATATGAAGTACCCGCTTGCGGACTATGAGCTGACACCGAATGTCGCTATAATCGACCCGCAGTTTGTAATGTCGCTGCCAAAGGCGGCTACGGCGGACACAGGACTTGACGTTCTCACGCACGCTATCGAGGCGTATGTTTCGGTTATGGCGTCCGACTACACGGACGGACTTGCAATGAAGGCTATCCAGCTTGTATTCAAGTATCTGCCGAGAGCCTATAAGAACGGCGCGGAGGACGCGGAGGCGAGAGAAAAGATGCACAACGCAAGCTGTATCGCGGGTATGGCTTTCACAAACGCGTTTTTGGGACTTAACCACTCAATAGCGCACAAAATAGGCGGAGAATATCACGTTCCGCACGGACGCGCCAACGCGGTGCTGGTGCCGCACGTTATAAAATATAACGCGCAGATGCCGTCAAAATTTGTGTCGTTCCCGAAATATAAGAAATTTGTCGCGGACGAGAAGTATGCCGAAATCGCGTCATTCCTGGGACTTCCCGCAAAGACGGCGCAGGAGGGCGTGCAGAGCCTTATAGACGCTGTTGTCGCTCTTATGAAGGAGGTAGGCGAGCCGCTTTCGTTCGCTGAATGCGGAATCGACGAGGAAACCTATATGAATAAAATTCCGGATATAGCAAATAAGGCGTTCGAGGATCAGTGCACAACGGCAAATCCGAAACTTCCGCTTGTAACCGAAATCGAAGAAATAATGAAAAAGGCATATAAAGGCATATAAAATCCACAAACCCATCAAAAATGCGGAGGCTTAGGCTTTCGCATTTTTGCGTGTATAATATTGTCGAAAAGAAAAAATAATAAAAATGTCATAGAAAAGTGACATATAATGTGTTATAATGTAAACATACATATAAAATCGGAATATATTAATAATAAGAGAGGAGCGATTTATATGGAGGAAGTATTTGATAAAATAAAGGAGCACACGAACAAGGCAAAGGACGGAGCTGCAAAGATAACCAAGACGGTTATAGACAAAACCAACAGCGTTGTAAGCCAAACAAAGCTGAAGTACGCGATAAGCGAAACCTCCGGCAAGATTGACGACATATATAAGGAAATGGGCAAGGCAGTATATGAGAGGTATCTTTCCGATGATGAAACGTGCTGCGACGCTATGCGCGAGAAGTGCGAAAAGATTGACGCGTTGAACGAGGAGATAGAAGAGCTTAAAATGCAGCTTGCCGAGATTAAGGAAACGGTTAAATGCCCTAAATGCGGCGCGTATAATAACACCGGCAGCGCATATTGCTCAAAGTGCGGCGAAAAGCTGTACGTTGATGAAGAATTTGACGGCAGCGTGCAAACCACTGAGGTAAAACCTAAAAAGCCGGAAACAAATGAGGATTGAAAATCATAGAAAAAAAGGTGAACTTATGGATAGCAAGGACGTAAATATAGAATCGTACGACGGCTCCGACGCGTTTTACAGCGGAACCGATGAGGAATACGAGGAATTTTTAAAGAACGCCGATATAAAGATAGACGGCGGCGAGCCTGTCGCGGACACGCAGAAAATCAATCTGAACGAAACCATAAATATCCAAGGCGTGATAGATAAGTTCAGAAAGACGGCGGGAGGCATAGAGAGCGGAGCCAAGAAAATAAAGGACACCGTTGCCGAAAAAATAGATTTGTTCAAGACGAAAAAGGACGGCGTCGAAACCGAAAAAGAGAATGACGAAACGGCGAACGATGAAACCGCCGGTGCCGATACGCAAAAAAGCGGCATAAGCGAAAAAGTCAAGGAAACGATTGAAAGCTCCGCCGAGAAAATCGACAAAATCAAGGACGGAGCCGAATCTATAGCCGCAATGTCGAAAAGATTCGACGCGGTTGAGGAAAAAATCGAGTATGTGCAGGGTGATATTTCGGCATTGTCGCAAAAACTGAGTGATTTATCCGAAAAAATCAACGCGGTCGAAATTCAGCAAAGAGATATGATTAGAGAGGATACGCAAAGCCGCTCCGATATTAAGCGCGCGGTGGACGAGGTCGGAGCGGACGTATCCGAGATAAAGCAGACGCTCGGCTCTGTTTCAAAGCTTTCGGACAGCGTGTTCGACCTCAAAAACGCGCAGCTTAACACAAAAAATGCCCTTTCGGATTTGGAAACGGGCTTTAAAAGATTAAAGAAAAAATGTGTTTTGGGCGTTACGGTGCTAAGTATTCTCAGCGCAATAATTATAGTTCTTGAGGTAATACTTATGCTTTCATAGCAAAATATACGACAATAAAATCAGCGGACGCTGCGCCTTACAGGCATAAGCGTCCGCTTTTTTTGACTGCACCAATACCCATATATTGTAAATAAAAATCGTGCAATAAAAAATCCGCAAAACAGCAAGCCGTTTTACGGATATTCAATGGAGGAAGGGATGGGATTCGAACCCACGAACGGCGTAAACCGTTACAGCATTTCCAATGCTGCGCCTTCAACCTCTCGGCCACCCCTCCAAAGCACGATTAATATTGTACCATATAAAAATGAAATTGTCAATAAAAATTATTGCACATAACTCAAGAATTGTAAATCCATAAAGAATAAGGAAAAAATATCAGAAAAGACTTGAAATTATAAAACATATATGATATAATATCTGTAATCGGAATATACTATATTCAGAAAGAGTGGGTTTACCCACTCTTTAATATTTATGTAACTAAATTTTTGAACTGCGGAGGTACAAATGGCTAATGCTGAGGAGCGCAAAGCGCTTGAAATCGGTGAAAAAATCGCCGAAAATCAAAATGTCTATATCGTCGATGTGACATATAAGAAAAACGAGGATACCTATTCGTTGTGTTATTATATCGATAAAGAAGGCGGAGTAGGCATTGACAAATGTGAAATGTTCTCAAAAGCGGTTGAAGAGCTGCTTGACGCGGAGGATTTTATCGAAAATAACTATACTCTCGAGGTATCGTCGCCGGGAGCGGACAGAAAGCTTGCAAAGGAACGCGAATTTCTGTACTATATCGGCAGAGAGGTTGACGTCAAGCTTTATAAGGCGGAGAACGGCGTAAAGGAATTTACGGGAATATTGAAAAATTATAACGACAAGACGGCGTTTATCGAAACGGACGGAGAAATCAAGGAAATACCTGTCAAGCAGGCAGTTTATATAAGGCTATCATTTAAGTTTTAGAGAGGAAGAATTATAAAAATGGAAAAGGGATTGTTTGAGGTTTTAACTGAAATTTGCGACGAAAAGGGAATAAGTCCCGATGTGCTTTTGGACGCGCTTGAGGCGGCGCTTGTGGCAGCCTACAAAAAGAATTTCAATTCGGCGCAGAATGTCGAGGTGTCCATCGACAAAGAAAACGGAACGGTAAAGGTATTCGCAAAAAAGCAGGTTGTAGACCTTGTGTTTGAGGAGCAGGAGGAAATATCTCTTGACGACGCGAGAGCGATAAACGGCGCTTATGAAATCGGCGATATAGTAAACATAGAGGTTACGCCCAAGGATTTCGGAAGAATAAGCGCGATGACCGCAAAGCAGGTTGTGACGCAGAGAATAAGAGAGGCGGAGCGCGGAATAATCTACAGCGAGTACACCGAAAAGACAAACGACATCGTGACCGGCACGGTGGAAAGAATAGAACGCGGAAATGTGTTTATCGACATCGGTAAGATAGAGGCTATGCTGCCCGAAAAGGAACAGCCTATGGGTGAAACCTATGAAATAGGTCAAATGCTGAAATGCTATGTAAGCGAGGTAAGGAGCACGGCGCGCGGCACGCAGATTTTGGTATCCAGAACGCACCCGGGACTTGTTAAAAAGCTTTTTGAAAACGAAGTGCCCGAAATAGCCGAGGGCATAGTTGAAATCAAGAACATAGCGCGCGAGGGCGGCTCAAGAACGAAGATTGCTGTTGTGTCGCACGACCCGAACGTGGACGCGCAGGGCGCATGCATAGGACCAAAGGGTATGAGAGTTCAAAACATCGGCGACGAGCTGAGGAATGAAAAGATAGATATAGTTAAATGGAGCGAGGATCCCGCCGAATTTATAACGGCAAGCCTCAGTCCGGCAAAGGTTATATCCGCCGAAATAAACGAGGAGGAAAAGAGCGCGCGCGTAAAGGTTCCGGAGTATCAGCTGTCGCTCGCGATAGGCAAATCGGGACAGAATGTGCGCCTTGCGGCAAGGCTTACCGGCTGGAAGATAGACATCAGCGCGGAGTAAGAAGTATTGAAAATGCTCGCCGCATACCGCGTAAAAATACGGCGTTTTCAGAGTATTTTTCAAGTATGGCTGTGAAGGGAGTTACAGAAATAACTATGAAACACATACCGCAGAGAATGTGCGTGGCGTGCAGAAAGATGTATCCGCAGAATGAGCTTATAAGACTGGTTCGCGACAATGCGACCGGAGAGGTAAAATTCGATACGGAAAAAAAGCTTTTCGGCAGAGGCGCGTATATATGCAGGAATACGGACTGCATAAGAAAAGCGGAGAAAAAGAAAGGGATAGAGCGCCATTTCAAATGTTCCGTCCCGAGGGAAATATACAAAGCGGCGGAGGAATTAGTTTGAAAGATAAACTTCTCGGAATGATAGGTCTTGCCAAACGCGCAGGAAAGGTAATCACGGGCGAGGATTTGTGCGCCAAGGCTGTTAAAAGCGGTAAATCCGTTCTTATTATAATAGCGCGCGACGCGTCCGATAATACGAAAAAATCAATAACCGATTCATGCAGGTTCTACAATGTAAAATATATTGAAACCGCATCAAAAGCCGAGCTGGGCAAATTTACCGGTTCGGACAGCCGCACGGTGATTTCCGTTAATGACGACAATTTTGCAAAAGCAATTTTAGATAGATTAAACTAATCCCTCTGGGACATGGAGAAAGGGTGATGCGAATATGGCAGAAACTATAAAACTTGGAGAAATATCAAAAAATCTTAAAATTACAAATAAGGATATAATAGCGAAACTCGCGGAGTACGGAGTTGAGGTTAAGAGCGCGTCAAGCGTGGTAAACGAGGCCACTCTCGGACTGATTCTCGATATATACACACAGGCAAATACCGTAAGCGAGGAGGAAATCCTTGAAATGCGCCGTACAGCGGCGGAAAACCTCGAAAAGGCGGAAAAAGCGGAAAAAGCGGAGGCTGCCGCGGATAAACCCGCGCCGAAAGAGGAGAAAAATCGAGAGAGCGACAAGCCAAAGACCGAAAAACCGGCTGAGGTTAAGTCCGATACCGAAAAGGCGGCTGATGTAAAGCCAAAGCAGGACATTAAGCCAAAGACCGAAAAGCCGGCGGAAAGCAAGCCGAAGCATGAAAAGCACAAAAAGGTCGCGAAGAAACAGTCGGGACAGAAGATTGATTTAAGCAATGTTGACCGCACGAACACGGACGAGGAGTTTATCGTAAAAACCGAGGAAAGAAAGCGTTATGTGGATACTCGTCAGTCAACGGTAGAGCTTGACGCAATCGAATCACGCGAGCGAATCGAGGATATGGTTCCCGACAGCATAAAAATGGATAAAAAGGGCGGAAAGGTCAAGAATAAGAAGGGTGGAAAGAACCGCCGTGAAAAAGAAAAGGAAAAGAACCGTCAGTCCAAGAAAGAAATAAAAGCTAAGGTTATTACCGAAATAGAGATACACAAAACAATCACGGTCGGCGAGTTCGCGTCCAAGATGGGCAAGACCTCGGCTGAGGTTGTGAAAAAGCTGATGATGCTCGGAGTAATGGCGACGCAGAATCAGTCGATTGATTTTGAAACAGCTCAGCTTATCGGCGATGATTTCGGCATAAAGGTAAAGCAGGAGGTTGTTCTCACAAAAGAGGATATGCTGATGCTTGAAACCGACCGCGATGATAAGGCGGAGGACCTTGTTCCGCGTCCGCCGGTTGTTGTGGTAATGGGTCACGTTGACCACGGCAAGACCTCGCTGCTTGACGCGATTCGCCACACAAGCGTAATCGACACGGAGGCAGGCGGAATCACGCAGCATATAGGCGCGTACAGTGTTACGCTCAATGACAGGGTGATAACCTTCCTTGACACGCCCGGACATGAGGCATTCACAACAATGCGTGCGCGAGGCGCTCAGGCAACAGACGTCGCTATCCTTGTTGTAGCCGCGGACGACGGCGTTATGCCGCAGACAATCGAGGCTATTAACCACGCAAAGGCGGCGGGTGTAACAATAGTTGTGGCAATCAATAAGATAGATAAAGAGGGCGCCAATCCGGATAGGGTTAAGCAGATGCTTGTCGAATATGACCTTGTTCCCGAGGAATGGGGCGGCGATACTGTTTGCGTTGAAATCTCCGCAAAGAAACACATAAATATTGACGGACTTCTTGAAATGGTATTGCTTGTTGCGGATATGCAGGAGCTTAAGGCGAACCCGAACAGAGACGCAAGCGGTACTGTAATCGAGGCTCAGATAGATAAGGGACGCGGACCTGTCGCAACGGTGCTTGTGCAGAACGGCACGCTTAAGGTCGGTGACTTTGTAATCGCGGGAACATCGGTCGGAAGAATCCGCGCTATGATAAATGATAAGGGCAGACGCGTTAAAACCGCGGCGCCGTCAACTCCCGTTGAGATACTCGGACTTTCCGAGGCACCGTCGGGCGGCGACACGTTTATGGTAGTTGAGAATGAAAAGCTTGCCCGCGACGTTGCCGAGCAGAGAAAGCAGGAGCAGCAGGAAACCAAGTTTAATCAGGTGGTTAAGGTATCTCTTGACAATCTGTTCAGTCAGATTGACGAGGGTAATATGAAGGAATTGGACGTTATCATCAAAGCGGACGTGCAGGGCAGTGTGGAGGCTGTAAAGCAGTCGCTTGAAAAGCTGTCCAACGACGAGGTCAGAGTAAAGGCTATCCACGGCGGCGTCGGAGCGATTAATGAGTCAGACGTAATGCTTGCGAACGCGTCAAACGCTATTATTGTAGGCTTTAACGTAAGACCGGACGCGGGCGCTGTCGCATCGGCGGAGCAGCACGAGGTTGATATAAGACTTTACAGAGTAATTTACCAAGCAATCGAGGAAATCGAGGCGGCTATGAAGGGTATGCTTGACCCCGAATATAAAGAGGTTGTACTCGGCTATGCCGAGGTGCGCCAGACGTTTAAGGTGTCAAATGTCGGCACAATCGCGGGTTGCTATGTTACTCAGGGTAAGATACAGAGAAATGCCGAAATACGTATCGTGCGTAACGGCATAATAATCCACGAGGGTAAAATTGACTCGCTTAAGAGATTTAAGGACGACGCAAAAGAGGTTACCGAAAACTTCGAGTGCGGTATCGGTATCGAGGGCTTTAACGATATTAAAGAGGGCGATACGCTGGAGTGCTTTGTAATGGAAGAAATAGAAAGATAAATAATAGCCTCCTTTGTTAAAGGTGAACAATTTGCTTTTCAAATCGTTCGCCACGAAGGGAAGACTTAGGGCTTTCGGCGAACATAGTTAGCCTTCCCCTGGGGGAAGGTGGCGCCCGCCGTAGGCGGGTGACGAATGAGGGGCTATCTAAATTTTCTACTTCACAAATCCCCTCAGTCACTTCGTGACAGCTCTTTTGTTGCGGCTACGAGCAAAGCTCTAAGCCTACGATTTGCCTTGCAAATCGTTCACCTAGACAGGGGGGAGCCTTGCAGCGAACAGTGTTCGCCCGCGTAATAATTCACGGCGGGCGCAATCACCCGTGCAAACTATATTTTTGAAAGGAAACAATAATGGCAAGAATTGACAAAATCAACGAGGAAGTAAAAAGAGAGCTTGCGAATGTTATCCGTGAACTAAAGGATTCGCGCATACCGATTATGACGAGCGTTGTCACGGTGAACGTGACGAACGATTTAAGATACGCAAAAGCCTACATCTCCGTTATGGGAGATGAGGAAACAAAGAAAAGAGCCATGCAGGGTTTAAAAAACGCGGCGGGCTTTATAAGACGCGAAATGGGGAAAAGGGTTGATTTAAGATACACGCCGGAATTTATATTTGAGTTTGACGATTCTATAGAACACGGGGCAAATATAGAAAGGCTGCTTAACAATATCAACAAAAAGGAATTATAAGGGGGCATAGGTTATGCAGGCTGTTATTGACAAAATAATGAAAGCCGAATCAATCGCGGTTTTTCCTCATGTAAATGAGGATCCGGACGCGCTCGGCTCATGCTTTGCGTTCGCGAAAGCGATGCGCGGTATGGGAAAAAAGGCAACGGTATATGTCAGCGGCAAGATTGAGTCAAGGCTGAACTTCATAGGCGATGATTATGTCCTCTACCGAGAGGGAACAGAGCATAATCACGATTTGTGTGTTTGCCTCGATTGCGGCGATTTGGGGCGAATAACGGAACGCAAGACTATGTTTGACGAAATAAATAACTCCGTAAATATCGACCACCATTATACCAACACAAATTTTGCCGACGCGAATTATGTTGACGGCAAGGCGGCTGCCGCAAGCGAGATTTTGTTTGAACTGTTTAATAAAATGAACATCGAAATCAGCGACGCCATCGCAAAAGACTTATACACGGCTATATGCTCCGATACAGGCTGCTTTAAATACAGCAATGTAACGCCCAAAACAATGCGTATCGCTGCCGATTTACTTGAATATAATTTTGACCACGCCGAAGTTGTCAGACTGCTTTTTGACAACGAGTCATTGGCGGCGGCAAAGCTAAAGGCGGAGATTACGGAGGGCATAAAGTCCTTTGCCGGCGACAAAATCAGGGTTGTAACCACGGACGAGCGCGCAGGTGAAAAATACGGAATATCCAAGGAGGATATTCCGAACCTTGTGGATATTCCCAGGAGAATAGAGGGAACGGAGATTGCAGTGTGCATAAAGCGCATTGAGGGCGGCTTTAAGCTCAGCCTGCGCTCAAACGGAAAAGCCGACGTATCAAAGGTTTCTATGCAATTCGGCGGCGGCGGACACGTAAAGGCGGCGGGAGCAATTCTGCATTTCGACAGTGCCGAGGAGGCTGAAAACGCGGTGGTTAGTGCGTGTATGCGCGAATTGGGAGAATAAATGAACGGTATAGTTATAATAGATAAGCCGCCTATGCGCACATCTCACGATATGGTTTATTTTATACGCAAGCTGACCGGCATAAAAAAGGTCGGACATACCGGCACGCTTGACCCTATGGCAACGGGTGTTTTGCCGGTGTGCATAGGCAGCGCCACAAAGGCGGCGGATATGCTTACCTTGTCGGATAAGCGATACATAGCGGAGATGGTGCTGGGTATGACCACGGACACGCAGGACGCGGACGGCGAGGTGCTTACGGAGTGTGCGGCAGATTGCAGCGAGGAGGAAATCCGCAGCGCGGTAAGCGGCTTTATAGGCGAGATTGAGCAGATACCTCCGATGTATTCCGCGATAAAGCAGAACGGTAAAAAGCTGTATGAGCTTGCGAGAAAGGGCATAGAGGTTGAACGCAAAAGCAGGAAGGTTACGATAAATTCAATAGATATACTTAAGATTGACGGCGCGCGCGTAACGATAGACGTATGCTGTTCAAAGGGCACATATATCAGAACTCTTTGCGAGGACATCGGTATAAGGCTCGGCACGGGCGCGTATATGAACACTCTAAGACGCGTGAAAACAGGACCGTTTACTATAGAAGAAAGCCATACGTTAGGCGAATTGGAGGATTTAAAGCGGCAGGGAACGCTTGAAAGCGTGATTATACCCGTTGACAGACTTTTCGCGGATTATCCGTCCGTAAGGCTGAATGAAAAGCAGGTCAAAAGCGTCACAAACGGAGTGCGTATGACGTACAACGGAATTGAGGGACAATCCTACCGCGTCTATGATGAAAAAAACAAATTTTTGTGCATATCGAAAATAACGGACGGAAAGCTGACATTGGAAAAATCATTCTGGAGCCGAAAAGGAGGAAACGCGAATTGGAGATAATCCGTGAAAAGACCGATTATGACGGCACGGTGGCGGCGCTTGGAAACTTTGACGGACTCCACGTTGCCCATATGACCATAATCAGAAACGGAATTAAATACGCAAAGGAGCACGGCTTAAAAAGCGGAGTGCTTTTATTTGACGAAAACACAAAGGGCGTCACTCAGGGAAAAATCGCGCTGATAACGCCCAACGAGGCGAAATTGGAGCTTTTGGAGCGTGAAAATCCCGATTTTGTATATATGCTGAAATTCGATAATGAATTTATGCGTAAAACTCCCGAAGAGTTTGTGCGTTTTCTCTCGGATAAGCTGAACGTCAAAGCGGTATGTGTGGGTTATGATTACCGTTTCGGACATAAGGCGAGCGGCGATGTGGAAATGCTTAAAAGGCTCGGCGAAAAATACGGGTTTAAGGTGCTTGTAACCGATGCCATAAAGATTGACGGCAGGGTTGTTTCAAGCACATACATAAGAGAAACGATACAGCGAGGCGATATGGAGGAGGCGGAGCGCTTTTTGGGCAGACGCTACTGCATTGAGGGAGTTGTTGAAAAAGGATTTCAAAACGGCAGAAAAATGGGTATACCGACAGCGAATATCGATTATGACGTCAATATGGCGCTCCCAAAGGAGGGCGTGTACGCCGGTATAACCTATGTCGGAGGAAAAAGGCTGAAAAGCGTGATAAACGTGGGAAAAAATCTTACGTTCGGCGCGGAAAAGCTGACGGTGGAAAGCCATATTCTTGATTTTGACGAGGATATTTACGGTGAATATATCCGCGTAAGCTTTGCCAAAAGGCTGCGCGGCGTGATAAAATTTAGCGGCGCGGAGGAGCTTAAAAGCCGGATACGCCGTGATATTGAAATTACATCAGATATGGATTTATAGGAGGTAAAAGCAATGTTTACAAGTGTTATTTTGGCTGCCGGAATGGGTACAAGAATGAAGTCCAAAATGCCAAAGGTATTGCACAAGGTATGCGGTAAGCCGCTTTGCGGCTGGGTAATAGACGCGTCAAAGGCGGCGGGCGCGGACAGAGTGTGCGCCGTTGTGGGACATAACGCCGATATGGTAAAGGAAACCCTCGGCGGCGTGTGCGAATACGCATTGCAGGCGGAGCAAAAGGGCACGGGTCACGCGGTTATGCAGGCGGCGGACGTAATAAAGGCGGCAAAGGGCGAGGTTGTCATTCTTAACGGCGACACTCCGCTTGTAACAGCCGAAACGATAAAAAGCGCGCTTGAGTATCATAGGTCAAGCAAAAACGCGGTTACCGTTATAACGGCGGTGCTTGACGACGCGACGGGCTACGGCAGAATTGTGCGCGGAGTTGGCGGCGGCGTTATGAAAATAGTCGAGCAAAAGGACGCGAACGACGAGGAAAAGAAGATAAACGAGGTTAATTCGGGTATGTATGTTTTTGACGGCGAATCGCTTTCATACGCGCTCGAAAAGATAACACCGAACAACGCCCAGGGCGAATATTACCTTACGGACACTCTTGAAATTCTTCTTAACGCAGGCAAAAAGGTCGGCGGCTATGCCGTTTCGGATAATGATGAAATCAGAGGAATAAACGACAGAGTACAGCTAAGCGAGGCGGACAGAATTATGCAAAAGCGCATAAACGAAACGCATATGAGAAACGGCGTAACAATCCGCAATCCGGAAAGCGTTTACATCGAGGACGGCGTTGAGATAGGCAGCGACACGGAAATCTGCCAAAACGTGACGCTTAAGAGCGGCACAAAAATCGGCTCGGACTGCGTTATCGGCTCTGACAGCGTTCTTGACAGAGCCGTTATACACGACGGCGTGGATATTTTAAGCTCGGTAATTCTTGAATCGGAGGTTGACGAGGGCACTCACGTAGGACCGTTCGCGTATATCAGACCCAACTGCCGCGTCGGAAAGGACGTCAAGGTCGGTGATTTTGTGGAGATAAAGAATTCAAATATAGATGACGGAACAAAAATATCCCACCTTACATATATAGGCGACAGCGATGTGGGAAAACGAGTGAACTTCGGCTGCGGCACGGTAACGTGCAACTATGACGGCAAGAATAAATACCGCACATCAATCGGCGACGATTGCTTTGTCGGCTGTAACACCAATTTTGTTTCACCGATTAATGTGGGCGACGGCGTATATATAGCGGCGGGTTCGACCATAACGGAGGATATTCCGAATGACAGCCTGTCAATCGCAAGAGCAAGACAGGTAAACAAGGAAAATTGGAAGGACAGGAGAAAATAATAACACATTCGTGTTATATGCGTAATGAAATGAAAATGAATATTTTGGGGCAGATAAAATCTGCCCTTTTTGGACGTGAAGAGGAGATTATACCGATGTATTTAGTGGCAGGACTGGGCAACCCCGGAAAGCAGTATGATATGACCCGTCATAATATCGGGTTCCATACAATAGATTATATAGCGGATAAGTACGGCGCAAGGCTGACAAAGCTGAAATTCAAGGGCGTATACGGCGACGCGGTGATAGGCGGCGAAAGGGTATATCTTGTAAAGCCGCAGACCTATATGAATTTGAGCGGCGACTGCATTGCGGAAATGGCGCAATTTTATAAGATACCGCCCGAAAATATAATAGTAATAAACGATGATATTTCACTTGACACCGGCAGAATACGCGTAAGAGGAAAGGGCAGCGCCGGCGGACATAACGGACTGAAATCCATAATTTACAGATTAAATTCAGACGCGTTTCCGCGTGTAAAAATGGGCGTGGGCGCGCCGAAACACGAGGATTACGATTTGGCTGACTTTGTGCTCGGACATTTCACAAAGGAGGAAATTCCGGTTATGGAGGATGCCATAAAAAAGGCGGAAACCGCCGTTTGCGAGATTATAAAAAACGGCGTACAGTCAGCGATGAATAAGTGTAACGGCAAATAAGGAGCAAAAATGAAATTTTCGGATATTTTAAAGGAATACGCGCCTTATCAGGGGATAGTAAAAAATCTTAACAATACGCCAATATCCGTCGCTGGAATAGTGGAATCGGCGCAGGGACAGCTTATTTACGCTCTGCAAAGGGAGAATAATTCCTCCGCGCTTGTCGTGTGCTACAGCGATATGGAGGCGAGAAAGATGTATTCCGATATGGAGCTGTACAGCGATAATATCTTGTATTTTCCGTCTAAGGAATACATTTATTATAACATAAAAACCTCCGGACACCAAAACGAGTATGAGAGAATATCTGTCATACAAAAGCTCGCGGGCGGCGGGAGGTATATTGTTGTTACAAGTCTTGACGCGGTTTTGCAGTATACCGCCGACAAGACGGAGCTTTCAAACCTATGTATTGATTTTGAAATAGGAAAGAGATTTGACCTTGAGGATTTGACGCAAAAGCTGATAATAATGGGATATTCCCGCGAGGCCGGCGTTGAGGCGGCGGGACAGTTCGCGATAAGAGGCGGAATACTCGATATATTTCCGCCCGGAAATGACAATCCGTACAGGATTGAATTTTTTGACGATGAAACCGACTCTATAAGAGAGTTTGACGCCTATACTCAGCGATCGCTCGGCAAGGTAAATACGGCGAGTGCGGCGCCGGTGCGCGAGGCGGTAGTGACGGACGAAAAGCTGGAAAAAATAACGGCGGAGCTTGAAAAGCGCATACAGAGCGCCAAACGCAAAAAAAGCGACGAAAGCATGTATATTGAAACTACAAGGGCGGATATTGAGAGCTTTAAGGAGGTAAGATATTTCCCTTCGATAGATAAATACGTATCGCTTATTTATGACAAAATACCGTCGGTACTCGATTATTTTTCGGATAACGACCTTGTGTTTATAATCGACCCGAAACGAATAGCGGAGAGAGGCAAGAGCTTTGAATGGGAGAAAAACGAGGTCATAGCCGAGCTTAAGGAAAAGAGAATAATCGGCGCGCATAAGGATAAGTTTTACTGCTCCTATATTGAAAAGACAGCCGAAATGTCCGCGAAAAGGCTCATATCCCTCGACGTGCTTTCACATTCGAGCGCGGATATAAAATATAAGCATCTCGAAACCTTCACCACAAAAAACAACGGTGTCGTTCCACGGTAAAATCGAGTATTTGTATGAGGATTTAAGAAATTGGCAGAGCAAAAATTATACAACGGTGATATTGTGCGCGTCGCGCGGCAGAGGCGAAAATCTTGCCGGTGTGCTTAAAGAAAAGGGAATAAAAGCCATCTTTTCGGACGGCGAGTCAAGAAATGCGGAATTTAACCGCGGCGAAACGGTAATCGTTCGCGGCGAGCTTAACAAGGGCTTTGAATATCCCGAAATCAATTTTGTGCTTGTTTCCGACCGTGAAATATTTGAAACGAAAAAGAGCCGTTCAAGGCGCAAGGTTGAGAACGCCAATCGAATAAAGAGCTACACGGATATAAGCGTCGGCGATTATGTGGTGCATCAGACCCACGGCATAGGTCAGTATATGGGCACGAAAAAAATGGTTGTGGGCGGCATAACAAAGGATTATCTGAAAATTCGTTATCAGGGCACAGACCTTTTGTATATTCCCATAGACCAGCTCAATCTTCTGTATAAATATGTTGGCAACGCCGATAAACAGATGAGGCTCAACAAGCTCGGCGGAAACGAATGGAACAAGACAAAACAGCGCGTCAAGCAATCCACGGCGGAGCTTGCTAAAAAGCTCATTGCGCTGTATGCCGAACGCGAAAACACAAAGGGATTTGCCTACAGTGATGACACGCCGTGGCAGCGTGATTTTGAGGACACCTTTCCATACCAAGAAACGGAGGATCAGCTGCGCTCCATAGAGGAGGTAAAGGCTGATATGGAGAAACCTAAGCCTATGGACAGACTTTTGTGCGGCGACGTGGGATTCGGCAAAACAGAGGTCGCACTTAGGGCGTCCTTTAAGGCGGTGGGCGATTCAAAGCAGGTGGCATATTTATGCCCGACAACCATACTCGCGATGCAGCATTACGAAACCTTTTTAAAGCGAATGGAAAACTTCCCGATAAGGGTTGAAATGCTTTCCAGATTTCGCACGGCATCTCAGCAGAAAAAAATATTAAAGCAGCTTAAAACAGGTGAAATCGATATAGTCATAGGCACTCACAGAATATTGTCAAAGGATTTGGCGTTTAAGGATTTGGGACTGCTGATAATAGATGAGGAACAGCGTTTCGGCGTGGCGCACAAGGAGAGGCTAAAGGAATTAAAGCAGAATATCGATGTGCTGACAATGACTGCGACTCCGATTCCGCGAACTCTCCATATGGCGATGACGGGCGTAAGGGATATGAGCGTTTTAACGGAGCCGCCCGAAAACCGCTATCCGGTGCAGACGTATGTTCTCGAGGATAATCCCGCCGTCATAGCCGACGCTATCAGAAATGAAATATCGAGGGGCGGTCAGGTGTTTTATCTGTATAACCGTGTGCAGGGCATATACGCCAAGGCGGAACAGATAAAATCAATGTTTCCGGATATAAATGTAGCTGTCGGACACGGCAAGATGAAAGAGGACGAACTTGAGGATATAATGTACGATATGGTAAACGGCAAAACGGACGTCCTTGTATGCACAACAATAATAGAAACCGGACTTGATATTCCCAACGCGAATACCATTATCATCGAAAATGCCGATAAAATGGGATTGGCGCAGCTTTATCAGCTGCGCGGACGCGTGGGACGCTCCAACAGGGCGGCATACGCGTATCTGACGTACCACCGTGATAAAATACTGTCGGAGGTGGCGTCCAAAAGGCTGAGAGCCGTAAAGGAATTTACCGAATTCGGCTCGGGATTTAAGATTGCAATGCGCGACCTTGAAATACGCGGCGCGGGAAATATTTTGGGACCCGAACAGCACGGGCATATGGACGCCGTGGGTTATGATATGTATTGTAAGCTGCTTAAGGAGAGCGTTGATGAGGCTCAGGGAATAAAGGTTAAGGAAAAACGCGATGTTTCGATAGATATTAATATCGACGCGTACCTGCCCGAAAGCTATATCGAAAATCATAATCAGCGTATCGACATTTACAAAAAGATTGCCGCCGTTGAAACCGAGGACGATAAGTTTGAAATAGAAGACGAGCTTATCGACCGTTTCGGCGATATACCAAAGCCTGTGCAGAATATTATCGAGGTTGCGGCGCTCAAGACGCCCGCCAAGGAATGTGGTATATACGAAATATCCCAAAGCGGCGACACGCTCAGCCTAAAATTTGAGGAGGATTATGTTGACGCGCCGCTCATTATGGGACTTGACAGGGCGTTCCCGAAACGTATAAAACTTGTTTCAAGCGAAAATCCGATAATAAGTTACGCGCTTAAGGGCGATTATAAAAATATTTTGAAAATTGTAAACAATTTATTAACTCAAATAAAAGAATTGCAAAATAAAGAGAAATAGAGTATACTTGATATACAATAAAAATTTTAAGGAGAAATGATTATGAAGTATACAAAGTTGGCGGCGGCTGCGCTGTCCTGTACACTATTGCTCGGCGGCTGCGGCGCAAATACCGGCTCCGACAGCAGCGAAACTCTTATGACCGTCGGTGATATTAACGTCACCGAAAACGAATTTAACTTCTTTTTGACGACCTACAAGGATAATATGGATTTGGGCGCGGCAAAGGAGCTTTCGCTTGAATACTGCGAAAGAAATCATCTTATAATCGCGGTTGCCGAGGCTATGGGAATTAAGTTTGACGAGGAAACTCAAACGGAAATAGACGAGTATAAGCAGCAGGTTGTGGACGCTTATGACAGCGATACCGGTTACAATGAATTTTTGAAAGAAAACGGTCTTACGGACGAGTATATCGACAGACTTGTTTCGGTCGGATTTTATTCTGACGCGTTGCAGGAAGTGGTAGAGAATGTAGGATATACCGATGAGGAAAAGCGCGAGTATTTCAAGGAGCATTACAGACGCGCAAAGCATATTCTTCTCACCTCCGAGGAGGAGGACGCGACTATAGAGGCGCAGGCGGAGGAGCTTTTGGAGAGAGCGCAGAGCGGCGAGGATTTTGACACGCTTATATCGGAGTATTCGGAGGACCCGGGCAGCGAAACATATCCGGACGGATACGTGTTCACGGACGATGAAATGGTTGTTGAATTCCAAGACGGCGTTGATTCCATAGGCATAGGCGAGTTTACACTTGTAAAGTCCTCATACGGCTACCATATAATTCAAAGACTTGCGCTTGACGAAACAGAGGAATATTTTGAAGAGCAATATGCCAATGTGGAATCCGATATTGAGTCGGCTATGGAGAATGATAAGTTCTTAGAACAGCTGTACGCGTGGGCGGAGGAATACGGTATTGAAATCACCGTAAATCAAGAGCTGCTTGACTCTATAGAATAAAAATATCAGAATACAAAAATTTAAAGGGACACTAAAATTTAGTGTCCCTTATTTAGTGTCCCTTTGTTTTATAGAAGTCTTTCAAGCAGCTTGTTTGAACGCTCGATGAACTTTGTCATTTGCTCCGCGCCGAGCGGGCTGTGGCTGATTTTTGCCAAATCATACACATGGTCGATAACAAGCTTTGCGTCCTCATCGTTTAATGAATCAATTTTCTTTATAAGCGAGTTGCCGGAGTTTAGCACAAGCGTAAACTCGTCCTTGAACATATCCGCCATACCCGCCATCTGCTGACCGTACGAGCGGTACATTTCCCGCATACGTCTTGACTGCTCGCCCAGAAGTATAACGGCGGGAATGGATTCGTCCTTAAGCGACTGCACCTCGATTTTGAGCGATTCGTCACCGATTTCGTCCTTGAATTTTTGAATCAGCTTTTCGTCCCGCTCCTTTGCGGCATCGTCCTTTTCCTCCGTGTTTGAAATATCGCTTACGGCGGAATCTATTCGCTTGAATTTAACGCCCGACTGTTTCATTTCTATAAACGATATAAAATGCGTGTCCATCATACTCGGCAGAACAACGGCGTTAAGTCCCTGATTTTTAATCATATTCACATACTGCGACTGACCTACGGGATCGGAAACGTAGTAAACGTCTTTTTCCTCCTTGCCGTCAAGGTACTCGTCAAGGGTTATATATTTGTCGTTCAAATCCTTGTAGATTATGATGTCCTTAACCTTGTCGTAGAACTTTTCATCGCGCAAGCAGCCGTATTTAATGAAGATGTCGATGTCGTCCCAATACTTTTCGTAGCTTTCTTTCTCGTTTTTATACAGGCTTGTCAGCTTATCCGCGACCTTTTTGGTGATGTGGTTTGAAATCTTTTTAACGTAGCCGTCATTCTGCAAAAAGCTCCTCGATACGTTAAGCGGCAGGTCGGGGCAGTCTATAACGCCCTTTAAGAGCATTAGAAATTCGGGAATTACCTCCTTAACATTATCCGCGACAAACACCTGATTGTTGTACAGCTTTATCTGTCCCTCCTGACCGGCGAATTCGTGGTTGATTTTCGGGAAGTACAGAATACCCTTTAGGTTGAACGGATAATCTACATTCAGATGAATCCAGAATAAAGGCTCGTTAAAGTCCATAAACACGTTTCTGTAAAATTCCTTGTAGTCCTCGTCACTGCACTCCGACGGTTTTTTCATCCAAAGCGGATTGGTGTTGTTTATCGGCTTAGGCTCTTTATGTTCGTGTTCGTGTTCTTCGCCGCAGTCACATTCCTCGTTATGCTTATGCTCCTCGCCGCAGTCACATTCCTCGTCCTTTTCCTCGCCCTCGAGATAAATTTCTATCGGCAGGAACGAGCAGTATTTATTCAGAATTGAACGAATTGTGTACTCGTCAAGAAATTCCTCCGAGTCCTCCGCGATATTCAGCGTGACGGAGGTGCCGCGCTCGGTGCGGTCACTGTCCGAAAGCTCAAATTCCATACTGCCGTCGCAAGTCCATTTTGCCGCCTTTGCGCCGTCCAGGTACGAAAGCGAGTCAATCTCCACGCTGTCGGCAACCATAAACGCACTGTAAAATCCGAGTCCGAAATGACCGATTATTTGAGAACCCTTGTCGTCCTCCTCCTTGTACTTCGCAAGGAAATCACTCGCGCCGGAAAACGCTATCTGATTGATATACTTGTCGATTTCCTCCGCGGTCATACCGATACCGTTGTCGCTTATAACAAGCTTTTTTGCGTCCTTGAATACCGATACCGTAACCTTAAACCTTTCGTCCTCGTTTATCTGCGCATCGCCTATGCTTGCAAGCTTTTTCAGCTTTGTTATTGCGTCGCAGCCGTTTGAAACCAGCTCGCGCAGAAAAATATCCTTGTCCGAATAAAGCCACTTTTTTATAATCGGGAAAAGATTTTCGCTGTCAACCGAAATATTACCCTTTGCCATATGAAAAAACTTCCTTTCTGTAATTGCTTTTAATAATATAATAATACCAAATTTTTGATTTGTCAATACAAAATTAGCACTCAACGGCGTCGAGTGCTAACAATTTACATTTTGTTCATATTATTCAGAATTTCCGCAAAATTGCAAATCGGTTGACAACGATTATAAAATATAATAAAATATTTACATTGGAGGTCGGAGTGCGCTCCGATTTTAAAGAAATAATTTTGAAAGGAATTAAAGCAATGGAAATAAGTATTAAGCGTGACGGACTCACATTAAAGGGTGATGTTTTAAGACCCGAGGGCGGCGGCAAATGTCCGGCGGTGATTATTTTTCACGGTCTGATGAGCGACCGAGGAAATCCGCGCCGTAATATGTTCGTGGACATTGCGGATGCGGCTGTGGGAAAAGGAATGGCGGTTTTCAAATTTGATTTTGACGGTCACGGCGAAAGCGACGGCAGCTTTTCGGATATGAATGTTTTCAGCGAAATTCTTGACGCGGCAAAAATTATTGATTATGTAAGGGGCTTGGATTGGGTAAGCGAGATTAATATCGTCGGACATTCTCAGGGTGCCGTGGTAGGCGGAATGATTGCGGGATATTACCGCGAATATGTGTCAAGGCTTGTAATGCTTGCACCGGCGGCTACATTAAAGGACGACGCGCTGAAAGGCTCGTGTTTCGGTATTGAATATGATTCGTATAATGTGCCCGAGCATATAACGATGAAAAATGACAATAACGAAACCTTTGAAATAGGCAATCTGTATTTTCGCATTGCAAAAACCCTGCCTATTTACGAAACCACAAGCCTTTTCAAAGGCAAAACCTTAATCATTCACGGCTCGGAGGACGATGCCGTCGGAGTTATCGGCTCAAAAAGATACGCCGAGGCAATGGATAATGTGAGGCTCGAAATTATCGAGGGAGAAAACCACGGCTTGTGTAAGTTTTCGCTTGATAACGTGGTAAAAGAGGTTGCGGAGTTTTTGTCGGAATAAATCGCCTTACATAGGAAAATGCCATAGTCAAGCGGTATCGGCTTTTCTGATGCGCGAGAATATCAATATATGGAGATGAATTTAATGAGTGAAGTTAAAGATATACTTCAAAGGGTTGCGAGCGGTGAAATGTCGCCCGAAGAGGCTGAATTGAAATTAAAGCTGAAACCGTTTGAGGATTTGGGTTACGCAAAACCCGACTATCACCGCGCGTTAAGGCAGGGCACGGCGGAGGTTATCTACGGAGAGGGAAAAACCGCGGAGCAGATTATCGGAATAGCCGGCGCGCTTTTAAGGCGCGGTCAGAAAATTGTTTTGATAACGCGCCTTTCCGACGAAAAAGCGGAGAATGTGAATAAAGAAATACCGCTTGAATACCATAAGGACGGACGTATCGGAATTATCGGCAAAGCACCCGATGAAAAAATCGGTAAAATAGTGGTTGCCACTGGCGGTACAAGCGATATTCCCGTTGCGGAGGAGGCGGCTCTGACGGCGGAGGCGTTCGGAAACAATGTTACGCGCCTTTATGATGTCGGCGTTGCCGGAATTCACCGTCTGCTTTCTCACAGCGAGGATATTATGAGCGCAAAGGCGATTATAGCCATTGCCGGAATGGAGGGCGCGCTTGCAAGCGTAATAGGCGGTTTGGCGGACTGTCCGGTGATAGCCGTTCCTACCAGCGTAGGCTACGGCGCGGCGTTCGGAGGCTTGGCGGCTCTTTTGTCGATGCTCAATTCCTGCGCGAGCGGCGTAAGCGTCGTTAATATTGACAACGGTTTCGGCGCGGGATATTTAGCCGGTATGATTAATCATATGGGAGTTTAAAGCGTAATTTTATTGCCGACACGGATTTTTAATTTAAAATGCGAATATTTGCCGTAAAATATTTGAAATACAAGAATATTTTACTTGTCAAAAGAATTTGCGGAGGCTATAATTAAGATATGTGCGAAAATACGGAGGAATTTAATATGAAACAATTTATGGACGAAAATTTTATGCTTAACAACGACACGGCGATAAGGCTGTACCACGGCTACGCGAAGGATATGCCGATATTTGATTATCATTGTCATCTCAGTCCGCAGATGATGTACGAGGACAAGCCGTTTGGCAATATCACCGAGATTTTTCTCGGCGGCGACCACTACAAGTGGAGGTATATGCGCTCAAACGGCATTGACGAAAGCTACATAACCGGCGATAAGAGCGATTATGAAAAATTCAAGGCATTCTGCGGCTGTCTGCAATATGCCGTCGGAAATCCCTTGTATCACTGGACACATCTCGAGCTTAAGCGATATTTCGGAGTAAACGACATTGTGACGGAGGACAGCTGCGACACGATATGGGAGAAGTGCAACGCTGTTATAAGGGACACACAAATGTCGCCGTCAAAGCTGATAAATCAATCGAATGTGGCTGTTATATGCACAACGGACGACCCTGCGGATTCTCTGGAGTATCACAAAAGGATTGCCGAAAAGGGGCACATAAACGCACGTGTTCTGCCGGCGCTGCGTCCTGATTTCCTTATAAATATTGATAAGGACACATTTACGGACTATATAGAAAAGCTGTCGAACGCAAGCGGAATAAAAATCGAGAGCTATGACGACGCGGTAAAAGCGGTGTATTCAAGGATAGATTATTTCCATTCGCTCGGCTGCCGCGTAAGCGACCACGCGCTTGACGGCGTGCCGTATAATACGGATTACAATGCCGTAGAGGTTTTCAAAAAGGCAATGAGCGGCGAAAAAATAAGCCGCGCCGAGGCTGACGCGTACAAATGCGAAACATTGATAAGGCTCGCGAAGAAATATAAAGAGCTTGACTGGGCAATGCAGCTGCACATAGGCGCGCTGAGGAACAATAACACGCGTATGTTTGAAAAATTGGGAGCGGACACGGGATTTGATTCAATCGCAGATTATTCAATCGCGGCGGAGCTGTCGGCACTGCTTGACGCGATGGAGAAAAATGATAATCTTCCGAAAACAATTTTGTACACGTTGAATCCAAAGGACAACTATGTTTTAGCGACAATGCTCGGCAATTTCCAATCGGCGCAGACGGCGGGAAAAATACAATTCGGCTCCGGTTGGTGGTTTAACGACCAACGCGACGGTATGACGGAGCAGATGAGGGCGTTGGCGAATTTGGGCGCGCTGAATAAATTTGTGGGTATGCTTACCGATTCACGCAGCTTTCTGTCATATACGCGCCACGAGTATTTCAGACGTATTCTGTGCAATCTCATCGGCGAATGGGTGGAAAACGGCGAATTTCCCGCGGATTACAAAATTCTCGGTAAAATAGTCGAGGATATTTCATATAACAACGCGGTAAAATATTTTAATTTGGGAGAATAAAAATGGAATTGTTAAAAAGAGAAAATAATGAAAAGCACACGGAGCGCGTTTTGCAATTCGGCGAGGGTAATTTTCTGCGCGGCTTTGTCGATTGGATGTTTGACAAATTAAATAAGGAATGCGGCGGGGATTTCGGCGTGGTTGTTGTTCAGCCGCTGCCTACCGGACGCGTTGCCGAGCTAAACGCGCAGGACGGCTTATACACGCTCTATTCGCGCGGACTTATAAACGGCGTTAAAGCGGAGGAGGAGCACACAATCGACTGTATAACGCGCGGAATAAATCCGTATGAGAATACGGACGAGTTTTTCGCGTGCGCCCAAAATCCCGATTTGAGATATATCGTGTCTAACACCACCGAGGCGGGAATCGAGTACAGAAAAGAGGAATGTGATTTTAACTCAACCACATTTCCCGGACGTCTTACAATGCTTCTAAAGGCGCGTTATGACGCGGGACTTGACGGTTTCCTGCTCCTTCCGTGCGAGCTTATCGACAAAAACGGAGATTGTCTTAAAGAGTGCGTACTGAGGTACGCCGCCGATTGGAATTACGGAAAGGATTTTGCAAGATGGGTAAATGAGGAAAACGTATTCACAAACACCCTTGTTGACAGGATTGTTACCGGTTATCCGCGCGACACGGCGGACGAGATGTGCAAAAAATACGGCTATACAGACAATTTAATCGATACAACCGAGATATTCCATTTATGGGTAATCGAGGGCGATAAAAAATACGCAAGTGAGCTGCCGTTTGACAAGGCGGGACTGAACGTCATATGGACGGACGACGTAACGCCGTATAAAAAGCGCAAGGTAAGAATATTAAACGGTGCGCACACGGCGCTTGTTTCGTCGGCTATGCTTATGGGCGTTGAAACTGTGCGCGAGGCGTTGGATAATGAGATTTTAAGCAGGTACATTAAAAAAGCCGTTTTTGAGGAAATAATACCCACTATAGATATGAGCGAAAGCGAGCTTACAGGCTTTGCGAACGATGTGCTTGACCGCTTTAGAAATCCGTTTATAAACCACCTTTGGTCAAGTATCGCTTTAAATTCGGTATCTAAGTTTAAGGTGCGCGTATTGCCGAGTATAAAGGACTATGCGGATAAGTTCGGCACTCTGCCGCGTTGCCTTGTATTTTCTCTCGCGGCGCTCATTATGCTCTACAGAACCGAAAACGCGAACGACGACCCTAAGGTTATTGATTTTATGAAAAACGCGTCGGTACCTGAAATTTTGAGCAATACGGAGCTTTGGGACGCGGATTTGACATATCTTCTGGAAAGCGTCGAGGAATATATAAAATCAGCCGAAAATAACGGTATCAAGGCGGCTGTGGAGCTTGCCGCGGAGAGGAAATAATCTATGAGGACTCTTAGAATAAACGAGCGTGATAATGTCGCGGTAATGCTTGACGGCGAGCTTTGCGGACACAAAACCGCACTTTGCGACATGGAGCGGGGACAGGAAATAATAAAATACGGCTATCCGATAGGTCATGCAATTTGCGATATAAAAAAAGGCGAGCATATACACACGCACAACATAAAAACCAACCTCGGCGAAACGCTTGAATATACATATAATCCCAAGCATAACGCGCTTTCGCCGCAGCCTAAGCGGACATTTATGGGATACGAGCGCGAAGACGGCGGTGTGGGAATACGAAACGAAATATGGATTGTGAACACCGTAGGCTGCGTGAATAAAACCTCGGAAATCCTCGCGCGTGAGGCGAATAAAAAATACGGCGGGGAATGTGACGGCATATTTAATTTTGTACACCCGTTCGGCTGTTCTCAGCTCGGCGACGATATGCGCATAACGCAGGCGGTGTTAAAGGGACTTGTTAATCACCCGAACGCAGCGGGCGTGCTTGTTTTGGGACTCGGCTGTGAGAATAACAATATAGACGCGTTCAAGGACGTTTTGGGCGATGTAAACGGAAACCGCGTAAAATTTATGAGCACGCAGGAGTATGATGACGAGATTGAGCAAGGCTTGGAGCTTATCGGCGAGCTTGTAAAGTACGCCAAAGGCTTTAAGCGAACCGAATGTGATATTTCAAGACTTGTTATAGGCTTAAAATGCGGCGGCAGCGACGGATTTTCGGGACTTACCGCGAATCCCTTAATAGGCAGGGTATCCGATAAGCTTATCGCGTCCGGCGCAAGCACAATCCTGACGGAGGTGCCGGAAATGTTCGGCGCGGAAACAATACTGATGAACCGATGCGTGAATGAAGAAGTATTTGAAAAAACAGTCCGATTGATAAACGATTTTAAGGAATATTTTATCCGTCACGGACAGGTCGTATATGAAAATCCGTCGCCGGGGAATAAGCAGGGCGGCATAACGACGCTTGAGGATAAGTCGCTCGGCTGCGTGCAAAAATCGGGAAGCGCCGATGTCGCGGACGTGATAGCAATCGGAGAGAGCGTTAAGCACAAGGGGCTTAATCTCCTGACGGGCCCCGGGAACGATATTGTCGCGGTAACGAATCTTACCGCGTCCGGCTGTCATATGATACTCTTTTCAACCGGCAGAGGTACGCCGGTCGGCGCACCGGTGCCGACGGTCAAGATTTCCACAAACACGCCGCTGTATGAGAAAAAGCCGCATTGGATTGATTTCGACGCGGGAGGCGCGATAAACGGCGCGGATCTGTCGGACGAGCTGTTCCGATACATAATATCCGTCGCAAACGGCAATCAAACCAATAACGAGAAAAACGGCTACAGAGAGATTTCCATATTCAAGGATGGCGTTGTGCTGTAGCG
>MSHM01000008.1:0-200 GCA_001941225.1 Oscillospiraceae bacterium Zagget12
TCGAACCGCTGACCCCCTGCTTGCAAAGCAGGTGCTCTCCCAGCTGAGCTATATCCCCATCTCTCCGGGTTGAATTCCCTCTTTTTAAGGGCCTTCAAAATTAAACAACGATTACTTGTATCTCTCCGATCTGACCTTGGATTTCGCCGCTCTTTTATCGGCTTTTCTCCATAGAAAGGAGGTGATCCAGCCGCAGGTTC
>MSHM01000008.1:280-42683 GCA_001941225.1 Oscillospiraceae bacterium Zagget12
CCGGGAACGTATTCACCGCGGCATGCTGATCCGCGATTACTAGCAATTCCAACTTCGTGCAGGCGGGTTTCAGCCTGCAGTCCGAACTGAGACCGTTTTTAGGGTTTTGCTCCTCCTCGCGGGATTGCTTCCCTCTGTTTACGGCCATTGTATTACGTGTGTAGCCCAGCACATAAGGGGCATGATGATTTGACGTCGTCCCCACCTTCCTCCACCTTGTCGGTAGCGGTCCCATTAGAGTGCTCTTGCGTAGCAACTAATGGCAGGGGTTACGCTCGTTGCGGGACTTAACCCAACATCTCACGACACGAGCTGACGACAACCATGCACCACCTGTCTCAACTTTCCCCGTAGGGCACCTTATGCATCTCTGCTTCGTTAGTTGGATGTCAAGTGCTGGTAAGGTTCTTCGCGTTGCTTCGAATTAAACCACATAATCCACTGCTTGTGCGGGTCCCCGTCAATTCCTTTGAGTTTCAACCTTGCGGTCGTACTCCCCAGGTGGGATACTTATTGTGTTAACTGCGGCACAGAAGGGGTCGATACCTCCTACACCTAGTATCCATCGTTTACGGTGTGGACTACCAGGGTATCTAATCCTGTTTGCTCCCCACACTTTCGCGCCTCAGCGTCAGTTGTCGTCCAGAAAGCCGCCTTCGCCACTGGTGTTCCTCCTAATATCTACGCATTTCACCGCTACACTAGGAATTCCGCTTTCCTCTCCGATACTCAAGGCTGTCAGTTTCAATCGCAGCCCCGGGGTTAAGCCCCGGTATTTCACGACTGACTTGACAGTCCGCCTACGCGCCCTTTACACCCAGTAAATCCGGACAACGCTCGTCACCTACGTATTACCGCGGCTGCTGGCACGTAGTTAGCCGTGACTTTCTCACAAGGTACCGTCATCTTCTTCTTCCCTTGCGACAACAGTTTACAATCCGAAGACCTTCTTCCTGCACGCGGCGTTGCTGCGTCAGGGTTCCCCCCATTGCGCAATATTCCCCACTGCTGCCTCCCGTAGGAGTCTGGGCCGTGTCTCAGTCCCAATGCGGCCGATCAACCTCTCAGTTCGGCTACAGATCGTTGACTTGGTGAGCCGTTACCTCTCCAACTATCTAATCTGACGCGAGTCCATCCATAAGCGATAAATCTTTCATAATCAAGTGATGCCACTCAATTACAATATGCGGTATTAGTCCCCGTTTCCAAGGATTATCCCCCTCTTATGGGCAGGTTACTCACGCGTTACTCGCCCGTCCGCCACTTTCCTCTCTCAAAATCAACCCGAAGGCCTCATTCAAAAGATTCTCGTTCGACTTGCATGTGTTAGGCACGCCGCCAGCGTTCGTCCTGAGCCAGGATCAAACTCTCGATTAAATGGTTATATTAAAGCTCTCGCTTTTATATACTAATCTTGGTTTGTTAGCTCTTTAACTAACTCTGACATTTCTTTGTTCGTTATTATCCGAATCTCTGTCATAAAAAACTCAAATTTTTTTAGACTTGAGCATTTGCTGTTCTATTTGCGGAACTCTTCCGCATTTGTAAACAAATGCTCGACCTGCACTATTTATCTTTCAATGTTCATGCTCTCTTGCGACAGCTTATTTATATTACCACATTTTCTTCGCTTTGTCAACACCTTTTTTTAAATTTTTTTAATTTTTTTCAAGCGCTTTCAAAGCTCATTCCACGCCGCCTTGCGACAGCTCAAATATATTACCACCTTTTTACCCCTTTGTCAACACCTTTTTTTCATTTTTTTCAAAAAAATTTTTAATGGCCTTAAAATATGTCTATTATTATAATCGCTATTAGCAAAAGTGCATAACGCTCAGCGCGCAGAATATGCTGATTACCGATACATTCACGACAAACCCGCATTTACACCATTTATTTTCTCTTTTATTATATAAATATTCACAAATATAGGCAAGGAAAAATGACGCGGCTATTTGGGTCACCAATACATATCTGAAATCTGCCGTACAGCTGTACGGATAGGCTATATTGAACTGAACAAACGACACTCCCGTCAACGCCCATACCCAAAACGCCGAGAACTTCTGTGTTTTATCCAATGTTCTGTCCTTTATCATAACAAAGGCAACCGCGGCAAGCGCAGCCACGCAGAGCAGCAAATGTGCATAATCAATAATCCATGCAAAAAAGTTTGACATACCGTCCCACTCAAATTCCGCGTGTACGCCGCTCTTTATCAATATCATCCATACATTCGAGTCATCACCCATATTCAAATACGGATTGTCTTTAAAGTGAAACAGTGGGAATTTTATCCACACATCCGCAAAAGGTTCCTCGCCGTTGTACAAAGAGCTAATGGGAAGTTCATGCACGAAATTTAACGGCTGATCGAACAATATATAATTTCTTATTCCGTACCACAATCCGAGCGGAAAACAGATAACAGCAAATACGGCAAACTGCCGAATGATATTTATTACCGCCGTTCTGTCCTTTGTTTTCGCAATCTTTATAAAGTGATAAATCATTATCGGTCCCGTAACAAATGCAATAACGGCGCAGCTTATTTTGGTCATCATTCCCAATCCTATCGCAAGCGCTATTCCTATAATATCACTCAGCTTGCCGCTTTTATGCCAGCGCAGGGTAAAATACAGTGCCAAAACAGTAAACATCTGCACCATTGAATCGTTGTTCATTCTGCCGGCGGTCATTATCTGCATAGGATAAACCGCGAGAAGTATAGTCGGTATAATTTGAACGGTTTTCTTTATTTTCAGCTCGTCCATAATTTTAACGGTCGTAAGCATAACAACAACGGAGCATACGCAGGACACAAGCTGCGGTATATATTCCAATCCGCCCCATTCATTCATACCCTTTATAAGCATCATTATTCTGATAAAAAATGCGCTTACCATATAATAGAGCGGCGGCTGATAAAACTGGTATTCATTGCTCGGAGGCAAATGTCCGTTTACTATTTGATAAATGTATCCCCAATGTCCGACGCCTTCGGAATCATTCATACCTATGTCATAGCCTCTTGTAAACGCATGGGTGTAAAGCGTATATCCTATGCGCAAAATAATACCCGCAATAAGTATTAAGTAAACCATTTTTTCAGCATCAAGACGATTTTTATATGCTTGATACCCCGCGTATACCAGCACAACACCCAATGCGGCGCGCATAAGAATTTTCATATCCGCCTCGCCGGTGAGGTTTAGGGAACGAAATATTATAAAGCATATAAGCGGCATAATACAAAATATTATACCGCTTTGATATGGTTTTATCGCACTTTTTCTCGTTTTCATATTTAGCATTCTCCTATTATATCCAAAGCCTTATTCACTTTCTATCTTATACAAAACCATATTTCCTTCCCGTATGGTTTCCGATGCGGTTTCGACGAGCTTTTGTATATCGTCGCTGAGGTCCTCATCTCCGTATCTGAATATATTTATCGTGTAATCGTCATCTATGTTTTTAACCTTGCTGTATATTTGGTCCGCGTTGCTTACCTTATACACGCGTTTTTTGCTGAATGCCAATTTTGCGGGATAGTTATTGGAATCCTGAATCTGATAATTGTCAGAGAAAACAACGTCGTTATAATCCGTATTTTCCCGCAGGAACGCGCCTACGGTTTGACATTCCTCGGTTGCCTCGGGGAAAAACGATTCCGCTTTTTCGGTATGCGCCGAATAAACATTTACGCAGCAAATTACCACTGCCGCCGTCATTACAGCTCCGGTGACAATCTTGGAATTTATCTTCTTTGCCGCCGCCGCGTTTATCACCTCGGCAACAAGCGCCGGAATAAGCGCATACGAAACCAACGACATTACAACCGAAAATTTCAGCGACGAAAAATCATGTATGGCGGAATGGTTCTTCAGCAAATAAACCTGCATAAAGCACGGTATTATCACAATCGCCGCCGCGGTGAGAATATATACAATGTTTTCATTTTTATATTTTTTAAGCTTTTTCGCCGCAAAATATATGATTATCGCGGCAATGACTATACCGAGCGACACTTTTATAATAATATCCGCATAATTTCCGTAGCCGTCCACTATATATTTTTTCCAAAATGTATCCGCGAACGCCTGTGTCCAACCGGTGGAATCCTCCATTCCGGTTCTGAACAGGAACATATCTATAATTCTCACGGGTCCGTTCACTATAATCTGAATAACAAACAGTCCTACCGCAAGTATAGCGGGCGCGGCAAATTTAATCGAATCCTTAAACCAAGCTCCGATTTTCTTCAGAGAAATTTCTCCAAGAATGAGTCTTTTAACATACAGAACCGCAACAAGGCACAGGAACAAATAGTCCGTAAATGTTCCCGCGAATATAACTACGCCCTCAATAATCGAAATCACCTTACGTGCTTTAGGCTTGTCCGTATACATTCGCAGCAGCTCCAAAAACACCGTTAGGACAAAGGGCAGAATAACAGCCATATCGGCAAAATACACACTATGGAAAAAATAGAACGGCGCGGGCATAAAAAGGTTGACCGCCGCCGGCGCTATTGCCGCGATAAGGCCTATGTAAAATTTTTTGCCGATTTTCAAAAACAGCAGATATATTATAAACGCCATAATAAGCGTAACCATATACTGATTGAATAAATTCCACCTTTGAACAAATCCGAATCCTATTTCATCGGTTCCGCTTATTTTCGCGAGAAAATACAGCGGAAGTATACAGCCGGACGGATATGAATCATAAAAGCTCCTATCCTGCAAATCCGAAAATTCCACCGAATCGGGATTGGGAATCATTGCGAACCGGTCGCTGACAATCCCGTCGTCAAGCCAGTTGTTTGTGAAAATAACCGAAGTCGCGGTCAAATGATGATGGTGGTCAAACGAAACATAATCCTTATATTCCGAGCGCATATTTACCGATACGGCAAACATTACCGTTACCAAAACAAACAAAACAGCTCCGCCGATTACTCTGCTGTCCGAAATGAGGTCTTTCCAAGTCCGGCTCTTTGCCGTTTCGACATTCTTTTCCATAACAATCTCCTATTAATTTACTTCGTTTCGTGATATTCCTCTTCCGTATTGACGTTCCATATCGGCGACTTGTCCTTTTTGCCGTTCATAATCGCGTCAACCGTTTCAAACGCGGTTACCATTGAATGATCCATATTGTTATATCTATGCTGTCCGTTTCTGCCGACGCAGTACAAATTTTCATATCCGTTGAGATAATCTACAAGCTCATTCATACGGCTGTATGTGTCGAAATAAGCCGGATACGCTTTTTTAACGCGCTCTCTGTGCGCGTCGATAACATCTTTCTTGTCTATAACGCCGATTTTTTCAAGCTCGTTTTTCGCGAATTCAATGAAAGCCTCATCACTCATATTCCAGTATTCGTCGCCCTCACTGCAAAAATATTCAAGACCGATCCATACGTGCTTTTCATAATCGTCCACCATATACGGTGACCAGTTATTGAAAATCTGTATTCTGCCGAGCTTTACCGATGTATCTTGAACGTAAATCCAGCAGTCGGGAACGATATTGTTCACCGTTTTAATATTGGTTTTATTTTTAATCTTGAGCTTATCGACAAGGAGTCCCACCGTTATGAAATCTCTGTACGGAAGTCCGTCCGCTATTTCCTTCATATTTTCGTCGGGATTTGTGAACGCGTCAATTAAATCCTTAACCGGCATCGATGATATAACTATATCGCCGCCAAGCGCCTTGCGCTCGCCGTTTTCGATATATTCAACTCCGTTAATTTTTCCCGCAGTTTCGTTTATTTTAACCACCGAACAGTTCATTTTAACCGTTCCGCCCATTTCCTCTATCCTGTCGCGCACACGCTCGTAAAGCTGACCCGGACCGAGCTTGGGATAAATGTATTCCTCTATAAGCGAGGTTTCAACCTTACCGCCGGTCTTAAAAATTTTGCCGAACATATCCGCGATAACCGCTCTTATAGAAAGTCCCTTTACCCTCTGCGAACCCCAGTCCGCCGATATATACCGAGGGTGTCTGCCCCAAAGCTTTTCCGTATATCCCTCGAAAAACATCGAATACAGCACTCTGCCGAAACGATTTATGTAAAAATTCTCCAACGACGTTTCGGGTTTCTTATGCGCAACCGCGGCAAGATATGAAAATCCCGCTTTCATCGTGGCGAAAAATCCCATATTCTTGATTGTTTCCCACTTAAGCGAAACGGGATAATCGAAGAATTTGTTCTTGTAGTAAATCCTCGAAACCCTGTTTCTTTTCAGCATTACATCGTCCGTCTTTTCCGGATCCGCGCCGCCAGCAGTATACTTTTTGTCCGCGCCTACGGCTATATCGTCCTTTGCGGGAGCGCCCTGCGGCGGCAGGATATTATACCACCAGTCCATAACGCGCTCGTCCTTTGAAAAGAAACGGTGTCCGCCGATGTCCATTCTGTTGTTCTTATATTTAACCGTCTGCGATATGCCGCCTATTCTGTCGCTTTCCTCTAAAATTGTAACCTCATAATCGTCCGACTTGCTCAAAAGCTCGTATGCCGCCGTAAGTCCGGCGGGACCGGCTCCTATTACAATAATCTTTTTCATAATCAATTATCCTCTTTCCGTTTATTCGTATACAGTATTTTCTTCCTTGCGACAAAATTCCACACAAGAACAATCGCCGCGGCAATAATTTTTGACAGCAAAAAATATAATCCGCATATATCCGTCAAAAGATACATTATGCCCTCGGTAAGACCGAGTCCTATAACCCCGATTACGGCATACGCGGTAAATTCCGCCGCCTTATTTTTTACCTGCTTGCTTTCGCTGAACACAAAGAAAATCGACAGCAAATAGTTCGCGGCAAGTCCGACAACGAACGCTATTGCCGCGGCTATCATATAGTGCATACATTTTTCGCAGAGCCACAACGCAAAAGCATCGACAAGAAACGCAAAGCCTCCGACAAATATGTATCTGAAAAATTGAATAAAGCTGTTCGTTGTTTTTTTACGAAACAGACTGTCAATATCAAAATGCAAAAGCGCACCAATAAATTCTTTCATAATTTACCTCTGAAATATATATTTTCTCAATTCACCGACATAAACATAGAAACAATGCCTATGCAAATCGGAACGAGCATAGCAATGGCTGTAACAAGGCAAATTATTCTTATAGTTTTTTTACTGAACATTTTTCACACCTCTGTCATATTTTTTTCAATAAGTTATATATTATTGTAGCCGCCTGCGCTCTGGTGGCGGTTTCCTGCGGTCTGAAGGTGCCGTCCGACATTCCCGCGATAAAGTCATTGGCATACGCGTATCTGACGCCCTGAAATGCCCAGGACGACACATGGCTCAAATCGGTGAAGTGCATATCAATCGGCAGCTCCATATCGTTCATTGTTTCCTCATCGCGGCTGTACTGGTACACGGACTGCGTTATATACGCCATTTCTTCGCGCTTTATCGGCTCGTCACCCATAAAATATCCGCTGTATATAACCTTTGAGCCGCTTTCGGTTTCCACAATCTTAGCGGCAAAATCGCCTATCATATCATCGGGCACAAGTCCCTTGTCAAGCGCGCTCTGCACATACGGACCGTACCAATCTGACGCGGTAACGTCAAGACATTCTCCGCTCCTGAAATCGGTTTCTTCTATTCCCGCCGCGCTCAGCGCCATTTTCAAAAACTCCGCGCGCGTCACAGTGCCCTCGGGATTGAACTCGTTTTCCGAAACACCGTGTACCACTCCCGATTCCGCAAGCTCGTTTATCATTTCCGCCGCCCAATGTCCCTGCGTATCCTCAAAATTCGCCGCGTATGCGGTTGACGAAAGGACGCAGATTGACAGAATTGCCGCTGTTATTATCTTTTTCATATCATTCTCCTATTTAAGTAAATTCGCAAGCCTACTTATCACTACCGCCGCCTGTGCGCGGGTAAGCGTTTCTTTCGGTTTAAAGGTGCCGTCGCCCATTCCGGTTACCAAGCCTATTTGATACGCGGCGTCCACGGAATTTGCATATTCCTCGGAAATATCATCATCAACAAATTCTCCGTCGTTTTCATACAGCGCGGACACTACGGCTACAGGCTCAGACGCGTTTTTCAACGCGTATGTCAAAGCGTTCATTGCGATAACGGTCATTTCCTCACGGGTGATTGGCGTATCGCCGTCAAATTCGCCCGTGTACACATTTACGTCCGCCGTTACAGCATCGCTTGTGTCGGTCGCCTCGGCAAGAGTTTTTGTGACGCTTTCGACACTACAATCCTCAATCATAGTTTCGGGAATTAAATCCTTGTCAAGCGCTCCCTGCAAATAATAGCAGTACCAATCGTCGTTTGACGCGTCAAGGCACTCGTCCTCGCGGTAGGCGTGTCCGACGATTTCAGCCGCGTCCATAGCCATCTTCAAAAATTCCGCTCTTGTCACAGTGCCGTCGGGATTGAACTTGCCGTTTCCCACGCCGTCAATCATATTCATATCGGCGAGAGAATTTATATACTCCTCGCCCCAATGACCCGATATATCGGTAAAGCTTTCTTCGCCCTTTAGATACTGCGCCAATTCGGGAACGCTGTCCGAAATCGCGTCCGCGATAAGTCCCGCAACTGTGTTCGCGCCCTTCGGTTTCATATGAGTGGTATCGTTGGTACCGGTCGGGTATGCCTTGCTTTCAAGCGGCTCGCAGATGAAATATCCCGACAACACCTCGTCCTTATCCATCGAATTCCATACATCGGTTACTATTCTGTTCGCGTCTATGAACGCGCAGCCCGTTTCCTCGGCGATTTCACGCGTCGGGTCGGCGTAATCCCGGCGCGACTCCATAAAGCAGTTGTTTTCCTCGTCCCACCAAGCCGCCGGATTTGCCGTCATAAGCACCGGCGTGCCGCCGCGCTTTTCAACCTCGCCTATATACTTTTCCGTTATCAGTGTTTTATAATCCTCGACGCTGATATAGCGCTCGGGTTTATTTTCCGCTCCGTCATTTATGCCGAACTGGATAAACACGTAATCACCCGGGTGCATTTCGGTAAGTATCTTGTCCAATCTGCCGTCATTGTTATAGCTCTTTGAACTTCTGCCCGCCATTGCGCGGTTTTCTATTGTAATATCATCGGTGAAATATTTGTCTATTTCCTGACCCCAGCCCGTCTGCGGGTATGCTTTTGTGTAGTCATACGTCTGCGCCGTTGAATCTCCTGCTATATATATGGTGGGACTTTCCGCTTTTTCACGCGCCGGAATCTGTTCGATTGTAATTTCCGTTACATTCGGATTTTCGCCGATTACCTGTACGGTTATCTTGCCGTCCTGAGGCACAACGGGCTGCTCATTCTCCTGAGTTTCTCCCGCCTCAAGCGTGTACGCTCTTACGCGCTCGCCGCCGTTTATATAAATATTGGCGTTCGTTTCGGTCTTTCCGCCGGTTGTGACGGTTACGGTGTAATCGCCGTCGGGAACCTCTACCTCCTTGATAACGCCGTCGGTCTTGTCCGCCTTAACCTTTGTCATATCAAAGGTTTCGGAATACAGCTCGTCCGCGTGCACGGCGGGTATCATCGCCGCCGTCATTAATAGTGTTACCGCGATTGATATAATTCTTTTTAATTTCATTTGTGATTCACTCCCTTAGATTTCATTATATACTATTTGATTGTAAAATTCAATATAAATTTATTCAAAACAAAAAGCGGCAAATTTTACGCAAACAAAAAACCGCCGCCGGCGCGGCGGCTCAAAATCGGTTTACTCCAAAAGCCGTCTGTATTCCTCTTTCATATAGCCGGACAATTCCTCCAGCTCAATCGGAAATTCCACAAAGCCTCTCGCGTAATAGGACAAATCGTACGGTTGGAAAAATATCACCAAATCATCGTCGCTGATATAAAAATCCGTTTGATGCGATTCCTTTATTTCCGGCTTTGCCCATAAATCATTATACTCCTCCGAATTTTCGCTAAGTATTTCATTTATAAAGCGGTTAAGCGTATCCGTATATCCCTCGTCCTCAAACAAATCCGCAAGAGTGATTTCCTTTTCCGCGGACAAATCTATGTTTTTCGGAATCCTTACGGTGTTGCCGTGCGCTCCGCCCGTGTAAACGTATTTTTCCTCAACAACGCTGATAAAATCATTCTTGTTGTACTTTTCATCCCAGTCTATCTCAAGCACGCATTTATTGCCCATTCTTACATTGTCGCCGCTGTCAAGAGCCAGACTGTCAAACGCGATTAAATCGCTTTCGACAGCCTGTTCTATCGATGAATTTATGCTCTCCTCAAATTCGGCGTTCCTCATTCCCGAAAACCGTATTACCTCCGCTCTGACCGCCGCAAAATCCGTTTCATATTCCTTCGTTTCTATGTCCGTGCGTACTCTCCGCATATCGCAGCCGCACAGACAAATCACCGCCATTCCCAATATCAACAGCCTTCTCATAGCTAACCTCTTTACAGAATAATACAGATAAGTCCGTTGCTGCCGTCGTTTATTATGCGCTGCAAGGTTTCTTTTAGTTTCATTCGCGCCGATTCCGGCATACGCGACAGCTTATTGTGCAGTCCCTCGTTTACAAGCTCGTAAAGGGATTTTCCGAATATGTTAGATTGCCATATCTTTGTCGGGTCGCTTTCAAACTCGGCAAGCAGATAATGCACAAGCTCCTCGGATTGTTTCTCCGTTCCGACAATCGGGCTTACCTCCGTTTCAATATCGGCGCGTATCATATGTATCGACGGTGCCGACGCCTTAAGCTTTACTCCGAATTTTCCGCCCTGTTTCACTATTTTCGGCTCGTCAAGCGACAGCTCGTCGGTGGACGGCGAAACTATTCCGTAACCCTTTTCCATCACCTCGTGCAGCGCGAACGACACCTTGTCATACTCGGATTTCATCTTTGCAAGGCTTTCCATAAGCGTCATAAGCTGATGCTCGCCGTCAATCTCAAATCCGGACATTTCGCCCAAAACCCTGTAAAACAATGGTTGCGGAAGTTCCATACACATATTCACCGTGCCGTCGCCCAAATCCATACCCTCTATATATGAGCGTTTAACAAATCCGCACTCTCCTATGCCGTCCGCCAATGAGCGCGCGTCGCGTATGCGGCGCACATTCTCTATATTTTCAATAACGGCTCCGTATATGTCCTTTTTCAGCCAATGCTCATTATCAAGCTCTTCAATCCATTCGGGAATGTGAATATTGATTTCCTTAAGCGGAAATTCAAACAGCACTGTTTCTATAATATTATGAATATCCGCCGCGCTCATCTGAGCGCAGTTTACCGCAACAACCGGAACGCCGTGTTTTTTTTGACAGCTCCTCGCTGAGATTTTGCGCGCTTTGCGACTGCGGATTTACGGAATTTAAAAGCACGATAAACGGCTTGTTGATAGCCTTAAGCTCATTTATAACCCTGTTTTCGGCGTCAATATAATCCTCGCGCTCAATCTCAGTAATACTGCCGTCCGTGGTTACTACCAAACCGATTGTGGAATGTTCGGTTATTACCTTTTTGGTGCCGATTTCCGCCGCCTCGTTAAACGCTATCGGGTGGTCGAACCACGGCGTTGTCACCATTCTCGGCTCGTTGTCCTCAACATAACCCAAAGAGCTGTCCACTATATATCCCACGCAGTCTATCATACGCACCTTAAGATGAGCGTTGTCGCCCAGAGATATTTCCACCGCCTCGTTCGGGATAAATTTCGGCTCGGTAGTCATTATGGTTCTGCCGCCCGCCGACTGCGGAAGTTCGTCCCTTGTCCTTTCCGCCTGATACACATTCTCTATATTCGGTATTACAAGCAAATCCATAAACTTCTTTATAAATGTGGATTTTCCCGTTCTTACCGGTCCCACCACGCCTATGTACACATCACCCTGACTTCTCTGCGCTATATCACTGTAAATGTTATAATCCTCCACTTTTACGTTTCCTCCTTTTGTCCAAAATATATGTTATATGTATATGCGGAAAAAATTTTTATATTCTTGATTGGTTAAATTGAATATTGACATTATCGGCAATATATGCTAAGATATTAAGTAACAAAGGGGTGCGCTTGCCCCCTATTTTTTTTAGAAGGGACGGATTTTAAATGGCAAAAATTCAGATGAAAACACCGCTTGTCGAAATGGACGGCGATGAAATGACGCGAATCATATGGAAGATGATTAAGGATATTCTCCTTACGCCTTACATAGACCTTAAGACGGAGTATTACGACCTCGGTCTTGAATACAGAAATGAAACAAACGACCAAGTTACAATCGACAGTGCGAACGCGACAAAGAAATACGGCGTTGCCGTAAAATGCGCCACAATCACGCCTAACGCGGCGAGAATGACGGAATACGGCCTTAAGGAAATGTGGAAGTCGCCGAACGGCACAATCCGCGCGATGCTTGACGGCACGGTATTCAGAACGCCTATTCTTGTAAAGGGCATCACTCCTTATATTCCGACATGGACAAAGCCTATAACAATCGCGCGTCACGCGTACGGCGACATTTACAAAAATGTTGAAATGCAGGTTAAAGCCGGAAACAAAGCCGAGCTTGTGACAACAGACGCACAAGGCAACGAGAAGCGCGAGCTTATCTATGATTTTGCAAATGAGGACGGTATCATTCAGGGTGTCCACAACCGCGACAAATCAATCGGAAGCTTCGCAAGAGCTTGCTTCAATTACGCTCTTGATATGAAAAAAGATATATGGTTCGCCACAAAAGACACTATTTCAAAGAAGTACGACCATCGTTTCAAGGATATTTTCCAAGAGATATTTGATAACGAATACAAGGAAAAATTCGATGAGGCGGGTATTGAATATTTCTATACATTGATTGACGATGCCGTAGCAAGAGTTATCCGCTCAAACGGCGGATATATATGGGCGTGCAAAAACTATGACGGCGATGTTATGTCGGATATGGTTGCCACCGCATACGGCTCGCTTGCTATGATGACCTCCGTTCTTGTATCGCCCGATGGCGTTTATGAGTATGAGGCTGCTCACGGCACTGTTCAGCGTCACTATTACAAGCACCTTAAAGGTGAAAAAACCTCAACAAACTCCGTTGCGACATTGTTTGCGTGGACAGGCGCGCTCCGCAAGAGAGGTGAGCTGGACGGTTTGGACGAGCTTGTTAAATTTGCAGATAACCTTGAAAAGGCAACTATTCAAACCATCGAGGAGGGCGTTATGACAGGCGACCTTGCCGCGCTTTCAACGCTTGAAAACAAACAGAAGGTGGATACAGAAGAATTCCTTATCGCCGTCAACGAAAGACTGCAAAAATTAATGTAAAACTCAAAAAGACGGCATTGCCCGTCTTTTTGTTTTGGAGGTTTAGAATGTCAGATTGGAATTCGGAGCAATATTTAAAATTCAAAACTCAAAGGACTATGCCGGCTGTTGATTTGGCAAGCAGAGTGAATATTGATGCCAAAAACATACTCGATTTGGGCTGCGGTCCAGGAAACAGCACGGCGGTGCTGCGCCGCCGTTGTCCCAATGCGCGTATATTGGGCATTGACAGCTCACCCGATATGATACAAAAAGCAAGGGAAACCCACGGCGATTTGGATTTTATGCTTTTCGACGCAAGCGGCGGCATTGACGGTTTGGACGATACATATGACGTTATATTTTCAAACGCGTGTATTCAATGGATTCCCAATCACAATGCGCTGATAAAAAGTATGATTAATAAGCTCACCGACGGCGGTATGATTGCGGTGCAGGTTCCTATGAACGGCAATTCGCCGCTGTTCCGCGGAATATCACGGATTGCCTCCGAGCCGAAATGGGGCTTTGACAAGGTTAAACTTGCGCATAATGAAATACTGTCGCCCGAGGAATATTACAATATACTTGCCGAAAATTCAAGCGGTTTCGACATATGGGAAACATCGTATTATCATAGTATGCCGTCACATCGGTCGCTGCTTGAATGGGTTAAGAGTACAAGATTAAAACCGTATCTGGAAAATTTAAACGGCGAGAACGAAAAAGCCGCCTTTGAACGTGAGGTGCTTGACTGCGCAATCGCTGAATATCCCGTTCAAAATAACGGCGAGATTATTTTCAAATTTAAAAGACTGTTCTTTACCGCGGTAAAATAAATAGAGGCTCATCTGAACGAGCCTCTTTAATTTTGCTTGTTTTGTCTGAAAAGTCGATTTATGCGTTTTACATTTACCTTACAAAATACCACAAAAATTGACATTGTTTGCTCTTTATGATATACTCTTATCGGAAAATGGAGCTTTTTCGTCCTGACGCCACCGCAAGGGGGTGTTTTTATGAGCGAATTAACAATTAATTTAATTTTGATTTTGCTTCAATAAGGGGCAACGCCCCCGTCATTCAACGTTAGTTATACTCGTTTGGATAAAAAAATAATTACCTATCTCGCAAATAGGTAATTATTTGGTAGAAATCGTAATTTCTTTCTACCTTTCTAACCGCAGGACGATAAGTCCCTTTTCTTTTTATATATTACCACATTCAAGAGAATATGTCAAGCAAATCATATGCTTTTCTTACAAAAAGAGCTGCCGCATAAAAGCAGGCAGCTCTTTTAAGCTTTATTATCAATCTACAAGCTCAAGAATCGCCATAGGAGCGCTGTCACCGCGGCGCGGACCTGTCTGGTAAATTCTTGTGTAACCGCCGTTTCTCTCAGCGTACTTCGGAGCTATTTCAGAGAAAACCTTTGTTACAACGTCTTCCTTTGTGATAAACTCCAATGCCTGACGACGAGAATGAAGTGTGTTTGTTTTGCCAAGAGTAATCATCTTCTCAGCCATACTCTGAGTTTCTTTTGCTCTTGTCAAAGTAGTTTCAATTCTACCCGTTTCCAAAAAACTTGTTACAAGATTACGCAGCATAGCTTTTCTTTGGTCTGTTGGGCGATTTAACTTTCTTGTTCCCGGCATAACCGTTACCTCCTATCAATCTTCTTCTTTTTTAAGGTAAAGACCTAAATTATTCAATTTGTTTATGACTTCTTCAAGCGACTTTCTGCCGAGGTTTCTTACCTTCATCATATCCTCTTCGGATTTGTTTGTAAGATCCTCAACCGTGTTAATACCCGCGCGCTTTAAGCAGTTATATGAACGAACTGACAAATCAAGCTCCTCAATAGTCATTTCGAGAACCTTTTCCTTTTTGTTCTCTTCCTTTTCAACGATTATTTCAGCATTCTTTGCATCGTCGGAAAGGTCAACGAACAATGAAAGCAAGTCGTTCATTATTTTGGCAGCCAATGATACGGCCTCATCCGGCTTTATAGTGCCGTTCGTCCAAACCTCAACCGCCAATTCCTCTCTATCCGTATATTGACCAACACGAGTGTCTTCTACTGTATAATTAACCTTTGCTACAGGAGTATAGATAGAATCCACAGGAATTACTCCGATAATGGGCTGCATTGCCTGCTTGTTCTTTTCCGCGCTGACATAGCCTCTGCCCTTTGACAGGGTAATCTCAATATAAAGATTAGCATCTTCATTCAATGTGGCGATATGAAGGTCGGGATTAAATATCTCAACGTCATCATCGCGCTTAATATCGCCTGCTGTTATTTCCTGCGCGCCCTTTGCCTCGATGTAAACAGTCTTCGGAAGATCGCCGTGAATTTTAAGGGCGAGCTTTTTGATGTTAAGAATAAGCTCCGTAACATCCTCCGTAACTCCGGGGACTGTCGAAAACTCGTGCTGCACACCCTCTATTTTGATTGATGTGGCAGCCGCGCCCGGCAAAGATGAAAGTAAAATTCTGCGAAGTGAATTGCCGAGCGTGGTACCGTAGCCGCGCTCAAGCGGAGATACAACAAATTTGCCGTATCTGCCGTCCTCGCTCATTTCAACGCATTCTATATTAGGCTTTTCCATTTCTATCATTTCAGAACCCTCCTTTATAATATGAGCTTTTCCCTAAGTATTCCGTACCGAGAAATGCCCGCAAAAACATATATAAATCCACTTACCGAGGGTAATATGTGATTATTTAGAATAAAGTTCGACGATAAGGTGTTCCTCAACTTCGTAGTCGATGTCCTCTCTTGTAGCTAAAGTAATAACTTTACCTGTAAGTGTGTTCTTGTCCATCGAAAGCCATTTGGGAACAACTCTGTTTGCGTTTGTTTCAACGATTTCCTTTATTCTGACAGAGTTCTTACTCTTTTCTCTTACTGATACTACATCACCCGTCTTTACAAGGTATGACGGAATGTCAACCTTTTGACCGTTTACAGTGATATGACCGTGATTAACAAGCTGTCTTGCCTCACGTCTTGTATTAGCCAAGCCTAATCTGAAAACAACATTGTCAAGTCTTGACTCAAGAATCTGAAGGAGCATCTCACCTGTGATACCCTGTCTTTTTGTAGCCATTACGTAATACTTTCTGAACTGTTTCTCAAGTACGCCGTATATAAACTTAACCTTTTGCTTTTCATTCAGCTGCAGACCATATTCGGACTGCTTTCTTCTGCCTTGCTTTGGATTTCTGTTAGATGATTTATCTATACCCATTGTCGCGGGATTGATGCCCAAAGTTTTACATCTCTTTAGTACCGGCTGTCTATTTACTGCCATTGTCCATTTTCCTCCTTTACAATTAATTACAAATCAGACTCTTCTTCTCTTCGGCGGTCTACAACCGTTATGAGGAATAGGAGTTACGTCCTTAATCATAGTAACATCAAGACCGGTTGCCTGAAGGGCTCTGATTGCCGCCTCACGACCTGCGCCGGGTCCCTTAACGTAAACCTCTACTGTTTTCATACCGTGTTCCATAGCCGCTTTAGCCGCCGTTTCAGCAGCCGTCTGAGCAGCGAACGGTGTGCTCTTTCTTGAGCCGCGGAAGCCTAAACCGCCGGCACTTGCCCAAGATATAGCGTTTCCGGCTGTATCTGTAATTGTAACTATTGTATTGTTGAAAGTAGAACGGATATGAGCCGCGCCTTTTTCAATATTCTTTCTATCACGACGTCTTGTACGTGTAGTTTTCTTTGCTACCTTTGCCATTTAGCTTAGTCCCTCCTTTATTTCTTCTTTCCTGCGATTGTTCTCGCGGGACCCTTACGGGTTCTTGCATTGTTCTTAGTGTTCTGTCCTCTTACCGGAAGACCTCTTCTGTGACGGATACCTCTGTAACATCCGATTTCCATAAGTCTCTTAATATCAAGAGCAATCTGACGTCTAAGGTCACCCTCAACCGTGTATTCAGCGTCGATAACCTCTCTCAGCTTACTTACATCCGATTCCGTAAGATCCTTTACTCTTGTGTCGGGGTTTATACCTGTTTGAGAAAGAATCTTCTGCGAGCTTTTAAGTCCAATGCCGTATATATAGGTAAGACCAACTTCTACTCTCTTTTCTCTTGGTAAGTCAACACCTGCTATTCTTGCCATACTTTTCTACACCTCCATTAAAAGATATCATCAAAAAATTTATATAGTGTTGTATTAAAACCCGTTCAGGCTACCAAGACGGTCAGCCGCGCCTGAACAAGTCATAAACAAATTTAGTGTGTTTTTCCAAAACATAAGCTTTGCACTCATAATATGAGCGGAAAAATTTCAGATTTGGATGCAGTTCGGATTTTCTTGACGACCGCCGCGTACATTGGTACGCAAGTGTCGGCAAAAAATTCGAAATACGCCAAATATAAACCGAAAAATTTCAGATTTGGATGCAGTTCGCAATTTCTTTTTGGGGCGCCGCGTACGTGTGTACGCAAGTCCGAAAAAAATTGTGAAATGCGCCAAATATGGAATTTTTAACCCTGCTTTTGCTTGTGTTTCGGATTTTCACATATAACCATTACTTTGCCTTTTCTCTTTATGATTTTGCATTTTTCGCAAATCGGTTTTACTGACGGACGTACTTTCATTTCAATTACCTCCCTGTTACTTACTTCTCCAGGTAATTCTTCCCCTGGACAAATCATACGGACTCATCTCAAGAGTAACCTTATCACCCGGCAAAATCTTTATAAAATTCATTCTCAGCTTGCCTGAAATATGTGCCAAAACCTGATGCCCATTTTCAAGCTCTACTTTAAACATTGCGTTCGGCAGGTTTTCAACAACCGTGCCCTCTAATTCTAATACATCATCCTTAGCCACGCTACATCCTCCTATTTCCGTGATACGCTCCCAAGAAACCTCAATTAAATTCCGACAATGCTTTTCGCACCTCCGCATTGGTAACCTTTCCCGTTGTTTCCAGTTTGTTCTGAATAAACTCGGAAACAGACGAAGTACCTTGCAGGTGCTTGAGCTTTTTCTTTTTAGGACGGTCTACCTTTCGCAGCTCTCCGTTTGCAAGATAAACGTAATTACCCTCTCTTGCAAGAACTATAAACAAATCGCCCATATCTCGTCCCGCTATGGAACGGACTATTGAACCCTCTACTATTTCCATACTATACCTCTACAGTGTTAATATTTCATAACCGTCTTTTGTAATCAAAACGGTGTTTTCATAGTGGGCCGATAGACTTCCGTCATCTGTCACAACCGTCCAGTCATCATCAAGCACGGCAACGTGATACGCACCCGCGTTGACCATCGGCTCAATAGCCAAGGTCATACCTGCCGCAAGCTTGACGCCGTGTCCCGCTCTGCCGTAATTCGGCACGCTCGGGTCCTCGTGAAGATGCTGTCCTATTCCGTGACCTACAAGGTCGCGCACAACGCTGTAACCTCGCTTTTCAACATAATTTTGAATTGCTGACGAAACATCACCTAATTTGGCACCGTGCTTTAGATATTTAATTCCCTCAAAAAAGCTCTCGCGGGTTGTATCAATAAGCCTCTGCGCCTCGTCGGATATTTTTCCGACACCAAAGGTTCTTGCCGCGTCGCTGTGCCAGCCGTCAAGTACGGCGCCCATATCAATACTGATTATGTCGCCCTCCTTAAGCACAGCGTGCTTATTCGGTATTCCGTGAACAACCTCGTCGTTTACAGACGCGCATATACTTCCCGGAAATCCGTTATAATTAAGGAAATTAGGTCTTGCACCCTTTGAAATGATAAAATCATAAGCAATTTTATCAAGCTGCGCCGTATTCACTCCGGGCTTTATATGCTTTTCCAAAAGCTCAAGAGCCTCTTTTGTGATTTTAGCCGACGCGCGCATTTTCTCGACTTGCTTTGCTGATTTAATCGTTATCATAAATCACACCTCAAGTCCCAAAGCCTTGGCAACATTATTTGTGGTATCCTCAAGTTTCTCCTCACCTTTAGCGGTAACAAGCAGTCCCATTTTATCATAATATGCCTTTATAGGCTCAGTCTGTTCGTGATAAACATTAAGTCTGTTCTTAATGGTTTCGGGGTTATCATCAGCTCTTTGGATAAGCTCCCCTCCGCATTTATCACATTTGCCCTCGACCTCGGGTTTGTTTGATATGATGTTGTACGGAGCCGCGCACTTTGAACACTCGCGTCTTGATGAAAGACGTTCTACAATCTTATCATCATCAACCTCAAGCGACAACACCTTATCAATCTTAACGCCCGATTCGGTCAACGCCTCAGCCTGAGCTGTTGTGCGCGGAAATCCGTCAAGGATAAATCCGTTCGCACAGTCAGGCTGCTGCAATCTTTCTTTAACCAATTTAACCATTACGTCATCCGGAACAAGCTTGCCCTCGTTAATAAGCTTTTCAACCTGCTTACCGATTTCTGTCTGCTCCTTGATGGCGGCTCTCAGCATCGCACCGGTTGAAATCGTGTCAATGCCCAAACGCTTTGACAAAATCTCGCCCTGAGTACCTTTTCCTGCCCCCGGAGGGCCCATTAATACCAAATTCATACCAAATACCGCCTTTCTTATACCCCGATTATTCGAGGAAACCTTTATAGTGACGCATAGTCATCTGAGATTCAATCTGTCTTACCGTTTCAAGCGCAACACCCTCCATAATAAGCAGTGAAGTACCGCCGATTTGAAGTGATGTTATCTGGAATACAGCTCCGACGATTACCGGCAATATCGCTATAATCGCAAGGAAGAACGCTCCGACAAGATTTAATCTTGACGAAATCTTAGCTATATACTCGCTTGTCGGTCTGCCGGGTCTGATACCCGGAATATATCCGCCGCTCTTCTTCATATTATTCGCAAGCTCAATCGGGTTGAACTGGATTGACGAATAGAAATATGTGAAGAACAATATAAGCAATGCGTACAATACCGCGTAAACAACACTCGTCCACCATTGTGACGCGTAGCCTGCCGAAAGACAGCCGAGGATATAATATCCCACGCCTGAAGTAGGCATATTGCCGCCCGTAATCAATCTTACGATTGTCGCGGGGAACGCCATAATCGACGACGCGAAGATAATCGGCATAACGCCGCCCATTGCGACCTTAATCGGAATGTTAGTGCTCTGTCCGCCGTACATTTTTCTTCCTACCACGCGCTTAGCGTACTGAACCGGTATTCTGCGTTCAGCGTCCGAGAAGAATACAACGAAAGTTATAGCCGCAACCGCAACTATTACAACAGCCGCTATAAATATAAGTCCGCCTGCGTTTATACCGCTGGCAAGCTTTAAATTCCACAAGCTGTATGCCGCGGACGGTATTCTCGATACGATACCGGCGAAGATTATCAAGGATACGCCGTTTCCGAGTCCCTTTTCTGTAATAAGCTCACCCAACCAGATAATAAAGGCTGTACCTGCCGTGAATGTGAGTACTATTACAAAGAATGTAAGAACACTCGGATTTGTTATAGCGCTGCCCATATTGTAAAGAGTTACATAAAGTCCCGAACCCTGTACAAATGCAAGAGCGATACCGAGGTATCTTGTAATCTTATTAAGTTTCTTTCTACCTTCAACGCCCTCTTTGGCAAGACGCTCAAGAGAGGGAATGGCAACCGTGAGCAGCTGTATAATAATCGACGCGTTGATGTACGGCGAAACACCCATCGCCATAACGGTCGCGTTTGAGAAAGCGCCGCCCGTAAATACATCAAACAGGCTGAACAGGTCTGTACCGCCGTTGCCCAAAAAGGCCTGCATTGCCTCGGACGACAGATACGGCACCGGAATATGCGCGCCGAATCTGAAAATTACAAGCATCATTAAAGTGAAAAGAATTCTGCGTCGCAAATCGGGGATTTTCCACGCATTTCTTAATGTCTGCAACATTTACATCACCTCTGCCTTTCCGCCTGCCTTTTCTATTTTTTCCTTTGCGGACGCGCTCATCTTTGCAACCTTAACATTAAGTTTCTTTGTAAGCTCGCCTCTGCCTAAGATTTTAACGCCGTCAAGCGTCTTGCTGATAATGCCCGTTTCCTTAAGCACCTCAGCCGTAACCTCTGTTCCGTCCTCAAGCTTATTAAGCTCCTCGACGTTTACAGCAACATACTGCTTTGCAAATATATTCTTAAAGCCGCGTTTCGGAAGTCTTCTGTATAACGGCATCTGACCGCCTTCAAAACCCGGTCTTACACCGCCGCCGCTGCGGGCGTTCTGTCCCTTATGACCTTTTCCCGAAGTTTTACCTGTACCGCTTCCGATACCTCTGCCCACTCTCTTGGGAGCGAACTTTGAACCTTCGGCAGGTTGTAATTCGTTTAAGTTCATTTGCTGCACCTCCTTACTAATTAGTTTTCTTCAACCGTTACAAGGTGCGATACCTTGTTTATCATTCCTCTTATCTGAGGTGTGTCGTTGTGCTCAACAACACTTCTTATTTTCTTTAGTCCCAAAGCCTCGACAGTGGCAATCTGATCCTTTTTTCTGCCGATTGTGCTTTTAACTAATGTAATTTTTAGCTTAGCCATTATTGTGCCTCCTTATTAACCTCTGAGCTGGTCCACAGTTATGCCTCTGAGCTTAGCAACCTCATCTGCCTGCTTAAGCTCCGACAAGCCCTGTACAGTAGCACTAACTACGTTTCTCTTATTATTTGAACGCAAGCACTTTGTTCTTATGTCCTTGATACCCGCAAGCTCAAGCACCGCACGAACAGGTCCGCCGGCGATAACTCCGGTACCTTGTGCGGCAGGTTTCAAAAGAACTTTTCCCGCGCCCGAAATACCTATGATTTCGTGAGGAATTGTTGTTCCCACAAGAGGAACCGTAATCATATTTTTCTTTGCGCTGTCTATGCCCTTTCTGATAGCGTCGGGTATTTCAGCAGCCTTACCCTGACCGTATCCCACATGACCGTTCTTGTCACCTACAACAACCAACGCGGTAAATCTCATTGTTCTGCCGCCCTTAACGGTTTTAGCTACACGATTTAGCGCTACGACATTTTCTTCAAGCTCTAAAGCCTCTACGTCTAATCTTTCCGTCACTTGTTTTCGTCCTCCTTCTGTTAGAATTCCAAGCCGCCCTCTCTTGCGCCTTCCGCAAGAGCTGCAACTCTGCCGTGATATACATATCCGCCTCTGTCGAATACTACCGCTTTAATACCTGCCGCCTGAGCCTTTTCGGCAACCTTTTTGCCGACAGCCTTTGCGCCTTCAACATTTCCGCCGTAGCCCTCGAAGTCCTTATCCATGCTTGATGCCGCTACCAAAGTAACGCCCTTGACATCATCAATAATTTGAGCGTATATATGCTTAGCACTTCTGAATACGTTTAGACGAGGTCTCTCCGCCGTGCCGGAGATGTTCTTTCTAACTCTCTGATGACGACGAATTCTTGCCGCTTTTGTATCTACCTTTTTAATCATTTAAGAACACTCCTTTCAATTATTTCTTCTTAGCTCCTGTTTTGCCTTCTTTACGTCTGATGTGCTCATCAGCGTACTTGATACCCTTGCCCTTATACGGCTCAGGCTGTCTGAATTCTCTTATCTTTGCAGCAGTAGCTCCAACATCTTCCTTGTTAGCGCCTTTTACGATGATTTTATTCGGTGCGGGCACCTCGATTGTAACGCCCTCTTTTGCCTCGTACAAAACAGGATGTGAGTAACCAAGGCTCAAATTAAGCGTTTTGCCCTGCATTGCGGCTCTGTAACCAACGCCGTTGATTTCAAGCTCCTTTGTAAAACCGTCTGTAACGCCGACAACCATGTTGTTTACAAGTGTTCTTGTAAGACCATGCAGCGATTTGTGCATTTTATCCTCTGACGGACGCTCTACAGTGATAACTCCGTCCGATAGCTTTACTATCATATCGGGATGCAGCTGTCTTGAAAGTGTTCCGTTTTTACCTTTTACTGTGATTTCATTTGTGTCACTGATCTTTACCTCTACTCCGGCAGGAACAGTGATCGGTAATCTACCTATTCTTGACATAGGATTTTTCCTCCTTAACTTAAATTTACTCTGACGGCAGCGCCGTACAGGTTTTCAGTTATTTTTTATTTTTGACAATCCGTTGACTGTCATAATTATTTGGCAATTTCTTGTCGGTTGCCTATGATTTTTACCATACGAACGCGAGAACCTCGCCGCCGACATTTTGCTTTCTTGCCTCTTTGTCTGTCATTATGCCCTTTGATGTTGAAACGATTGCTATTCCAAGACCCTTAAGAACTCTCGGCAGCTCGTCAACTCCGGCATAAAATCTAAGACCCGGCTTTGATACTCTCTTAAGACCACTGATAACTCTTTCCTTGTTGGGTCCGTACTTTAAAGTAATTCTGATAACGCCCTGCTTGCCGTCCTCTATTACCTGATAGCCTTTTATATAACCCTCGTTATTAAGGATTTCAACTATAGCCTTTTTCATATTTGAAGCAGGAACATCGACTGTCTCATGCTTTGATGAGCTTGCATTTCTGATTCTTGTAAGCAAATCTGCGATTGGATCAGTTATTTGCATTTATTTTACCTCCTTCCGAAATTCGTAAAGAATTCGTACTCTATCTTCTATCTATAAATCAAATAGTCCCGTCAGTTCTGAGACACATTCAATTTTACCAGCTTGCTTTTCTTACTCCGGGAATCTGACCCTTATAAGCCAATTCTCTAAAGCATATACGGCAAATACCAAACTTTCTGAGGTAAGCGTGCGGTCTTCCGCAAATCTTACATCTTGTATAAGCTTGTGTTGAATACTTTGGTGCTTTTTGCTGTTTTATAACCATTGCTTTTCTTGCCATGATTTGTTTCCTCCTTATAAACTATGAACGAAACGGAGCGCCCATCATCTTTAAAAGCTCGCGGGCCTCTTCGTCTGTCTTTGCGGTAGTGACAATATTAATGTCCATACCTCTGATTTTGTCAATCTTATCATAGTCAATCTCAGGGAATATAAGCTGTTCTTTAATACCGACGCTATAATTGCCTCTGCCGTCAAAACCGTTCGGGTTAATACCTCTGAAGTCTCTTACGCGCGGAAGTGCTACATTGAAGAATCTGTCCAAGAATTCATACATCTTGTCACTTCTCAATGTTACTTTACAGCCGATATTCATTCCTTCTCTTAACTTGAAGTTAGCCACTGACTTTTTAGCCTTTGTTATAATAGGTTTCTGACCTGTTATAGCAGCCAAATCCCCGCAAGCAGCCTCGATTGCTTTCGGGTTATCTTTAGCTTCACCCATACCGATATTTATAACGATTTTGTCGAGCTTAGGGATTTGCATTGTGCTTTTATAGCTGAACTTCTCCATAAGAGCCGGAGCAACTTCTTTATTATATTTATCTTGCATTCTACTCATTGTTAGAATCTTCCTCCTCTCGAAAATTAATCGTTAAACTCTGAATTACACTTTTTGCAGTATCTCATTTTTGAACCGTCCTCAAGAACCTTAACACCTGTTCTTGCGGCCTTACCGCACTTTGAGCAAACTCTCATTACGTTTGAAACGTCGATGGGCATTTCCTTGTGGATTATACCGCTTTCCTGACCCTGCATTCTTGCCTTCTGATGTCTTTTTGCAATAGCGACACCTTCAACAATAACCTTGCCGTCGGCAGGCAATGCCGTAATAATCTTGCCCTCTTTGCCCTTATCTTTACCGGCGATAACCTTTACGGTGTCGCCTCTTTTAACATGCATCTTTTTCATTGTAACTATTATCCTCCTTAATTAAAGAACTTCCGGAGCCAATGATAGTATCTTCATGTACTCTTTATCTCTAAGCTCTCTTGCGACAGGGCCGAAGATACGAGTACCTCTCGGGTTTTTGTCATCTCTTACGATAACCGCCGCGTTCTCATCAAATCTGATATATGAACCGTCGGCGCGCTTTGACTCTTTAACTGTTCTGACTACAACAGCCTTCACAACGTCACCTTTTTTTACAACGCCGCCCGGTGTTGCCTTTTTGACACTGCAAATGATTTCGTCGCCAACAGCCGCATATCTTTTCTTACTGCCGCCCATTACGCGAATACACATAACTTCTTTAGCGCCGGTATTATCAGCCACTTTTAAAAGTGTTTGTTGTTGAATCATTAAAACTTCCTCCTTCCGGGAACGCTATATTACTTAACTTTTTCTACTATTTCAACCAATCTCCATCTCTTGTCCTTTGACAAAGGTCTTGTTTCCATAACCTTTACCTTATCGCCGATGGAACAGGTGTTTTCTTCATCATGCGCTTTTAGCTTGTAAGCGTTCTTTACAATCTTACCATAAAGCGGATGCTTTTTATTCTCCTCGATGGCAACAACGATTGTTTTGTCCATCTTATTGCTGATTACTTTGCCGATTTTAACCTTACGGCTGTTTCTTTCTTCCACAGATAAGTGCCTCCTTCCGCACGTTTCTTATTAAACCTCTATCTGCTCTTAATTACATCGCACTGCCTTGCAGTTCTCTTTCATGAATGATGGTTAAAATACGAGCGATAGTCTTTTTTACATCGCCAATTCTCTTTGGATTTTCTAATTGGTTAATAGCGTGTTGAAATCTTAGGTTGAAAAGCTCCTGCTTGCTTTCCGCAAGCTTTTCTTCCAATTCAGCCGTAGATAAATCTCTTAGCTCATTTACTTTCATTCTTATTCACCATCCTCTGCTTGACGTGTCACAAACTTACACTTAATCGGAAGCTTGTGCATAGCAAGACGCATAGCCTCTCTTGCCACTTCCTCGCTGACGCCCGCCATCTCGAACAAAACTCTGCCGGGCTTTACTACTGATACCCAGTATTCGGGAGCGCCCTTACCACTACCCATTCGGGTTTCGGCAGGCTTTCTTGTTACGGGCTTGTCAGGGAATATCTTTATCCAAACCTGACCGCCACGCTTTGTATATCTTGTCATAGCGATACGTGCCGCCTCAATCTGTCTTGAAGTTATCCAAGCAGGCTCCAATGCTTGCAAACCATACTCGCCGTTTGATACAACGTTACCGCGTGTTGCCTTACCCTTCATTCTGCCGCGCATAACTCTTCTGTATTTAACTCTTTTTGGTAACAACATTACTGTCTGCCCCCTTTCGGTCTTCTGTCGCCGCGTCTTCTCTTGCCGCGTCTGTTGTTGTCGGCAGCCTGTGCGGCAGCTTCCTTTCTTCTTCCGTCAGCGACGTTAAGAATTTCGCCCTTGTATATCCAAACCTTTACGCCCAGGATACCGTATGTTGTATGAGCCTCGGCAAAGCCGTAGTCAATATCCGCTCTCAAGGTCTGAAGAGGAATTGTTCCCTCGTGATACTGCTCTGTTCTCGCGATTTCAGCGCCGCCTACACGGCCTGCAACCGCCGTCTTGATACCCTTAACGCCAAGACGCATTGCTCTGCCCATAACCTGTTTCATAGCGCGTCTGAAAGAAATTCTTCTCTCAAGCTGAGCGGCTATGTTCTCGGCAACAAGCTGAGCGTTTGTATCGGGAGTTTTAACCTCCATAATGTTTACGTTTACCGTCTTTGAAGTAAGCTTTTCAATCTGCGCCTTAAGCTTATCAATTTCGGCTCCGCCTCTGCCTATGATGATGCCCGGCTTAGCGGCATGGATAGTGATGAAAACCCTGTTTTGCTTTCTCTCTATGCCAATCTTCGCAACACCTGCGTCATAGCAAGCCTTTTTAACGAACTTTCTTATATTGTAATCTTCAACCAACTGGTCTCCGAAATCTTTCTTACCGGCAATCCATTTTGAATCCCAGTCTTTGATAACACCGACTCTAAGTCCATGCGGGTTTACCTTTTGTCCCATGAGTGAACCTCCTTTTCGATTAGTTTTCCATTTCCTTTAATACTAAAGTGATATGGCTGGTTCTCTTTAAAATCTTGAACGCTCTGCCCTGAGCATGAGGTTGAATTCTCTTTAAAGTAGGACCTTGTGTTGCATAACATTCCGCAACGTATAATTTATTCTTATCCATATCATGATTGTTCTCTGCGTTTGCAACAGCCGACGCGAGAAGCTTTTTCAAATACTCGCTTGCTGCCTTCGGCGTATTATTAAGAATACCCATCGCAACATTAGCAGGCTTGTTTCTTATAAGATCAAGCACAATCTTCACCTTTCTCGGCGAGATGCGAGCATATCTTAACACTGCACGTGCTTCCATTTGGATTTCCTCCTTTTGCAATATTCGTAACGGGATTAAAATCCCTTTGTAAATCTCAGTGATTTTCCAAACAAACGAAATAATTTCGTTTCCCGTCAAAGCCGTATTTTCGCCGCCGCACGCAGCATAACGGCGCGTGGCAGGAAAATTTCGGAACGGTTAAAAGCGGAATTACTTGCTTGTCTTTGCTCCCGCGTGACCCTTGTATGTTCTTGTGGGAGCGAACTCGCCAAGTCTATGACCAACCATATCCTCGCTTATAAATACGGGAACGTGCTTTCTGCCGTCATGAACCGCGATTGTGTGTCCAACCATTTCAGGGAAAATTGTGGAAGCTCTTGACCATGTCTTTACGACCTTCTTTTCGTTTGCGGCGTTCATTGCATCGATTCTCTTCATAAGACGCTCTTCAACGAAAGGTCCCTTTTTAAGTGATCTGCCCATTAAATCTTCCTCCTTTCAATCTATCTCAATTATTTAGCGTTTCTTCTCTTTACGATGAACTTATCAGTTCTGTTCTTAGTCTTTCTTGTCTTAAGACCGAGAGCCGGCTTACCCCAAGGAGTTACCGGTGCGGGACGTCCTATCGGTGACTTACCTTCACCACCGCCGTGCGGGTGGTCGTTCGGGTTCATAACAACACCGCGGACTGTCGGTCTCCAACCCATATGACGCTTTCTGCCGGCTTTACCGATAGAAATATTCTCATGCTGCTGGTTGCCTACGATACCGATTGTAGCCTTGCAGTCAAGTCTTACCATTCTTACCTCGCCCGACGGAAGTCTTACCTGTGCGTATTTGCCTTCCTTAGCCATAAGCTGAGCGCTGTTGCCGGCACTTCTTACAAGCTGAGCGCCCTTGCCCGGGTACAATTCAATGTTATGAATAAGAGTACCGACGGGAATATCCTTTATAAACAACGCATTGCCCGGCTTGATGTCCGCGCCTTCGCCCGATACGACAACGTCGCCGTCAGTAAGACCGAGCGGAGCTATGATATATGCCTTTTCGCCGTCTTCATACTGAATAAGAGCGATGTTCGCACTTCTGTTCGGGTCGTACTCGATACCGATAACAGTTGCCGGCATACCGTCTTTATTTCTCTTAAAGTCTATAATTCTATATTTTCTTCTGTTGCCTCCGCCTCTATGACGAACAGTAATTCTGCCGTACGAGTTTCTTCCTGCATTCTTGTCCTTCTTGGCAAGAAGTGAACGCTCGGGAGTCTTCTTTGTGATTTCGGCAAAGTCCGAAACCGTCATAAATCTTCTGGCAGGCGAAGTAGGATTATACTTTTTTATAGCCATTATCCTTTACTCTCCTTATCTATAAATTAATACCGATTAAATCTCGAAAAATTCGATAGTCTTGCTGTCGTCCGTAAGAGTAACGATAGCCTTTTTCCATGAGGCGCGTCTGCCCTCATATCTGCCCATTCTCTTAACCTTGCCGAGAACGTTCATTGTGTTTACCTTAGCAACCTTTACGCCGAACACTTCTTCAACAGCCTTCTTTATCTCAATCTTGTTTGCAGTCTTTGGCACTTCAAAGGTATACTTCTTTATTTCGTTGCCTTCTCTGTCCAGAACCGTTGCCATACTGCGCTCAGAGATGATTGGTCTTTTAAGAATATCGTATGAATTCATTATGCAAGCACCTCCTCAATTTTCGCTACGGCATCCTTTGAGATGATGAATGCATCATGATTAAGAACGTCGTATGTGTTAAGCGTGCCGACATGAGTCGGAGTCACACCCTTGATGTTTCTTGCCGATTTGTAGATTACGGGATCCGCGTCCGCCGTAACTATAAGAGCCTTTGAGCTTAACTCAAGTCCCTTTAGAAGAGCGGCAATCTTAGCGGTCTTGATTTCGTCAAGCTTAAGCTCGTCTATAACGAATACCTTGTAATCCGCGTATTTAGCCGAAAGAGCGCTCTTAAGAGCGATTCTCTTAACCTTTTTGTTAATGCTGAATCTGTAACTTCTCGGCTTAGGTCCGAGTGCCACACCGCCGCCTGTCCACTGCGGAGCGCGGATACTGCCCTGTCTTGCACGGCCCGTACCCTTTTGTCTCCAAGGCTTAATGCCGCCGCCGCGTACTTCTGTACGCGTCTTTGTGGACTGCGTGCCTTGTCTTTGGTTTGCAAGATAGTTTACAACTACCTGGTGCAAAACTGTTTTATTCACTTCAGCGGCAAAGATAGCGTCCGAAACTTCCATTGAGCCGGTCTTTGCGCCTTCCATGTTATATAAAGCCACTGTAGCCATTATATTTCCTCCTTTCCAATAACCTCGATTATGCCTTTACGCTGTTTCTGATTGTAACAAGTCCGCCCTTTGCTCCGGGGATTGCACCCTTAACAAGAATCAAATTCTGCTCAGCGTCTATTTTGACAACCTCAAGATTCTGGACTGTAACCTTTTGAACACCCATGTGTCCCGGAAGTACCTTACCCTTGAACACACGTCCCGGGTTTGAGCACATACCCATTGAACCGGAAACTCTCTTGCTCTTTGAGCCGTGAGTCATAGGACCTCTGTGAAGACCGTGTTTCATCGGTCCGGCAAAGCCTTTACCCTTAGAAGTGCCTGTAACGTCAACCTTTTCTCCGGCTGCGAAAATGTCAGACTTTATCTCGTCGCCTACGTTCAAAGCGGAGCAATCGTCCAATCTGAACTCTCTGACATACTTTTTGTTTGCAGTGTCTGCCTTTTTAAAGTGACCCAACTGCGGCTTATTGAGATGCTTTTCCTTTACATCGCCAAAGCCAACCTGTACAGCCTCGTAGCCGTCTGTTTCAACGGTCTTTTTCTGTGTGACAACACAAGGACCCGCCATAACAACCGTTACCGGAATAACTACGCCGCCTTCGCCAAAGATTTGAGTCATACCAATCTTTGTACCTAAAATTGCTTTTTCCATGATTTTTCCTCCTTATCAGTTATTGGTTTCCGCAAAAGCCGACGGAAACTTGACCTGCATCATAGCCTTTTGGCTACTGCATTTATGGTTGATCTTCCTTACTTTTGGATTACGTCTATTTCAACGCCCGCAGGAAGATCGATTTTGATTAGCGATTCCATCGTCTTAGCGCCCGGAACAACTATATCAATCAATCTTTTGTGAGTTCTTCTCTCGAACTGCTCACGAGAATCCTTATACTTATGAACCGCTCTCAGGATTGTGATGATTTCCTTTTCTGTAGGAAGAGGAATGGGACCCGATACCTTAGCGCCCGTTCTCTTTGCAATCTCAACAATCTTTTCAGCACTTTGATCAAGTATAACGTGGTCATAAGCCTTAAGCTTGATTCTGATTTTCTGGTTTGCTGCCATACTTTTCCCTCCTTGAAATTTTATTGTGTTGTAATCTGCACGACAGCTCTTAAAGAATTGGCACACACTGCCGGGTGTTTCGCACCACCCTTAAGAAAAAACCCGAACGTGAATTTACCAAGTTCGGGCAAAGTTAGCCAAATTCGCCGCATACCTGTCCCGTTCGCCGCATAAAATGCCGCGCCTAAACACAGATATACATTGACTGCCGCCCGGTTTCTTGAATCGGACTCACTCCGCGGAAAAACCGGCTTTTTTCAGCCGCAACCTCCCGCATCATCGCTTGTCAGTACCTATATGTGCATTACGCGCACAAGTCACAACATACCCATTATACACGATTTTATGCCGTTTGGCAAGTTTTTTTACAAAAAAATTTCATTAAATTTTCTACAAATTTGCAGAAAATTTAATGAAAAATTTGTGCATATTTTTATGTATGATTTTCTGTTTTATGGGAAAAATAAATTATTCCGACGCGTCCTCAAAATTCAGCGAGTGCATAAATCCGTTAATGCTGACAGTCATAATGTCGCCGCCCACCGGCTCGTCGTTTATACATATTACATTGGCGCGGACGTCCTCGCCGACGTCCTTGGGGTAATTTTCCACTATGTACGTATACCTCATTCCGCGCATACCCATATACGGGCGCAGGTCAAGTCCCGCCTCAAGCTGGATTTTGTTATAGCTCTCGTAAACAAGGTCGAACGGGTCGGGTATTATAACCTCCGCCTTTTCAACGGCTTTTTCGCTTACCTCCCAGCCGTAGCCGCGCAAAAACTCCGTGTTTTCCGCGTCCGCGCCGTCACTCGCAAACACCGCAAACGCAAATGCCGTCACTGTTATTATAAGAACCGCCGCAAAATACATCATAGCTTTTCTCCCCATTGTCTCACCCCTTTTAGTCTATTACGCGTCACTTGAAAATATTACCACGTTTAAAAAATTGTAAATCGCTGACACTAAAAACACACTAATATATTATGTAAGGAGAGAAATTTATGAATAACACTTCTTTGGTAATAACAATAATAGGCGCTATAAATTGGCTGCTTGTAGGACTTTTTAAGTTTGACCTTGTGGCGGCGATTTTCGGCGGTCAGACGTCAATTATAAGCAGAATTATCTATATTGTCGTGGGACTTGCCGGCTTGTGGTGCATTAATATTCTGTTTAAGGATAAGGTTCCCAAACATCAGCACAGCAATGTTTAAAAGCTGCCGCTGCGGCGCAACGGACAAAAATAAGATATGCAAAACCGTCGCTGTGAAATCCACAGCGGCGGTTTTTTCAAGGAGGTCTATTCAAAATTTTTAAACCTAACGTCAATATAATTTTTTATAATCTCAATACAGCGTTTTGTATCGAGTCCCGCCGTGTTAAGGCACAAATCGTAGTGAACGGGGTCGGACCAGACCTTGCCCGTGTTATGGAAATAATAATCGCCCCTTGTTTTATTCATTGAACGAATAAGGCTTTTCGCGTCCTCGGGATTCAGCTCATACAAGCGTATCACTCGGCGCATACAGTCGCGCAACGGAGCGTAAAGATATACCTTTACCACATTATCCGTATCGCGAAGAACATAATCGGCGCATCTTCCCACGATTACGCAGTTTTCTCTTTCGGCGATTTCCTTTATCGTAGCCGACTGACGTTTGAACAGCTCGTCCGCCTCTTCAAACGACGAGGACTTGTGTATACTCTCATCGTCACCGGAATACAGCTCGCTTTCATCGCCCTGCGAAATCTCAAAAATCTCACGTCCGTAATATTTTATGCCGAGAGCCTTTGCCAAAGCCTTTCCGATTTCCTTGCCGCCGCTGCCGTAACTTCTCGCTATGGTTATAACTGCTTTCATAACACGCACCCCCTTCGCCGCAATAAGGGACAAAACTTCTGCCTTATATAGTTATATATACCACCTTTTGACGAAATCTAAACATTAAAAATTATTAAAAACAAATTTTCCGCTTTCGCTAAGCTCGTTTTCGCTTATGCCGTCCTCCGCGTTCGCTCCGCTAACAAGCGCAGCACTGCTCTCGTCCTTATCGCACAGCGACCAGTTTGCCCAGCTTATTCCGTACTCGTTCATAAAATCAATCCACTTTTGCGCCTCGTCAAGATACACTCCTCCGTTTCCGTCGGCGGCGCTCGTTCCCCATTCGGACACAAACACAGGCAGTCCGCAGTCCGCAATGCGCTGTCTGAGCCAATCCGTATGAGTTCCCGCGTAGAAATGGCAAGTGTACATTATATTCCCGCCGCTCAGAGGATTTTTCGCCGCCTCGTGCAAATCCTGGCTCCATGTGGGACTTCCCACCAATATAATGCCGTCGCTGTTTTCGCGTATCGCGAAAATAATCCTTTCCGCATACGGCTTTACATTACCGTCCCATGTCACATTGCCGTTCGGCTCGTTGCATATCTCATACAGCACAGCGGGATTATCGGCGTACCTCTGCGACATCTCCGCGAAAAACTCCGCCGCCTCATCGGCATATGTGAGCGGGTCGCCGTCGGATAAAATATGCCAGTCGATTATTACATACATATCCTGCCTTATCGCACTGTCCACTGCCGAAATGAGCTTTTCCTTAACGGTTTTGTCGCTGATGTACCCGCCCTCGGCGGTATACATAGCGCATCGGAACAAATTAGCGCCGTAGTCAGCCGTCGCGGAAATCGCGTTTTCTGTCGCAAAATTCCCGAACCACTGCAATCCGTGGCTTGACATTCCATGAAGAACAACCGCATCGCCGTTCTCGTTCACAAGCCGCGTACCCTCGACGTGGAGCCGGCCGTTTTCGCTTACGCCGCCCGTTCTCGCCGTAACAGGCTCGGCGGCGCTCGTTTCCTCCGGCGCGGCTGTCGCGGTCGGCTCGTACACGGACAAGTCTCCGTGAAGTTTGGCTGCGCGCATTATTACGGCGCACGCCTCGGCGCGCGTAATCGAATCCTTGGGATTTATATTGCCGTTTTCATCACCGTAAATTACACCGCACGAATAAGCGGCGATAACGCTGTCATAATAGCGTCCGTCAAGCTGAGAAAAATCATTGACCGCGCCGTAAACTTGATTATAGTCGCCGCGCTCATCGGGGAGGAACGCGTTCATCACTATCTTAACCGCCAGCTGACGCGTTATCGGCTCGTCATAGGTTTCGCCCGTGGGCGGTATCTCGTCCCAGTCGTACCAGCCGCCGTTAAGCGCGGCGCTCATCATACCGTCCGCCCAGTGACCGCTCGCGCCGCTCTGCTCACTAAGCCCGTATACCCTGCCGACCACGCTGACAAGCTCCGCTTTGGTAATAATACCCGACGGGCGGAACGTGCCGTCCTCATACCCGCTTAAATAGCCGTAATCCGTCATTTCCGTGACGTTTTCATAATACCAGCTTTCCTCTCCCACGTCCGAAAACCCGTAGGCGCAGGAACACATAAGCATAACCGCTGCAAAAATAAATAAAAACACTCTCTTTTTCATCAAATCACTTCCTTAGAGAGTATTATATCATATTTTCCCCGTTTGCGCCACCAGTTTTACATTTTTTTGCATTATACTATGATTTATCCCACAAAAAAAGATGCCGCAATGCGACATCTTTTATTTATCACTCGGAAAACATAGGCGTTGACAAATATCTCTCGCCGGTATCCGGAAACAGCGCTACTATTGTCTTTCCCTTATTCTCGGGACGTTTCGCCAATTCCGTTGCCGCCCACAGCGCCGCGCCGGACGATATTCCGACAAGAACGCCCTCCGTATGCGCTATGGCTCTGCCCGTTTTAAACGCGTCCTCGTTTTCCACCTTTATAATTTCGTCATATATGTCCGTGTTAAGCGTTTCGGGTACAAATCCCGCGCCTATACCCTGTATTTTATGCGGTCCGGCTTTGCCCTCGGACAGCACCGGCGATGATGCCGGCTCTACCGCGACTACCTTTACATTGGGATTCTTCTCTTTCAGATACTCTCCGACACCCGACACCGTTCCGCCGGTTCCCACGCCCGCGACAAATATATCAACCTTGCCGTCGGTGTCGTTCCATATTTCCGGACCCGTTGTTGCCTTGTGGTACGCCGGATTCGCCGGATTTGTAAACTGGCTCGGAATAAAGCTGTTTTCTATGCCGTCCGCAAGCTCCTGCGCCTTTTCAATCGCGCCCTTCATACCCTTCGCGCCGTCGGTAAGCACAAGCTCCGCACCGTAAGCCTTTAAAAGATTTCGTCTTTCCACGCTCATAGTTTCCGGCATCGTTATTATTATCTTATATCCGCGCGCCGCCGCCACGGACGCAAGACCTATACCCGTGTTGCCGGAGGTCGGCTCTATAATAACGGAATTCGGCTTAAGCTTACCCTGCTTTTCCGCCTCGTCCACCATAGCCTTGGCTATTCTGTCCTTAACCGAACCGGCGGGATTGAAGTATTCAAGCTTTGCAAGCACGGTCGCCTCAAGAGCATTTTCCTTTTCATAATTCACAAGCTCCATAATCGGCGTTCCGCCGATAAGGTCTGTTATTGTTTGATAAACCTTAGACATTTTTAATCCTTCTTTCTGCTGAATAATATACCACTTAATCACACTCTATATTTATTTTATACCTTTTATTTCACCTTGTCAAATGCGTCGTCCAAAGCGGCGATAAGGTCGTTTATATTTTCCGTGCCTATTGAAAGTCTTATTGTGTTCGGCTTTATGCCCTGCTCCGCAAGCTCACGCTCATTGCACTGCGAATGTGTGGTGGTAGCGGGGTGTATAACGAGCGATTTGACGTCCGCGACATTCGCGAGCAGTGAGAATATCTCAAGGTTATCTATAAACCTCTGCGCCTTAGCCGCGTCGCCCTTTATTTCAAATGTAAATATACTGCCGCCGCCGTTGGGCAAATACTTATTATACAGCTTATGGCTCGGCTCAGACGGCAGCGACGGGTGATGCACCGCCTCAACCTGAGGGTGATTATTGAGATACTCGACTATTTTAAGGGCGTTTTCAACGTGACGCTCCACTCTGAGCGAAAGCGTTTCAAGTCCTTGCAGGAACAGGAACGCGTGGAACGGCGAAAGAGTCGCGCCTGTGTCGCGCAGTAAAATCGCTCTTATATACGTTACAAACGCCGCCGCGCCCACAGCCTTTGTAAAGCTTACGCCGTGATATGACGGGTTCGGCTCAACAAGGTGCGGGAACTTGCCGGACGATTCCCAATCAAAATTTCCGCTGTCAACGATTACGCCGCCGATTGCCGTACCGTGTCCGCCGATGAACTTTGTCGCGCTGTGCACCACTATATCCGCGCCGTATTCAATCGGTCTTATAAGATACGGTGTGGCGAAGGTCGAGTCAATCACAAGCGGGATTTTATGTGCGTGAGCTATTTTCGCAACCTCCTCAATATCTATAAGGTTCGAATGAGGATTGCCCAATGTTTCGATAAATATCGCCTTTGTGTTATCTTGTATAGCCGCCTCGAAAGCGCCCTCAACATCGGGGTCAACGAAAGTCGTTGCAATGCCGTATTCCGGCAGCGTATGCTCAAGCAGATTGTATGTGCCGCCGTAAATCGTCTTTGACGCTACAATGTGGTCGCCCGCTTTCGCAAGCGCCTGGAATGTATATGTGATTGCCGCCGCGCCCGATGCCGTGGCAAGCGCCGCAACGCCGCCCTCAAGGGCCGCTATTCTCTGCTCGAATATATCCTGCGTAGGGTTCGTAAGTCTGCCGTATATATTGCCCGCGTCCTTAAGCGCGAATCTGTCGGCGGCGTGCTGTGAATTGTGGAACACGTACGATGATGACGCATAAATCGGAACCGCTCTCGCGTCCGTAACCGCGTCCGCCTGTTCCTGTCCTATATGCAGCTGTTTTGTTTCAAATCTCCAATTTTTGTTTGACATAATTATTACCTCTTTCTTTATCTGTTTTATTTATGTATATTATCCGTTTTGACATCGGCACATTCGTCCGTTTCCCATTTCCTTTAAATATGCTGTCAGCATAGTATTCACCTCTTTTTCCATATTTCCTATAGAATTACTATGGTTTATATTATGGCACAATTTTTCCATTTGTCAATACCTTTTTTAAATATTTTCATAAAAAAAGGAGATTGGCGCTCAGACCAATCTCCGATATATGGAAGTATTAAAATTTTTAGGCTTTATTCGCTTAAAACGGTTCCGTCCGCAAGAGTTATTGTATATCCGTTATAGTTCACGGTTCCGTTATTATCAAGGCTTGTGATAACGCAGTCACCCGTCAATGTCCATACGGAGCCTTCATCGATTGTGATAACGGCGTTATTGTCCACTGCCGTGCCGCCCTGCTCGTTGTCAACTATGTTGATTGTTCCGGTAAACTCCGAATTATTTGTAAGTGTCATATCCAGAGTCGAAATAGTGTCAACTATAATATCACCCTCAAGAGTCTGCGCGTCCGCGGTAAGCTCAACCTGAGCGCCGTTCGCGCCGGCTGTGCCCCAGCCTTTTGACGCGCTGTTTCCGCATATTCTCATAAGATAAGCGTCCGAATCCTCGTTGTTGATTGTCACGCCCGACAGAGTTACAACTGCGTGAGTGTTTGTTATATAGAACATATCTCCGTTGTTGCCGGTAAGCGTTCCGCCCGTCATACTGAATGACGATGTGCCGACCTCCGCGTCGCCCGACATAGACTGATAAATCATAACATTATGCACATTCTCATCGGAGCTTGTGCCGTCAGTGTCACTCATATTACCCGAAACGTCGCAGTCCTCCAATGCGATTGAGTTTTGACCCTCGATAACAAGTGCCTCGGAATTATTGGCTGTAAGAGTTGCATTTGACACCGTTATATCGGCCGTTGAATATACCGCCGGCGAATTATAGCCGTTTGATGTATATGTGCCGCCGTCAACAACTACCGTTCCGCCGCCGCGGTCGGAGCGTATTGCCGCCGCCGAAGAGCCGCTTGTGTTCACAGTAAGATTGCTTGCGTATGTGGTGCCGCCGCCCGTTGTCTGTATGCCGCCCGAATTATCGGCGGTTGTTGTAATGGTAGAATCCGAAATATTTACCACGGTACCCTCACCGTAGCTGAACACGCCGTTTCCGTTCTGCGCGGACGAGGTTACAACCGCATTTGTAATCGTCACGTTCGCGCCGTCCGTTGCAAGCAATGCCGCGTTCATTCCGTAGAAATCGCCGTCCTCGGTATTTGAGGAGCTGCCCGCGGTTTTGCTGACGGTTATACCGTCAAGCGTTACAGTCGCGCCGTCTATGCGGAGAGCGTTCTCGTCGTCGCCCTCGGACGTGTAGGTTTCGGAGCTGTATGTTCCGTCCTCGGTTATCGTGTACGCCGATGTGCCCTGCGTCACAGAACCCGAGCCGCCAAAACCGCCCATATCGCCGCCCATGCCGCCTTGCATACCGCCGTCGGGCTGCTGATTAAATGTGCTTAACGCGTTTACAAGAATAGTAGCCGTTTCCGCGCGTGTCAGACCCTCCAACGGTCTTAACATTCCGTCGCTGCCTTGGATAAGTCCCTCGCCTACAAGATATTTTACAGCCTCAGACGCGTATTCGGAAACGTCCGCGCTGTCGGTAAACTCGCTGAGGTCGGAAACCGTCGCAAGCGTTTCACCCTTGTACTGCATATATCTGTAGATTATAACCATCATCTGTTCGCGGGTCAGATCGCTTTCGGGATTAAATTCCCAGCCGTTGTCCTCTTTTATGATAGAGTTTGTCTGTGCCCATGCAACATATGTATCGTACCAGTTTCCGTCCGACGTGTCCGTAACCTCATTTCCGTCGGCTCTGTAGAGCATTGTCAAAAGCTCCGCGCCCGTAACGGAATTTTCCGGCGCGAATGTCGTGTCAGACATTCCCGAAACAAGTCCCTGTCTGTACGCCTGTGAAATTACATCGTAATACCACGCGTCCTCGGCAACGTCCTCAAACGGCAGGGTGAAGTTCATATCTCCGCCCATTTCCGAGGGAGCATCTCCGCCGGGCATTTCGCCCATATCAGACGGAGCATCGCCCGAGGGCATCTCACCGCCGGGCATCTCGCCCATATCCGACGGCATTTCCGTCATCTCTGCATTATCCGGCAGCTCCGGTACGCTTTCGTCCGCCAACACTGCCGTTGCAAAGGTTGATGATGTTACAATTCCGATTGCAACAATGAATGTTATTATTTTTTTGCTTAACATTATAAAAAACCTCCTTGTATTGATTGATTGTTTTCGTTCCTGCTATAATACAAATATAAGCCCTAAACCTTAATAAATCCTTAATTTTCAAATGTTTTGTGTGAATTTAATGTGAATAGTTTGTGAATAAATCGGATTGGTAATGCGAAGTGGTTAGGTATAACCCCTCAGTCACTTCGTGACAGCCCCCTCGTAGGGGAGCCTTACGGGTCGTCGAGGTTTTCGACTTTGCATAGCAAAGCCGAACAGACCCCTACGAGGACATCTCCGGCAAGCGTATGCCTCCCTTGTTAAATGGAGGTGGCACGGCGTAGCCGTGACGGAGGGGTTTAGGCTCCCTTGTTAAAGGGAGGCACACAAAAAAAACGGAGCAGATGCTCCGTTTTTCAGATTATTTATACAATTTTAATTACCCCAAGAAATAAGCACCATGGCAATATCCACCGAATCAATCACGCCGTCGCGGTTGAGGTCGTACTGGATATACTTAGTTTCGGTGTCCCCAATCTCCTTGCCGAAATAGGACGTCACGGCGGACAGGTCATAGAGATTAATCTCACCATCGTCCACTATATCGCCGGCGAGGAATGTCACCTTTGTTGCCGATGCAGTATCAGGTGTGTCACCCACGGTTATAACGGTTTGAGCCTCGTCCATCACGTTATTCCAAACCGTCACGGACGCCGATGTAGCATCGGAATCCGGCGTTACGGACGTATTGCAGGTGCGGTAGCCGTCGCCCGCGAATACAAGGCTCGTTGTGTAGCCTGCGGGTATATCTATAGTAAAGGTATAGCCTTTCCATGTGCTTGAGTTGTAGTTGATGTCACCTAAGCTCATTGTGGTAGAGCTATTGTTACCAATCGCAATCGTTTTCGCCTCAGTAAGCGACAAATTGTTATATGTGAGCGACATCGCCGTATAAGTCGTGGTTGCTGATGAAATCTCATTCGGGAACATTACTTTCACGGTAAGCGGTATCGTTGTGAGAGTTATTGTACCCGTTGCGGGGATTGGACCGGTTTCGCCTGTAGCGGCAAGGAAGAGTACGCCCGTGTTGGTGGTCTTACTTGCGGTTGCGTTGTAATAGAAATCGTATACTATACCATCCTTAAGATACGACGCGTGAGCCTCATTGATATAGTTTGCCGTGTCAATATTAAGCGAATACGATCCGACGCCGGCTATATTCACATCGCCGAGTACAATCTCGTGCGACGTTATGGTGTCCTCGTTATTATTAGCCGGATTTGCGTAAAATCCGTACTCGCCGTTGCCCTTGTAAATCATAGCAATATAACCGGCGGTGTTCGCATCTATCGAGAGCGCGCCGATTTTGGTTATGTCGTATGTAGTGCCTTGACCGTCGGTTTCGTCAAACGCAAACTTCATCTGCGCCGAACTAAAGCGGTAGATAACGCCCGCGTTTCCGTCGCTGTCCAATCCGCTGATTGTGAGCTTGTATTGTCCGTAAATTTGCGCGGGAGTTGAACTGTCATCATATACCGGCACAAGCGACAGCTGTACATTTTCCGCGAGGAAGTATACAGTTGCACCTGTGGGTAAATATGTATTTTTATTGGTTGTCAAATTTGTTTTTAACGTGCTGCTGGTCGATGCCGACTGCAATACATATACGGTTGTCAACGCCGTACAGCCTGAAAATGAAGTTGACTGTAACGTAACAAGACCTGTGCCGATTGTTACCGTTGTCAATGCCGTACAGTTATAAAACGCGTATTGAGCTATACTTGTAACGCTGTTAGGTATAACTATACTTGTCAATGCCGTACAGCCCTCAAATGCATTCTGACCTATCGATGTGATGTTACTCGGTATTGTTATGCTTGCCAATGCCGTGCAGCCGGAAAACGTATAATTGCTTATGCTTGTAATACCGCTGCCCAATGTCACATCGGTCAAAGCTGTACAATTACGAAAAACTTGCACGCCCATGCTTGTGACTGTATCCGGTATAGTTATGCTTGTCAATGCGCTGCAGCCGTTAAACGCATAATTCTTAATCGTAGTCACGCCGCTCGGCATCGTTACGCTCGTCAATGAGGTACAGCTGTTAAACGCATTTGTTCCGATAGTTGTAACGGTACTCGGTATATCTATGCTTGTAATGGCGCAGTGGTTGAATACATACTGACCTATGGTTGTTATTCCGCTTGCTATAGAAATATTGGTTATACTGCTGCGATAGGAAGACCACGGCACATCAGTAGCGCCGGTATATGTGTCCGTCATTGCGCCGGAGCCTGAAATGGTAAGGGTATATGTAGTGTTGTCACTGTTCAATTCCAATGTATAAGTAGCAGAATCACCGCAATTACCCGATATTACCGCCGAAAGACTTACAATATTTCCCTCTTCTGCGCCAAGAAGAACCACTTCTTCCTCCGAAGCGTCCTCTTCAAGCACGACAACCTCTTCTGCGGGATTGTCCGAGCTGTCCGCATCGTCGGCAAAAACCGGAGCCGCCGCTAAAAGCATAGCCGCCGCAGTTAGGGCGGATAGAATACGCTTTATTCGCGCTCCCGCTTTTTTATTTTTTCTCATAATTGATCCTCCCTCTTCATTTTTCAATAAATAATTTGTCCCCATATTATATTTATTGTACCCCTACGCACATACTTTTGTCGAGTAATTTTTACAAGGATTTTGTATTTTTTACAGATTGTCACTATCGGTTATAGGTTGTAATGGTGACACCCGCACTGCCGGGGTGGATTCGCAGCAGTTGTAGCGCGACCACAAGGCGCATTTGCGGCGAGCACAAGCCTCCCTTGTTAAAGGGAGTCTTGTAGAGGCGGGGAATATAATTAGCCTTCCCCTTGGGGAAGGTGGCGCACGCCGTAGGCGGGTGACGGATGAGGGCGCACAAAAAAAGGAACGGCGAACCGTTCCTTTTATTTTGCGTTAATTCTAATTTAAATCGCGAGACTTTACGTTTGCCTTACAAATAATCGACACAAGTTGACATAATACGACACTTATGGTAGAATATACGTGTCGGGGAAACCCGACATACATAAGGGCAGACTGAAAACGATGAAAATCGGACGGTTAGCCGCCACATTACTTATCGACCAAGGAGCTTTTGGCTGCGCCTTCGGGCAAAAATCCAATAGATAGCTCGGTAGGAGGTGATTACGACGGCAAAGCGATTCGCGATAAAAGCATTAGTTATAATACTTTTGGTAGTCATTGTTATGATTATATTCGCTGAAACAGCAAAATAACCGCTCCAATGCAGAGGTCGCGGTTATTTTGTAAATAACACTTGCGGCTAACCGTTTGAGGTTTGCCCTTTTTCTATTATTATATTATCACAGATGTTGTGAAATGTCAATCCCTTTAGGGATTTTTTTGTTTTACGGTTTTC
>MSHM01000009.1 GCA_001941225.1 Oscillospiraceae bacterium Zagget12
CTCTCTCTTATTTCAACAGCTTTTTTATGAAAGGTTTCGGCATCTTCAAACCTATGCATATCATAATATAGCGCCCCAAGATTATTATAGCTCGTAGCCAGATAGAGTTCAAAAGCATCCGGACTTTTCTTGTATAGTCTCTCTCTTATTTCAACAGCTTTTTTATAAAAGGTTTCGGCATCTTCAAACCTATGTATATCATCATATAGCACCCCAAGATTGTTATAGCTTATAGCCAAATCGGATTCAAAAGCATCCGGACTTTTCTTGTATAGTCTCTCTCTTATTTCAACAGCTTTCTTAAAAAAGTGTTCGGCATCTTCAAACCTATGTATAATATTGTACAGCCCACCAAGATTGTTATAGCTACCGGCCAGATCGGGTTCAAAAGCGTCAAAATTTTTCTTACATAGTCTCTTTCGTATTTCAACAGCTTTTTTATAAAAGGTTTCGGCATCTTCAAAATTATGTATATCATTATATAACACCCCAAGATTATTATAGCTCATAGCCAGATCGGGTTCAAAAGCGTCCGGATTTTTCTTGCTCAGTTTCGCATATATTTCAATAGCTTTTTTATAGAATGTCTCGGAATCTTCATATCCTTGTATATCATCATATAAAACTCCAAGATTATTATAGCTTTTAGCCAGAACAGGTTCAAAAGTATCCGGATTTTGCTTGCATAGTCTTTCTTGTATTTCAATAGCTTTTTTATGCAAGACCTCCGCCTCTTTATAGCTTTGTGTATCTCCGTATAAATTTCCTAACAGATTATATAAATATGCCCATTTTTCCTCCGATGCCGGTTCATTGGGATTGGAATAATAATATTGAAGTCGTTCCGCTGCATTAATTGCGGCTAAATAATCTTTTTGGGTATATAAGAATTTGGCATAATCATACAGCGCACCCTTATCCAAATTATGCTTTTCCGCCAGAGCGCAGGCTTTTTTGTAAATTTCGTTAATTTCCTCCGCTGTTTCGTAGCTCATTCCGTCCGCGCGCAGCGCCTCAATTCTTTGCAAAAGCTCGTTTACATTGGTTTGCAAGCGCTCCGTTATTCCGTCCGAAAGCAGCTCGTTATGGGATATATCGCGCAAAATTTCCTCGAGATTCAGCACCTCCAACGCGCCCTTATAATCTCCCGCCTCAAGCAGCCTATAGCCCTCCTTTTGCTTGTCGGACAAATTACCCGACGACATATCCTCCGTCATTTTCTCGGCAAGATTGAGAGTTTGCTTTTCCAGCTCTCGGATTTTTTCCTCCGTATCAGCCTTTTTCTTCGCGATGTCGGAATATTTGATATAAATATCCATATCATTCGGATCCTTAACGTATTTTTCTCTGAGCGCGTAATATTCCTTTGTTATACCTTTCAGCTCCTCGTTTAGGCGCCAGATCGAGGTGTTGCCCTCAAACATGGGAATTTTACCGCAGTCCGCTATTTCTTGTCCGTTTACGCATATCTTGCTTTTCTGAACGTCTATCACGGAGCTGTCCAATTTCATAAGCTTAATCTGCATAAGCATTCCGAGCTTTAATGTGTCTATACTTTTATAGGTGTTATAATAATGCCTCATCTCTCCGTCCAGCATATCCATAAAGGCTTTAACCTCGGCGTTGACCTCGCTTATATTATCTACATACTTTATGTATGTGACAATTTTGGGGCTGCTGCTGTTGCGCCAGCTTTCCAACGCCACCTCGAATTCATGCCTTGTGTAGTCCCCGACCTTTTTGAAAAACAGGAAAAATACAAGCTCGCTTTCTCTGATTTCTTCGTCATATTGAGCCTGTTTTCCGCCCTCTGCCATAGCTTGGTCATAACTCTCGCATCTTATAAGGCTGAAATATATATCTCGGTCTATATATATATCATTCAGCTGTCTGACAAAATCCCCCATTGCGATTCTGTCAAAATTCAAATCTTCGATAGATGACGCCAAAAATAGTTTTATTTTTTTCATTGTTTTATCCCCCTTTTTATTATTCAATAGATTCCATTATTTTACGCAGCGCAGCGCCGACTCCGGTACCGCCCTTTGTTTCGTTTATTTCATTGGCAGCGTAAAGCGTTTTGATTCCAAGCTCATTTCCTCTGTTTCGCTGCATCTCGTTAACTGAATTATCGTACCAAGGCAATTCTATTGTGTCGGCAACCAGGACGGGAACGGAGTTTATTCCGAAACGCTGATTCAGCTGAGCGAGCTTGTAATAGAAATCCTGCTCAAGCTGCTCTCTTGCCTTACACTCGACAATTAAAGTCTTAAATCCTTTTGTCAGTATGACGTCAAGCTCATTGGTGATATTGTCCTTGTTCCAGACTATCTCGCAGCTGCTTGCAACATCATCAAAATAGTTCTGTTCAAGCGCCTTGTAATATACATACAATTCCAATATGCGTCCCTCATTGGTCATTAACGCCTTGATTTGAGGAGACGAATAGGTAAAGCTGATAAAGGTTTCTCCGTTATATGTATTTTCGGTATAGTTGATAATATATTTTTTCTCGTTAATATCCGTAAGCAGCCTTGTAAGACTGTCTGAAAATTCGGAATCGGATATATCTGAGGACAGCGCGCTTTTTTTCAGATTTTTCACCATTAAGTTATCGAAATAGATATTGGCGCGCTTATTGAACTTTTCCACTCTGATTTTGGACGCGTCATACAAATTATACGGGTTCGATAAAAGCTCGTCTATTTTTTTATACACTTCGGGAACGGTTTCCAGTGTAACCGCGCAGGTGGTTGAGTTGTGATATGAAACAGTCGGGCTGTCTCCCGTCAAGCGGTTGCTTATTTTTTGCAGCTCATATAAGATTTTTTCTACAGCGCCGCGGCAGAAGGACGGCACAAAATATGTTTTCTTTTCCGCGGCAGGCAGGTTTGTATCACCTTTCGGCAGGTTAATGCTTAAAATCAAGTCATTGGACGCGGCGGCGGCTTTTAAAACCGAGCAAAGCTTTTTCCAAATTTTTTCTTTCTTTTGTTTCGCCGGATTTGACAATTTATATAATTTCCAAAAATATTTATAATCGAAAGGCATTTCCGGCAATGACGAAATGCTTTCCGCCTCCTGAAACTCGAACATATCGGAAACCCTCAGATAGTCCTTGCTGTCGGTATATCTTAAAAATTCACATTCGGAATCGGTGTAAAACTTACATTTTATTGAGTCATATGTATAAGAGGGCACTATGCCGTAGCACCCGAGACCGCGCATTAATTTTGATGTGCCAGTTCTGTTTCGCTCAATGGCGCTGAAACATTTTTTCTTATTCTTTTGATTTGCCTTTAAATAGCTTGTAAGCTGCTTGCCGAGATTCTCGTCGCTTTCATATTCGATTATATCGATATTTCCGATTCTGTCGGATATTTTTTTAATATTTTCCTTAAATTCAAGGTTTACAATCTGCTTTGACACCGATTGCAGGAACAGCAAATTGACCTTAGCCTGCATTTTATGGCTCTTAATGCAATTTAAGGCATAGCGCAAAGCTCTTTCAAAGCCGTTCCTGTTGTAATACAGCTCGTCGGCGTCGATTACGTATGTAATAATCGAGGGATTTAAAAGCAACGGCGCAGACACATTGGCGAATAATATGTTATTGTTAAAATCACCCTTTTGCTCCGTTCCGAACGGTATGCACAAACGGATTCCCGTTGAATAGGTTAGGATAAATGGAATACCCAAAACCAAATCCCTGTCGTATTTTTTAAAATCAATATATTGCTGACTTTTAAGTATCGGATAAAAGGAATTTTCAATTATTTTCAGCGTTTTATCTATTTCGGCGGCAAATTCCTCGGGCAAGGATTTCAGCTGATCCTTGAGGGCTTTGTTAAAATAGTCATAAAGATGCGTGCTGCCCTTCATTCCCTCGATTATTTCCTTTAAGCACAGGACAAACCTGTCAAAAGCTCTTAATGCGTCCTGATAAAATTTAAGGTTATTGCGTGTTGCATTAATCTCCGTCTGTAAAAATGACAGGTTCTTTGTCCTTTCGGCTCTTTCCTTGAAATGACGGTGGAGATTTACGGACATTCGGTCAAGCTCGTCCAAGGAGGATAATTTTTCATCGGAGGCATTGTCCCACAGGGCGAAGTTATTGTTTTTCCACTCCGCCGTATTTAATGTCCATTCACTGTCGCTTAGAACCAAGCATGGGTGAAGTTTATTCTTTTTATCCTTTGTATCGGTCAATAGGGTATTAAAATCCGTTAAAGTATCCCAACCCTGACAGATGTAATTTGCTATCCATCTTCTATGCTCGTATTTTGTCAGTGAATTTATAACCGACTTCTTGCCGGAACATTCGTTTTTAAAGCGCGAGGTTGCCAATGCGGGATTTGACATATCATCGATTCCGACGCTGTGCAGCTTATACTTTATTGAAAGCACATTACTAAAGCAGGAATTAAAGTTATAAGGCGAGCTGAATTCGCCTTTAAGCTTTTGTATATCCACATTCAAAGAATTATTCCATAAAAGATGGCAGTTAAACGCCATTCTTTTCAAATCCTTATAATAATCGGATTCCGCTATCACGTTGTTCACATAAACGGGATATGCTTTGGCAAACTCTCTCGGCTTACCGTACCATACAAAACACACCCGACTTTTATTATTAAGCAGCTCATTCCAATGCAGACATTCTTCAGCCACCTCATAATTAAGCTCATCATCGCCCAAAGCGACAAAAACATAAGAATATTTGGTATTTTCATTATTGCATATTGATTTTTCGACAATAGCTTTATTTCGCGCCTTATTTTCGCGCGTGAATCCCGTGCTTTGCTCATTGTCCTTTGCGGATACAAATTTCAGGCTGCCGAGGGATTCGGCGGGACTTATATTATCGACCGTGAAGAAACGCGTAAAAGCGGGACGCGAGCTTAAATAACGCTCCTTATCCGCCTTGATATTATTCGATATGGCGGTTATTCTTATATTGTAATTTTCAATTTGGGAAATTTCAAAAGCTATGTCGATAAATTTTTGAGCGTATGTGCCCATTCCGAGCACAAGCACATCTATATTTCCGTCGCTGTCGCAAGCGTCGTATAGAGGGCGCTCAAAAAGCAGCCTCTGAATGGCTCCGACCGCGCCCGAGCTGATTTCTTTATCCAGATATTCCTCAATATCAACAATTCTTATATCCTGACCGAGGTCAGTGATGAAATTTTTCGCCTCGCTCGGCAAAAGCAGCGCTCGTGCGCGGACAATATCTTTAAGCATAAATGAGCAGGCTTTATATCGTTTATCGGGATTGGACGCCAAAGAATTCTTAAGTATTTTCACAAGAATATCGTGCAGCGCGGAATTGGAGTTTTTATCTGAGTATGTTATCAGCTTTGAGTTTGATACCAAATTATCGAGGTCATTATAATATTTTCTATCATAAATGCCGTCAAAATCGTCCGATATGATAATGGCATTAAACAGCGTCGCGCCGATTGAGTATATATCCGCCGCAAAGCCGCACCTTCCCCTTGACACCTCCGGAGCCGCAAAGCCGTCTGTTCCCGCGACCGCGACCAAATCACTGTCCAGGGAATAAATGGTATTGGCGTCATACAGGGAGATATTGCTTGAGTCAATTTCACCGTTCTCATCAATCAGAACCCCGAAATTATCCGGCTTTATATCCATATGTATCAGATTTGCCGTATGCAGCGCGCTTATACATTTGGTAAGAGTAAATACGGCGTTAAGAATATTGAATAAATGATGCTCCGGCTCTTTTGCTCTGCCGTTAATATCCTTTCTCACATCTTCCAAATATTTATTAAATTGCTTGATTTTCTTGTCGTGTCTTGTCCAGACATAAACAGTTGCGGGTTGATTTTCGTTCTGGGTTACTCCCTCGTATAATTCAAACGGAGGTATATAATTATTCAAGACCTCGCCGTAGGGCTTGTTTTTTGTTTTCGCCAGAGTGCAGTAAGCCTCCTTAAAGGCGTCTTTGGCTATATTGAAGTTATCAATTACGCATTTTAATGTTTCGGCGATAACTAATTGATTTTTGCTGTCTCTTTCAAATGCCGAAAACTGCTTTGTATTGAAAAAATACTGGGGATAAAATTCCTTCAGTCGTCCGTGAGTTCCGTCACTTTCGCAGCGCGCCTCATAGCATATCGCCGACCCTCCTCCGGAGCCTATAGTCGAAATGACGGAAAAATCCGCACAGCTGCCTTTAATAGTCTTTCCCGTTTTGATATTTATTTTTCTGAGTGTAATATTGTCGTCCTTCATTAGTGGCTGTCTGCCGTCATTACTCATTGTGATTCTCCTTACGCTATTTTCTCGTTTTCAAGATTCAATAATATATAACTGCAATCGTCCGTGTTGTTTTTATTCTTAAGGAAAGCCTCAAAAATCTCAAAATTTAAATGCTTTATTGCGTGTAATATTTCCGGATTTAATATATTTTTATTGTATAATAATTTCCACGCGCCGTCGGAGCATAATAACAGACCCTGTATATTATCGGTATGGAAAATATCGATGAATGTATACTCATCGGCGTCGGGATATGTTGTGAAACATAGTTCGTATGCCCCTTTTGCGTTAATCGCGTCGCAGCCGTCCTTTGAAAGTAAAAATATATGGCTGTCGCCCAGCTGAAAGCTGATGATTTTGCCGGTTCTTTTCTCCAAGCATACAAAGCAAATCGTGCTTGAATATGAATCAGACGGTTCATTATCGTGCTTTGCGGCGATGGATATATTTCGTTTAATCTCGTCTAAAACTATGTTCGCCGTCTTTTTTCGGGAATAATTAAAAAACAGTCTGCCGCAGTTTAAAAATATATCCGATACTGTCTTACACGCGATTTCCGCTCCCTCTTTTCCTTTTTTGCAGGAGCTTACTCCGTCCGCCAGCGCGATGACCTCATATTCGTCATTTTGACCGTGTGTTATAACGTCCTGATTTCTTGAGCGGCGGTTGCCTTTTTTTGTATAGGTCATAATTTGGTTAATTTTCCACATCTCCTTCTTTATTTTTGCTCTTTTTCACATTATCATAATTTTTGAAAGCGAAGAATAATATTATGCTGTCAAACATATTTTTGGAGCTGATTTCTTGATACCCGGAGCAGGCAAGAATATCATTGATTCCGCAATATGTGAGGTATATTTTATTCTCCCTTTCATCGCGTCCGTTAAACAGAGAAACTTCAAATTCATTGCAAAATTTATTATAAAAACCATTGAAATTATTGAATCCAACTTCATCGGCGGCATTTTGCAGCATAAAAATATAATAATATAATATTATCATTTTTGTTCTGGTTACGTTATTCTCAATATTATCTTTTTTTAGGAAGATTGAGCTGAAAACGCCGTCTATGGTGGTTTTTTATATACAAATTTAAATTTGCCCTTTACCGTTTCAAGGATTTTCCTAAGCTCCTCATTTTGCAGGGAGTCGGGTATTTTTATCAGCTCGCCTGCCGCCTTTATCAGCGGAAGAGCGTTATCCTTAACAGTTCTGTCATCAACCCCTGAACGATCGGCTGTGACATCATTTGCGGCGGGCCACAGCCGAGTTAAAAGTTCTTTGTAAATATTTGCGGCATCGATATTTCCCGATGCGGCTCTTATCGGATTTGTTCCCTCCTGTCCGCATATATAATTTTGTTTTACACGATATTTGAAGTTTTCTTCGTCAAGACCCATTATTTCCTTTAAATAGGATTCGTAAGAAACAGTATCCTTTCCGCTGTGCTTTTGCTCCTGACTATTAATCAATCTGCTGTCGCTTGTTTTACACTCCTTAATCGTTTTTTTCGCTTTTACGAGTTTTTCATAAGCGGACATATCCGTTTTGCGAATATAATACAGATATATAACCTCAATAAAATTCTTGAAATTTATACCGTGACCGGTGGGCTCAACCTCCGTAGGATTGTCGGCGTTCAGTAAATTATTTATAAGATTGTCAGCGTAATATTCATAAAACAATCTTGTTTGAATGTCCGTATTCTTGTCAAATTTTTTGTTCGGTTCGCCGATATAATAGGACATATCAAATATTACCGCGAACCAATACAGCTTAACTCTTGTGGTATATTGATTATTAAATGTGCCGTTCGCAAGCTCATCAGACCAAATCAAAGGCTCCCATTGCTTTGAATCCTTGGAACAATCGGAAATATCGTCAAGCTTTGAAAAGATACCGTCCTGTATGCTTGAAATGCCCGCTGAAATTTCCTCCGCGTCCGACGTCTTTGATGTCCCCGTTATTTCAAACACATAATCTCTCAGTGCGTGGGACATACATCCTGTTTTAGGAAATTCCGCCGCCTTTAAAAATTGTCTGAAAATCAAAACGCGCGTCGGTGTGTTTTCCGAAAGCAGCTTCGGACTTATCTCGCTCATTCGGTCCTTTACCAGGCGGGTGATATAATCGCCGGAGGACGCGTAATTTTTATATATATCTGAAAGCTCGTCATAAAACAGCCTGTCAAAATCCGCCTCTTTCGGCAGAGCCTCGGCATATTTGAGATATTCCTCGGCGGATTTGGCAACGTCCTCCGCGTCCGTATAATTTCTGCAAAGCCGTTTGGTTCCGTAGTTATCTTTATACTCCGTACGATCATTGCAGCCGGCAAGAATATCGGCTATTTTTCGTTCCGCCATTCCTTTTCCGTCCGCGGGAAGATTTTTGAAATCATCAACCAAAGCCTGTACCTCCTCATAAGAATGCCATCGGTCGAAAAATCCGCCCATACTCTTCTTTGCCTCTGCGGCAAGCCTGGTAATTGTCCGTTGTACTGTGGTCGTGATATCCATATAATTATTCCTCCAAACAATGTAAATTAATACAATAACTATATCATACGCACGCGAATTTTTCAATAAAATAGTATAATTTGCCGATTTTTATTATTCACCTCTTTTCTCTGCCATTAATATATCATAGGATTTTGCTTTTTTGTAAAAGGGGTGTTATTTGACATTATAAATTTAATAAGATATAATATAGAAAATTGATAACCCTTTCATAATTTTCGCTTAGGGTGTGATATAATATGATTAAAATAAAAAAGGAGATGTTTGTTATGTATAAACCGACACCGATAGACACAAAGAATATCGTATTACAGGAGGAATTATTATCATTGACGGAAAAGATTGCCGAGAATGTCCATGATGTGTGGGCGGCGGGCAGAATCGCCGAGGGCTGGACATACGGAGATGTAAAGGATGCGGCAAACAAAAAAACACCTTTGCTTATTCCTTATAATGAGCTGCCCGAAAGCGAAAAGGAGTACGACAGGAATACCGCTTTGGAAACCTTAAAATTAATTGTAAAATTAGGATATGAAATAACGCCTGCAAAAGGATAATATCTTCGCGTGAATTTATCGAAAATGATACCCGCTATGGTTTTTAATCAATACCATAGCGGGTATTTTTTATTTTTTTTCTCCAAATTTAGCCACCCTTTTAAGGTTTTCAAAAAACCCGTGTTATCATAATTAAAGAGGATTAAAGAAAAAATTTCAAGGAGAAGGTATTACGATGATGAAAATAATGGTTAATAAGAAGTGCAAGCAATACAATAAGGCTGATAAGGCTACGAAGAAATCGATACAGGCGAATATTAGAAGGCTGTCGGAAAAGCTTTTTCTGGCTGACAAGGACGTAAACAACATATATAACAACGACAGTATTATATATGATCGGATAAATTCCGAAATTTTCGTTTACAAATGTCACGGCATCAATAATACTCAACTCAGGATTGTTTACGGTATGAAAAGGGTTGATAAGGATATTGTAATATATCTGATTGATTTTGTAAATAAAAAGAGCAACGATAAGGCATATGTAAACTCTTTAAATATGAAATTTAAAAATATAAGTATTGCCGACTTGTCGTTTTGCGATATAGACGGCAGGGAATAATATACAATTTAAAAAAGGAGGATATACCAATGAGCTGTTACAGAGAGATAATGAGCAACAAAAACCTACCCTCGCAATTCAAGCAATATGTATCCGTATGCGACTTGATGAAAAGCAAAAGCGTTCATCAAGGAATGTCTATGGAGCAAATTGTACCCGACTTGCTTTTGTTTTCGGAGCGTAAAGCGGAATATATTATCAATTCTTTTTGTCAGTATCTGACTGAGGAGGGATTTGATTTTATAGGCGAGAATCAAATTCTTAAGATTAAACTTCCGAAAATAAACGCTGAGAATAATACAAATATTTACAATAGAATTAACGATATGTTTATTCTTTCAAACAGTTTCAGAGGGGCGTTTAAAGGAATAGTTTGCATTTATATCGACAACACAAACAATTTTAATTACGCTTTTACAGATGCGATGCAGTATATTAAAAGCAAGAGTGAGGGCTGCCTCAGGGTTATTGTTGTAAACGATATGAAAGAGTATAAAAGAAGAGAGCTGGAAAAGGCTTTGTCTATGGCGTCATATAGGATATACACGGTTAAAAGCGACAGCCTATCGGCGGAAAAGGCGTGTATTTTCCTCGGCGTAAAGCTTGAAAAATACGGATTCAACCTCGATTCAAGCGCAAAAAATGCTCTTGGCATAATGGTAAATCAGCTTATAGATTCTCACAAGCTGAAGAGCTTGTATGACGTGGACGAATATTTGAGCAATGACATTTTGTTCTTCCTGCTCGGAAATTCCGTAAATACCACAGTCACGGAGGATATGATTAATCATTATTTTCAGCAGTGCATACTCTACGGAAAAAAAAGAAGAAACTCATCACATCGGTTTTATAGGTACAAGGGAGGAATAAATATGTTTGAACAATTCGGAGACAGATTCGCCGCGGCGGAGGAAGTAAAGCAAGCGGGCGTTAAGGTAAACCTTAATGATGAAATATCGGCGGCGGGACTGCCGCTGATGAGCGACGCGGAAAATGTTTGGGTGGACAACTCGGACAGCCATAGCCTTATTATCGGCGGCAGCGGAAGTAAAAAAAAAACAGACTGCTGATTTTCCTGACGATATATTTGCTTGCGAAAAACGGCGAAAATATATGCGCGTATGATCCCAAAGGGGAGAATTTGGCACGCACCGGCGCGTATTTAAAAGAACTCGGCTATTATATTATAACTCTTGATTTCCGCAATGTAGGCAAAAGGGGAGATTTCTGGAATCCTTTATGGCTTGCGTATAAGAAGTATAAAAGCGGAGATGTTGACAAAGCTCAGGAAATGTTCACGGATTTTATTAATGTACTTGCCGAGCCGCAGCGTAAAAACACAAAAGACATCTTTTGGCCCGAAAGCGCCGCGTCCTTGGCGGCGGGCATTATCCTGTTATTGGCGGAGTGCGCCAAACCGGACGAAATGAATATAGCGAGCTTTGCGAGATTATGCTGCCAGGATAATATGGACAGACTGGAATATTTGACAGACCAAATCCCCGAGGACAGCGTTGCGGGTATGAATTTAAAGGGAATAAAAACCTCTCCCGAAAAAACAAAGCAGTCAATATACATATCCTTGTTCAGTATGATTTCAATATTTTTAAATCAGCAGAATCTCGTAAACGCGTTATCGGATTCGACGTTTGATATGGAGGATATTCCAAAGAGAAAAACGGCAGTGTATATAATAACGCCGGACGAGCGTACAACATATAATTTTGCGGTGTCGCTTTTTGTCAAACAGTTATATGATATTTTGATTTCCGCCGCTCAGGAGAGCCCATCGCTGCAGCTTGAAAGACGTATGAATTTCATTCTCGATGAATTCTGCAATATTCCCAAAATCAATGATTTTCCGACAATGATAAGCGCAGCGAGAAGTAGAAACATCAGATTTTTCCTTGTTACGCAGGGCTTAAGGCAGTTATATTCAAAGTACGGCGAGGAGGAATCGCAGACGATTATAGGTAATTGCTCGAATCTTGTATACCTTTACAGCAGAAAACTTCCGCTGTTAAAAATGATAAGCGAATTATGCGGCGAGCGATATTTGTCGGACGGACGCACACGCCCGCTTATGACCACCTCGCAGCTCCAGCGACTGGACAAGCAAAAAGGCGAGGTCCTCATATTTTCCGGCAGATTGTATCCTTACGTCACACAGCTGCCGGATATTGACGAATATGAGATGTTTAAAAATTATCCCGAGATGAAATCGCCGTCCTCTCAGGCAAAAGAGGCTAAGATACTATCCTTGAAAAAGCTTATTGAAGAAATAGAATGTGGTATACGACCGGTGCCGTTTACAAAACAGGAGGAATCATATGTTGATAAAATTAAATCGAAAAGCGGAAACAGTAAAATGTACGACAATCTCCAAGACGAGCTCGAAAGAAGATTTGACGAATTATTTGGCGGCGATTGCTGATAAGATTACGTTTGATATATATTATATAAAGCTCTGCAATACGGACGAGCCTGTAATAAGGACAAAGACCTATTTGCTTAATCAGCCGTTTGGCAAAATTATAAATTTGACATATATAAGCATCGCCGATATGCGAGATCTGCCGTTTAAATTAAAAAATCAATATCTTTCACACCTCAACCAAGATACCACATACATTATTTATGATATTGCTTTATGTGAAAGCGGCGGCGAAGAAAGAACGCATTTCAAAACCACGGACTTTCTGCTGGGCGACACCAAGAGGATAAAGGTGACGGAGGAATTTTTCGGAGAGCATATTTTCTTTGTGGTAAACAGGGAGGTAAAGCAATACGTCAAAACTCCGTACAACGGACGAGTGCAGAATTATATTCGTGAGGTAAACAGCCGTTACAGATACCGCCGTATCTGGAGGGTGGTTGCCGCGTATATGGAATATCGGCATAGTCTGCTGTTCGCCGATTGCGAAAGCCTGACAAATAAGGATAAGCGCAAGGTATTAATAGGCGCCTTGTGCGGCGATGGGCAGGCGCAGTATGAGTATGGACGTCAATTTGAAACCGCGAATAATATTTTATATTTTTTATGGATGAAAGAGGCTATGAAAAACGGCTGCAAAAAGGCTTATTATATGAATTGCAGAACCATAACACACTCGGATTTTGACGTGCGTACAATAAACAGATATTATGAGGAAATGCTTGAATACGGATTTCCCGATGCCGCGCGAAAGTTGTATGAATATGAAATCAAAAAAGAGAATCCAAACGCGGAGAAAATCAAAGAATACACGGAAAAGGGATTCGCCGTCGGAGGACTTATGGATTGTTACAGATACGCAATGGTACGCTCCTTTATATTGGGAAGATTCGATTCGATTTTTAATCACGAAGAGGCGCTGAAGGGCTTTGAAAAATTTTTTGAATTGTATGATAAAACAGCCGATTCAAACTACGATAAAAGTCTTTTAAGCTCCGTAATATTCAAGATGTATTATGCGTATGCGTGCGAATTGGATTTCGGCGGAGAGGACGCGCTTGATTATATGAAATCATTCAAATATTATAAAAAGGCGTTGAAAGACTCCGAAATGCTTGATGAATATATTTTGGATATAGGAAAGCAATTTTGCGAGGGAAAATATTTCAAGCCGAATATTGAGCACGGCATTAAATTGATTGGTATGCTTGCGGAAAAGAACAGCACCTCGGCGCAGGAGTATATTGCCGCGTTGGGGAATACATTAATGAAAAATCGACGATATTCGGCGGCTGAAAAATGCTATAAAATATGCTGCGGCTTTGACCGCCGATATTGCGATAAATATATAATAGCTAAGATGTACAGAGAGCTTGAGGAAAGGGGTAATTTAAAATGATAAACAAAGCGATTATGTTTGCGGCGGATAAGGAGAAAAATAATTTCGGTAAGTATTCCGGTTATCCTCGTATTATGCACACGATCAGAGTGGCTGACATTATATCTAAAATGACAGATGACGAAAATGTCATTGCCGCGGCAATCTTATACAGCATTATGGAGGACTGCCGCATAGGATTAGATGAGGTGAAGGAGGAATTTGGCGATAGAATAACAAATTTAGTCGTTTTTGAGGACTTTTCAAAGGTATGGTCGGAACGTAAAGATGATGTGATTGATTTTTTATGCAATGATGCGAATGAGGCGCAGAAAAAAATCGTTTTCGCAAACGAGTTTGATAATATCAGAGAATTATATAAGAATTACGATAAAATCGGAGAGCAGATATGGGAAAGGTATGTTCCTAAAAATCAAGCGGAGAAATGTTATTTGGGTTTTATTGCCGCGTTTTCGGGATTGGAGGAATATGATGAGTATCATAAGTATGAGCAGCTTGTCTATGATGTGTTTGAAGAGGACTCGTTGTGGAAAAGAGTGAAGAGGTTTTTTGATGAAATCGAAGAGTCCTGGGAAATATAATTAAATTAAGATGCCCGCATAGCCGTAAACTCGCAAGGCGAGTTTACGGCTACGCTGTATAAAGCACTGTATGCAACATAACATAATTGATGTATGTAGTAAAACAACTAAAAAAGGTGTAACCGGCGGGTTCATAATAGGCTCTGATTGCCGTTAGACCGGCTCAGCTACACTCTATAAAAAGTATATACAATTATGAGGGAAATGTCAAATATTTCGCGAAAGAAAATTCCGAAAACTACGGTCGGAACAACAAGCTTTATGTTAGCGTCACATTAGGCAAAATAAAATCAGAAGATACGGTCGTCGCGCAGTCCGCCGACCAAATGAATGGGCAGCAGAGTAGTGCTCGCGTATCTTCTGATACTGTAAGTATACCAGAACTATTAAAGAAAGTCAACCCCGAATACGGAACCTTTTTCAAATATATTCCACCGGAGCTGCTGAACGATAAACAGAACGCATCAAAGTATATTGCGGTTAAGGACGAGGATTGGCGTTTAAAGGCAAATAAGTGCTTTTTGCAATCGTTTTATAGTCAAATTATAGTCAAACCCCAAAAAAGAAAAAGTTTCAAGAAAAACAAAAACGGCTCAAACCCAGTGTTTAAGCCGTTTTTTGGTGGTACGCCATCGGGGGCTCGAACCCCGGACACCCTGATTAAGAGTCAGGCGCTCTACCAACTGAGCTAATAGCGCATATTATTTTGTTTCAACAACGAATAATATGATACCATATAAAAACGAGTTTGTCAACACTTTTTTTCAAAAAAATTAAATTTTAAATTAATAATCGGGTTGACAAAAATACACTGTTTGATATATCATATATATAATAAATTACGGAGGTAAATTATGGAGCCTAAGGATTATGTAGTTTCCGAAATAGAGAGTGAATATGCCTATCTCAGGCGGACGGATATTGAGTGCGGTACGGAGCTGTATATAGCGATGGCTCTGCTGCCTCCGGGAACGGATATAGGGACAAAGCTGCATTATGAATGTATGCAATACACAATAATCGAGGAGTGAGGTCAACCGAATGAGAGTTATACTGTTTTTAATCGGTCTTTTGTTTTCCGCCGACGGCTTATATTACGCCATGGTAAATTCAATGGGAGCCGGTGAGGCGATTATAGTAGCGATAGGAATTATATTTATTCTATGGAGCTCGTTTTATGATGCCTTTAAGGAAAAGGGCTTTCTTAAATTTTTAAAGGGATTGTTTATTTTCGGAATGAGCGCGCTTGTTTTATATTCCTGCTTTATATGCGGGTTTGGAATAATGGACAACTCAACGTATGATGAGGAATATGTAGTCGTGCTCGGAGCCGGACTGAACGGTAGCGAGCCGTCCCTTGTGCTGCGGGAACGATTGGAAAAGACCGTGGAATATCTGAGCAAAAACGACTATGCAACGGTGATTGTGAGCGGCGGACAGGGCAAGGGTGAAACGATTTCCGAGGCTTTGGCAATGCAAAATTACCTCGTGAGCCGCGGAATAAGCGACGACAGGATAATATTGGAAACGGAATCCGCAAGCACATATGAAAATTTTGAATTTTCAAAGCCCGTGCTGGACGGCGGCGTAGTATTTATCACAAGCGAATTTCATATTGCGCGCTCGATTCTGATGGCAAAATTAAACGGCATAGACGCCGCTCATATAAGCGCGTCCACGCCGATAACGCTGCTGCCGGTATCCTGCGCACGCGAGGCGGCGGCTCAGATAGCGTCTATACGCTACTATATTCGTTCCGATGCCTGAGCCTTTGAGTATATGCAGCCGCAGTAATTCTGCCTGTACAGTCCGTATATTTCGGAAAGCTCGCAGGAACGCTTATATCCGTTTCTTTTCTTGAAATCCGAGAAAAGATAGCGAATTCCGTATTTTTCACTCAGCTCTTTACCGATTTCGTTAAGCATCTGCGCGTTTTTATGCGGACTTATGGAGAGAGTCGTGGTAAAATAATCAAAGCCGCCGCTTAAGGCGGCTTTTGCTGTTTCCTCAAGGCGAAGTCTGTAGCATTTAAAGCACCGTTCGCCGCCCTCTTTGAGATGCTCAAGCCCCTTTGCTGTTTCATAAAAGCGCTCACAGTCATATTTTCCCTCGACAAAGCGAACCGGACGCTTTAGCGGCATTTCATCTATAAGGCGGCGCATTTCGTCCACGCGCTTGACAAATTCACTCTCCGGCGATATATTTGGATTATAGTAAAGGATTGTTATGTCAAAGTATTCCGAGAGGTACTCAAGCACATAGCTTGAGCAGGGCGCGCAGCAGGCGTGCAGCAGAAGTGACGGAATTTTGCCGTTTTTCTGTATTTCGTCTATGGTTTTGTTAAGTATTATCTGGTAATTTTCTTTCATATATTTTCTCCCGAATTTTGCTTGCAATAAAAACGGAATTCAGCGCGGAATGGTATATCTATACCTATAGCCGCGCCGCCGAAGTGTTATCTTATGAAATTGGTTTTAATTTTCGGTTCCTGTTCGGGAATGGTTATACCCGCCTTTTTACCCGCATCTATGCACTTTAGGAGCCATGCCATATTGTTGCCGAGGGTACGCATTGTTTGCAGACCCTCAAGGTCTTGACAGACATCCTCCGGAGTTGAGCCGTGTACCTGGTTCCAATATTGAGAGGATACAACGGGCATACTGTTTATCGTGAAGTATTTATTAAGCTGGTCGAATGCCGCGCTTGCTCCGCCGCGTCGGCAGCTCACCACGGACGCGCCGGGCTTGCCTCTCATCTTTCCTCCCGCGGAATAGAACAATCTGTCCATAAACGATGTAAGCGCGCCCGATGCCGCCGCGTAATGCACGGGTGACCCGAATATAAATCCGTCCGCGCCGTCTGCTTTTCCGGCAAGCTTGTTTACCGAATCGTCAAATACGCATTTGCCCGCTTTGGCGCAGCCTCCGCAGCCGGTGCAGCCCGCTATGGCGCCGCAGCCTATCCAAAATATTTCGGTATCGATACCGTTCGCGTTAAGCGCTTTTTGCGCCTCGCAAAGCGCCGTGTATGTACAGCCCTTTTCACGCGGACTTCCGTTTACAAGAATTACTTTCATTTTAATTTCTCCCTTCATTGTTTTATCATATGACAAAATATATTTCTCTATTACATTTTACCACTTTTCTTATGAATTGTCCATACAAAAAGGCTTGCGGCGTTTTTTTGCCGCAAGCCCTGCATACATATTATTCGGCGTCGTCAACCGCGTCCTTGTGCGAAAGTGATATTTTGCCTGTCTTTTTATCGACGTCCATAACCTTAACCTTCAGCCAATCGCCCTCTTTAACGACATCTTCAACCTTTTCAACTCTATGATTTGCAAGCTTTGAAATGTGGCAAAGACCGTCCTTGCCAGGCAGAATTTCAACGAACGCGCCGAACGGCTGTATTGTCTTAACAAGACCGGTGTAGATTTCGCCTACCTCCGGCTCCTTAACTATAGCCTCGATAGCGTCGCGCGCCGCCTTTCCGCTTTCCTGGTCGGCAGCGAAGATATAAATTGTGCCGTCCTCTTCAATGTCTATTTTAGCACCTGTTTCGGCAACGATTTTCTGTATAACCTTTCCGCTCTGACCGATTACCTCGCGGATTTTGTCAACGTCAATTTTCATTGTGTCAACCTTCGGAGCGTATTGCGAAAGCTCCTCTCTCGGAGCCGGAATAGCCTTCAGAAGTATTTCGTCGATGATATAGCATCTCGCTTTTCTTGTCTTTGCGAGCGCCTCCTCGATAACCTCGTAGGGCAGACCGTCGTTCTTTATATCAACCTGTATTGATGTGATACCCTTCTTTGTGCCGGCAACCTTGAAGTCCATCTCGCCGTAGAAGTCCTCAAGACCCTGAATATCAACCATTGTGGTAAAGCCTGTGTCCGTTGTGATAAGACCGCAGGAAATACCCGCAACAGGAGCCTTAATCGGAACGCCTGCCGCCATAAGCGCAAGCGTTGAACCGCACACGCTGCCCTGAGAGGTTGAACCGTTTGATGAAAGCACCTCGGAAACCACTCTGATAGCGTACGGGAATTCCTCCTCCGACGGAAGTACGGGAACAAGCGAACGCTCCGCAAGCGCGCCGTGACCGATTTCACGTCTGCCCGGACCTCTTGAAGGTCTTGTTTCGCCGACCGAGTATGACGGGAAGTTATAATGATGGATATATCTCTTTGTTTCGTCAAGGTCTATGCCGTCAAGTCTTTGATTTTCCGAAAGAGGAGCAAGTGTGGCTACCGAAAGAACCTGAGTTTGTCCTCTTGTGAACATACCGCTGCCGTGAGTTCTGGGAAGAAGGTCAACCTCCGCCGCAAGCGGTCTTATTTCGTCAAGACCTCTGCCGTCAACGCGTCTGCCCTGCACAAGCCAAGCGCGAACGATTTCCTTTTGCATTTTGTAAAGTATTTCGCCGATTTGCTCGTTTATGTCGGGGTATTGCTCCTCAAGAGCGGGAATAAGCTCGTCCGTGATAACGCCGATTCTCGCGTCGCGCACGTTTTTGTCGTCCGTGTCGAGAGCGTACTGTAGCTTTTCAAACGCCATATCCTTGATTGCGTCATAAAGGTCGTGGTCAACGTCGTGTGACTCGTACTCGAATTTTTCCTTGCCGATTTCAGCCTGTATGCCGCTGATGAAGTCGCAAAGCTCTATTATATGTTTGTGAGCGAATTTGATGCCCTCAAGCATAACGCTTTCTTCAACCTCGTTTGCGCCCGCCTCAATCATAACAACCTTTTGCTTTGTTCCGGCAACGGTTACAAGCATTTCACTCTTTGCTCTCTGCTCGACGGTCGGATTGATAACGTACTCGCCGTCAACAAGTCCGAGCCATACGCCACCTATGGGACCTGCCCAGGGAACGTCCGAGATTGATATTGCTATTGAAGTACCTATCATAGCGGCAACCTCGGGAGGATTGTCCTGCTCAACCGAAAGTACCGTCGCAACGACCGATACGTCGTTTCTCAAATCCGACGGGAACAGCGGTCTTATAGGTCTGTCGATAACACGGCTCGTAAGAATAGCCTTTTCCGACGGCTTACCCTCTCTTTTGATGTATCCGCCCGGGATTTTACCTACGGAATACAGCTTTTCCTCGTAGTCCACACTCAGAGGGAAGAAGTCGATGCCCTCTCTCGGCGCGCGCGACGCCGTCACGTTTACCATTACGACCGTGTCGCCGTAGCGTACAAGACAGTGACCGTTGGCAAGCTGCGCCATTTTGCCTGTTTCGATGATTAGCGGTCTGCCCGCAAGTGTTGTTTCAAATGTTCTGAACATAGTTTTTTCTCTCCTTTTATTATTATTTTTTGGAGATATTTTTAGCAGATAAATACAATGATAAATTACGTTTTGTTGTCAGCCTCCACTGACTAGGGGAGGTGGCGCGGCGTAAGCCGTGACGGAGGGGTTTATTAAATCTCGTATTAATCCCCTCAGTCGCTTTACAGTCACCGCTATAATCGCCTATAACCCGCAATTTATCCCTCTGTTTATTTGCTAAACAAATATCTCCATAAATATATATAGGCAAACGAGAAAATCCCGTTTGCCCTAATATTCATATAATTACTTTCTAAGACCGAGCTTAGCAACAAGAGTACGGTATCTTTCGATATCCTGACTCTTAAGGTAATTCATAAGACCACGTCTTTTACCGACCATCATAAGAAGACCTCTTCTTGAATGGTGATCCTTTTTGTGGACATTAAGATGCTCATTGTTAAGGTGGTTAATTCTCTCTGTAAGAAGTGCTACCTGCACTTCGGGAGAACCTGTATCACCCTCGTGAGTTGCAAATTCGGTAATGATTTGCTGCTTTCTTTCCTTTGTCATCTTTTTCACCTCCTATGATAAATCATCGCCCAATGCTGAGATGCCGTTGGTGATTCGGCTTTCTAAGGTATGGGTTCAATTTGTAAACTAAAAAATAAATTGTGCGCAGAAAATCAGTTCTGCTTTGTTGTTCTGTTGAAACGCTTGTTGAACTTTTCAACTCTTCCGCCTGTATCTACAAGCTTTTGCTTACCTGTGAAGAACGGGTGGCACTTTGAGCAGATTTCAACCTGGATATTTTCCTTTGTTGAACCTGTTTCGATTACCTCTCCGCAAGCGCAGGTAATGGTAGTCTGCTTGTAATCGGGATGAATTCCTTCTTTCACTACCGTCTGCCTCCTTTTTAAATTTTGCGGTACAAAAAATACCACAATGTAGTATAACATATAATTATATTGTTTGCAAGTATTATTTTATGTTTTTTGCGAAAAAATTATTCGAATTGAGCAAAGCCGCATTTACGAAAAAATTTAAAAAACATTAAAAGCGCGGCATTGGTTTTATCTGAATATTTTCCTCACCTCGCCTGCCAAAAACAGTGAGCCGCACACGCATACCATACCGCCGCCGCATATTGTCAGAGCCTCCTTAAGTGCGCTTTCGGGATTGGCATTAACTGTGACGGGAACATTCATATCGGCAACGATTGCGGCGAGCTTTTCCGCCTTAAGGCACCGCGGCATATCAAGCTCGGTCGCGACAACGCGCTTTGCAATCGGCGCGATTTCGCGTATGCACGAATTATAGTCCTTGTCCTCCATCATCGCTGTTACGAGGACTATATCTTTGTTCAGACTCAGCAGGGATTCTTTTAAAGCGCGTATACCGTCGATATTGTGTCCGCCGTCTATTATTACGTTTTCCGCGACAAACTCAAACCGTGCCGCCCATTTGGTATTGGCAAGACCCGATTTTACGGCGTTTTCGGGTATTTTGACACCCTTTTTTCCGAGGACGTTTATAATTTCAAGAACCACCGCCGCGTTCTGCGGCTGAAAGGCTCCTTTGAGCGACAGGGTATACTCTTTTCCTTTGTAAATAAATCCGTTTTCGGTAATCTCCGGTACCTCCGCAAAAATCAGCTCCGCGCCCTTTTCCTTGGCGCTTTGCTTTATTATGCTTTTTACCTCCGTATTCGGATATGAAACAACAGAGCCGTTTTCGCGTATTATGCCGCATTTTTCGCGGGCGATTTCCTCTATGGAATCGCCGAGGTATTGAGTGTGGTCAAGACCGATTTTGCATATAACGCTTACAAGACTGCCGTCTATAACATTGGTCGCGTCAAGCTTTCCGCCCATTCCGACCTCAAGAACGACAAAATCACAATGCTTTTCATAAAAATATAAAAAAGCAACGGCGGTTACAAAGGCAAATTCCGATACCTGCGCGTCGTTTTCAGTCATAGCGGTTTTTACTCTCTCGGCGTATACGGTGAGGTCAAAATCCGAAATGTTTTCGCCGTTTACGCGTATGCGGTCGTTGAACACCTCGAGAAAGGGCGAGGTGAAAAGTCCGTTTTTGTATCCGCTCCGCTTAAGTATTTCCGCGGTCATCGCGGCGGTTGAGCCTTTGCCGTTTGTGCCGGCTATATGTATGAATTTCAGCTTTTTCTGCGGCGCTCCGAGCGCGTCAAGCAGCCTTGAGAGCTTTTCGTTCCCCAAGGGTCGGCGGAATTTCGGTATCGAGTGTATAAAGTTTAATGTTTCCGTATAATTCATTGTTTTCTCCGTGTAATTTGTTTTTCTTACATTATAATATTTTACCCGCGATAAGTCAAATATTGTCCGTAACAAAAAATTCATAAAAAATATATTGATTTTTTTCTGCTAAAGTGGTATATTGTAAAAGATGATGTAAAATGCGGGCAGGTATTTTATATTAATAACAAATGAAAGGAGCACAAGGGATTATGAACAGAGGTCAAAAAAAGAAAGCATCTCAGTCGGATAAGATGATTAATTTCATTATCGCGGTGGTTATTTTAGTATTTCTTGCTGTAGGTGTGTATGCCACATACGACAAAATATCAAGCGGAATAAGAGAAGAGGCTATTGCAAACGGAGAGGCTGAGGCAACGGTTGAATACCTTGCGGAGCAGTCCGGTATGACGGTTGACGATTATCTTGCTCAGTACGGACTTTCGCTTGGCGATTCGCTGAAGAAGAGCTCAACCGAAAGCGAAATGACGGGTTGTATGACAATCGCCAATTACGCGCTTTATTCGGGACAGGAAACCGAAACGCTTTTGGACGGCTTTACCGATGCCGTTACGGAGGAAACAGTCTTGAATGATTTGAGCGCGATGCCGGCGGTAACGGTTTTGAGCGAGGAAGTCATTGCTCAGGATAAGGAAACATACGGCGTAAGCGATGATGAAGTAACGGACGAAACAACCTATGAGGAATTTCAGAATTTGCTTTACGAAAAAATGATGGAAATGTATCAGGCGCAAGCGACCGAGGAATCCGCCGAGGACACCGAGTCCGAAACGGAAACCACAGAGGAAACTGCCGAAACGGAAACATCTGAAACGGAAACATCCGAAACAGATGCCGAATAATAATTAATAAGGAGATTATAACAGTGAGTGACGAAAAGAATTTCAATGAGGAAAACGAAGAAATTGAAGAGACTGTAGCTGAAAATACCGAGGAAACCGCAGCGGAAGAAATCGCAGAGGCGGTTGAATCGGCAGAAACAACCGAGACAGCGGAAACAGACGAAAGCGCTGATGAAGAAACCGCAGACACTGCCGAAACCGACGCGGACGCCGAAGATGTCAGCGAAACGGAAATCAATGAGGCTGTCGCGGCGGCAAAATCGGTGTTTGAAAGCGTTCAGAACGATTCAGACAACAAGTCAAAGAAAGGCGCAATTATCGCTATAATAGTGGCGGCTGTTGTTGTAATCGCGCTTATCGTTGTAGGCGTTGTGAAGTTTGCGCCGTCGTTATTCAACAAGTATAACAGACAGGGTTATATTGACGTAAGCGGACGTACTGTCGGAGAGGTTGCCGAGGAGTCGGGTATGGAGCTTGATGAATTTCTTGAGATGTTCGGATTGCCCGCCGATATGCCTGCCAACACAACAGAAAGCGCGGCTTACAATAATATTCCGTTTGTGAATATGGCTCAAACATACGGTATGACAACGGACGATTTAAAGGAAATCCTTGAGCTTGGCGATGAGGTTACCGATGAAACAACCTGGGGCGAGGCTGTTGACCAGGCTACATTGGGCGCATATGTCGGAGAGGATTATCTTGATTCCTTCAAAGAATATTACGGACTCGGAGATGACGTTACCGTGGATACGCTATGGGGCGAAATCAGACAGACCGTTGAGGAAAAGCAGAGAGAAGAAAGAATAGAGTCCGAGAAGGAAGCGGAACAAGCCGCTCTTGAAGAAGAGGAAGAAGAGGCTGTTGAAACTGAAACAGAGGAAACAGACACAACCGATGACACCACTGACGATACAACCGATGAAACAGAAACCTCGGCTGAATAATTAAGCAGAAAAAAAGCAGATTGTCCGGCAATCTGCTTTTTTGTTTACCTTGTAATAAAATTCAACTTCACAAGCGCGCTTTTAACGGTAAATCCGAGATAGGACGCGACAACCGCTTTGGCAATATCGAAAGGTATAAAGGGAATTACGCACAATCCGAGGGATTCGACCAAGCCTGTTTTTTGCACGAGCATAAACTGGACTGTTCCGAGAGCGTAGCATACAATTATTCCCGCCAGGCAGGCGATAAATATTTTAAGCATCGCGAGCCATTTGTTATTGGGCAGCCTTCTTGTTAAAAATCCTATCAGCAGCGCCATAAGTATGTATGACCATATATATCCGCCCGTGGGACCGAACAAAACCTGAAATCCGCCCTTGAAACCCGAGAATACGGGAAGTCCGACCGCTCCGAGCAGTATGTATACAAGCACGGATATTGCTCCGAGCTTTGGACCTAAAATTACCGCCGTGAGCAAAACGGCGAAAACGCCCAGCGAAATCGGCACGGGACCTATGGGTATTGTGATTACGCAGAATACGCACATAATCGCCGCGAATACCGCGCACAGAACCATTGATTTTGTTTTCATAATTGAAACCTCCTGAGTTTAAAAATTTAATGCTTTTTAATTATAATATAAAACGGCGTAATTGTCAACCACTATTTTAAATAAAGGTTTACAATTAAAAAGGTTTACTTTTTCGGCGTTAAGTGATATAATTAAATTATCTATATATGTGCCGCCGAAAGGCGGCGGAACGGAGATTATTATGTACGACAAGCAGTATTTTAAAAATGAGCTTATGGATATGCTAAATCCCATAGCTATATTTTATGACGGAGGCAATGTGCGCTTTGCCAAGCACAGCGCGTGGTATGAAAACGCGTCCGCGGATATGGAGGCGTTTGCGCGTCCCTTGTGGGGACTTGTGCCGTTTTGGGCAGGCGGCGGCAGTGATTCGCGCTTTGAAAAGCTGTACATTGACGGCTTGATTGACGGCGCGGGCAGAAACAGCAAAGGATTTTGGGGCGACTGTCACGATAGGGATCAGCGCTTTGTTGAAATGGCGTCGATAGCCTACGGACTTATATTCGCGCCGGATAAGATATGGGAGCCTCTTTCGGACAGCGAAAAGGACAGGCTTGAAAAATGGCTTGTTTCAATCAACGATAAAGAAGTATGCGACAGCAACTGGATATTTTTCAGAATACTTGTAAATACCGCAATGAAAAAAATCGGCAGAGCCTACAGTGCCGAGGTGATGGAAAAGGATTTCGCGAGAATTGACGAGTTTTATCTCGGCGGCGGCTGGTATAAGGACGGAATACACGGTCAGACCGATTATTATATACCGTTCGCGTTCCATTTTTACGGACTTGTCTACGCCATAGCGATGGGCGGTGAGGACAAGGAAAGAGCCGATAAATTTAAAAAACGCGCCTGCGAGTTCGCAAAAACCTTTATTTACTGGTTCGACGAGGACGGCGAGGCGCTGCCCTACGGACGCTCGCTAACATACCGATTCGCGCAGACCGCGTTCTGGAGCGCGTGCGCGGCGGCGGATATAAGACCGTTTCCGTTGGAGGTTATAAAGGGAATAATCGTCCGCAATATTGAGAGCTGGCAAAGCAAGGATATATTTGACAACTCGGGTATTCTCACCGTCGGATATGACTATCCCAATTTGGTTATGGCGGAGCATTATAACGCGCACGGCTCGCCCTATTGGGGACTTAAGGCGTATATATTTCTTATGCTGCCCGACGAGCACGAATTTTGGAGCTGCGCCGCGGCGCCGATGCCTAAGCTTGACGCGCTGAAACAAATAAAAGAGGCGCAAATGATTGTATCGCGCAGAAACGGAAAGAGCGTCGCTTATGTTTGCGGAAACAACACGTATTTTGACTGCGGACAGATAATACCGAAGTATCTGAAATTCGCCTACAGCGCGCATTTCGGATTTAATGTTATGCGCAGCTGCATAAGCGCGGCGGAGGCGGCGTGCGACAGTATGCTGACCTTTGAGCTTGACGGAATGATTATGGTTCGCCGTCATTTTACCTCGTGCAGCGTCGAGGACGACAGAATTATTACAGAATGGTCGCCGTTTAAGGGAATTGATGTAAAATCCACCGTTATTCCTACAGATTACGGGCATATAAGGGAGCACGAGATAAAATCCGAGTATGACTGCGCCGCGTGTGACGCGGGCTTTGCCGTAGCGTCGCGCGACAGCGATAATTGCGTTATGGGCGCGGAAAAGAGCGCGTATGCCGAAAACAGCTTTCAGCGCTGCGAGGTGTTGTCCGAAACCGGCGGCGAGTATGTTATTATTCCCGCGTCGCCGAATACCAATATAAAATATCAAAAAACAGTCATTCCCGCTGTAAGATATGAAATAAAACAGGGAATAACAAAGATAAGGACGATTATAAAGGACTGCATATAAAGAATGGAGATTATTATGATACCTAACGATTCGGCAATATTGCTCAGCTTTGTAAACACAAAGCTGCGTGATTTTTACGGCAGCTTTGATGAGATGTGCTCCGATATGCAGCTTGACGGAGATGAGATAAAGGAAAAGCTGTCGCTTATAGGATACGAGTATAAACAGGAAAGAAATCAGTTTGTATAGGAGAAAGCTATGACAGAAACAGAGATGAAAAGCATTATAGACGAGGAAACCTATAAAAGGGTGAAAAGGGCGTTTAATTGGGACAGCGTAAAGGAGCAGGTAAACAATTATTATACCGACGAAAACGGAATACTGCGCGAAAAGCGCGTGATGGTGCGCGTAAGAGTGGTTGACGGTGTGTCCAAGATACAGGTAAAGCTGCATAAAAACGCGGCAAGTCCGCTCCAGATATGCGAGGAAACCGAGTATGAAATCGAGAACGCGCCGGAGGTGATAGACGCCGACACGGCAAGGAACATTACCGGTATGGACGTCGGAGAGCTGCGCAAAATCGGCAGCGCGACAACCCTGCGCCGCGTAAAGCGCCATAACGGCTCGGAGCTGTGCCTTGATATGACGACATATTTCGATAAGACGGATTATGAGGCGGAGGTTGAATACGAGGGCAAAATGAGCGCGGAGCTGCTTATGAAACTTATGAATCTCGGCGTGACGTTTGACAAAAACAGCGTCGGTAAGTTCGCGCGTTTCCTTGCGGAATATGAAAAACACAACAATATATAGGACATTTATTTATTATGAAAGGCTGTGCGCGTATGATAGAGGAATTAAAGCAAATCGCCCGCGAGGCGGGTAAAATTATGCTTGAAAGCAAGGATTTCGGAATTTACAGCAAAGGAACCGCCGCGAATTATGTTTCCGATATTGACATAAAGGTAGAGAATTTTCTGCGCGAAAGGCTTTTTGCGTTGTGTCCCGACGCCGCTTTTATCGGCGAGGAAAGCTCGGAAAACGATTACGGCGCGGATAAGCAATGGATAGTCGACCCGATAGACGGCACGGCGAATTTTGTGCGCGGTATGGATATGAGCGCGGTGTCGATAGCGTTTGCCGAGGGCGGTGCCGTCACGGCGGGCGCGGTGTATAATCCCTACTTAGACAAAATGTTTTACGCCGAAAAGGGCGGCGGAGCGTATATGAACGGCGAGAGAATATATGTTTCCGAAATACCGCTTGAAAATTCCTTATTCAGCATTGCTATGAGCGTTTACAAAAAGGAATACGCTCCGATGTGCTTTGACCTGGCGGAAAGGATACATATGCAATGCGAGGATATTCGCAGGATAGGCAGCGCGGCTATAGAGCTGTGTAATTTGGCGGCGGGCAAGACGGAGATGTTTTTTGAGGCGCGCCTGTATCCCTGGGATTATGCCGCGGCGTCGCTTTTTATAAGCGAGGCGGGCGGATATATAGGCTCTATGAGCGGCGGTTTGGTTTATGATAAGGTTATTCCGGTGATTGCGGCAAACTCAAAGGAAAGCTTTGAGCTTTTGCAAAAGGAGGCGCGCGAATGTTTCGCGGGTTGTGTTGATTTGAAAAACGGAGAGGATATATGAGAGCTGTATCGGTAAGCAACGCGGGCGGAAGAAAAAATAATGAGGACCGCATAGGCTATGCGGGCGCGGACGGAATATGGTGCTTTGTGCTGTGCGACGGCTTGGGCGGACAGCTTTGCGGAGATGCCGCGGCGGAAATTGTTCGCGACGCGGTTTGCGGCGCGTTTGAAAAAAATCCTGAGCTGTCGGGTAAGGCTCTTTATCGGTATATGGAAATGGCGGCATCGATGCTCGGCGAGGAACGCGAAAATGACGAGAGCAGATATAATATGTCCTCGACGGCTGTCACGCTCTTGACCGACGGTGAACGCGCGGTATGGGCGCACGCCGGCGACAGCAGACTTTATTATATCTCGGACGGCAAAATATCAAGCATAACCGACGATCATTCTCTTGCGTTCGCGGAATTTAAGCGCGGAATGATTACATATGACGAAATACGCAGAAGTCCGAACCAAAATAAGCTTTTGAGATGTATCAATGATGTGTATGATTTCAATCCCGATGTTTCCGACGTTATAAAGCTCAAAAAAGGCGACGCGTTTTTGATGTGTACGGACGGATTTTGGGAATATGTTACCGAGAACGATATTGAAAGTACACTGAGCGCTGCCGCGTCACCCGCGCAGTGGCTTGAAAAAATGCTTGAGGTGCTGCATAAAAACGAAATTGAAGAAAACGATAATTACAGCGCGATTGCCGTTATGATATAACGCTCACGCACAGCTGTAAAATTATCTCGTATGGGTGGCGCCCTCGACGACCCGAGGTTCCCCTATAAGAGGTTCGGGCGACCACAAGGGTCGCCTTTTTTGCGTGTCGGAAAATTCTCCCCTACAACCACAGCAGGGGATTTAGCGTTATTTTAAATATAGCGCAATCCCTCATCTGTCGGCTACGCCGACACCTTCCCCCGGGGGAAGGCTTAGGACTTGCGGCAAATTTGATTAGCCTTCCCCTCAGGGGAAGGTGGCACACGCCGCAGGCGGGTGACGGATGAGGGTTAGCCCGCCCTTACAACCACGCCGGCAAATTTATATCGTATGGGCGACCCTTGTGGTCGCCCTTTTTTGCGTGCTGGCAAATTAACCTCGCCGGCGACCCTCGACGAGCCGCATTTACGGCGGCGAAACGTGTGAAAACGTCCCGACGAACGCGCCGTTACACAAAAAACACAAGTAATTGAAAGATAACTATTGAAAAATCTGTATTTTTGCGATATAATTATACGATAAGGATAAGCAACGAAAGGAACTGTTAAAAAATGGATTTGGATTTAAAGCAAATTGAACTTGCGGCAAAGCGTTTGGAGCCGACAATTCACAGAACAAAAATCGAGTCGTCAAAAACATTCTCCGATATGACGGGCGGAGAAATATATTTGAAATTTGAAAATCAGCAAAAGACAGGCTCGTTCAAAATAAGGGGCGCATCAAATAAAATCGCGGCGCTTGTTGAAAGAGGAGAAATAACCTCGGCGGTCGCGTCGTCGGCGGGCAATCACGCGCAGGGTGTGGCTTATGCGTCACACGTACACGGAATTCCCGCGACAATAGTAATGCCCAAATCAACGCCTATAGCAAAGGTAAGCGCAACCGAGGGCTACGGCGCGAAGGTGGTACTGCATGGCGACTGCTACGACGACGCCTACAACAAAGCCGTTGAAATTCAGGAAAAAGAGGGCGCTACATTTCTGCACCCGTATGACGATATAGAGGTTATGGCGGGTCAGGGCACTCTCGGTATTGAAATTTTAGAGGATTTGCCCACGGTTGATATAGTAATCGTTCCCGCGGGCGGCGGCGGACTTTTGGCGGGAGTCGCGGCGTGCATAAAGCAGATAAATCCGCGCGTTAAAATAATCGGCGTTCAAGCCGAGGGCGCGCCGGCTATAAGTATGTCATTCAAGCAGAAAAAGCTTGTCACCACCGATTCCGCGACAACCATTGCCGACGGTATTGCGGTAAAGGTTCCCGGAACAAATACGGTTGAGCTTATAAATAAGTATGCCGACGATGTTGTAACCGTTTCGGATGCGGAAATTTCAGCCGTGATACTTCTTCTTTTGGAACGCACAAAGCAGGTCGTAGAGCCGGCGGGCGCAACTCCGCTTGCCGCTGTGCTGAACGGCAAGGTTGACGTTAAGGGCAAAAAGGTAGCCTGCGTTCTGTCCGGCGGTAATATCGACGTGAGCTTTATTCAGAGAATTATCGAGCTTGGTCTTGCCTCGCGTGAGAGAAAGCTCAAGTTCAGAACAACACTTCTTGATATTCCCGGAAGTCTGGAGCATCTTTCAAGAGTGTTGTCGGACGAAAACGCGAATATTATTATGGTTCAGTATGACCGTTGGAGCGCGAACCTTGACCCGAACGAGGCTATTATCCATATCGCCTGCGAGGTCGGCGGCAAGGAGCACGGCGAGAGAACCGTTAAGGCGCTTGAAAAGCATGGCTATAAGGTGACAAAGGAATAGGTTATGATTAAAAAATCTCTTATTTCACTGATGTATGAGGCGGCGTCGATACAGCGCTGGAACGACCATATCCGTCCCTGGACGGGATTTACCGAGCTTGACAAGCAGGCTCATAAGATGTTCTACGCCTATGTTCTCGCTAAGTGCGAGGGCGACGGAGTGGATTGGATTAGGCTTGCCGAGGGCGGAATTTTCGAGTTTTTCCACCGCATTATATTGACCGATATAAAGCCGCCTATTTATCATAAGCTTGTCAAGGAAAAGGGAACGCAGATTGACAGCTGGGTGCTTTCCGAATTAAAGGCGCATATGGAGGGCATCGGCGGCGGATTTTTCGGGAGAATGGAAAAATATTATCTCGACAAGGACTATTCATCTCTCGAAAAAAAGATTTTAAAGGCGGCGCATTACCACGCGAGTAATTGGGAATTTAAAATTATATATCCGATGAATCCCGAAACCTTCGGCATCGAGCAGGTAAAGACCGAAATGGCGCAGGGACTGGCGGCGTGCGATACGTTCAAGGGATTTCGTTATTTTGCGGGCAGCGAATATTTGCAGCAGTTTTTGTCGCTTATAGGAAAGCTCAGGTATCAGCAGCGCTGGTCAAAGGCGGTGAGAATGCCGCAGACATTCGTTATGGGACATATGCTTGTCGTGGCGATACTTTCGTATTTTATGACGCTCGAGCTTGACAATCCGTGCGGAAAAAGACTTCAAAACAACTTTTTCGCCGGACTTTTCCATGACCTGCCCGAGGTTTTGACGCGCGATATTGTGTCGCCCGTCAAGAACAGCGTAAAGGGACTGGACAGCATCATCAGCGAAATAGAGGACGAGCAGACGAAAGAGGTTATATATCCTCTTCTGCCGCCGTCGTGGCACGGCGAGATTGAGTATTATACTCAGAATGAGTTTGACTCGAAAATAATCGACAGCGGCGCGGTAAAAACGGTTACGTCGGATATTGTAAACGAGAAATACAACGATGATAAATTCAATCCGATTGACGGACAAATTATCCGCGGCTGCGATCATCTTTCTGCGTATATCGAGGCGTATATGTCGCTTAATTACGGCATAATGTCCGACCAGATGATGAGCGGCTACACGCATTTGAGAGAAAGATATAAGGATAAGATTATCGGCGGAATTAATTTCAGCGAATTATTTAACTATTTTGAATTATGAGATATGACAAAGAACAAAGGGAATTGACCTTTGAAGAGGCAAAGGATAAGGCGCTGCGGCTTTTGGAATTTCGCGCTCACAGCGAAAAGGAGCTTGCGGATAAGCTGAAAAGAGCCGGCGCAAAGGAATACGACATAGAGGAAATTCTTGAGTTTTGCCGCAATTACGGCTTTGTGAACGACAGAAATTACGCTCTTTCAAAGGCGAGGGACTTAAAGAACCTTAAAAAATACGGCGTAAGGCGTATAAAGTCGGAGCTTTACAGCAAGGGTATTCCGGCGGAATATATCGAGGAGGCTGTATCGGAGCTTGACTATGAGGAAAACGACCTTTTGCCCTTGGTAGAAAAAAAGCTTAAAGGCGATTTTGAAAAGAAAAACGTGGATAAATGTATAAGGTATTTCATATACCGCGGATACAGCTTTTCGGATATTAAAAGCTGTATTGAAAATATCAAACAGGAATATGGAGAATAGATTTATGTATAACATCGGTCTTGTTTCGCTCGGCTGCGCGAAAAATCAGACGGACGCCGAAATAATGCTGGGTATACTTGCGGAGGACGGCTTTAATATAACATACGACCCGTCCGACGCGGACGTAATAATAGTGAATACCTGCGGCTTTATCGAGTCCGCAAAGCAGGAATCAATAGACGCCATACTTGAAATGGCTCAGTATAAAGAGGGAAGATGCAGGCTGCTTATCGCGACGGGCTGCCTCGCGGAGCGCTACAGCAGTGATATTTTGATTGAGCTGCCGGAGGTGGACGCGATAGTCGGCACCGGCGATTATGATAAAATCGCGCAGGTAATACGCGCCGCGTTTGACGGCGAAAAAAAGGTAATATGCGGACATAGGGACAGAACTCCGGAGGAGAGGCTGCCGAGGATATTATCCACGCCGCCGTACACGGCGTATCTGAAAATTGCCGACGGCTGCGACAATAACTGCACCTACTGCGCGATTCCCTTGATACGCGGACATTTTCGGAGCAGAAAAACAGAGGACATAGTCGATGAGGCGCGGCGTCTTGCTCAAAGCGGCGTAAAGGAGCTTATATTAATCGCGCAGGACACCACGCGCTACGGTGTGGATTTATACGGCAAATACAGCCTTGACGCTCTTTTGGAGGAGCTTGTCAAAATCGACGGTATAGAATGGATAAGAGCGCATTATTATTATCCCGAGGCGATTACAGAAAGCCTTATAGACACAATGGCAAGGTATAATAAGATATGCAATTACATAGATATGCCCGTGCAGCACGGCAATAACGATATTCTGAGAAGAATGGCGCGGCGCACAACGCAGGAGGAAATGCTCGAAAAAATAAAATACATCAGGGAGAAAATTCCCGACTGCACAATAAGAACGTCAATCATAGTCGGATTCCCGGGCGAAACGGAGGAGCAGTTTAACGACCTTTGCGAGTTTGTTAAAAAAGTGAAGTTTGACAGAATGGGTGTCTTCACGTATTCGAGAGAAGAGGACACCGCCGCGGCGGATTTCCCGAACCAGATAGACGAGGAAATCAAAGAAAGCCGCCTTGACACTCTTATGACGATACAGCAGGGTATTTCGCTTGAGCTGAACAAAGCAAAGCTCGGAAAGACAGTTGAGGTGCTTGTTGAGGGCTATGATGAGGACAGCTTTTTGTTCTACGGCAGGAGCCGCGGCGACAGCATTGACGTTGACGGCAAGGTATATTTCGCCACGGAGGACGAGGTTAATGCGGGCGATATTATAAAGGTAAAAATTTTGGACGCGGACGAGTACGACCTAACGGGTCAGGCGGAGGTGTGATGTATGAATACAGCGAATAAAATAACAATGATACGCGTATTTCTTGTGCCGGTATTTATGGTTTTGTTTATGATTGACAATACCGTGTGCCATTACGCGGCTTTGGGAGTGTTTATTCTTGCGTCGGTAACAGACGCGATAGACGGTTATGTGGCAAGGAAATATAATCAGACGACAACATTCGGAAAGTTTGTGGACCCGCTTGCGGATAAGGTGCTTACAACGTCGGCTTTCCTTATACTTATGTATTACGACCGTATGTCCGTATGGGCGCTGATGATAGTGCTTACGCGTGAATTTATGGTTGCGGGCGTGAGGCTGGTTGCCGCGGGAGAGGGCAAGGTTGTTGCCGCGAGTATGTGGGGCAAGCTGAAAACCGTAACGCAGATGATTGCGGTAATCGCGGCTATGCTGCTTTTGCCGTATGAGAGATTTTTGGGTGTGCGCGCATCGTTGATTTCGGATATACTCATATGGATTTCGGTTGCGTTCACAATAATCTCGGGTATAGATTACCTTGCAAAAAATTGGAAACTGATGGAAATGAAATAGACGGAGGAAATACAATGGAAGAAATAATAAACACACTGAAATTTGACGCGAGCGGGCTTATCCCCGCCGTTGTGCAGAATATAGAAACGGGCGAGGTGCTTATGGTCGCTTATATGAACGCGGACACCATCAGGAAAACCGTTGAAACGGGCAGAGCCACGTTTTGGTCAAGAAGTCGCCGAGAGGTGTGGGTAAAGGGTGAAACCTCCGGTAATTATATGTATGTAAAGGAAATACGCGTTGACTGCGACTGCGACTGTCTTGTTTTGCTTGTAAATCCGGCGGGCAACGCGTGCCATACAGGCAACAGAAGTTGTTTCTTCAGAAAGATTGAGGACGGAAAGCTTGTCGAGGACAAAAACGAAAAAATAAAATCCGATGTGTTCGCGCGCGAACAGGCTGTTGTTATCGACAGGAAGGAAAATCCCGAGGACGGAAGTTATACAAATTATCTGTTTGACAAGGGCGAGGACAAAATCCTGAAAAAGGTCGGCGAGGAGGCGGCGGAGGTCGTTATCGCGGGAAAGAACCGCGATAAGGACGAAATCAGCTACGAGGTTGCCGATTTAATATATCATCTTACCGTAATGCTTGTGGATAACGGAATGACCTGGGAGGATATTTACGCGGAAATGGAGCGCCGCAGAAATTAAAAGCGAAAGGGTGTGCGTATTGTGACGGCAATAAAAATTGCGGCTCTTGTGATTGGGCTTATCGCGCTTATTCTTACCTTTAAGACTAAGCTTGTGATTGAAAAGGTACTGAAAAGGGAGCCGACCGAAGAGATGGTTCTGCGAGTCAAATACATCGCGCTCGCACTTGCGGTCATAGCGTTTTTAAGCGTATTCATATTAGCAAGATAGGAGTTAATGCGAAAAATAAACGGCGCATTTTGTTTATTTTCCGCATTAATATTTATGCCGCCGCAGGCGGCGGAATGGAGGATTAATCATAGATGGAAGATGCAAAAAATATAGCAAAAAATTATAATCCCGCCGATTTCGAGGACAGGCTCTATAACGAGTGGGTTGAAAAGGGATATTTCCACGCGGAGGTTGATAAGAATAAAAAGCCTTTTACCATAGTTATCCCGCCCCCGAACGTAACGGGACAGCTCCATATGGGACACGCGCTTGACGAAACCTTGCAGGATATTCTTATCAGATATAAGAGAATGCAGGGCTACAGCGCGCTTTGGGTACCCGGCACGGATCACGCCGGTATCGCCACGCAGATAAAGGTCGAGGCGGAGCTGCGCGAAAAAGAGGGACTTACGCGTTACGATTTGGGACGTGAAAAATTCCTTGAAAGAGTGTGGGATTGGAAGAACCAATACGGCAGCAGAATAATAAATCAGCTTAAGAAAATCGGCTCGTCCTGCGATTGGGACAGAGAGCGTTTCACTATGGACGAGGGCTGCTCCAAGGCTGTTAAAGAGGTGTTCGTAAATCTTTATAATAAGGGACTTATATACCAAGGCTCGCGAATAATAAATTGGTGTCCGCATTGCATCACCGCGCTGTCAGACGCGGAGGTTGAGCACGCGGAGCAAGCAGGTCATTTCTGGCATATCAAGTACCCGATAAAGGACAGCGATGATTTTGTTATAATCGCGACAACACGTCCCGAAACGCTGTTCGGCGATACAGCCGTGGCGGTAAATCCGGAGGATGACAGATATAAGGATTTAATCGGCAAAATGCTTGTTCTGCCGCTTGTCGGACGTGAAATTCCCGTTATCGCGGACGAATATGTCGATAAGGAATTCGGTACCGGCTGCGTTAAGATTACGCCCGCGCACGACCCGAACGACTTTGAGGTCGGAGAGCGCCATAATCTTGAACAAATTAAGGTTATGAACGATGACGCGACTATGAATTCATATGCCGGAAAATATGAGGGTATGGACAGATATGAGTGCCGCAAGGCTATGATAAAGGATCTTGAGGAGCAGGGGCTGCTTGTAAAGGTTGAGGATCACAGCCATAATGTAGGTCAGTGCTACCGCTGCGGAACAACCGTGGAGCCGATTGTTTCAAAGCAGTGGTTCGTTAAGATGAAACCTCTTGCCAAGCCCGCGATTGACGCCGTTAAGAATAAGGAAACGGTATTTGTTCCGGAGCATTTTGAAAAGGTTTATTTCCATTGGCTTGAAAATATCCGCGATTGGTGTATATCCCGTCAGCTTTGGTGGGGACACAGAATCCCCGCATTCTACTGTGACGACTGCGGCGAGATGGTTGTAACAAAGGAGGATAAGGCGGTTTGCCCGAAGTGCGGCAAGGAGATGCGCCAGGATCCCGACACACTCGATACGTGGTTCTCGTCCGCACTGTGGCCTTTCTCAACGCTCGGTTGGCCGGATAAGACGGAGGATTTGGAGTATTTCTATCCGACAAGCGTGCTTGTGACGGGTTACGATATAATACCGTTTTGGGTAATGAGAATGATGTTCTCGGCGCTTGAGCATACGGGCGAGGTACCGTTCAAACACGTATTCATACACGGACTTGTGCGTGACAGTCAAGGCAGAAAGATGAGCAAGTCGCTGGGTAACGGCATTGACCCGTTGGAAATTGTCGATAAATACGGCGCGGACGCGCTCCGCTTTACTCTTGCGACGGGCAATGCTCCCGGAAATGATATGCGTTTCTATATCGAGAGAGTCGAGGCGAGCCGTAATTTTGCGAATAAGATATGGAACGCGTCGCGCTTTACGCTGATGAATCTTGACATTACCGAAAGCAAGCTGCCCGATTTAAAGGATTTGCAGCTTGAGGATAAGTGGATACTTTCGAGATACAATGATGTTGTAAAGGTTGTCACGGAAAATCTTGACAAGTTCGAGCTGGGAGTTGCTCTTTCAAATCTTTATGATTTTATTTGGGAAAACTTCTGCGACTGGTATATCGAGCTTGTAAAGCCGAGATTATTCGACAAGGAAAACCCAACGGGTAAAACGGCGCAGTATGTTCTGACATATGTGCTTTCAAACACAATGAAACTTTTGCACCCGTTTATGCCGTTTATCACCGAGGAAATATGGCAGCATCTGCCTCATGAGGGCGAGAGCATAATGATAAGCGAATGGCCGGTATATGATGAAAAGCTGAGCTTTCCGCAGGACGAGGAGAGTATGGAGCTTATTATGCGCGCAATCAGCGCGATAAGAAACCGCAGAGCGGAAATGAATGTTCCGCCGTCAAAGAAGGCGAAGGTCGTTATCGTTACGGAAAAGACCGATGTGTTTAAGCAGGGAACGGCGTTCTTTGAAAAGCTCGCGTCCGCGAGCGAGGCGGCAGTTCAAAGCGATAAGAGCGGCATAAGCGATAACGCGGTTAATATAGTGGTTCCGTCGGCGGAGATATATCTGCCTCTTGACGAGCTTGTTGACAAAAACAAGGAGCTTGAAAGACTGAATAAGGAAAAGAAAGACCTTGAAAGCGAGATAAAGCGCGTTGAGGGCAAGCTCTCAAATGCCGGATTTGTAAACAAAGCGCCCCAAAAGGTAGTAGACGAGGAAAGGGCAAAGGGCGAAAAGTATAAGGAAATGCTTGAAAAGGTGCTTGCAAGCATCAAAACAATGGAAAATATGTAAAATAGAGGCTGTCGACAGCTTGTATAAATATCCCATATCCGTATTTTGCGGTATGGGATATTTTTTTTGAAAAAAACACTTGACAAAGGCGAATACATCTGATAAAATATATGGGAAATAAAACAAGCAGAACAATCCGTTCTCACCGTACGGCGAAGGCTTTGCGGTAAATACATAGATATTTTATAATATCGGTGTGTGCGGGTGCGTTTTGCAGCCGTTTTTTGTTTATGTTTTAAGGAGGGATTAACCATTAGTAAGAATGATTTACAAATCAACGAGCAAATCCGCGACAATGAAGTACGCGTAGTGTCCGCCGACGGCTCTCAGCTGGGCTTGATGAGCGCAAAAGAGGCTCAGGATTTAGCGTATGAAAAGGGTATGGATTTGGTCAAGATTGCGCCGCAGGCAAAGCCGCCGGTATGCAAGATTATGGACTACGGAAAGTATAAGTTTGAGCTTAACAAGCATGAAAAGGAAAACAGAAAGAACCAAAAGGTTGTAAACATCAAAGAGGTTCAGCTGTCGCCTTCGATTGACACGAATGATTTCAATACAAAGTGCAGCCACGCGATAAAGTTCCTCAAAAAAGGCGACAAGGTAAAGGTAATTGTCCGTTTCCGCGGTCGTGAGCTGAGTCATTCGCAAATTGGTTATACACTGCTTGAAAGATTTGCAGAACAGGCGAAAGAGGCTGGCAGCGTTGAAAAACCTGCCAAGCTTGAGGGCAGAAATATGACAATGTTTCTTGCACCGTTATCATAAGATAATTTTAAAATTCGGAAGGAGTGTTAAATTATGCCTAAAACTAAGATAAAGACACACAGAGGCGCCGCTAAAAGATTCAACGTAACTAAGAATGGTAAGGTTAAGATGAACAAGGCGTTCAGAAGACACATTCTGAACAAAAAGACCACAAAGAGAAAAAGACATCTGAGAAAACAGGCTTACTGCTCAAAGGCTAACGCGGCAGTTATCAAAAAGCTTATTCCTTACAAATAATTCGAAAGAGAGGTAGAAACTAATGGCAAGAGTAAAAGGTGCGCTAAATACAAGAAAAAGACATAAGAAGATATTAAAGCTTGCTAAGGGCTTTAGAGGCGCTGAGAGCAAGCAGTTCAGAGTTGCCAACCAAGCCGTTATGCGTTCAATGCAGAATGCTTACGTGGGCAGAAAGAGAAGAAAGAGAGATTTCCGTCGTCTTTGGATTACGAGAATTTCCGCTGCCTGCAAGATGAACGGCATCAACTATTCAACATTTATGAACGGCTTGAAGAAGTCGGGCATCGAAATGAACAGAAAGATGCTTTCAGAGGTTGCAATCGCAGATCCGGCGGCTTTCACAAAGCTTGTTGAAACCGCAAAGGCTGCTCTTTAATTTTGAAAATATCACTACAAGGCGGTACATTCGTGTATCGCCTGTATTTTTATAAAAAAATTTTTTTGATAAATTTTAAAAATAGGTGTAACCTTTTTTGTTTTCAAACGTTATATTAGTAAAAGCAACAAAAAATGACCTTCAAAATCGGTTGGCAGGTCGGATTTAGGAAACACCCCAAGGATACGAGGTGAGGCTATGAACATAACTGATGATTTATACAAGGAGCATTATCACGGCGCTCTGCTGTATATATACTCGATTTGCGGTAATTATCATTTGGCGGAGGACATTGTAAGCGATTCGTTTTATAAGGCGCTTACCTCATATAACGATACCGAGGAACGCTTTAAGCTCTGGCTTTTCAGGGTGTGCAGAAACGCGCTTGTCGATTACATAAGAAAGAATAAGCGTAATGTTGAAATGGACGAGAATTTAAGCGATAAAACCGATGTCGCGGACACCGTAATCGCTCAGGAAAAGTACCGCGCGCTGTATCACGCGGTCGAAATTCTCGATGACGAGTACCGAGAGGCGATTACGCTGTTCTATTTCAACGATATGAGCATAGCCGAAATCGCGGTGATTATGAATAAAACCGCCGCCGCCGTCAAGGTAACTCTTTACAGGGCGAGAAAGAAACTGAAAAAGCTTTTGGAGGTAGATTATGGAATTTAAGGAATTGTATCAAAAATATATCGCGGGAAATTGCACGGACGAGGAAAAGGCGTTCGTGGAAGAGGAAATAAAAAGAGCGCAAGCCGTAAGCGATGAGGTTTTCAAGGACCGCAAGGCGGTTGAGTTTACGCCGGTGACGGACGAGGAGGTTTTAAAGGCAAAGAACCAATTTGCAGCGAAAAACCTTGTGAAAACCGTTGTAATTTCCCTCGCGATAGGCATAGCTCTCATAGCCGTTGTGACGGCGGCTGTTTTCGGACTCGCCGTTCACGGAGCAAGAAAAAATATGCGCTACAGCGGCGCTGAGGCGGAAACGATGGTTGCCGAATATATCGTTGACTATGTCGGAACGAATATGGGCAGACAAATAAGCGGAGAGGACATCAATATAAATTATATATACGAAGATGAGCGCGATTTGCAGATGCGTTTTCCTTTGAGCCGCTGCTATTACATCTTCGAATATGAGGTTCGCGCATCGGGATTTGAATTTGAAGTTGAATTTAATCCCAAAACGGGAGAATGTATTATAACTGATATTGACCGCGATTAAAATCCGGTAAAAATATTAAAAATATAATAATAAAGGAGGCAATTATTATGAAAAAGAAAGCTATTTCGGCTATAATCACAGCAGCGGCGATATTTATATCCTGCTCCGGCATTGCGATAGCGCAGCCGAACGAAACAGTAAAGGCGACACTTTCGCCGCAGTTCACAATAGTGGTTGACAGCGTTGAACGCGATTTCTATAACGCGGACGGCGACGAGGTATTCCCGATTGTCTATAACGGCACAACGTATTTGCCGCTGCGCGCTATAGGCGAGCTTATGGATAAAAACGTGAATTGGGATCAGTCAACTCTTACAATCACATTATCCGGAACAAGAAACGACAGCACCGTAACCGGCGAGGAAAATGACAACGCCGAGAAAGAGGAAATCAGCGCGGAGGTAAGGTACGACTTCACGATTGTTGTTGACGGAGCTGTTCAGAGCTTTAAGGACGCCAACGGCAGCGCGGTTTATCCGATACTTTACGAAGGCTCGACATATCTTCCGCTGCGCGCGATAGGCACTCTTATGGGTAAGAGCGTAGGTTGGAACGCAGACACGGAAACTGTGTATATCGGCGGCGATGAAAACGAAACAATCGTAACCGACGCGGACACCTTCAATTCGGAAACAGTGACCGACGCGGACAGCTTTAACTCGGCTGTGCCGGAAAGACAGGACGGAGATAAAAAGGGTAATTATGAAAACAATCGGCAGACCCCGCCCGAAAATCAGCAGACAAACCGCCCTGACGGCAACGGCGGCAAGGACGTAATTCCCGAGCAGGGCTATGAAACCGGCATAACTCTTGAGGAGGCAAAGGCGGCTGCTCTTAACGCCGCGGGACTGAGCGAGAGCGACGTGACATTCACAAAAGCAAAGCTCGACTATGACGACGGCATACTTGTATACGATATTGAATTTCGTTACGGAACAACGGAGTACGAATATGAAATAAACGCGTCAACCGGCGCGGTGGTTTCATCTGAGCGCGATAATAACAATAAAGCAAGCAATACAAATTCAGGCACAAATTCAACCGCAAATTCCGCAAGCATCACGCTTGAAGAGGCAAAGGAAATCGCCCTCAGCGCCGCGGGACTTGACGCGGGCAGTGTGACATTCACAAAAGCAAAGCTTGACAAGGACGACGGCATACTCGTATATGAAATCGAATTTCGTTACGGAACAACGGAGTACGAATACGAAATAAACGCGGCAACCGGCGCGGTGGTAAGCTATGATGTTGACATTGACGATTGAAATTTTAAATAAGCCGTAAGGCTTTGGTACAGGGAGCAGACAAAACCGCAGACGGTTTTGTCTGCTTTGCTGATTGTATGGAAAGAGAGGATATTAAAATGAAAAAGGTATATCTTGCGGGCTGGGACGTATTTAAACCGGACGCGATACAGGAGGGCAGGAGGCTGAAAGAGCTGTGCGCCAAATACGGATTTGAGGGATTATATCCGCTCGATAACGAGTGCGACGGCGCAAAGGAGATTTATGAGGGCAACACCGCGCTCATACGAGAGGCGGACTGCGTTATAGCAAACGTAAACGCTTTTCGCGGCTGTGAACCCGACTCCGGAACGGCTTTTGAAATAGGATACGCCGCGGCGCTCGGGAAAACGGTAATAGCGTATCTTTCGGAAAAAAGACCGATGATTGAATGGGTAAAGGACGAAAACGGATTTACGGTGGAGGATTTCGGCTATCCCGTGAATCTTATGATTGCCGAGGGAGCGGAAATAGTTATCGGCACGGCTGAGGACGCGCTGAAAAAGCTAAAAGAAAAATTTTAATCTTGTAATATACATAAAAGTATGGTAAAATAAAAACGATGGGCAGTATTTCTATGAAAATTGCACCGAATTTTTACAGTCGTTGCGGTGGTATTGTCGGAGGGAGATAATATGAGCGCAATAGGATTTATCGGAGCGGGAAAATGCGGTATGAGCCTGGCTTACTATTTCAGAAGTAAGGGCATAAAAGTAACCGGTTTTTCTTCGCGAAGTAATAATACAGAGGATTTTAAAAGGTTAAGCCGTGAGGAATTGGTACGGACAAGCGATATGATTTTTATAACGGTGACCGATACCGCGATTCCCGAGGTTTGGAATAAAATAAGGCATATGGATTTAACGGATAAAGTAATATGCCATTGCAGCGGCTCTGTGTCAAGTGAAATTTTTAAAGAGGCAAATCCCGAAAGGGTTTGCTCTGTTCATCCGATGATGGCGTTTAACAGCCGTCATACGTCAATAAGCGCAATATCCGAGGCGTTTTTCACCGTTGAGGGCGGAAAAACGGCTGTGGATAGGCTATCCGAAATTCTTTCATTATGCGGAAACGGATTTAAAGTGATTACAAGCGAAAATAAGGCGAAATATCACGCGGCGGCGTGCTTTGCGTCTAATTTTGTGGTGTCGGTATGCCGTAAGGCGTTCGAGCTTCTTAATGAGTGCGGATTTTCCGAGGAGGAGGCGCGTGCCGCGCTTGAACCGCTTATGCGTGAAAATATGGAAAATATCATAACCGTAGGCTGTAAAAACGCCGTAACCGGACCCGCCGCGCGCGGAGATGCGGTGACGATTGACCGTCATATGAAAGTATTGGACGAGAAAACAAAGGAATTGTACAGGGAATTAACAGAGGTTATACTTGATATGGAGGATAAAAATGAAAAACACAACCTTAACCTTTAAAAGCGCAAAGGAGCGAAACGAGAAAATAACAATGCTGACCGCATACGATTATTCAACCGCAAAATTGGAGGACGATGCGGGAGTGGAGTCGATTCTTGTCGGCGATTCGCTCGGAATGACGATGCTTGGCTATGAAAATACATTATATGTAACGATGGAGGATATGATTCACCATAGCGCGGCAGTCGCGCGCGGCGCGAAAAATGCTATGGTTGTGACGGATATGCCGTTTATGTCGTATCAGACCTCCGTGTATGACACCGTTGTGAACGCGGGCAGGCTCATAAAAGAGGGACACGCCGATGCCGTAAAGTTAGAGGGCGGAGTCAAGGTTGCGGAGCATATCCGCGCCGTTGTTGACGCGTCAATTCCCGTTATGGGTCATATCGGAATGACGCCTCAGTCCGTGAACGCGTTCGGCGGATTTAAGGTGCAGGGCAAGTCTTTAGAGGACGCAAGGAGGGTAATCGAGGACGCGAAGGCTGTCGAAAAGGCGGGCGCTTTTGCCGTTGTGCTTGAATGTGTTCCCGCCGCGCTTGCGGAGTATATAACAAAAATTCTTACTATTCCCACAATCGGTATCGGCGCGGGAAACGGCTGTGACGGACAGGTGCTGGTGTATCAGGATATGCTTGCGATGTATTCCGATTTCACACCCAAATTCGTAAAGAAATTCGGCAATATAGGCGATGAAATGAAAGAGAGCTTTAAAAAGTATTGCGGCGAGGTAAAATCGGGCGAGTTCCCCGCAAAGGAGCATACCTTTAAAATAGACGACGCGGTTATGAAAATTGTAACGGAGGATAAATAAAATGCGGATTATTAAAACAATAGACGAGGTCAGAAAAATCGTAAAGGAATGGAAAAGGGAAGGACTTACCGTGGGACTTGTGCCGACAATGGGTTATCTTCACGAGGGACATAAAAGCCTTATTGAAAGGGCGGTTAAGGAAAACGACCGCGTTGTGGTAAGCGACTTTGTAAATCCGACGCAGTTCGGACCGAACGAGGACTTTGAAAGCTATCCGAGAGATATAGACGCGGACGCGGCGCTTTGCGCGGACGCGGGCGCGAGCATTATCTTCAATCCCGATGCCGATGAGATGTATGACGGCGCTCTTACGTTTGTGGATATGAACAAAATAACAAAGGTGCTTTGCGGAAAAACGCGTCCGATACATTTTTCGGGAGTATGCACCGTTGTGAGCAAGCTTTTTAATATCGTCACTCCGGACAGAGCGTATTTCGGGCAAAAGGACGCGCAGCAGCTTTGCGTTATACGCAAAATGGTTAAGGATTTGAATTTTGATATAGAAATTGTCGGCTGTCCCATTATCCGCGAGGCGGACGGACTTGCAAAGAGCAGCAGAAACACTTACCTGAGCGCGGACGAGCGCAAGGCGGCGCTTTGCCTTTCCCATTCGCTTGGGATAGGCTATGATTTAATCGCCGACGGCGAAAGGGACGTTAAGACGATTACCGGCGCGATAAGGGCGGAGATTGAAAAGGAACCGCTTGCAAGGACTGACTATGTGGAAATAGTTGATTTCAATAAGCTTGAACCGCTTGAGGAAGTAAAAACGCCGCTGCTTTGCGCGATGGCGGTGTATATAGGCAAAACGCGTCTTATAGATAATTTCATTATGGAATAAGGAGTTGTCGGTTATGGAATTAACAATGCTGAAAGGGAAAATACACCGCGCGACGGTTACGCAGGCGGAGCTTGATTATGTCGGCAGTATCACGGTTGACACGGCTCTTTTAAGGGCGGCGGGAATACTTGAATATGAAAAGGTTCAAATTGTCGATATAAATAACGGCGAGAGATTTGAAACGTACACCATTGCGGGCGAGGAAAATTCGGGCGTTATATGCCTTAACGGCGCGGCGGCAAGATGCGTGCAAAAGGGCGACAGGATAATCATTATGGCTTACTGCTCCATGGACGCCGCGGAGGCGGGGGAGCATAAGCCGACAGTGGTATTCGTTGACGAGAACAATAAAATATCGAAGATTTCAAGCTATGAAAAGCACGGAGAAATAAAATAAGGATTTAAAGCTATGATAACAAAAGAACAACTTAAAAAATACCCCGAAATTTCGGAAGATGAATTAAATTCGGCATTAGATAAAGCCGTGGAGCTTGTAAAAATAAATACCGAGGAATTTTTTGACTGTTTTCCGAAAGCGAACAGCGAGAATAATTTTTACGGAAAGTCGGACAATACCGACTGGACGGAGGGATTTTGGACAGGCGAGGTATGGCTCGCGTATGAGCGATGCGGCGATGAACGCCTTAAGACGGCGGCGCTTTGTCAGGTGGATTCGTTTCTTAACAGAATAGAGAACCGCATAAATGTGTGTCACCATGATATGGGTTTTCTGTACAGTCCGTCCTGCGTTGCGGCGGTAAAGCTTACGGGCAGTGAAAAGGGAAAGAGAGCCGCGCTTTTGGCGGCGGATAATCTGATGACGCGCTTTCATAAAAATGGACAGTTTTTTCAGGCGTGGGGCGCTATGGGCGATAGGGATAATTACCGGCTTATCATCGACTGCCTTATGAATATGCCGCTTTTGTTTTGGGCGAGCGAGGTGACCGGCGACGGACGCTACGCGGATAAGGCAAAGGCGCATATAAAGACCGCGATGGATTATGTGGTGCGTGATGATAATTCCACATATCATACGTATTTCTTTGACCCCGATACGGGAAAGAGCCTGAGAGGCGTTACAAATCAGGGAAACCGTGACGGCAGCGCGTGGGCGCGCGGACAGGCGTGGGGCATATACGGCAGCGCTCTTGCTTATGAAAAAATCGGCGATGAAAGATATGCCGATATATTCAGACGCGTTACGGACTACTTTATTGAGCATTTGCCCTATGATTTGGTTCCGTACTGGGATTTTGATTTTGACACCGGCAGCAGCGAGCCGCGCGACTCCTCGGCGGGCGTAATCGCCGTGTGCGGTATGCTGGAAATGGCTAAAAGACTGCCGAGCGAAGAGGCGGAATATTACACCGGCGCGGCAAAGCGCATTTTAAAAGCTGTCGCGGATTCGTGCGCGGTGAAAGATGCACACCGGTCGAACGGACTTCTTCTCCACGGCACATACGCGCGTAAAACGCCCACAAACGCTTGCCACAACGGCGGCGTGGACGAGTGCAACACATGGGGAGATTATTTCTATATGGAGGCGCTGACGCGTCTTACAAAGAATTGGAAACTGTATTGGTAAGACAGACGCAAATCCGAAAATCCGATAACCCAAGAACAAAATAGACAAAACCTAACCGGTTTTGTCTACAGTCCCAGCCTCCCTTTCACAAGGGGAGGCTTATTTCATTTCTTTTTCAATCCATGCCATAAGCAGGTTTACGATTTTTTCCTGTTGAATTTGCGAAAGCTCCGTGTTTTTGGGTACGCGGTACCACTTGTTCAGACAGCCGCGGCAGCAGCAGGCGGTCGCGTGCTGAGCGATAAATACAGGGTGAGAGCGCATCGGCGTCTGCTTTCCGTCGTTTGGAATGACGGCGGGCGCAAGGCGCTCTCTTACGAAATCGCGCGCGTGGGAACGTATGGTGTCCATACCCTTTTGCCGGACGTATTCCTTATCCTTTTCCTTTAAATGAAAGCCGGCGCGAAAGCTTGATTTTTCAAGCCTCGAAAGCGCCTGTTCTATTGTCTGCATAAAATCACTGTCTTTCGCATCTGCCGTATGTACGGGTTATGTCGGCGATTTTTTCGGCAAGCTTTTTCGTCGCGTCGCGCTTGCCCATACGCCATTGCCAGTTGCCGCCGAGTGTGGACGGGATATTCATTCTCGCGCTTTCGTCAAGCTGTAAATAATCTTGCATTTGTATTATGGCGGTGTCGCTGACGCTCGCCATTGCCGTTTTGATTATTTTCCACGCCAAATCGTCCTCGGCGTCGAGATATTTTTTGCAAAAATCGAGCGTGTCCTTGTCAAGCTCCTTAAGCCAGCCCAAAAGAGTGTTGTTATCGTGCGTGCCGGCGTATACGACGCTGTTTGAGGTGTATGTATGAGGAAGATAATTGCTTTCCTCGCGCGGGTCAAACGCGAATTCAAGCACCTTCATACCCGGAAATCCCGACTTTTTGAGCAGCTTATGAACGTCCTCCGTAAGGAATCCCAAATCCTCCGCTATAATCGGCAGATCGCCGAGAGCTTTTTTAACCGCGTCGAATAAATCCATACCGGGACCCTTGAGCCATTTTCCGTGCTCGGCGGTTTTGTCGCCGCTCGGGATTGAATAATATCCCTCAAAGCCTCTGAAATGGTCTATGCGGACAACATCATAAAGAGAGATTGCCGCGCGTATTCTGTCAATCCACCAATCGAACCCGAATTCCTTGTGGCGTTTCCAGTTGTAGAGCGGATTGCCCCAAAGCTGACCGGTTGGCGAGAACGCGTCGGGCGGACAACCGGCGACGGCTGTAGGCATTAAATCCCCGTCAAGCTCAAAAAGGTCGGGATATACCCATACATCGGCGCTGTCAAGCGCGACATAAATCGGAATATCTCCTATTATGGAAATTCCGTTATTGTTCGCGTATTTTTTCAGCTTGTCCCACTGCTCAAAGAATTTGAACTGCAAAAATTCCCAGAACATCACGTCGTCCTCATGCGCGGATTTAAACTCCCAAAGCGAGTGCGGGTCGCGTTTTCTTAGCCCGTCCTTCCATTCAAGCCAGGATTTGCCGCCGTTATCGTCCTTTATGCTCATAAAAAGCGCGTAATTTGAAATCCATTTTTCGTTTTTTTCAAGGAACGCGTTAAATTCGGTCAAATCGCCCTTTTTGAAATTGTTGAAAGCCTTACGCAGAATTTTAAATCGGTTTTTGTATATAATTTCGTAATCCACTCTTTTTTTGTCCGCGCCCCAGCTCAGCTTATCACAGTCGGTCTTTTTCAAAAGTCCCTCCTCGCACAGCATATCGAGGTCTATAAAGTACGGATTGCCGGCGTTTGTCGAAAACGACTGATACGGCGAATCTCCGTAGCTGGTGGGACCCACCGGCAATATCTGCCAGCAGCGCTGCTTTGCGCTTTTCAAAAAATCAACAAATTTATACGCCTCTTTACCGAGCGTACCTATGCCGTAATCGGACGGCAGCGATGATATGTGCATTAATATTCCGCTTGTTCTCATTTTGTGTTTCCTCCCACTTAAATTAATTGTAAAATAACGTGCGGATTTTCCGCGATATAGTCCGCGCCCGCCTGCACAAGCTCCGTTTTTGAGCGGAATCCCCATAGCACTCCTACAGAGGTCATTCCGGCGTTTTTCGCGGTTAATATGTCCACGTTGGTATCTCCGAGGAACAGACATTCCGACGGATCGGCTTTGAGAGCCGCGGCAATTTCAAGCGCCGAGCGCGGGTCGGGCTTTGTCGGCATACCGTCTATAACGCCGCATACCGCGTCAAAGCAGCCTTCGCCGAATATATTGTCCGTCACAAAATGCACCACGTTGTCGGGCTTGTTGGAGCATACCGCTGTTTTGACGCCCTTTTCCTTAAGAGCCGCTATCAGCTCCGGTATGCCGTCATAGGCGTTTGTATCGTAAAGATAGTCTTTTTCATAGTTTTCGTCGTATACATCGCGAACCTTTTCAAACATATCCGCCGTGTCGTTTCCGTGCGCGGCGAGAATGCGGTGAATAAGCTTGTCGCGTCCGTCGCCAACGTACATTTTGTAGTCCTCCGTGGGAATAGGCTCCATACCGTAGGCGGATAACGCCATATTTCCGAAATGCGCTATCGCGCGGATTGTGTCTGTCAGCGTACCGTCAAGATCGAATATACACGCTTTAATGTTGCTCATAATAATCCTCCGTTTCGCCGCCGAGGCGGCATAAATTCTTCCCGAGTATTAATTATATATCGTAAAAACTGTTATGTCAATGTGAATAGATTATGAATTTTTTTATATACACTTGATTTTTGAAATTCTATGTGGTAGTATAGGTTTGAAATTCATTTAGGGGGAAAAATGATATGAAGAAAAGACTGTTAATAACAGCGGCGGCGCTGATGCTGATATTGTCGGCGGCGGGCTGCGGACAGACCAATGATGCCGATACTGCCGCGCAGGATAACCAAAATACAGAACAGACAGATGTTTCCGACGCGTATACCACGGAAAGAGTATATTCCGAGGATCAGGAATATTCGGAATATGTGGATATGGACGCCGTAGTGGGCGAGGAGGCTACATCGGAGTCGTCAAAGGACGAGTATGAGGGTACATTGGGCAACGCCGAGATAACCATTTCCGACGCAAAGCTTATACAGTATGAGGACGAGGACGTCGCGGTTGTATCCTTTAAGTACAAGAATACCGGCGACGAGGATATGCCGTTCACCGGTGCGCTAAAGGTAGAGGCACTGCAAAATAACGCGTCACTTCCGGCGGCTACCGTAGTGGGCGTTGAGGGCGTTGAAATGCTTTCAATGGTGGAGAACGTGTCCAAGGGCGACACAATCACCGTTCAAAAGGCGTACAAGCTGCGCGACAGGTCGCAGCTCACCGTTCAGGTTACCGAGTTTAACCCCACGGACGATTCTATGCTTGTGAAAACCTTTGATTTTGAATAATCGGATATAAAAAACCTCCGCGCCGATACGCGGAGGATTTTTTTCTATACATTGTCAATGATATTTGATTGATTTGCTTGACTTTTTATATGCAATCGGGTATAATGTTTTGCGCTTGATAATACAAATATAAAACCTTTGCGTATTGCGGCACGGTAAAAATCAAGATTTACGGAGGGAAATATGACGATACAGCTATCAGAGCATTTTACATATAAAAAACTGCTGCGATTCACCTTGCCGTCAATTATAATGATGATATTCACATCGATTTACGGCATTGTGGACGGATTTTTTGTTTCAAATTTTGTCGGAAAAACATCGTTTACCGCGGTCAATTTTATTATGCCGTTTTTAATGATACTCGGTGCCGTGGGATTTATGTTCGGCGCGGGCGGAAACGCGCTTATCGCCAAAACAATGGGCGAGGGCAGGACGGAAAAGGCGCGCAGGCTGTTCTCACTGTTTGTGTATGTTTCGGTGATTTACGGAATTATTATCGCCGCGCTCGGAATAATATTTATCCGTTCGGTTGCCGCCGCGCTCGGCGCGGAGGGTGAAATGCTCGACAACTGCGTGCTTTACGGACGTATTATATTGACGGCGCTGCCCGCGTATATGCTGCAATTTGAGTTTCAGAGCTTTTTGTCGCGGCGGAAAAACCGCAGCTCGGTCTTGCGGTGACGGTTGCCGCGGGCGTTACAAATATGGTATTGGACGCTCTTTTGGTGGCGGTGTTCCCGTTCGGACTTAAGGGAGCGGCTGCCGCGACAGCGCTCAGCCAGTGCGTCGGCGGTATCGTCCCGCTTATATATTTCTGCCGTCCCAATTCAAGCACACTGCGCCTTACCCGCACAAAATTTGACGGCAAATCTCTGCTTAAAGCCTGCGCGAACGGTTCGTCGGAGCTTATGTCAAATATATCTATGTCAATCGTAGGTATGCTTTATAATGTGCGTCTGATTAGATATGCCGGTGAGGACGGCGTTGCCGCTTACGGAGTATTGATGTATGTAAATATGATATTCATCGCGGCATTTATAGGCTATGCCGTCGGAACCGCGCCCGTTATAAGCTATCATTACGGCGCGGAAAATCACGGCGAGCTGAAAAGCCTGCTTAGAAAAAGCCTTGTTATTATAGGAATATTTTCGGTTTTGATGTTTGCGGCGGCGCAGCTCCTGTCAAAGCCGCTGTCAATGATATTTGTAAGCTATGACGAGAGCCTGCTCAATTTGACGCTTAGAGGATTTGCAATTTACTCATTCTCGTTCCTGTTCGCGGGAATAGCCATTTACGGCTCATCATTCTTCACCGCGCTCAACAACGGATTGGTGTCGGCGGCGATTTCGTTCCTCAGGACATTGCTTTTCCAGGTCGCGGCGGTCTTGGTTTTTCCGCTCATTTGGGGAGTTGACGGAATTTGGCTGTCCATTGTAGCCGCGGAGCTTATGGCGGCGGTCACAACAACTGTATTTTGGATTGCACTGAGGAAAAAATATAAATATTAAACCGACCGCTGCATTTTCGCGGTTAGTATAAAACAGTCCGGCGGCAAGGTGGCTGAACTCTGTGCTTGATGAATTGGTATACGAAAAACCCGACGCCTCAAAATACAAAATCGAATACGGTCAGGTTATCGAAAAAGCTTTAAAAACTCCGTGTGCTATGGAATAATATATGAATAAATCCGTAAAATTTTCGCGTAAAATTAATTTAGTTATATCGGAAATATTGACAAACAATGCCGAAAGTAATATAATCTCATAGGAAAAAATCAATAAGGAGAAAATCAATGAGTAACGAAGAATCAAAATACGGATTTGCAACACAATGTATACATTCGGGAAACAAGCCCGACGCGGAAACGGGAGCGATTGAACGCCCGATAACGATGGCGAACAGCTACGTTCTGCCGTATGATCCGTCAAAGGTAAACTGGTCAAGCGCGGACGACGATAAGCCGATTTACACGCGTAACGGCGGCGCGAATCAGATGTATTTGCAGGAAAGAATGGCGCTTTTGGAGGGCGGCGAATCGGCGGTTGTATTGTCGAGCGGCGTGGCGGCTCTTTCGGGAACATTTTTCTCTCTTTTAAAGAGCGGCGACCACGTAATTTTTTCGGACGTAACATACATAGCTGTTTACAGACTTCTGAACGAATTGTTCAACAATAAATTCGAGGTTGAAACAACAATTCTTGACGCGTCGGATTTGGACGCCGTGGAGAAAGCGATAAAACCGAACACAAAGCTGATACACATAGAAAGCCCGGGCAATCCTACTCTTAAAATCACGGACATCAAGGCTGTTGCCGATATTGCGCATAAGCACGGCGTACTTCTTTCGGTTGACAATACCTTTTCATCGCCGTATAATCAAAAGCCGCTTGAATTGGGCGCGGACATAGTTATCGAAAGCCTTACAAAGTATATAAACGGTCACGGCGACGCGATGGGCGGAGCGGTGATTTCGACCAAAGAAATCATAGACAAAATCAAGGCGCAGGCAATGGTAAACCTGGGCGGCACAATAAGTCCCTTTAACGCGTGGCTTATAATGCGCGGCTCGTCCACGCTGCCGCTGAGAATGAAACAGCATAATGAAAACGGTCAAAAGGTGGCTGAATATCTTGAAAGTCTGCCGTGTGTAACCTTTGTCGCGTGCCCGGGACTTAAGAGCTTTAAGGGTCACGATATTGCCGCGAAACAGATGAGCGGATTCGGCGGTATGCTTTCATTCGGCATCAAAGCCGACCACGATAAGCATAATGAATTTGTAAGCCACTTAAAGGTTATAACCTCGGCGGTATCGTTGGGACACGGCGCGAGCTTAATCGCGTTCCTCGGCGAGGACGACGAGCGCCAGTATCTGTTTCCGGAGGAATTCCACAACGGTTTCTTCCGTATGAGCGTGGGAACGGAGGATGCGGAGGATATTATAGCCGATCTTGACAACGCCTTTAGGGCGGTCGGACTGCTTTAAAATATCGGATAGATAGACACAATACGGCTTGTGAATGTAAAAGTAAACTAAAACAGCGGGACTGCGCATTTTTCAGTCCCGCTGTTTTTTTTATTTTACAAGCAGCCTTTCAACCGGCTTTCTCAAAAGCTTATTGAACATTTTAACAGTAAGTCCGGTGCAGAGCGCGGCTATTACGATACCCTCTCTTGTGCCGTTAATATTTCTGAAGAATATCAGCGCAAGCACAACCGAAACAACGACGCAGAAAACGTCAAAAACAATTTTCACGTTTCCGAAATCCTTGTGGACGGTGTCCGAAACAGCTTTTACAAACGCCTCGCCGGAGTTCATTATAACATTCGCGATAACCGAAAGCGATATTCCGAAACCGAGAACGAGTGTTCCGATGATTACCATAGCAAGCTTAACGGCGTAAATATCCGCGCTGAAAAACGAAACGAGCCACGTTCCGAAGTCGGTGAAGTAGCCGAACAAAATTGACAGCGGAATTTGCAGCAGCTGAATGATTTGGAATTTCCGCCTCAGGATTACAACTTGCCCTACAATAAGCGCGCAGTTCCATATTATAAGCCAATTACCGAGTGATAAAAACTCAAATTTCAGGCTCAATACATTCGCCACTGACGAGATGGGCGATACGCCCAAGCCGCCCTTTCGCGTTATCGCGACGCCCAACGCCGAGAAAAACAGGCTTATTATAAATAAAATATATCTTTTTGCAATTTCCTTTGTACTTTGTTTCATTTTTCATACCCTCTCATTTGTTTTGTGAAATAATTTCTGTGATTGCCTTTTCAGCAAGGCGAATTTCGTGTAAAAATTCTCTTGCCGAAACGCGCGTCGCGCCGCCGGCGAGAATTATAATCTGTTCCAGGCTGTCGGAGGTGGCGACGCGTACCCGATGCTTTTCACCGAGAGAGCGCGTTGTTTTCTTGATATACATATCGGCGGTTTCCGCCTCCTTTGTGTAAACCACATTTATATTGTGAATTTTTTCCACGCTGCCCGTGTTGCCCTTGACCTTGTACGCGTCAAAGACAAGTATCAGCTCACATTGCCTAAAGCCCTGATAATTGCAGAGAATGTCTATAAGGCGGTCGCGCGCCGCGTCAAGACTTTTTTCGGCGATTCCTTAAGGAAGTCCCACGCGAATATTATATTGTAGCCGTCCACAAGCAGATATTCCTTGCCCGTTTTCGCCGGCTTTGCCTTTGAAGGCTTTTTCTGCGGCGGCGCGGATTTCTTCACCGTATATGACGCGGTTTTGCGTTTTACGGGACCGTAGACGCGCTCAAAAATCCGCATAAGCTCGTTGTCGTCCGCTACCGCCTCGAGATATTCCTCGGCGCGGCGGTGAATATCCTCGGATTCCTCCTCGTCTGCGTCAAGGCGCAGCCCGTCCAGGTGCATATAGTCATATACCTTGTCCCATTTGACTACAAATCCGGCTCCGTGCGAGCAGAATACGGAGTCGGCGGGATTTTCGGTATCCTTTTCGCTGTCGTAGCCGATTTGCTCTATAACCTCCTCGGCGTTTTGACACGGCTCATATCCGCTTAAAATGCAGTTAAGCCGTCCCTTGCCGCTCGTGTAGGCTATTACATCTTTGGAGTAATCGCGCATTGCCGAAACGGGCGCGCTGCCGGAAATAATCGTCATATCGCCGTAGGTTTCCGGCTGACCGAAGGTTCCGCCCATCTGCTGAATATCGGTCATAGCGCGTCCCACGCTTTCGGTCGGAATTTCAAGATTAAACTCGTACCACGGCTCAAGCAGAACGCACTGTGCTGTTTTAAGTCCCTGCCTTACGGCGCGGTATGTCGCCTGACGGAAATCACCGCCCTCTGTGTGCTTTTGGTGAGCGCGTCCCGCTGCGAGCGTTATTTTCATATCCGTAATAGGCGAGCCTGTCAAAACGCCTATGTGCGTTTTTTCTTTAAGATGTGTTAGTATAAGTCTCTGCCAGTTGCGGTCCAAGGAATCCTCGCCGCAGCTTGACGCGAAGGTAAGACCGCTGCCTTTTTCGGCGGGTTCCATAAGCAAATGCACCTCGGCGTAATGGCGCAGCGGCTCATAATGCCCGACACCCTCAACCGGCGCGGCGATTGTTTCCTTATAGGCGACCTTTCCGTGAGTAAATTCAACCTCAAAGCCGAAACGGTCGGCTATAACGCGCTTTAATACCTCAAGCTGAACCTCGCCCATAACCTGTACGTGAATTTCCTGTAACTGTTCGCTCCAAATAATATGCAGCTGAGGATCCTCCTCCTCAAGACGGCGTAAATCCGTGAGCGCGGTGTGTACGTCAATGCCGTCGGGCAGCTCCGTTTTGTAGGTAAGCACGCTTTCAAGAACGGCGTTCTTGGCGTCGCGCTCACAGCCGAGTCCCTCGCCCGGATATGTCATTGAGAGTCCCGTAACCGCGCATATCATACCCGGCAGCGCCTCATCGACGGTTTTGTATTTCGCGCCGGAATAAATACGGATTTGATTTACCTTTTCGCTCCACTCATTTTTTCCGCTGCCCTCAAGCCGCGCCTTGACCTTAAGCGAACCGCCGGTGATTTTCATATGCGTAAGGCGCATACCCTGCTCGTCCTCGGAAATTTTAAAGACCCTCGCGCCGAACTTATCATCATATACAATACGCCTTGTATAAAGGCTCAAGCCTTCAAGAAACTCCTTTACGCCCTCCGTTTTGAGCGCGGAGCCGAAAAAGCAGGGGAATATCTTTCTTGTGACAATCGCGTTGCGCACGTCATCGGTTTTCACCTTGCCGTCGGACAGAAAGGAGTTCATAATATTTTCATCGCACATAGCGAGGCTTTCCATAAATTCCTCGCTGTCCCTTTCGCCGCCGAAATCAATGCAGCCGTCGCCGAAACGGTATTTAAGCTCCGCCGTAAGCTTGGCGCGGTCTGCGTTTAAGTCCATTTTGTTTATGAATATAAAGGTCGGCACATTGTAACGCTTTAAAAGCCGCCAAAGCGTTTCGGTATGGTTCTGTACTCCGTCCGTGCCGCTGATTACAAGAACAGCGTAGTCAAGCACGCTCAGCGCGCGCTCCGTTTCGGTTGAAAAGTCAACGTGACCCGGTGTGTCCAACAGGGTAAACTCCGCGTTATGAAAGCGCATAACCGCCTGCTTTGAAAAAATGGTAATGCCCCTGTCGCGCTCTATCGCGTGCGTGTCAAGAAAGGCGTCGCCGTGATCGACGCGCCCCAATGAGCGTATTTCGCCCGCGGTATAAAGCATACCCTCGGACAGCGTTGTTTTGCCCGAATCCACATGGGCAAGTATTCCTATCACAAGTCTGTTCATAATATAATCTCCGCCGCGTTGAGGTATAAAAAATGCCGCAAAAGCGGCAGTTTTCAGTTTTCCTCAACGTGAATAAGCATTTGCTCTATAATCTTTTTAACATGGTCATCGTCAATGGAATAAAACGCGTTTTTCCCATCTCGGCGCGATTTTATAAGCCGCGCCTGCTTAAGCGTTTTAAGCTGATGGCTTATTGCGGACTGGCTCATTCCAAGCTCTCCGGCGATGTCGTAAACGCACAGCTCCTTATCAAACAGCGCCCATAGGATTCTTATTCTCGTGTTGTCCCCGAATACCTTAAACATTTCCGCAAGGTTATTAATTATGTTATCATCGGGAATCTGATTTTTCAGTCTGTCCACAATCTGAGGATTGTATTGACATGAGCTGCACATATCCATTTTCGCCGCTCCCTTCGTATGCTCATACATTCATATATTTATTATACTCGCTTTATTCCGATTTGTCAAATGTACTTAAAAATCCGATTAAATTTTATAAAAATCAGAATTAAATTATAAATACCCACAAAAGTTTTTACAAATATGTTAAAATAAATATTATGAGTAAAAACGTACAAAACGAAAGGAGATATATTATGAAGAAAAATAAAATTTTGTCAGCGGTTATCGCCGCGGCAATGCTTTCATCGTCGGCGGTTTCCGTGTTTGCGGCGGAGGTGGGAGACAGCCTTAAGATTGCAAATTACGATGAGTCGGCTGCCGAAACGCAGGCTCTGATTGATGCAAGACCCGATATTCAGCGTCCGATGGAAAATCTAAACAGAGGCGCGGTTGCGGTAAATATGGGTGATTATACATATATTTCGTGGCGTTGGCTCGGCACTGAGAGCACGGATACAAAATATAATGTATACCGCGGCGACACGCTTATCACTTCGGAGCCGATAAACGCGACAAACTATACCGACATAAATCCGACCGGAGAGACATATAAAATAGCTCCCGTGCTTGACGGAACGGAGGGCGACCTTGAAACGGCACAGTCTTGGGACAGCGATTATCTTGAAATTCCCATTCAAAAGCCGGAGGACAATACAATTCAGGGAGAGAGCTACACATATACGCCCGGCGACGCGTCCGTCGGCGACCTTGACGGCGACGGCGAATATGAAATCGTTCTCAAATGGGACCCGTCAAACTCTAAGGACGCCGCTCAAGCGGGCTATACCGGAGAATGTATAATCGACGCCTACGAGACGGACGGCACATTGTTGTGGCGCGTGAATATGGGACCGAATATACGCGCCGGCGCACATGACACTCAATTTATGGTATACGATTACGACGGCGACGGCAAGGCTGAAATGGCGTGCCGCACGGCGGACGGAACGATTGCGGGCGACGGAACGGTTATAGGCGACGCGGACAGGAATTATGCGATAGTCAGCGATGGAAAAAATCTTACGGGACCGCTTTATTTGACCGTGTTCAACGGCGCCGACGGCTCCGTAATCGACACTGTTGATTATGACCCGCAGACCACGGGCAAAACCGAAAGCGGAATTGCCTGGGACATCACAGCTTGGGGCGACGGCTGGGGCAACAGAAGTGAGAGGTATCTCGCGTCGGTTGCGTACCTTGACGGCGAAAGACCGAGTATGGTGTTCGCGAGAGGATATTATACCGGTCCCGAGGGCGACACGGGCGGCAGAACGGTAATTGCCGCGTATGACCTTGTGGACGGAAAAATAGTGCAGAAATGGCGCTTTGATACGCTTGATTACAATAATAAGTATATCGGACAGGGCAACCACTCTATGAGCGCGGCGGACGTTGATTATGACGGCTGCGATGAGCTTATTTACGGCGCGCTTGCCATAGATAACGACGGTACGCCGATGTATTCGACAGGCTTGGGACACGGCGACGCGCAGCACGTAGGCGATCTTGACCCGTCAAGACCGGGACTTGAGGTATATTCCTGCCACGAGGAAACGGGTTCCGATTACGGCTATGAAATGCGCGACGCGCGCACCGGTGAAATCCTGTACGGAGAGCGTACCGGCAACGATAACGGACGCGGCACATCGGACGATATTGACCCGAATTATCCGGGCTGCGAGGGCTGGTCGGCGGCAGGCATTCTGACCGCTGCGGACGGCACCGTAATTTCAACAAGCTACACAATGCCCGCGAACTTCCTATGCTACTGGGACGGAGATTTGGGACGCGAGGTTCAGGATAATATTTACATAAGCAAATGGAACAGCGATGCCGCAAAGGTTGAAACAATATTCACCGCGTCGGGCTGCACGTCCGTAAACGGCACAAAGGCTAATCCGTCGCTTACGGCGGATCTTTTCGGCGACTGGCGCGAGGAGGTAATGTATCCCACAAAGGACGGCAGCGCGCTCAGAATTTATACTACAACAACGCCCACAAGCTACAAAATACCTACTCTTATGCACGATATTCAGTACAGAATGCACGTTGCGTATCAGAATACCTGCTATAATCAGCCGACACATTTGAGCTATTACCTCGGCTACGACACCGAAACGATACCCGTGCCGCAGATGTACACGGTAGGGGATAACGCGAAAAATCCCGACCTTGCACAGAAGTCCTGGAGCATAGACGACCTGTACACCGGCGAAAAGGTTGAGCTTGTGCTTGACACTCCGACGGCACTTGTAAACGGCGTTCCGCAGAGAGTTGACAATGATAATGAAGATGTTGTTCCGTATCTTGCGGAGGGCGACAGAACTCTCGTTCCGCTCAGATTTATTTCGGAGGCGTTCGGCGCGGAGGTAAGCTGGAACGGCGATACTCAAGGAATAACAATAGAGCTTGACGGAGATGAAATTCTTATGAATATAGGCTCCGCCGATTATACGGTAAACGGCGCCGCAATGCAGATGGACGTTGCGCCGGTAATAATGAATGAAAGAACAATGGTTCCGCTCCGCGCGATAGCCGAATCCCTTTCAAAGAAGGTGTATTACAGCGACGGATATATCGCCGTAAGCGATGTTGAGATGAGCATTGACGGCGCGGCGGCGAGAAAGGAAAGCATCAAGTCCGCTCCGGTTCCGGAAAAGGTTGAGCGCGTGGCGATTAACGGCACGGGCGAGAAATATTATTCAAATCAGCTCGACGTTTACGCGGTTGAGGCGAGCGATAACGACGGTAATGTTGAAACGGGCGCGGTTGACCTTGACATAAGCACGCGCTGGTCGGCATACGGTCCGAATACGCTCACGATAGACCTCGGCGATACGCAGGAGGTAACCGGCGTTGCGATAGCTATGTGGAAGGGCAGCGAGAGAATTTATCCGTTCACAATCGAATATTCTGAGGACGGAGAAACCTGGCAGACGGCGCTTTCAAAGACGCAAAATACCGGCGAAACAGAGGAATTTGAAAAGTATACGTTCCCCGAAACCGTCAGCGCGAGATATATCCGCTATAACGGCGACGGCGCGACCGACCCGACAAAGAATTATTGTCATATAAGTGAAATAGCCGTGCTCGGCGCGGAATAATAAAAACTGTAGGTGTTTGACTGTCAAACACCTACAGTTTTTTTCTTTGGCTTGTTAATTTCCCGCAAACCCTAAGCCTTCCCCCTGGGGGAAGGTGGCACACGCCGTAGGCGGGTGACGGATGAGGGTCAGCCCGCACCCCAAAAATCCACCCTGTGGGTGCAAGTGTCACCACAAAACCCCGCCACCGGTAGTGACAAATCAAAAAAATTATGCAAAAAATCCATAAAAACCCTTGACAAAGTATCGGGGGGGGGTTATAATTATTGTGTATATAAATCCAAAAATATACAAAAATAAATTTTCATACAAAAAAGGAGGACAATTATGAAAAAGCTCAGAAAATTTTTAGCTCTCATCACGGCGACGGCTATGCTTACCGCAGGCGCGGCAATACCGGCGTTCGCCGAAGTTGATGATGAGCAGGCTGAAACAGCGGCAGTCACACTGTTCGCGGAAGAAACCGGTTCATCAACCGTTGCGACTATCGGCGATGCGGAATACACCGATTTGGCAAGCGCATTTTCAGCGGCAGCCGACGGCGACACCGTTACACTGGCAGACGATGTAACGCTTAACAGCTCGCTTGTGCTTAGCCTTAGCAGCAAATCCGTAACATTGGATTTGAACGGCAAGACAATCACATTCGCTTACAGCGAAGGCACTTTTGGCGGTGCTACGCTGTCAGACGGCGCATGGGGACTTAAGGTTACAAGCGGTACCCTCACGATTGAGGATACAGCAGGCAACGGCGGAATCACGGCAACCGACGAAAATACATACGTTGATGTGGTAGGCGCGTCAACCGACGGAACACTTAATATTCTCGGCGGTACATATTCCACCAACTCAATTTATGAGGCGGTAGTATTCGGAGCAGGCAACGCGGTTATTAACATTTACGGCGGTACATTCACCAACTCGGCAACAAGCTATAAGTATAATTCTACTTATACTAACGGATTGGTTCTGAATATCGGTAACAGCTCAACCGCGACAATCAATGTTAAGGGCGGTACATTTACAGGCTACAGCCCCGTGAACGGTGATGACAATGTTGACACCGGTTCATTCGTAGCGTCAGGCTATACATACACTGACGGTACAGTATCGGCAGATACAGCGGTTGCAACAGTAGACGGCGTAGGCTATGCTACACTTGAGGACGCACTCGCGGCTGCAAGCGACGGCACAACAGTTACGCTTTCGGACGACTTAACCGTTGAGTCACAGCTGACAATCAGCAAAGACATCACATTGGATTTGAACGGCTGTACGCTTACAAACAACTTTGTAAACACAGACGGCAGCGGCATATACAGATTCTCATTGATTACAACAGCCGATGTAACCATTAAGAACGGTACTTATACAGTAACCGCGGCGAATGACGGCGATGTTGAAACAAGAGGCATTGTTGAATCGTCGGGCAATCTTACGCTTGACGGCGTAACCGCGTCATGCACAGGTATAAATGTCGGCAACTATGCTGAGGGCGGAACGCTCACAATTACGGATTCAACGATTTCCGGCAGTTACGCGGTAGGCTCGTTTGCAAACAAGAGTACCGTGGTTATCACAGGCTCGACTCTTACGGCTACCACCTGCGGCTTGTATCACAACGGTTCATATTACGGACTTAATATGACTGTTACCGATACAGTTATAGATATAACCGGCGTTTATATTTCGGGCAGCACATACACAACCGCAAATAACGGCGGCGTAAATCAGCAGGCTACATTTACAAATTGTACGATTACGGGCGCGACCGGTATCGAGGTTAAGTATACCGATTTGACATTGAATAATTGTACAATAACAGCAACGGCTGAAACACCTACGTTTACGCAGTATAATAACGGTTCGACGACAACAGGCTTTGCGGTTGTTGCGACGGATAACTCTATGGAGCCGGATGATCCCAAGCCGGGCTGTACTGTAACGATTACGGACGGCACATATACCGGTCTTGTAGGATTGTCGCAGCTTATTGGCGATGATAGCGATGATTATGAGGATTTCGTAGAATCAACATATGTAATTTACAGCGGCACATTTGATTGTGACGTATCCGCTTATGTTGCCTCCAACCACTATTATGACGAGGCAACCGGTTCGGTATTGCAGTCAAACACAATCGTAACGGACAACGGCGAGGCGGAGCTTGAAAACGGCGCATCGGCTAAGGTTACTCTTACCGATTTGGAGAGTACTCTTAAATCAATGGACGATGTATACGACGCAACCGAGGTTTCTACAATCGAGGTTGTTGTAACAACAGATGAATCAGAGGTTGACGAGTTCGTTTCACCAACCACAACTCCCGAAACCACATTAAGCCCGAACGCTATCGGCGTGGATATTTCGGTTGTAAAGACCGATAGTGCCGGTGTGGCGACAACAATTCCTGTAGAAAACCAGGAGGTAGAAATTGAATTACCGATTGCATTTGAAGAAGGCAGTGTAACGGTTTATCTTATTGCCGATAGCGGAACCGAAGTTGTAACTCCGGTCACCGTCAGCGGCAATGTAGTTAAATTCACAGCGCCGTCATTCTCGACATATTATATTGACGGTAACCCGGCAACGGTTGACAGTACAAACATAGCTGATAGCGTAACGCTTAAGCTTGAAGAGGTAACAACGGGCGTAGCGGGTTCGTATTATATCAGACTGTACGCTGATGAAGTCAGCGGCGCAACAAGGTACATCAACCGCTTTATGGCGGCGGAGCTTGCGTTCGAGCTTGATGACAGCTCAGGCTATGATATAACCAATATCGGCGCGGTTTCAATCACGCCGGCATCGTATATCAATGTTGTAAACAACGGCAACGGCGAGTATGAGTTTAACGTAAACGGTGATATAGATACAAGCACCGGCGAGGAAGTCAGCGATATAACCGGAGCTTATGTAACATTGGGAATCTTGAACGTAACCGGCGACGGTAACTTTAGGCTTTTGCTTAATAATGACAGTACAACATTCGCAAGCAACACGGCTAACCAGGTTCAGACTGCGGAATATTCAAATAATATCGTAAGCACGTATACGGTAGACGGCAGTACACTGAATTACAGCTCACCTGTCGCAAGCGGCAATATACAACTTAAGCAGACACAGCTTACAATCAATGTATTGTTCCCGAACACCGTAAGCGCGCAGGCTGTAGCATACAACGATATGAAGGTTACATTAAACGGCGTGAATATGACGAATAATGAAATCGACTTCGGCGGCGACAGCTTGACCGCAACCGGTGCTACAATATCGGCGGTAGACGGCACATCGTATGATTACGAGGACGCAACCGGCTACACAACGACTGTAACAGTATACAGAAATTACGCGACAACCCTTGTATTCGAGGGAGCGGGCTACAGAACCTACAGAACGTCGATTACTCCGTCAGGCAGCACGGCGACTGTAACGGTATGGAATAACGCTATGAGCCAGGATATGTATGTCGCAACTTCAACCGATAACGCGATGGGTAGTATTGAAAAGGCAGTAACATTCCTCGCGGGCGATATTGTCGCTGATGAGAATATCAACCTGTACGATTTGTCGGCGGTAGTATCTTACTTCGGTAAAGAAAATACAGTAACCGCTGCATCTGAGTTCGCTAAGTATGACCTTGACCGCGACGGTAAGATTGACTCAAAGGATATAGCAATGGTACTTGTATCTTGGGATAAATAACGTACAATAAACTTCGTATCTTATCCGTTTTCAAGGCTTGAAGTGCAAACGCACGTCAGCGCCTTTCAAACGAATAACCTACTCGTTTCTTGAACGTTATTACATAACGTACAATAAACGGCGCATTTCACGCTTTTTCAAGCCTTGACGTACCAATGTACGACGGCGGCTTTCAAAAACGCAAACTGCTTGTTTCTTGAACGTTATTACATAACGCCCAATAAACGGCGTATTTGGAATACTAATTAAATAGTGTCCTCCAAGGAAACATTAAATGAAATGTTGACTTGTGTAAAAGCGGCAGTGGATTTCCACTGCCGTTTTTTTATGTTATATTTTCGGCAACGCTCTGCAAGGCTCCCCTACGAGGGGAGCTGTCGCCGAAAGGCGACTGAGGGGTCTTACGCAAATTTACCCTCATTCGTCACCCGCTTACAGCGGGCGCCACCTTCCCCCAGGGGAAGGCTGCCATATTTGCCGCAAACCCTAAGCCTTCCCCTTGGGGGTGAACGATTTGCAAAGCAAATTGTTCACCTAGTAGGGGAGGCTCCCGGTGCCGACAAATCCACCTCGTAGGGGCGCCCATTGGGCGCCCGCGGGCGGGCAATGCCCGCCCCTACAAGCACAGCCGGCAAATCCACCTCGTAAGGGCGCCCATTGGTCGCCCGCGCTGCAATCCGCAAAAATATACGCACAAATGATAATTTGTTGCAAAACAACGCAAAATGTAGTATAATCATATATCATAGCTTGAAAGGAAACAAATGAAATGAGAAAGTTACTTGCGGTATGGCTTGGCAAGCTGCTCACAATAGCCGGCAAAATAGCGGGGAAGAAGTCCTCGTCATCGCCGGGGCATTACGCTCTTAAAATCTGTCCCGACCTTGTCGGCGTGCTGAACAAGTGCGTGACAAAGGGAATAATCGTAACCTGCGGCACGAACGGAAAAACCACCACCAACAACCTGATGGCATCGGCTCTTGAGGCAAAGGGGTACAAGGTTATCTGCAACAGGCTCGGCGCGAATATGCTGAGCGGCATAGCCACCACGGTTTTACAGGAAATGAGCATATTCGGCTCTCTCAAGGCGGACTATGCCTGTCTTGAAATTGACGAGGCGTACACGCCGATAGTATTCGACTATGTAAAGCCGGACGTTATGGTGATTACAAATCTCTTCCGCGACCAGCTTGACCGCTACGGCGAGATTGACATAACCTCCGACATAATAAAACGCGCCATAGCAAAGGTGCCGAATTTGAAAATCGTTTTAAACGGCGATGACCCGCTTTGCGTGCAGTTCGGCGGCGAAAAGAATGTGACCGCGTATTATTACGGCATTTCGGAAAAGGTTCTTCCTCAGCTTGACGATACCAAGGAGGGACGTTTCTGCCCGATGTGCGGCGCGGAACAGAAGTACAATTACTATCATTACAGTCAGCTCGGAGATTTCAGCTGCCCGTCGTGCGGATTTAAGCGTCCCGAAATTGACTTTGACGTGAAAAATGTGTCGCTTGACACGCCTATGAGATTTGATATAAACGGACAACATATGGAAATCAATTACAAGGGCTTTTATAACATTTATAATCTTATCGCGGTGTACGGCGCGCTGAATGTAATGGGAGAGGGCACGGACGATTTCGCCGCGCTTTTGACCGGATATAAGCCTCAAATAGGCAGAATGCAGGAGTATAAATTCAATAAACCGGTGATACTCAGTCTTTCCAAAAATCCGGCGGGATTTAATCAGGCGATTGCCACGGTAAATACGGACAGGCGAAAAAAGGACGTTATAATCGCCATTAACGATAAGGCAAATGACGGGCGCGATGTATCGTGGCTTTGGGACGTTGATTTTGACAAGATAGCCGACGAAAATCTTAACACGCTCACCACAACGGGCATACGCGTGTATGATATAAGTCTGCGTTTCAAGTACGCCGGCATTGAGGTTAATCATATGACGCATGATATGTCCGACGCGGTTTCGAGGTGTCTTAAAACCGACAGCGAGGTTGTGTATGTGCTTGTGAATTACACGGCGCTGTATTCAACCGAGGCGGTGCTTAAAAAGCTTGGAGGTGAGGCGTAATGAAAATAAAAATACTTCATCTTTATCCCGACTTGCTCAATCTCTACGGTGACAAGGGCAATATAGAATGTATGCGTAAGCGGCTTGAGTGGCGCGGAATTGACGCGGAGGTTATGTCCTACACCTGCGAGGACACCGGCTTTGACTTATCCGATGTCAATATAGTATTTATAGGCGGCGGCTCGGACAGGGAACAGAAGATAGTCTGCGACAGGCTTTTGGAGCATAAGGACGCGCTCAAGGAGTACGCGGAGGATAACGGCACGCTTGTCGCCGTGTGCGGCGGTTATCAGCTTTTGGGAAATTATTATAAGCTCGAAAACGAAACCATAAGGGGACTTGAAATTCTCGATATTTATACCGAGCAGGGCAAAAAGCGTCTTATCGGCAATATTGTTCTGAAAGCGGATTTTATGGACGAAAGAATAGTCGGTTTTGAAAATCACGGCGGAAGAACATATATAGGCAGCCACACGCCGCTCGGCAAGGTTGAATACGGATACGGAAATCACGATAATGCCGGCAGCGAGGGCGTTATATATAAAAACGTAGTCGCGACATATCTGCACGGTCCGCTGCTGCCGAAAAATCCGGGATTGTGCGACTATATCCTGACAAACGCGATAAAACGCAAAAATCCCGATTTTAAGGGACTTTCCCCCCTTGATGATAAGCTTGAAAAAACCGCTAACCAATATATAGTAAATAGGTTTAAAAAGTAAACAATTTTTTAACAATGCCGGATTTGTATTGACTTTTTTTCGGCGGGATACTACAATTTTAATGTATTATTCAATGAAAATTTGTAAAGGGATTGAAATTCGGTATGGAGATTAAAATACCTAAAAATATAAAACCGAATAATAACGGACTGTTTCCGTTTTTGAGGAAGGCTTGGGCGCGTATTTGCGCGTTTTTTAAAGCCGCACTCAAAGGCGTTTCAAAGCCGTTTAAAATGCTGTGGAAAAAGCTTTGCGAAAACAAAGGGTTTTATAGATTTGCCTACGTGACATTTCCGAAGTGGAGAAAAAAGATATTCTCATACGCAAAGGAGCGCCGTTTGAAGATAATTATTCCCGCCGCCGCGTGTGTTTTGGCGCTTGCGGTTCTTCTTATCGGAACGCGAAAAATCGCCGAAAATTCGGATTATTACACCGAGGGCAACGACAGCGTCGAATTCGGAATGGTGCTCCAAAATTATTCCACCTTTGACCATAGCGAAAAGACGCATATAGCGGTGCATTTGAGCTGGGACGACGGCGCGGTTGACCTTACGGACGGCACGGCGCAGGCGCGCATAAAGGCGACGGTATATCCGATAAATCTGGAAAACAGCGAAATAACGTGGGAATCCTCGGACGAGGAAATAGCCGAGATAGACGATGAGGGAAACATCACGGCGACAAATCCGGGCGAGGTCACCTTGACGGCGAATCTTGAGGCGTACTCAAAGACCTCCCGGGCGAGCCTTGCCGTAAGACAGCCGGTAAGCGGCATATTCCTGCCCACAACCACAATCACATTGTATACGGACGGCAGCGGCAGACTGCTTGAGGCGCAGGTGTTCCCGGAAAACGCGACAAACCGGAATATAATATGGGAATCAAAGAACACAAAAATCGCGCGGGTTGACTCTTCCGGACACGTAAAGCCCGTCAGCGTCGGTATGACGGAGGTTACCGCCACCACGGAGGACGGCGAGTTCCAAGCGAAATGCTTTGTAAACGTGGTAAATCCGACAGTTGACGTTGAAACCGTTTCCGTTCAAAACACGGCGGATATGCAAATCAAGGTCGGCGAGCGCATTAACGCTATAGTGACCGTTTCACCGTCGAACGCGAAAAATAAGACGCTTACGTGGTCAAGCGATAATGAGGAGGTCGCGACGGTCAGCCAGACCGGACTTATACGCGGCAAAAGCGAGGGCACGGCGAATATCACGGTCGAGTCCGTGAACGGCGTAAAGCAGACTTTCAGCGTGGAGGTTGCGGCGACGGACGAAAAGGACCCGTTTGACCTAAATGAGGACGTACCGGCGCTTGTGACCGAGGGCAAGGTTACGTACACGTCGTACAGCACCACATTCCCGCAGGCGATAAGAATACAGATGGAAACCGGCTCCGCTACTATGTGGAGAACGAGCGGTACCACCGCCGCGACCGAGGCGGAAACCGCGGAATATATGAATCCGAACAATTATTATACGGACGCGTATAAATATCAATTCCTTGACCTGTCAAGCTCGAATAATGTCAGTGAGGAAACTCTGAACGCATACCTTGCCGATAAGGGCGTGCTTAAGGGTATGGGAGCCGTGTTTATCGAGGCGGCTAAGGAGTATAACGTAAGCGAGGTATACCTTGTGGCTCACGCGTGCCTGGAGTCCGGCAACGGCACATCACAGCTTGCGACCGGAGTTAATGTAAACGGCACAACCGTGTACAACGTATTCGGAATAGGCGCATACGATTCCGACGCCGTGGGATACGGCTCCAAAAAGGCGTATTCCGAGGGCTGGACAAGCGTTGAACAGGCAATAAGAGGCGGCGCAAAATGGATAAGCGAGAATTATATAAACAATTCCGAACACCGTCAGAACACGCTCTATAAGATGCGTTGGAATCCTGAAAATCCGGGCGAGCATCAGTACGCCACGGACGTAAGCTGGGCGGTTAAGCAGGCTGTAAGCATAGAGAAGATATTCTCGGCGTTCGGCGACGCGGTACTTTCGTTTGACGTACCGGTTTACAGCGGACAAATTCCGCCGACGGTAAGTCTTGAATAATAACTAAAAGACGGATTATTTGCCGATAATCCGTCTTATTTTTTTGCTTAACGGCGCATATACATAATCGAGGTGGTGTATATGTTCAGAGGATATAATCTCAGACAAAAGGAAGTTGTAAATATAAAAACGGCGGAAAGACTGGGATATATACGCGATGTTGAGATAAGCGAAAGCACGGGAAATATCGAGGCTATAATCGTTCCGAGAAAGGGCTGTATGCTGAAACGCCTTTTGGGCGGCGGCGAGCTTATCATTCCCTGGGGCGCTATAGAGGTGGTGGGCGAGGACCTTGTTTTGGTGAGGCTTTTTGATATGGATATTGAAAAATTAACTTGAAAAATCAATCCGTATAATGTATAATAAAGGGTAGAATAATACAGATGGAGGAATTTAACGCGAAAAATAAACTGCGCATCTTATCATTATTCGGAGCTTGAAGTATAAATTCAGCACCTTTTGCCTACGGCAAAAGGTCAGCCTTGCGGCTGCCCGCATTTCTTTGCGGTGCGAATACAACTGCGCTCCTCATAACGACAATCTGCTTGTTTCTTTTCCGCGTTATGATTCGTGCCGCCTATGGCGGCAGAATGGAGGATTAAAATGAAATGTCCATATTGCGGATTTGGGGAGAGCAAGGTTATTGACTCAAGACCTACCGAAGAAAGTAATTCCATAAGGCGCAGACGCGAATGCTTAAAGTGTCGAAAGCGTTTTACCACTTATGAAAAGCTTGAGGCAATATCGCTTGTTGTTATAAAAAAGGATCAGTCCCGTCAACAATATGACAGAGGAAAAGTATTGAAAGGAATAATTACAGCCTGTGAAAAGCGTCCTATTTCCTTGTCGCAGATGGAGGAGGTCGCGGACGCTATAGAAAGTGAGCTTTATCAATCTATGACGCGCGAAATAGAAAGCACAATGATTGGCGAAAAGGTTATGGAAAAGCTGAAAAAGCTTGATGAAGTCGCGTATGTGCGTTTCGCGTCCGTATATAAGAGCTTTGATAATATTGACACCTTTATGGCTGAGCTGCAGGGACTTATAAATGACAGATAAAATTGATTTGCATACTCATTCGACCGCGTCGGACGGTACCTTTACGCCGTCCGAGCTTGTAAAGGCGGCTTATGAGGCGGGACTTAGCGCCGTCGCGCTTACCGACCACGACACAACGGACGGCTTGAGCGAATTTCACGCCGCTTGCGCCGAGTACGGAATAGAGGGTATATCGGGCGTGGAAATAAGCGCGCGGTATCATAAGCAGATGCACATACTCGGACTTTTCGTGGACGAAAACAACGCCTTTCTTGCGGAAAAGCTCAGCGTCCTCAAAAATGCCAGAGAAATAAGAAACCGCGCCGTTCTTGAGCTTTTGCAAAGAAACGGAATGGACATAACGGAGCGGGATATAATTTCTGCGGGCGAGGATATGCGCTCCAAGGGCAGAGCGCACATTGCCCGCGCGATGGTGAATAAGGGCTATGTAAGCTCCATAGACGAGGCGTTTGCGAAATACCTGAAAAAGGGAAAAAGCTGCTATGCGGAGCGCGTCGCATATTCGCCCGAGGAAAGCATCAAAATGATAAAATCGGCGGGCGGCACCGCGATTTTGGCGCACCCCGTATTTATAACCGAGGATTACGGCGAGCTTTACGCCCTGCTTAGCGAGCTTAAGGAGTACGGACTTGACGGCGCGGAGTGTATGTATAACAGCTACACAAGGGAGTTTTCCGAAATGTGCCGCGAAATCTGTAAAAAGACGGGTCTTGTCGAGTCGGGCGGAAGTGATTTCCACGGCGCGAATAAGCCGGGTATAAGCCTTGGCGCGGTATCTACGGGTTACGTGCCGTACAGGACATTGCTTAATATAAAACTGCAAAGAGGTCGCCGAACCCCTTGACTTTTTTATCGGAATTGGATATAATAATATCGGGAGCGGAATTTGAGCCGCCGTCCACCGCCATATCAGTTATATGTGTTTGGAGACAGTCGGTATCCGCTCCTTTTTTATTTCTGCAAAATAAATATTATATTCCCGCTCATCGCGGACGGTTTCGGAATCCTCCGCGGTACAGCTGCGCTTGCTTATACTTTCTATGTTCACAACTCAACCCACGGTTGTGAAAAACAATCCGATTTGGGTATGGATTTCTTATTTTTCGTGTGCTATTATATTACCATAACGGCGCTGTTAAATAATTTTCAAGGAGTTATGAATATATGGATATAGGAGCAAAAATCAAGGAGCTGCGCAAAAAACGCGGCATCACTCAGGAGCGGCTTGCGGAATATCTCAACATATCGCCCCAGGCGGTTTCAAAATGGGAGAGCGGTTTAGGCTATCCCGATATAGCGTTGCTCCCCACGATTGCCTCATATTTTGAGGTCAGCATTGATTTGTTGTTTGATTTTGAGCGAAAGTATAGCGCGGAGGTTGAGAGAATCTGCAATGAGGCGTATAAGCATAGGGAGTCCGAGCCGGTTCTCGGAAACAACATTATTAAAGAGGGATTGGAAAAATATCCGAATAATGATATTTTGCTTGCAAATCTTTTATATACAATGGATTACTCGAAAAATCCCGACGAGGTTATCGCGGTCGCAAATAAAATTATAAAAGAAACAGCTGATGATGAAATTAAATACGATGCGCTTAGGTTCCTTGCGTATGCCTATAGCGCAAAGGGTGATGACGCGGCGGCTTTCGCTGCGCTTGAGCAAATCCCCGAGCTTTATTTTACAAAGCTGTCTGAGGCGGCGCGTCTTTTAAAGGGCAAAGCAAAATATGACGCCGCCGAAAAACAAATGTGGGTTTCGTTTGAAATTCTGCTGCAAATGATTGAGGAAACAGCGGAATATTTTGAAACGGAGCATATGCACGATAGAGCGCTGCGCGAATATGAGCGCGGGCTGTCATTTATCCGATGTATGTCCGACAAAGGGAAAATTTGTAAGTTTGATAATTATGCGAAAGCCTTTAATGAAAAACTTAATACATAAACAAAAGAGATGCCTTTCTAACGAAAAGCATCTCTTGCTTTACTTTGCAAACTCCAAAGCATAAAGGCTTTGAAAAGTCGTGAGAAGTGAAAAATTTATCTCTTCGAGAACTGCGGTGCGCGACGTGCTGCCTTCAAGCCGTACTTCTTTCTTTCCTTCATTCTTGAATCTCTTGTAAGGAATCCTGCCGCCTTAAGGTCAGCTCTGTAAGCCTCCGAGTCAACCTCCAAAAGCGCTCTTGATATACCGTGACGGATTGCACCCGCCTGACCGGTAAAGCCGCCGCCCTCAACCTTTGCGATTACGTCGAACTTATCAAGTGTCTTTGTAAGCGCAAGCGGCTGACGAACGATAAGCTTTAGTGTTTCAAGACCAAAATAATCATCGATTGTTCTGCCGTTTACCGTGATATTTCCATTGCCGGGAACAAGACGAACTCTTGCAACGGAAGATTTTCTTCTGCCTGTACCGTAATATTGTTCTATAGCCATTATATTGTCCTCCTTACTTTATTTCGCCTGTCCAAGCGATTGGGTTCTGAGCCTGATGCTCGTGTTCCTCGCCCTTATAAACACGAAGTCTTGTAAGAGCCTTTCTTCCGATTGAATTGTTCGGCAGCATACCGTTTACGGCATACATAACAGCCTTTTCCGGTTCCTGTGCCATAAGCTTGTCATAGTGAATCTCCTTGATTCCGCCTACCCAGCCTGTGTGGTAGTAGCGAATCTTCTGATTCAGCTTGTTGCCTGTAAGGACAATCTTGTCGGCATTGATAATGATAACGTGATCGCCGCAGTCTACGTTCGGTGTGAAGGTGGGCAGGTGCTTACCTCTCAATATGCTTGCCGCCCCAGCCGCAACTCGTCCGAGAGGCTTGTTTGCCGCGTCAATCACATACCACTTTCTTTCAACGTCTTGCGGTTTCTGCAAATAACTTGAATTCATAGTTGTATCCTCCTATACTTATTATAAAACCTGTCAAAGCGTATTGCTTTAACTCACAACGGCTATTTTACTATCTTTTGCCGCCGTTGTCAACACCTTTTTGAAAATTTTTAATAAATTAAATTATAATCTTCTGTTTTCTCACTTATTCTCTTTAATACTCTTTAAATCTAAGTTTTCATTTCATTTTTCGTGCGCGAAAAATACAATATCCGAAAAATTTTTCCGCCTTGACTTATCCGTATTTATATCATATAATATTTTTATTCGACATACAATTAATATATTCGACAATGTATCGGAGGTGGCGCGATGGAAGAAATAAAAAAACAAATAAAATATGATTTTGCGAATAACTGCTTTGATTTGCTGCGCTTGTACAGCGCGTTTTACGTGATGACGGTGCATATTATGCGCCATGTACGTATGGTGGAGGCGTCGCATATTTTCGACTGGTTTACGGGCGTTACCATGCTGTTTTGCATAAGCGGATTTTTGGTGCCGGCGTCGATGGAGAGAAGTAAAAACGTATGGGAATTTCTGAAGAAAAGAGTTCTGCGCATTGTGCCGTCGCTTTGGATATGTATAATAGTCGGAGTGCTTGTAGCCGCGGCGTTTTGCGGGTTCGTGTTCAATAAGACGTTTGTTACGTGGTTTTTGGGACAGCTCGTGTTCATACGCGATTTTCCTCAGCCGAATTTTATAACCGATTTCGGAATAGGCAATTTCCAGGGCAACCTGTGGACGATGATATTTACGGTGCAGTTCTATATTATAACGGCTGTTATATATAAATTTCTTAAGAATAAAAAGCTGTGGGTATGGATTTTGATTTTAGCCGTGTCAATGGCGCTGAATTTGGTTGTGCCGTATTTGCAGGAGATACTGCCCGAAACGGGACGCTCGATTATATCACACTCGTGCATACCGTATTTTTATATGTATTTTGCGGGCTGGTTTATGTATCGGTATCGGGAAAGGATAGCGCCCGTACTGGCGCGGACAAAGATTTTATGTTTGGTTTTGTTTGTCGTCCGCGCGCTTTACTGCGAGAAATTCGGCGTGCGCGTCGGCGAGTACAGAGATATAATACAAATGCTGCTGCTGTGTATGATGACGGTGGGATTCGGATACAGTTTCGGGAAAATACGCTTTAAGTTTGATTTGTCCTACGGATTGTATCTGTATCATATGATAGTTGTCGATATATTCGTGCATACAGGTATGGTAGGGGAAACCAAGTATATTATAGCGGTTTATGTTGTGACCGTGCTGTTGGCGCTTGTTTCGCATTATCTTGTGGACGATACCGTGGCAAAGCTGTTTGCCGGAAAGAAAAAGAAAATAAACGATAAACCCGAAATAAACTCGAAAAAGGAGCCTGCAAAGGCGGGCGCCGCGCAAAGCTCCGGCGGTGAATCGGATTTTTAAAGACGGAGTAATCCGTCTTTTTTTGTTGGCTTAGCAGCGGAGCCTCGCGCCGCCGCAAATTTACCTCGTAGGGGGTTGGCGCCCTCGACAACCCGCGTTCGCCGTAGCCGGTGCTATTCGCGCACATAAAATTTAGAATTTATGTATATTTGTTTATAAAAAATTTATAAATCTATTATATAATATTTATAAGGGACAGGTAAAATATAGATATAGGGTACCTTACAAAATAAATGTATGAAAGGAATGATTTATATGAAAAATAAAAAGGCTGTAACGGCGATAGGGTTGGCGGTCGGAATAACGATGCTTGCGAGCGCGGCGTTTGCGGGCTACAGCACAATGAGCGGCTACGAGGTCGGCAAAACTGCGTGCAAGGCTTTGACGGAAAACGAGAATTACACCTCAGAACTTGTTTTGTCAATGTCCGTGGACGGCGAGGAAATTATGAATGAATCGGTAATCGAGCTTTACGACAGGGACGGAGAGGTTTCATTGAACAGAACGGAAACGGGCTATGATTATTTCAGCAGTGAAACCTATTTGCAGGAGTATGTTCAGGACAATATGTCGATACAGGTATACAACAATGCGGACACATATATATATCCCTCCAATATTTACCGCGATAACGGAGCGTTTGACCTGCTTAACGGTGCCGACGCGGAGGATAAAAAAACCTATGACAAGGTAATCCGTTTCGCGGAGCTTGCGTGCGATACCTTTATGGGGGATTTAAAGAATAATTTTGTATATGTTTCCGGTGACGACGATTCGGCGACATACGAAATTAATCTTGACGCGGTTCAGATACCGGAGCTTGTAAACGCCGGACTTTCGGCGATGTTCTCCTCGATGAGCGAGTATGATGATCTTCCGTATATGGCGCTTGGCACCGACCCTGTTGTAAAGAGCGCGTCATTGGTATTCACGGTGGATAACGAGGGCAGAGCTACGGACGCCGCGGGCAATATAACAATGAGCGGCGAGGGTCACGAGGCGGCGGTGGATATATCGCTTAAAATGTACGATTACGGAACAACCGAGCCGCAAAGAGTTGACACCTCGACATTGCCGAATGTAAATGTAATAAGCGGCGAGGCAACATCAACCGCTATACCCGATGAGGCAATCGGCGGAAATGACGAGGCTACTTCAATAGTCATAACCGAATAAGAGGTAACGTGAAATGAATGTAATCGAAACAAACAATCTGACAAAGCTTTACAAAAACAACCGCGGCATAAAAAACATATCGCTGACGGTGGAAAAGGGAGATGTACTGGGATTGCTCGGACCCAACGGTTCGGGCAAAACCACCGCTATGAAAGCGATATTGAACCTTGTACGCGCGGAGGGCGCCGTTAAGATTTTCGGAATGAACCTGCATAACGATTTTGAAAAAATAATGCTCAGAACCGGCGCGCTTATCGAATCGCCCGCAATCTATAAGGATTTGACGGCGTACCAAAATGTGAAAATGCACGCGGCTATGTATCCCGATGTAACAAAGGAGCGCATAGAGCATACTTTGAGAGCCGTGCATCTTCTGCAATATAAGGACGATAAGGCGGGCAGATTTTCTCTGGGTATGAAACAGCGTTTGGGATTGGCAATCGCGTTCGTGTCCGAACCGGAGCTTATTATTTTGGACGAACCCGTAAACGGACTTGATATTGAGGGAGTTGTTGAGGTGCGCGAGATTATAAGGCGGCTCAATGAGGAAAAGGGTGTGACGTTTCTTATTTCAAGCCATATGGCAAGCGAGATAGAAAAGACCTGCAACAAGGTTGCGGTTATGTATGAAAGCGAGCTTATAGCGTTCTCGTCAACGGAGGACGCGCTCAGGCTGCACCCATCGCTGGAGGATTATTTTCTGGCGGTGGTAAAGGATAAAAGGGGTGACGTGGTAATATGAAAGCGCTTGTTTTGAACACAAAAAATGAATTATCAAAGCTGCTCAGAAAGAAAAAATATATTGTTATAGGTATAATCGGCGCTCTTGTATGTATACTGCGCCTGGGCGGAAACGTTATGATTGCAAAGGTGTCGGGCGGGGAGGTTGTTATAAAGAGCAATCTCATTACGGAGATGCTCGGATTTGTGGTTGATATACTTGTGCCGCTCATTGCGTTTATGGCGGTAACGGACTTGTTCGCAAGCGAGGTGCAGGAGGATACCTTTAAGGAGTCGCTTATGCGCCCGCTCACGCGGTTTAAGGTTATGACGTCAAAATCCCTCGCGGTGTTTTTGCTGTGCTGTATGACGATATTGGCAATGTTCGTTATCTGCTTGGCGGTTCAGATAGTTTCGGGCAATTCCCTTGCATACGTGCCGCAGACACTTGCGGCATATGTCGTGGATATGGTGCCCGTGCTTGCGTTGGTGGCGATGGCGGTGTTTATAAATATGCTTTCCAAAAGCCCGACTCTTGCAATGCTTTTGTGCATAGCGGTATACATATTCTTTAAATATCTTAATTATTATGTATCACCCATAGGGCAGATGATTTTCACGGCGTATTCGCAGTGGCATAAAATTTGGATCGGATCCCTCCTGCCCCTCGGCGCGCTGCTTTCAAAGGTTGGTATTTTGTTCGGTTCGGTCTTGATTTTGTATACGTTATCGTATATAATATTTGATGGAAAAGATTATTAGCAGGGCGACCACAAGGGTCGCCCCTACGAAATGGGTCGCCCGTGGCGCCGACTCCTACGGAAAATTTGCGGAGGCGCTCTGCAAGCCTCCACTAATAGGGGAGGTGGCACGGCAAAGCCGTGACGGAGGGGTTTGCGCAATACTTCCGGCTACGGTAAGCGGAGCCGGCGGAGGGATTCTTATTCAAGTTTAGCGCATGAATCCCTCCACCACCTTCGGCGGTCCCCCTCCCTTTAACAAGGGAGGCTTATCATAGCCGAAAAAATATAACTCCATTTTAAATATAGCGCAGACCTACACTACACATAACTATGAAAATAAAAAACAAATTTGCGGTTTACAACATTATGATGCTGATAACGCCTATTCTTCTGATAGGTGTTATTTCGGTGTGTTTTCTGATAATTTTCATATTAAAATTTCCGGTGGAGGAGCTGAACATTCCGCGCGCCGCGCTGATTGACCCGAAGGTCTTTTCCGAGGCCGTCGGAGAATTTTTCAAGGGCAATCCCGCCGCACTGTGGTATATGCTTTTATGGGCGGCGATATGCGCGCTTATTCTTGTTTTGTCAACAACCGTTATGACGCGCCTTATGTCAAAAAGCATTGAAAATCCGATAAACGAGCTTGACCGTGCGGCGGATTATATACGCGGCGGAAATTTGAATTTTGAGGTTATGGGCAGTAATTACGATGAGATTGATAAGCTGTGCAATAATTTTGACACTATGCGCAGGGAGCTTAAAAAAGCGCAGGAAAACGAGCAGTGTATGAAGAAGGAACGCAGTATGCTGCTTGCAAATATATCCCATGACCTGAAAACGCCGATAACGTCCATAAAGGGCTATGTCGAGGGAATACGTGACGGAGTTGCCGACACGCCCGAAAAAATGAATCGTTATCTTGACACGATACACGCAAAGGCGGAGGCCATAGACGATATGGTGAATAATCTGTCCACGTTCTCCAAGCTGGAGCTTTCAAGGCTGACGTTCAATTTTGAAACGGCGGATATAAACGCTTTTGTGAATGAATTTTTGGAGGACTACAGGCTTGATTTTGAAAAGAACAATATTAAGCTGATAAATAATATTTCAGCCGATATTGCGTATGTTAAGCTTGACCGCGAGAAAATGAGCCGCGTCTTTGTAAATCTCGCGGATAACGCGGTTAAATATAAAAGAGAGGATAACCCATCATTGGAGATAACGACGTTCACGCGCGACGGCGGCGTGTATGTGTATATCAGCGATAACGGGATAGGAATAGAGGAAAAGGAGCTGCAAAATGTGTTCGACGGATTTTACCGTGTGGACGGTTCTCGGAGCATAAAGGGCAGCGGTCTGGGACTGGGTATAGCGAAACAGATTGTGGAAAAGCACGGCGGCAAAATATGGCTCAAAAGCGATGGACTGGGTAAGGGCACCACGGCGGTGGTCTACCTGCCCGCGGCTTGTTAATTTTCCGCATCCCGTACGCTTTACGCTCGGGGCGGTACCGATGTACAGCACCGCTCGCTAAAGCGCACAGCCTGCGAAAAATTTCCTGCGCCGGCGGCTTGTTAATTTGCGGCTGCGTAAGGCTCCCTTGTTAAAGGGAGCTGTCGCCGTAGGCGACTGAGGGATTCGGGCGACCACAAGGGTCGCCCCTACGAAACGGGTCGCCCGTGGCACCGGCCCCTACGGATAGAGATTCACTTGTGGCTCAGCGGCAGTGGAGGGTTCTAAGGGAACAAAGAGTTTCCTTAGTCGATTCAAGGGGTTCCAAAGGGGGAAATCGAAATCCCCCTTTGAGTTTTTGGTTCTTTTTGCTGCAAAAAGAACATAATAGAAAGATGAAAAAAGAAAGCCGAAATGGAAAAAGAGAAAAAGATTATTAGGCAACCCTCATCCGTCGGCTGCGCCGACACCTTCCCCCAAGGGAAGGCTTAGGGACTTGGGCGGCGTGCGAACGCGCGTGCCATAAAGGAGAAAAAATGAAAAAAGTATTAATAATAGAGGACGACAGCGCGATAGCGGAGCTTGAGCGCGACTATCTTGAAATAAACGGCTTTGAGTGCGGCATAGCCTCGTGCGGAACGGCGGGACTTGAAAAGGCGCTCACGGAAGATTTTGACCTTATAATAATAGATATAATGCTGCCGGGAATGGACGGCTTTGAAATTATTTCCGAGCTGCGCAAAAAGAAACAAACGCCGGTAATATTTCTATCGGCAAAAAACAGCGATATAGACAAGATACGCGGGCTGGGACTCGGCGCGGACGATTATATGACAAAGCCGTTTTCTCCGAGTGAGCTTGTGGCAAGGGTTAAGGCACATGTTTCTCGCCACGACGCGCTGACAAGGAGCAACGGCAAGGTAATCACTGTCCGTTCGCTTACCATAGACAAGGACGCTCACAAAGTCACCGTCGGCGATAAGGAAATTTCGCTTACCGCAAAGGAATACGATTTGCTCCTATTCCTCGCGGAAAATCCCAACCGCACCTTTTCAAAGGACGTTCTGTTCGACAGGATATGGGGTATGGACGCGATAGGCGATGTGTCAACGGTAACGGTGCATATTCAGCGCGTCCGCGACAAAATAAATACCGAAAGCGAAAAATACATAGAAACAATATGGGGTGTGGGATACCGCTTTAATATTTGAGGAGGAATACGTTTTGGAACAGAAAAGTGTGCTTATAGGTATGTCGGGTGGAGTTGACAGCTCCGTTGCGGCGGCGCTTTTAAAGGATATGGGCTACCGCGTGATAGGCGCGACAATGCGCCTTTGGACATATTCGGACAGCTGCGACGCAAAGCACGAGGGCTGCTGCGCGGAAAGCGCGGTCGAGGACGCAAGGCGCGTATGCGACAAGCTCGGAATAGATTTTTATGTGATGAATTTCAAGGATATGTTCCGCGACAAGGTGGTGGATTATTTTGTGGACGAATATATTCACGGAAGAACGCCGAATCCCTGTATCGCCTGCAACAAATATCTTAAATTTGACGCGCTTTTGAAAAAGGCAACGGCGATGGGAATCGATTATATCGCGACCGGACATTACGCTAAGATTGAAATGGACGGGAGCGGCAAGTATATTTTGCGCGCAAGCGCGGCGGCAAAGAAAGACCAAAGCTATGTGCTGTATAATTTCACACAGGAGCAGCTTGCGCACACTCTTATGCCGCTCGGTGATTATAATAAGGATTGGGTAAGAAAAAAAGCGGAGGAGCTTGGACTTGCCGTTGCGGGCAAGCCGGACAGTCAGGAAATATGCTTTGTTGAAGATGATGATTACGCAAGGTTTATTACGGATTATTCGGGATATGAGCCAAAGGAGGGCGATATTCTGGACGCGGACGAAAACATAATAGGAAAGCACCGCGGACTTATATATTACACGATAGGTCAGCGAAAGGGAATAGGCGCTTACGGCAGACCGATGTTTGTTATGAAAATAGATGCGGATAATAATACAATCACTTTGGGCGAAAAGGGAATGGAATTTTCAAACGAGCTTACCGCGTGTGACGTAAACTTCATTTCGGGCGAGGCTCCGGATACGGATATGAAAATAACGGCAAAGGTGCGCTATCAGGCGCCGCCCGCGGCGGCAAGGCTTTGTCCGCTTGAGGACGGACGAGTAAGGCTGATTTTTGACGAACCGCAAAGAGCCGTAACTCCCGGACAGGCTGTCGTGTTCTACAACGGCGATATAGTCCTCGGCGGCGGAACGGTGGAATAGCGGCGCTGCCGTAAAAAAGGCATGGTTTGAGGCTGTTAATTGACATACGAGAGCGTATGAAATGCAGGTAAAAAGCCGAATTTCGTATTTTATTAACTAAAAATAATAAAAAATTAACAAAATATCTTGACATATCTATGCAAAATAAGGTATAATACTTATTGTTGCATGGGTTGCAACTGATTCCATCAAGTCCGTTTTTAGAATTGACTTGCCGGAGGGAGGGGAAACAACATGTCTGAAGTAAGAGTAAAGGATAATGAATCATTGGATAGCGCACTTCGCAGATTTAAGCGTCAGTGTGCAAAGTCAGGTGTTATGTCTGAAATCAGAAAGCGCGAGCATTACGAAAAGCCAAGCGTTAAGCGCAAAAAGAAGTCTGAAGCAGCAAGAAAAAGAAAGTTCTGATTTATAGAACGTAAGGAGATGACGTTGATGTCTTTAAAGGAAAAATTAGCAGAAGATTTAAAGTCGTCAATGAAAAACAAAGATACTGTCCGCAAAAACACGGTACAGCTTGTGAGAACGGCTATACTTCAAGTTGAAAAGGACAAAAAGGTAACTCTTGATGACGAGGATATTTTAGAGTTAATTGCAAAGCAGCTTAAGCAGCGCAAGGACTCTCTTCCCGAATACGAAAAGAGTGGCAGAGATGATTTAATCTCTCAGTTAAAGCAGGAAATGGAAGTTTTGATGGAATACCTTCCCAAACAGCTCACCGAGGACGAGCTTAAACCCATCGTCGAGGAGGCTGTCAAGGCAGTCGGCGCAACGTCTATGAAGGATATGCGCAAGGTTATGGAATACGTTATGCCCACTGTTAAAGGCAGGGCGGACGGAAAGGCTGTAAGCAATATCGCAAAAGATTTATTTAACTAAAAAATTACAGAGAGAGCTTTCTCTCTCTGATTCGCTACTGTGGCTCAATGGCAGAGCAGCTCATTCGTAATGAGCAGGTTGTCAGTTCGATTCTGACCAGTAGCTCCATCAGAAAAACCGCAGTTATGTCTGCGGTTTTTTGTTTGTAAAAAGCGCTCCTTTGATGTATTTCGTGAAAGGAGAGCTTTTTTATTTTGCAAATAAAAATATAGTCAAAAAACGGTAAAAAATGCAAAAAAACAGAGTTCAAATTATTGACACACTTGTGACAACGGTGATATAATTAAAATAGAATTAAATTAAGACGTCCATATGCAAACGGTTAAAGGCGTCGGGTTACATTCACTGTTTCATCGGGACTTTGATTTAAACCGTTAAAATGTATTGTTATGCAAGCGGGATTTATGTAAGGAGAGGGTTAAAATGGCGGATAAACGAATACAGAATAATTATTATATAAATCTTTCCACGATGTGTTTGACATTATAAGTCACTTCCTTGCCCATTTGATTACAGCGGCAAGGAATATAAGGCTCGCCGCCAAAGAAATAATACTTGTGATTAAAGAAATTACTTGCATATTTTCACGGATTGAAGTATAATAGAATTAACACCAAAGGGGCGGGTATTTATATCTCCCTTGGATTTTACTTCTTAGTCTTGTAGGTGATAATTACAGTTGCCAGACCGATTATCCAATTATCGAGATAAGAAGTTTTTCTATTAGCTCAATCATTCTTACCCTCCTTTCTTAATTTCTGAATACAGCATATAATATTTTTCAGAGTATGTCAAGCATTTTTTGGAAACTCTTTGAAAATCAAGGTTGCGCCCTATACGGCGCGCAAGGCTGTTTGACGGAATTGACAGACAATGGTATAATTATACACATACCACAGTGCAGGCTTACCGGCGAGGTAAAGTCTTTTTTGAAGAATTTTAGAAATTAATGAAACCTTTTGCGGGTTTAAAAGTATATATGGAGGCAATAAATATGCATACAAGGCATGTTAATATAAAGTTAAGTATATTGACATTAATATTGTTTTTAAATGGATGCAGCGTTATCAACGGAAATAATACTATGCCGACATATGAAGAAAGTGAAAATATATTGACTGAAAATTTGAGTGATATGGAGTTGATATGTGATTATCTTTATGAATTGGAATTTACAACTGTATATTGGTGGAGAACTCAACCGCAAACACTGTCTTATTCACATTCCAAAGAATTAGAAATTCCTGATTTGGTAAAAGAATATTTCGACAGATTGTACGAACAGGGGTACAGTTCAATAGTAAAAGATGGGGATAGTATTAGCTTTACGTTGATTTCTTCATTAGACTCAAGCTGTGGTTTTATATATTGCGAAACGGAACCATCTATGGATGTAGGCGGAGACTTAGAAATAAAAAAACTCTATTGTGATAATTGGTATTATTATACACATGTTGCTGAATAAAAACAACCTATAAAGCTGGTAAAATTACACCATATAAAGGGAGCACTAACTATGAAAAAAAGATAGCGATACTTATTATAATAATACCCATTATAATATGGGGTGGCTGTTTAATTAAATGTGACATTTTAACACTTTTATACGGTCAAGAGTTTGAAACAATTTATAGGGACTATACCATGATTGGAGATATTGATTATTTAAGAGTTTTGGATTATTCTGATGAATTTGCCCGAGTTTATTACGTATCTAAAAATAAAGCCGTCGGGGATGTGGTTGCATTTGAAAAGAAAGACGATGATTGGTTATATAGTCGATGGGATACTATTTGGTCTGATACAGGAAGTGCTTCAAGTGTAATATGGCCGTATTGGTGGCATTTTCTATATGGCGGAATATAACAGCCAGAGGATATGTTCTCTTGATGTCCGACAGCACGATGAAAAATAATAATACGGAAGTTAAAGTACATATTATACCTATGATGCAGATAATTTGCGGGCGAGCAAAATCGTAGACCGCAAAAAGACCACATTCGTTTGGAACGGCAGCAACCTTGCAAGCGAAACGACCGACAGTTCTGTAAACACATATACCTACGACGCAACCGGAGTATACATAGCGAACCAAAACGGCACTGTAACATCATACCTCAAGGATATGCACGGCAATATAGCGGCGAAAGCCGATTCGAGCGGAGCAAAGCTTGAGGAAAGCTATATGAATTACGATGCCTACGGCAACCAATGGCAAGGCGACACGCCCGACCCGTTCGGCTACTGCGGCGAATACTACGACGAGGAAAGCGGCTTAATATATCTCCGCAACCGCTACTACGAAAGCGAAACCGGCAGATTCATAACCGAAGACCCCGCACAGGACGGCACAAATTGGTACAGCTATTGCGCAGGTAATCCGGTGAATTGTGTAGATCCAATAGGTCAAAATTGGATAACGGACAAAATATCTGATGCTTGGAATAAAACCAAATGGGCATTCAACACTGTGGGTAACTATGCAAATGTAGCTCAAAAAGCGGCACAGAGAAAATTTTGGGAAACAGGTTCACAGACAATTTTGAGAGATAATTGGGGATATGAAACTTCAGCATGGATGCTTGAACATTCTTTGCAAGATAAACCAGTTGATTTTTGGACAATGAGGTAATAACTATGAAAAAGTTTTTTGGAGCGTTGGTCATATTGGCGTTGATTGTAGCTTTCGTGTTGAATATTAAGCCATTATCTAAATGGTTATCAGATTCTTTTTGGGATTTTGTCGTTACGGAGTTTAATAACGAAGAAAAGGAGCGGCAACAAAAAGTTGAAGACGGCGAAATTGTTTCCGGCAAAGATACCATCTTAATATGGGAAAACATGTATGTAATAGGTCATTATTATGACAGCGACCATTTGAATATTGAGAGAAATGGAACCTCCAATATTATTTTAGAAAAGGTTAAAAAGTACAAAGTTAAAAAGAAACAGTTATATATATTATCAGAGGAGGGATATGCTGTTATAGATAAAAATAACATTTGCAGAGTTTTCATTACTGCGCCTGTAGAAGATTTTGTTAATGGATACAGTACTGATAGTGAAGGTATACAACATCCAATAAGTCGACTTGTAGATGATGAACATATTCAATACCTAAGTTCATATGATGAATTTACTATGGCAGAAAAGAAAGTGTTTGAAGAAATGGAATGATATAAACCGTCCCGTAAAATATACTATGGCGAACGGTGGAACAAAAACCATAGAATATAATATTGACAAAAATTACACTCTTGTTACAGATGAAGTGGGAGTTGTAACAAAGTATGAATATGACGGCTTGGGACGCAGCACAGCGACGGCAGTGGGAATTTCAATCCGCAAAGAGAGATTACAAGAGTGGAAAGCCTTATAATGATATACAATTATCTGACAAGATAACCCTCCTAAAACGGTATTTCCGAAGAATACCGTTTTTTGGTGCAAAGTTTTAAAAAATGGCATATAGTGCTTGAAAAAAATCGGCAAAAGTGATAAAATATATAAATGTATATACATTTAAATCGGAGCAACGCTCCGTCGAGATTGATTGGAACGCAGCTTGCGAACCGATTTGTATTGTAGAAAATATGTTACAAAATACTAATTATTGATATGAATGGAGAATGAATATGCTCAGATATTTCACAGCGGGAGAAACCCACGGAAAGTGTCTGACGGTAATCGTAGAGGGAATGCCGTCGGGAGTTCGGATAAGCCTTGACAAAATAAACGAACAGCTTGCAAAGCGTCAAAAAGGATACGGCAGAGGCGGCAGAATGTTGATTGAAAAGGATACGGCGGAAATTCTTTCCGGCGTGAGAGGCGGAGTGACGCTTGGAAGTCCCATAGCTATAAAAATCGAAAACCGCGACTGGGCAAATTGGGAAAAGATTATGGGTACCGAGGAATCGAACGGAGAAAAAAGCGTTGATTGCCCGCGCCCGGGACACGCGGACCTGACGGGCGGAATGAAGTATAATCACAGGGATTTGCGAAACGTGCTGGAAAGAGCCAGCGCGAGAGAAACCGCCGCGAGAGTTGCCGCGGGCGCACTTGTAAGGCAGGTTCTGGAGCCGTTCGGCATTGAATTTTTAAGCCACGTAAAAAGAATAGGCGAGGTTGAGGACACCGCCGATTTCAACGCTCCGGATTTTTTTGAGAAGGTTCAAAGCTCTCCCGTAGGTTTTGCGGACGAGCTGTCGGCGCAAAAAGCGATGGAATATATCGATAAAATAAAGGCTGACGGAGAAAGCTGCGGCGGAATTGTGGAAACAATAGTAAAAGGACTGCCCGCAGGCCTCGGCAGCTACGTTCATTATGACAGAAAGCTTGACGCGAATATCGCTTTTGGAGTTATGAGCGTGCAGGCAATCAAGGGGGTGGAGATAGGTATGGGATTCGGCGTAAGCGAAAAACCCGGCTCGCACGTTCACGATGAAATAGAATACAACGGCGAATTTCACAGAATCACAAACAACGCCGGAGGAATAGAGGGAGGAATGTCAAACGGCGAGCCGATTGTCGTAAAGGCGGCTATGAAACCGATACCGACGCTGTATAACCCGCTCCGCACGGTTAATATAAGCGACAAATCGGAGCATAAGGCGACCGTTGAACGCTCCGACGTGTGCGCGGTTCCGGCGTGCTCGGTGGTTGTTGAGGCGGTTATCGCGTTTGAAATCACAAAGGCATTTTTGGATAAATTCAGCGGCGACTGTATGGAGGACGTTAAGGCGTATTACGACGCATACACGGACAGGATAAAAAAATTCTGATTTGTACCGATAAATAAACAGCGAGAGGTGGTGAGGGATTTTTGACCGAAAATGATTTAATAAAAAAATGCAAAAAGGGCAGCCGAGAGGCATTTAATATACTTTTTTCAAGATACCGGTCGCAGGTGGTGAACATTGCCTACGGTATGCTTTCGGATAAGGAGGACGCGTATGACGCGGCTCAGGAGGTATTTGTAAGGGTATACAAGAGTATAGAGTCGTTTAAGGAGCAATCTTCCTTTACCACCTGGCTCTACAGGATAACGGCAAATGTCTGCTCCGATATTCTGCGCAAGCGTCAAAAAAACTCAAATGTCATAAGCATAAATCGGGTTCTTGATGAAAAAAAGGAGCTTGATATTAAAGATGATTCACCTACTCCGGAGGAAAGCGCGGAGTTGTCCGAAAGGCAAAGGGCGGTCAGAAAGGCAATAAGTGAGCTGAGCGAGGAGCATAGAGCTATAATTGCTCTTTGTGATTTTGAGGGATTAAGCTATGACGAAATATCCGAGGTGCTTGATATTCCCTCCGGAACGGTAAAATCGCGCATCAATAGAGCCAGAAACGCGCTTAAGAAAAAATTAATGGAAAAGCGGGAACTTTTTTGATAGTTTATACGTCTAATATTATGTAAAGAGATTTTAAGGAAAGGGGGAGATACGATGGATTGTGAAAAATTTAACGAATGTCTTGACAATTATGAAAATCTGAGTGAAGAAAATCGAATGATGATGGCGGTTCACGCAGCTGAATGTGAAAGCTGTAAAAGGGAATTGGAATTTATGCTTTCCATAATGGAAACCGTGAAAACTCTCCCTAAGATAGAAACTCCGCCCGACTTTATGGATAATTTGAATCTCCGTATAGACGCGGAGGAGAGAGAAAAGCGTCGCATTGCCAAGAGGGTATTTTTAAATGTCCGCAGAAATTGGAAACAATATGCTACAGCGGCGGCATGTTTCGCGCTTGTTGCCGTTTTGACGGCAAACGGAAAAGACCTCATCGGCAATATGTACGGAAACGACGACGGCGTTATACAGGAAACCGCTGTTACCGAAAGTTCCGACGCTCAGCAATCGCAGAGTGATGAAATATTGAATGAGAGCGAGCCGGCAGGTACCGAGGAAACTGTTATTGCCGACGCGGAAATAACCGAAACCGAGGAAAACTATACTGTTTCCTCCGATATAAGCCCAACCAAAACTACTGTATTGGCGAGTGTATCTCAAACCAATAATACTGCCGGCGAGGCAGCCGCAGCCGTTACAGCCGAGCCTGTTGCGGAGAGTGCTGAAATGCCCGTGAGCGCCGATACGGATACTTCGGACGGCACCGATGTAATTGTTGAAACGGAGGCAAATAACGCGGCTGAAGAACAGACGGCGGCGGTTACGGAAAGCTCCGACGGCTATGCTTTGCAGACTTATGAGGCGGCAAATGAAAGCGGATATGCGGCTGTGGAAACAACATCGCGTCCGCAGGGCGAATACGCACCGCCAAACGGAGAGAGCAACGCGCAGACGGATTATTCTCTTGCGGAGGTCGGAAGTATAGCGCGAGGCAGAAGTTATGATGAAGAGAGAAACAGGGAAAAGGCTATAGGTAATTTGAAAATATCGGAGAGCGATGCCGAAAAGGCAATGGACGTAATATTGTTGTATTCATACGCTCTTGATGATGTATATTATTCCACAAATGCCGACAGCCTGTCAATGATGCTTTCAAAGCTCAGCCAAAAGGGCGTGGACTACAAAAACTATATTCCGTCGTATGACGGCGATATTACATTCAAGCTTGTTATACAATAATGAAATAAAAAAAGGTCATGTTTCAACGCATGACCTTTTTCTTGTATTATAGCGGTTCATATAACCTGACCGCAGATGTCCCCCGCCGCCTATAGAGGCGGGGACATCTTACTTTTAGTTATAGTCCGAATTGTTCTTTGCAGTCGGCAAGCACCTTTTCTATTGTCTTTTCGGCTGTTTCAAAGCTTTCGGCGAATGTGCCGAGGTAAATTTTAATTTTCGGCTCTGTTCCGGACGGTCTTACAATGAAGTATGATTTTTCGTCCGAAAGGTTATATTTCAGCACATTTGATTTGGGAAGTCCCTTAAGCGGAGATACATTGCCCTTTGTGTCCTTTACGGTCTGCGATTGGTAATCGGTGTAAAGAACGATGTCCATTCCCGCCGCCTTGGTCGGAGGATTGTCGCGCAGGGAAGTAAGCAGCGCCGCCATTTTCTCCATACCGTCCTTGCCGGGCATCGTAAACGAAACCGTCTTTTCGGCGTAGTAGCCGTATTTCTTATATATATCCATCATTGCTTCATAAAGCGACTTGCCCTGAGTTTTGTAGTACGCAGCCATTTCCGCGATAAGCATTGTAGCAACAACGCCGTCCTTATCGCGCGCGTGTGTGCCTACAAGGTAGCCGTAGCTTTCCTCAAAGCCGATAAGATATGTATGCTCGCCCGTCTGAGTAAATTCCGTCATCTTTTCGCCGATGTACTTAAATCCCGTAAGCACGTTCATAATTTCTATGCCGTAGGACTGCGCGATTGCGGCGGCAAGCTCCGTTGTAACTATAGTTTTTATAACAACGCCGTTTTCCGGTAAGGTGCCCTTTTCCTTTTTGGACTTTAATATATATTCAACAAGCAGCGCGCCCGTCTGATTGCCCGTAAGCGTTCTGTATACGCCGTCGGCATCGCGCACAACTATACCTACTCTGTCGCAGTCCGGGTCTGTGCCGATTATAACGTCAACGTCGTTTTCCTTTGCCATCTTAATAGCGATTTCAAATCCCTCTTTGTCCTCGGGGTTCGGAGATTTAACCGTCGGGAAATTGCCGTCCTCCGTGTCCTGCTCCTTTACTACAAGCACATTTTTAAAGCCGATTCTGTTAAGAATTGCCTTAACCGGTCTTGAGCCTGTGCCGTGGAAAGGCGTGTATATAAGCTTAAAGGTGTCGGCAACCGCTTTAACTGCCTCGGGATTTTGCTGTTGAGTTTGAACAACATCAAGGAACTTTTCGTCAAGCTCGCTGCCGACGATTTCAAGAAGTCCTTTTTCCTTTGCCTCGTCAAGAGATATGAACTTGACGTCGTCGAAAATGTCATAGCTGTTTATAGCCTCAACAACCACGTCCGCCGCGTCCGGAGGGAGCTGTCCGCCGTCGGGACCGTAAACCTTGTAGCCGTTGTATTCCTTTGGATTATGGCTTGCGGTAATCATAACACCCGCCGCGCAGCCAAGCTCTCTTATGCCGAAAGAAACCTCGGGAACGGAATGAACGATGGGGAAGAGGTACGTCTTAATTCCGGCGCAGGTAAGAACCTTTGCTGTTTCCTCCGCGAATGTGCGCGAGAAATTACGCGTGTCGTATCCTATCAAAACGCCCGCCTTTGCCGCGTCCTCTCCTCTTGAATTAACGTATTTTGCCACGCCCTGGCTTGCCTGGCGCACATTGTAGATGTTTATTCTGTTTGTACCGGCGCCCAGTATGCCGCGCATACCCGCCGTGCCGAATTCAAGGTCGCGGTAGAAACGCTCCTCGATTTCTTTTTCGTTGTCCGCTATAGCGTTCAGCTCTGCTTTTGTTTCATCATCAACCGCGGGATTTGTAAGCCAGCGGTTATATGTTTCCTTATAGCCCATCAATGACTCCTCCTTGAAATTTTATTATTATAATCATTATACAATATTTCAAACAGATTTTCAATTATGAATATGTAAAAAATAAAGACAAGTTATAGGTTAAAATGACAAAAAAACCGTGCTGACCTCGCTTTAAAACGCAAAACTTGACGAATTTTACAAATTGTTGTACAATAGAGGGAGTATAGTCAAGGAGGATATTCGTATGACGATAAAAGTACACGAAACGGGATATGGCAAACAGAAGATTCCCGTTATAATAATTTCGGTGATAATTGTTATATGTCTTGCGGCGGCGGGAATAATTTTGAAGGACAGCTTGGGCGTTTCCGTAGAGGAGGGCAGCAGGGCGATAGAGGTCGCCGAGGGCGACGGAACCTCCGCGGTTGCCGAAACGCTGAAAAACGAGGGAATAATAAAATATCCGCTGGTGTTTAAGGTACAGTCGAAATTGGGCGGATACGACGGTAATTTTCAGCCGGGCGCGGCGGTTATTGAGGACGGTATGTCATATAATGAAATACTCGACCTTATCATAACGCCCAACCGCGATACCGTAAAGGTTACGATTCCCGAGGGCTACGAGATAAAGCAGATTGCCCAAAAGCTTGACGAGGAGGGTATTGTCGGCTGGGAGGATTTTTACGCGGCGCTCAATCCCGAGGATTACGATTATGATTTTCTGCAAAATCTCCCTCAGCGTGACGGAGTTATGGAGGGCTACCTTTTCCCCGCTACATATGAGATTCGTTATGGTATGTCGGCGCACGACATAATCGATTTAATGCTTGAGGCGTTTGACGCCAAATTCAAGGACGAATATTATACCCGCGCGCAGGAGCTTGGTATGACGGTTGACGAGGTTATTATAATGGCGTCGATAGTCGAGAGAGAGGCGGGCGACGGCGAAAAGGCAAAGGTTGCGGGAGTTTTTTACAACAGAAGAAACTCCGGTATGAAATTCCAGTCCTGCGCCACCGTGCAGTATATCTTAGGCGAGAGAAAAGCCGTGCTTTCCGTAGCGGACACGCAGATAGATTCGCCGTATAACACATATTTGTACCCGGGATTCCCAATAGGACCAATTTGCAATCCGGGCATCGAGAGTATAGAGGCGGCGCTTTATCCCGAGGACACGGACGCGTATTATTTTGTGCTCGGAAAGGACGGAGAGCATATCTTCTCGGCAACGTACGAGGAGCATCTTGAGGCGATGAACAGCTCCGACCCGACGGTAAGCGTTGACGGCGGCGCCATTGAAAATCAGGACGGCTTAAAACAGTGATAAGAGGTTTGTATAAATGATAGAATACGATAAGGACGCGATAGTTCCGCCGTACATAACGGAATATCTGCGTGAAAAGACAGTCCATAATGACGATTTTATGCACGGACTCGAAAAATACGCCGAGGAAAACAGTATTCCGATTGTGGAGCCCGAAACGGCAAGGTTTTTATCGGTTATGTGCCGTATGGCAAAGCCGAAAAAAATCCTTGAGGTAGGCTGCGCCATCGGCTATTCGTCGATACTTATGGCGCGTGCGACGGACGCCGAATGTGAAATCGCGACGCTTGAATGTAACGAGGAAATGGTGCGTATTGCGAGGGAGAATATAAAAAACGCGGGATACGCGGAAAAAATATCGGTCATAGAGGCGGACGCGAAGGATTATCTCGCGTATATCGATGATGACGAGGTGTTTGACATAATTTTTCTTGACGGTCCAAAGGCGCATTATATTTATATGCTTGACGAGTGCGTAAGACTGCTCAAAAAGGGCGGAGTTATAATATCCGATAATGTGTTGTATAAGGGAATGACCGCGGACGACAATCACGTTGTGAGAAGAAAAATTACGATAGTAAAGCGTTTAAGGCGCTATATAGATATGCTTATGGAGCATAAGGAGCTGGAAACCGCGCTGCTGCCGCTCGGTGACGGCGTGACCGTTTCGGTTAAAATTTGAAAAAGGTAAAAGGAATATTTAATATGAAGAAACCCGAACTGTTAGCTCCGGGCGGGAGCTTGGAAAAACTGAAAACAGCGATAGATTACGGCGCGGACGCGGTATATATCGGCGGCGAGACGTTTTCTTTGCGCGTCGCGGCGGAAAATTTCACATGGGAGGATATGCGCGAGGGCATAAGGTACGCACACGACCGCGGCAAAAAGGTATATCTCACGGCGAATATAATTCCGCACAATTCGGATATCGAGGAATTTGAGGACTTCATAAAGGAAATTCGTCCGCTCGGCTTTGACGCGGTGCTTATCGCAGACTTGGGCTTGTTTGATATGATGCGCACTCTTGCGCCGGAAATACCCATTCACATAAGCACTCAGGCGAATAACGTAAATTACCGCTCCGCGTTGGCGTGGCATAAAATGGGCGCGAAGAGAATTGTGCTTGCGCGTGAAATGTCCTTTGCGGAAATAGCGGAATTTCAGCGGAAAATTCCGGAGGATTTGGAGCTTGAGGCATTTGTACACGGAGCAATGTGTATATCCTATTCGGGCAGATGCCTGCTGTCGAATTATATGACCGGACGCGACTCCAATATGGGAGCGTGCGCCCACCCGTGCCGGTGGAATTACAAGCTTGTGGAGGAAACGCGCCCGGGCGAATATATGGACGTGTTTGAGAACGAGCGTGGCACGTTTATATTTAATTCAAAGGATTTATGCACCATAGAGCATATACCGGAGCTTGTGCAGAGCGGAATTGCGAGCCTGAAAATAGAGGGACGCGTAAAGACGTCTTATTATGTCGCCACCGTTGTGGGCGCGTACAGACGCGAGATAGACCGATATTTTGCGGACCCCGAGAATTACACCTTTAATAAAGCGGAATACGAGGAGCTTTGCAAGGTCAGCCACAGACCCTACACCACGGGATTTTACTTCGGCAAGCCGGACGCGTCCGCGCAGGTGTATACATCAAGCTCGTATATACGCGACTATGACCTTGTCGGGATAGTGCTTTCCTATGACGAAAATACCGGGATCGCGACCGTTACACAGCGCAACCGCTTTTTCGCGGGTGACGAGGTGGAGATAATACAGCCGATGAAACCGTATTTCACGCAGACTATTGACTCTATGCGCGACGAAAACGACAATGAAATCGAGGTTGCCAATCACGCGGAGCAAATTGTTAAGATTAAGACAAACGAGCCGGTGACGGCGGGCGCGATGCTCAGAAAAAAAAGATAAAAAATCAGTGCAGATTGATAAAAAAACCAAAAATTTTTATCAATCTGCTTTTCTTTTTGTGAAAAGTATGGTAGAATAGTTGTAATTGTATAAAATATATAAAAAAGGAGAAATGAGAATGAAAAAACAATTCAAAAAATTGCTGTCGGCGGCGCTGTCGCTGGCTATGGTTGCCGGCACGGTCGTGCTGCCGATAACGGCAAGCGCGGACATCACGCCGCTTGTTGACGGCGACACGGTTATTGAAGAGTGGAACTTCTATTTCGGCGACGAGCTTGGAACTGGATACGAGGATTACACGCTTGTAACGCCGGGCAGGAACTATACCGAAAGCGGCGATTACGGCTTTATCGGCACGAACGAGAATGATTACAAGCTTGCGGGCGGAAGAATCGACGGCTTTGTTCAGCAGGAGGGACAGGTAATAACCCTTACTGCCGGAGCAAACGGCGGTATCGGCTCGACAGGCGAGGATGATTTCGGCAACGCGGGAGATGAATATTACCCGACTCGTTTCGCTTTATCTGTTGACGACGATACATATTACAGAGTAAAAGCGACGGTAACAACTCTTGACCCCGAGCAGAACGCGACCGCATCGCTCTACACAGAGAGAAAGCACCCGCTTTACACGGAAAAGACAATAACGGCGGGAACCACCGTTGAAACGGAATTTACCGTAAGAGTAACTCCGGTATATTATCAAAAATCAGATCCGACCGGAACAATCGCGGACGAAGTATTAAGCGTATGCGTTCTCGGTGAGAACACGGCGCTTTTGTCACTGCAAATTCAGCAGGTTGAAACCGCGCCTGTAATATGGGTACTCGGCGACTCAACCGTAACGGACGGCGGCGGCGATTTGCCGTTCTTCCCGCTCCAGAACTACACCGGCGTCGGCGCGGGACTTACAAAGTATCTTCCCTCCACAATCGCTATGGTAAACGAGGGCGAGGGCGGACTCAGCGCAACCGACAGCTATCACTTCGGTGTGGTTTCAAGCCGTATAAAGGCAGGCGACTATCTTTATGTTGAGTATGGTCATAACCATAAAAACAGCTCGTCCCAAAGCTACACAAGCGAATACTGGCTGCACAATTATTTAAGCGCACTGCCTAAATATTACGATGCTTGTAAGAGTACGACTGACGGCGGCAAGGCTACTCTTATTGTAGTCGGACCGATAGACAGACATAATTCATCACAGTATGATTCGACAACAAATGAATGGTCATCTACCTTGAACAGCTTTTCGGAGCTTGGCGAAAATTATGTTAAATGCTTAATGTACGGCGGTGAGGAAACAGCAACAAGCTATGTTTCAAAATGGGCGGAAATCGCAGCGGCGGCCGAAGCGGGAACCGATACAACAACCCTGAAAGCTGAGGCGGACGCGATTGTGAGCGCTCTCGGAACAGAGGTCGTTATAGACAATGTTGCGTTTGTTGACTTAAATCAGCCGTCGCTTGATTGGTACAAAACACTTTCGGCAAGCGGCACTGTAGCTGATACAGCCGTTACAAATGATTACAAACTTACCAATTTCTACTTCCAGACAGCTTACGGTTCATCGGCTACGGACGGAACCCACCCGAATGATACCGGTGCGGAAAACCTCGCGTATTTCTTCTTTACGACGGCGGACACCGGCACATACACGGCGTTAAAGCCGCTTATGACGAATTTTGAAGATGGCGCGGAGCATGAGGAACCCATATCTGTTTCGGCTGAGGTTATAAATCTCGGTTATCCGGCAAACAGCGCGTGGCCGCAGTATATCACGCCCACATCATATGAGTATCCTATAGTTATAAAGGACGTTGACCTCGAAGAGGGAACCCTTACCGCATATGTTCAGGCAAGCTTTTCTAACTACGCGTCGGGCGTACTTGAGGTGCTTGATTCCGACGGTAATGTAGTGACAACATATGTAACTGAGGGTCATATAGACCCCACAAACGGCACGGGAACTAATGTCCTTGTGTTTGCAAGCGCGATAACGCTTGAGGAAGGTCAGACATATCAAGCTTATATGTGGTCGTGCGATCTCACTACCGAGCAGCTTATGACCGAGGAAGAGGGCGGCGAACAGCTTTCTTCAATATATACACCTACGGAAATCGACACATACCTGCTCCCGGGCGATGAAAGCGATATTGAAACCTTTGATTACTACGGAAAAACTTCACTTACCGATGTAACCTCTTATCAATCCGGCGGCAGCAGCGGATTCGATACAACGCTCGGCACAGATGACAGCGGCGTTACATACGCGAATATTATAAACGACGGCAGCGGCAATTCGTGGACGCTTATGAGAGCGTTTGAAAATCTTGACGGCGGAACCGGAACAAACGGCAAATACATGGTGGATTTGGATATGATATATATTTCCGGAACCGATTTCACGTTTGAATTTACCGGCGGAAGGAGCAACAGCTCGCCATTCATAAGCGGCAGCACGCTTGAACTGTTCACAGTCGGCTCCAACGGCGCGATAACATCGAACGGTCAAAGCGTCGGCACGGTTTCCGCTACGGCATGGACAAATATCAAGTACATAATCGATATGAACACCGGCGACGTTGAGGTTTCCGTAGCGGGCGGCACACCGATTACGTATAACCTTTCCGATTACGCAACCTACAGCGAGCCGGACATAGACTCGATGAATTATTTCGCGATTGTCGGCGGTAAGGCGGTAGCATGCGGAGTTAAGCTGTCGAATATGACTGTCGCAAAGCTCAAGGACAGCGGCGAAACAACAACTATAAATCTATCAACCGCATACAGCACCGACGCGGAGGAAACCAATACGACATTTGACATAGTTACTGGCTGCGGTTACGAAAGCGCGAATCTGATTTTTGCATCATATAAGTCGGGCGCTTTGGTTGACGTAAGCATACAGACCTTGACCGACATAACAGCGGAACACCCCGTTTCGGTTACAATCCCCGAACTTGCGGAGGGTGACGAGCTGCGCGCGTTCTTATGGAAATCGATGGAAAATATGTATCCGATAAAGACGGGATTCCCCGAGTTTGAATATTCGGACGGCGCGTGGACGGTTGTTGACGAGGAGACAGAGGACGATACGGAAACGGTTGACTACGGCACGGCATATGTAGGCGAGGACACGACAGCTCAAACCGCTACTGTATCTCAGGGCGAAACCGTGACTGTAACGGCTGTTGCGAACACCGGCTACGTATTCACAGGTTGGTATAACGGCAGTACGTTGTTCTCAACTGACGCGGAAATCGATGTAAGAATGTACAAGGATTTGGATTTAACGGCTAAATTCGCATTGCAAAGCGGCGTTGACGATGTTGCAAGCGTTGCAATATCGGGAGATAAAAACATTGTAACGGCGGGAACAGAGCAGACAGTCACGTTTACGGTGGATTCCGCTTTGGATTCCGACGGAAATCAATGCGCGTATTCGGCGAGCGACGTTTTGTGGTCGGTTGACACCGAGGGCGTAAGCGTCGTTGACGGCGTATTAACAATTCCCGCGGACTACGCGGCGGCGTCGTTCCGCGACACCGTAACCGTAACCGCGACTATAAACGGAGTAAGCGCGACAGCGTCGGTAAAGGTATACGCGTCCGAATATTATGAGGACTTCTCGACAATCACAAGCGTAAGCGAATGGATAACCGATTCATCATCAAATTCAATCAGCTCGATTATCGATACATCTTCGGCAAGCGCGGCATATACCTTTGCCGGAATGGCTGCCGCCGGCAACGGAAATGTATTGTTCCTTGGCAACAACTCCAACGGAACCGGAAAGAACTTCGCATATAGCAGAGATATGGGAGTTTCGACTCAAACAAAGCTCTACTTCGGCTTTGACATCGAACCCTATCAGATAAGAACCACCGGTTCTTCGGCTGTAACCCTGCAATTTGTAGATACAGACGGCACCACGGTATTCACAATAAACGTAAATACCTGCGGCGGAAATTCATCGTTTGGCGGAACAGAGGTTTCCGGTTTTGCTGTCGGAACGGCTGTAACCGTTGACACGGTTCTTGATTTTGACAACAAGACAATGACCTACACATTGACAAGTAACGCCGGAAAGGTTTTGGCGTCGGGCAGTGCCGAACTTACGGCGGCAAATCTCGACAGAATGTATTACTCCGGCGACTGGCAGTACGGCGGATTCGCCATAGACAATGTCTACATTGACTACGAAACCGAATAATTAACCCCAAAAAAAGACCGCTCAGGGCGGTCTTTTTTTACTGCGGAACCGTCACACGCTGTAAAAAACGCACAAAATACCAAGTTAATTTTTGTGCAAGTTTCCAAACCAAAATTTATAAATGCTATTGCGCCAAAATAAAAAATGTGGTACAATAATACTACATAGACGGGTTAAATTGTGCAGATTGCCGTAATTTGCACGGGTTAAGCTCGTTAAAGTTATACGGCTTAAATAAAGCCAAAAAAAAAGAAAGGGAGAGAAGAAATGAGAAGTAAAAAACTAATTTCATTACTTTGCGTTGCGGCAATGACTGCATCATCATTCGCGGCATTGACAGTTACCGCAAGCGCAGCTACCGAAGATGATATACTTTGGTCGGATACGTTTGACAACGCAGCCACCGGAGTATTCCTTGACGGTACAACTATTGTACCCGGTTCGGAATCATCATTTAACAGTGATGCAATATCGGGTCTTACGTTTGCGACGGGCGGTCGCTCTAACGGCGATAGAGGCAGCTATACCGCAAGCGATGGATCATACATTTACAATGGTTCATATTACGCGGTATACGAGAGTGACGACGACGCAACAGATAAATATCTGCGTTTGAGCGTTCCGGTATTCGGCGATTATTCTGCAAACGGCAGATGGGGTTATGTAACTCTCGGCGAATCGGGTTATGCCGCAACGGCTGACACAGACGTTGTTATGGACTTCGATATGAAACTTGAAAACGGTTTGGATAGGGGCGTTGTATCAACTGACGGCTCTGACAATCCCGTACTTCGCATAGGAACATTTGATTCTAGTGCAAAGACAGCTACGGCTGTAGAAATCGACAAAGCAGACCTTGGCATAGGCGATGATTGGGTACACGCAAGAATTGTCGTTTCCGCGACAGACGGCGCAAAGCTCTACATTGACGGCACCGAGATGACATCTGCTGCAAACGCTGATGTAACGTCACTTGTTACAATCGGTCTTTACAACGATGACCCCGCGGTGACCGGTACGGCAATGTTGGATATTGTAGGTAACAGCTCATTTGACGCTGATGGTACATATAACCTTGTAGATGCTCAGACGCTTACACCGAATATCGATTTGAATAACGTAATTATCTACAGCGAAACAGCGGGCACCGCTGACGGTACAACTGACGCTCCGGGCGCACAGAGCCAGGAGGGCGGCGCGACAATCGCTCCGGTTGCTACGGCTGTTCCTATCGGCACAGCTCCCGTATTGGTTGCTCCGGAAAGCGCAGATGAGGACACATTGTCATCATTCACATTCGATAATGACACAATCACAAAGTGGTCGCTTGGCACAAAATCTCAGACTGTTACCGCTATTGATGACTTGTCGATAGCTATCGGCGGCAGATCAAACGGCGGCAGCACAGATACATATGCGGCTGTTGTTGCGGCTGATTCGGGCAATGTTTTAAGACTTCAGGCAGGTCAGTATGCACACGCGGGCAGAGCTCCGGTTGTTTCATTTGACACATCAATGCCTATTTCCTATGACGACGGCACAGCTACCGCGGTATCATTTGCGGTAAAGCTTTCGGTTCCGGAAGGCTATGAGGACGCTGAAACAGCAGCTCCGAGATTGTACTTCCTAAAGAGCAATTCTCAGGCAGGCGACAGCAATGACGGCGCATATAACCAGGTTGCCGCTGTTCTTACGGCTGTTGAGGGCGAAACAATATACAGAGGCGAATCAGACGTAATCAGCACATATATCACTCCTGACGAGTGGCACTATGTAACATTCGTTGTTACGCCGGACAGTGATAGCGGCGCTACACAGAGATTGTATGTTGACGGCGCTGAGGATGCGGCTGTTAAGTGCAGCTATGTAGGCACAGGCAGCACGGCTACATATATGGACGATCTTCCGTTGCTTGCGGTTGAATCAAAGGCTGCTAAAATCAACGGCAACGACGTTTCTCCGGACTACAGCTTGGCTACAATAGATAATATCCTTATCTATCAGGGTCAGCCTTCAGAGCCGAGAAGAATGGTTGCTACGGTCAGCGAGGTTGAAGAAACCGCGGCTCCGACCGAGGCTCCGACTCCGGAACCGGTTGCAAATGTTACTATGACAGTAACAGAGAACTCAGACAACACAGCAACAGTATCTATGACTTCCGATATGGACACAGACGCTGTTCTTATCCAGGCTGAATATACCGAATCGGGCGCGTTGAATAGCGTTAAGGTATTAAAGGAACTTACACTTACAGAGGGTGTAGCTGCGACTGAAACCCTTACAGACCTTGTTCAGAACGACAAGATTATGCTTTGGAACAGCTTGAAGAAGATGCAGCCTTTGGCTACCGCTTATACAGTAGTAGGCGGCGCTGCACAGGCTACAGATGCACCTGCTCCGACAGCAGAACCGACAGAAGAGCCGACAACTCCTGAAGAGTCGACAACTCCGGAAGAATCAACAGCTCCGGAAGAGTCAACAGCTCCGGAAGAGTCGACAGCTCCGACAGAGACAACAGCTCCGGCAGAGACAACCGAGCCTGTA
>MSHM01000010.1:0-256 GCA_001941225.1 Oscillospiraceae bacterium Zagget12
AAATAAAAAATGTTTAGAGAATAGAATTATTTCTTTTTTCTCTTAAAATAGAAAGGATGAAAGCTTTATTTTAGAATAATATAAACGAGGTTTTGAACTATGAATAGAGGAAAATAAAAAAGGCATTTGGCGAAACTAAAATAGATAAACTTAATGGGTGTGTCCCAATTTTTATGTAAAAAATAAGTACAATATTATGTAAACCTTTATAATCACCCAAATATCAAAAACCCGTATTGCTGTCAAGGCTGATTTT
>MSHM01000010.1:309-3310 GCA_001941225.1 Oscillospiraceae bacterium Zagget12
TTATCATGTATTTTAGCCTTTACTGTAATACGGATTTTTGTATGATGAATTAGAATGTTTATGTAAACAAAAAATGAAGTTTACACAAAATGTGGGATATTCCCCAATTGATACTATGAATTTGTACTCAAATCACAAAATAAAGCCCCGAAAACCCAGTATTTATGCTGGTTTCGGGACTTTTTCTTTTTACTCCCACTCTCTCCTGACAACCATAATCTTAAACATTTTTGCTAGCTGTATTCACCTGTGCTTTTTCTGACACGCTTCAATGTATCCACGATTATCAATCCGGCTGACGGATGTTTATTGATGAACCCATTTACCTGTTCCTCAAATCCATCGCCTATTTTTTTGCTGCTTGTCGCAAAATATAAGTCCTCGGCTTCATTCGTTCCAAACATCTTATAAGCATAGGATTTCGATACACCGAGTATTTCGGCAACATCATCTGTTGTGATAAATGTTTTGTTATTCATTAAATCAACTCCTTTACTCGTAGCTTAAACATATATGTTTAAGCTTATTTTTATTATACTAAACATTTTTGCTTGTGTCAAGTACTTTTTTTAAAAAATATTAAACTTTTTTGCTTATATTATCTTGACAGCACTAAGCATATATGTTATACTACCTGTAATAAACCGATTGGAGGTTCTATCATGGCAATAGGAGAGCGAATACGATTTATACGAAATCTGCGCGGCATGACGCAGAAATGGTTGNNNAAAAAACAGCTGATGTACGCATGGCTCAATACGAGGGCGGCACACGCACGCCGAAAGCCGATATGATTAACGCATTGGCGAACGTTCTGGAGGTGTCGCCAAAGGCATTGGATGTTCCCGATATTGACAGCTATATCGGACTTATGCATACCATGTTTACGCTTGAAGATTTGTACGGTCTGCAAATTTCCGAAGATGACGGCGAAGTATGTTTGCGTGTTGACAAATCCAAGGGTACTGCTGCCGTTGAATTTCATAAAATGCTTTGTGCTTGGCTGCAAGTTAATCAACAGCTTAAAGACGGAAGTATCGACAAAGCGGAGTACGATAAGTGGCGATACAATTATCCCGAATATGATACTTCACAGCGTTGGGTTAAAGTTCCGTCACAGGGGCTTAGTGATATGCTCGTGAATGAGCTTAATAAATCAGATGAATAACACAACTCAAAAAGAGCTAACCGATACCAAAAATCAGTTAGCTCTTAATGTATATAGAATAATTCAAATGTTGCCAAAACGTTGCCAATTACAATGCCAATATCTTAAAAAGCGCGTAATTACGCCGTTTTTCGAGGGTGATGTATCATTCCCACTCAATCGTTGCGGGCGGTTTAGACGTTATATCGTACACCAACCTATTTACGTGTTTTACCTCGTTTATTATTCTGTTTGATGCCTTTTCCAGGACATCGTAGGGGATTCTTGCCCAGTCGGCGGTCATAAAGTCGGTGGTGGTTACGGCTCTTAGCGCCAGGGTGTAATCATACGTTCTGCCGTCGCCCATTACTCCTACGCTGCGCATATCGGTTATCACCGCGAAATACTGATTTATATCGCGCTCAAGTCCCGCGTTTGCTATTTCCTCACGGAAAATCGCGTCCGCGTCACGCAGAATTTCAAGCTTATCCTCCGTAATCTCGCCTATAACTCTTACGGCAAGTCCGGGACCCGGGAACGGCTGACGCCACACAAATTTTTCGGGCAATCCCAATTCAATGCCCAGCCGGCGCACCTCGTCCTTAAACAGGTCGCGCAGCGGCTCGATTATTTCCTTAAAATCAACGTGTTCCGGCAGACCGCCCACATTATGATGGCTCTTAATTACCGCCGCGTCACCCGCGCCGCTCTCGATTACATCGGGATAAATCGTGCCCTGCACCAGAAAATCAACCGCGCCTATCTTTTTAGCCTCCGCCTCAAAAACGCGGATAAATTCCTCGCCTATAATTTTACGTTTTTTCTCCGGCTCGGTAACTCCCGCAAGCTTACCCAAAAATCTATCCTGCGCGTTCGCTCTCACAAGGTTGATATCAAACTGATTTCTGAAAAGGCTTTCGACCTCGTCGCCCTCATTTTTGCGCAAAAGTCCGTTGTCAACAAACACGCAGGTAAGTTGCTTGCCGACCGCCTTATGGAGCATCACCGCCGCGACTGACGAGTCAACACCGCCGGAAAGCGCGCAGAGAACCTTGCCGTCGCCAATCTTTTCGCGCAGCGCCTTAATCGACCTTTCGGCAAAGTCGGACATAAGCCAATCTCCCTTGCAGCCGCAGACATTAAATAGGAAATTCTTGAGCATTTCCTGTCCCTGCACCGTATGGTTTACTTCGGGATGGAACTGCACCGCGTAGAGCTTTTTCTCCGCGTTCTCGTAAGCCGCGCACGGGCAAGCGTCCGAATAGGCGGTAATTTTAAAGCCCTCGGGAACCTTATCTATGTAGTCGGTATGGCTCATCCATACGATTGTGTTTTTATCGACATTCTCAAATAATTTACCGGACCCAACCGTGATTTCCGTTTTGCCGTATTCGCTTACGGGCGCGGACGTTACGTGTCCCCCAAGAGAGTACGCCATAAGTTGGGAGCCGTAGCAAATGCCCAAAATAGGTATGCCAAGCTCAAAAATCGCCTTGTCGTAATGGGGAGATTTCTCGTCATAGACGCTGTTCGGTCCGCCCGTAAAGATGATGCCCACGGGATTTTTCTCCTTGATTTTCTCTATTGAATTTTTATATGACATAACCTCGCAGTACACGTTGCACTCACGCACGCGTCTTGCGATAAGCTGATTATACTGACCTCCGAAGTCGAGCACAATTACCGTTTCATTTTGCATAGTTGATTTCCTCTCTTTGATATGATTTCAATGTGTATTTATTGTAACATCATATTACAATTTTTGCAATAGCAAACATATATTTATGTGCGGTTAAATTTTTGTTTAGATTAGTAACACTTCGCGAAAAATTTTCAAGGCTTTGCCTTGAAAAT
>MSHM01000010.1:3423-13517 GCA_001941225.1 Oscillospiraceae bacterium Zagget12
TACTAGGGGAGGTGGCATTTGCGGAGCAAATGACGGAGGGGTTTTTAACGCAAATCATTGCCCACGCAAACAAAAATTTATCTCTTGCTCTCCAAAATAATCGTCACCGGCCCGTCGTTGGTGAGGCTTACCTGCATATCCGCGCCGAATTCGCCTGTTTCGGTATGTATTCCCTTATCCCTTACATACGCGACAAATTTTTCATACATTTCATTTGCTTCGTTCGGCTCCATCGCGCCGCCGAAGTACGGGCGTCTGCCGTGGGAGCAGTCGCCGTAAAGCGTGAACTGCGATATTACAAGCAGGCTGCCGCCGACATCGGCAAGGCTTAAATTCATCTTATCGTTTTCATCACTGAAAATACGCAAATTTATAATTTTTTCGGCGATATATACCATATCCTCCTCGGTGTCGTCCGAACCGATTCCCAAAAGCACAAGAAAACCGCCGTCTATCGCGCCTTTAACCACGCCGCCTATCTTAACATCGGCGGACGTTACTCTCTGAATTACCGCTCTCATATTTCGTATCCGTTCTCCTCTATCGTTATTTGCAGCTGTTCCCATTCCTCCATAAGGCTTTCAAGCTCCGTGTTTTTATCCTCCGCGCACTTTGAAAGCTCCGCAAGCTTTGTAAAGTCCGTCGAATATTCGGGCTTTGCCATTTGGGCGTTCAGCTCCTCTATTTCCTCCTCAAGCCGCTCGATAAGCGCCTCTACCTTTGCAAAGCGGTTAAGGGTTTTGCGCTTTTGCGCCTCAAGACGTTTCTGCTCCTTATAATCAAGCTGTCCGTTTGAAACGGTTGTTACCTCGGTTTTTGCCGTTTCGCGCACGGAAAAACTGTCATACCCTCCGATATGGCTTTCCAATCCGTTCGGCGTGAGATATAAAATTCTGTCGGCGATTTTATTTATAAAATATCTGTCATGGGATACCATCAGCATCGTTCCGTCATAATCCTCAAGAGCGGTTTCCAACGCCTCGCGCGACTCGATATCGAGATGGTTCGTAGGCTCGTCCATAATCAAGAGATTAACGTCCCTAAGCATCAGCTTGACAAGCTCCACTCTCGCCCGCTCTCCGCCCGACAGCTTATGTATTTCCTTGAAAACGTCCTCTCCCCGAAACAGAAACACCGCAAGCGCGTTTCTTATCTGTGTCTGCGTCAAATTCGGGTACTCGTCCCACACCTCGTCTATTATGGTTTTCTCCATATGCAGATTTTCCTGTATTTGGTCGTAGTAGCCGATATGGATATTCGCGCCGATTTTATACTCGCCCTCGGTCTGCTCGTAATCGCCCATTATGATTTTCAAAAGAGTTGTCTTGCCGCAGCCGTTCGGTCCGAGCAAAAATACCTTTTCGCCCTTTTTTATCAGCATATCCGCATTTGAAAACAATCTGTTTTCGCCGAACGTCATTCCGAGATTTTCCGTTTGCAGCACGTCCTGACCGCCGCCGGCGCGCGCTTTGAATGAAAAATACATTTCCTCCGCCGATGCGGTCGGTGCGGCAAGGTCTTTCTCAAGCTTTTCTATAACCTTAATTTTGCTTTCCGCTGTTTTTATATTCTTCTCCCTGCCCCAGCGTCTTTGCTGCTCGACCACGTTTTCAAGGCGGTGTATCTCGCGCATGGTATTATCGTAGTTTCGCTGCTCGGTTTTCTTCTCGATTTCGCGCTGCGCCATGTACTCGCTGTAATTTCCGTTATATGAGCGAAAGCGCATATTTTCAAGCTCAAACGTCTTGTTCGTTACCCTGTCAAGAAAATATCTGTCATGAGATATTACAACAAACGCGCCGTCATAGCCCTTAAGAAAATCCTCAAGCCACTCCACCGACTCAATGTCCAAGTGGTTTGTAGGCTCGTCCAAAAGCAGCAAATTAGCGTCCGACAGCAGAATTTTACCGAGCGCAACGCGCGTTTTCTGCCCGCCCGACAGCTTATCCACACACAGGTCAAACTCATCCTCCGAAAATCCCAGACCGATAAGCATACTCTTTGCCCTCGATTTATAATAAAAGCCGTCAAGCTCCGCAAAGCGCTCCTGCAAATATGTTTGTTTTTTTACAAGACTTTCCAAATCACCGTTCTTGTTTTCAATATCAAACCGAATCTCGTCAAGCTCATTTTCCATGGCAATTACCTCGGAAAATACGGTAAGCGTTTCATTCCATATGCTTTTCTCACTGCCGTTTACGCTGTACTGGTCAAGATAACCTATCCTCAAGCTTTTGTTTCGGAATATCTCTCCCTCGTCATAATCCATATCGCCTATAATTATCTTGAACAAGGTAGATTTTCCCGCACCGTTAGCGCCGACAAAGCCTATCTTGTCCGTACTGTCAACGCTGAACGACACGTTATCGAAAAGTGTTTCGTCAAGAAACATCTTCTTTATATTACTTCCGTTAAGCAGTATCATTTGTTACTCCCGTTAATAAGTTTTCATATTGTCAATCATATCAATTATTTCATATCCGTAATTTATATTCGGGCACCATCTGCCGCCGAGCTGTTCGACAAATTTGATTGTACCCGCCCATGCGGTGGTAAGCACGACATAATATCTTCCGTGCGGCTCGCCTATCGGCGCAAGTCCGACATACGCGCTCATATGATTATAATGACCTCTTACGCCGTCCTCCGGAGTGTCAAAGGTTTCATGATCCTCGGTCGTGTCGCCGGACGCGTCCTTGGTTTTTATACCCGCCCAGTTATTCATTTCCGGCAGTACCGCGCCGCCGTAATTGCCGTAGGCTGTTTCCTTACCCGCCTGCGCATACATAACCTCGGGACGTATTCCGAATTGCTCGCCGTAATACCAGTAAACAGGCGCGATTTCAATAAACCTGTCAGCCGCGCCCTTTGACGCCGCCCACGCCTGAGCCTGCTCCAACGTAACCTGCGCCTCGCCCGTTATTGAGGTTTTATCCGCCGCGGGATTTACAACGCGGTAAAGGAACGCGCACGCCTCCGCGCGGGTAAGCAAATCCTTAGGTCTTATGCTGCCGTTATCGCCGCGCAGATACAGGTTTAAAACCGCTGTTTCAAGCAAATTCTTATACGCGTCGTCAACCTCTGACGCATCATCAAAATTATAATTGGTTATGGTATAGCTGCTTGCGGCGCTTTGTCCGCTCGCTTTTACAAGCGACGCGGCAAATTCCTCACGGGTTACATATTCATCGCCACTAAAGCTCACGCCCTTTTTCGGCATATAATCTTGAAACGCAAGAACATATGAATACGACCAGTTATCCTCATAAACATCGTCAAACTGCATTGTCCCGTCCGCGCTCAAAGCGAAGGTGTCGGTGAATATCTTTGCCATTTGCGCTCTTGTGAGATTGCCCGCAAGCATTAAATCTCCGCTCTCATCACCGGACAAAATTCCGTTATCGATACAGTATTGTATGCTTTCCGTCGCCCACGGATATTCCTCCTGCCACGAATCGGCGCTCACCGTCACATACGCGGACGCGCACACAGCGGATATTAAAACCGGTAAAATTGCTTTTTTCATTATCAATCATTCCCTTTTTCTGATTCTCAATATTTATGCTATTATAACATATATCCGCCCTTGATTTCAATATTACGTCAAAATTATTTTCATATATTTTCGGCGGCGCGCGTTTCACCGCCGCCAAATATTATTCTGAAGAAATCCTTTATTATAAGTCCTATCCCCTTTCGCTCCACCGATGACGCGGCGTTCAAATCGATTTCGGCGAGAATTTCACCGTCACGGCTTATTTTCATTGTTCCTATCCTTTGTCCCGCCTCAATGGGAGCGGTTATTTCCTCGTCAAGTATTACCTCTTTTGTTATGTTTTCCTCCTGTCCTTTCCTTACAAGAGTAGAATATGTTTCTCCCGCCGTGACCTTTACTTCACTGTCCACACCTTTTTCCACCTGCGCCGTTTCAACCTCGTCGCCCGCCGTAATCTGCCTATTTATCGAATAATTCGCAAAGCCGTAATCAAGCAGCGACTTAGCCGAGGAAAACCGTTCGGCGGAGGTCGGCGCGCCCAAAACCACCGCTATAAGCTGCATATCGTTTCTCTTAGCCGTAGCGCTCAAGCAGCACAACGCCTTTGAGGTTGAGCCTGTTTTAAGACCGTTCGCGCCCTCATAAAAGCGTATCAGCTTATTTGTGTTCGCAAGCTGGAATTTGCCGCCGCGCAGCGTGTCCATCCATATGGACGTGTAATCAAAAATCGTCTTATGCTTTATAAGCTCGCGCGACATAATCGCAACGTCCCGCGCGCTTGAATAATGGTCGTCCTCGTCAAGTCCGTTTGTATTCATAAAATGAGTGTTCTCCATACCAAGCTCCTTAGCCTTTGCGTTCATCATATCCACAAACGCGCTCTCACTTCCGGCAAGATGCTCCGCCATTGCCACGCAGCCGTCATTCGCGCTCGCTACGGCTATACCCTTCATCATATCGTTTACGCTCAGCTGCTCGCCCGTTTCAAGGAACATTGTGCTGCCGCCGTAGCTCATAGCGTTTTCACTGACCGTAACCATATCGTCAAGAGTTATTTTTCCGTCGTCCACCGCCTCCATTATAAGGAGCATTGTCATTACTTTGGTAACACTGGCAATGGGTACGCGCTCGTCGGGATTGCTCTCATAAAGTATGTTTCCCGTGCTTTCCTCCATAAGAATTGCCGACCTCGCGTTTAAACCGAGATCCGCCGTCTGTTCACCCTCCGCAAAAACCGCGCTCTGCGCCATAAAACAGGCGCAAATTAAAAAACATATTATCTTCTTCATATCGAAACTCCTTTCACAAAGCTTGTATGAATTTATAATATGCTTTTTATGGTTTTCTATTCATTTTTTAGGAATTTAAAAAGGTTACAGGAAAATTCAGCCGCGATTGCAAATCAGCGCGATAAATTTTCTTGTATTTCCGCCAAGCCTATGCGCGCGGATGAGCCTTTGCGTAAACATCTTTCAGCTTGCTGTTTACCATTCTGGAATAAACCTGGGTTGATGAAATATCGGCGTGTCCCATCATTTCCTGAATTGAGTGAAGATCTGCGCCGTTTTCAAGCAAATGCGCCGCAAACGAATGACGCAGAGTATGCGGAGTTATTTCGGTCTTTATACCCGCCTCGTGCTGGTAATGCTTTATAAGTTTCCAAAAGCCCTGCCTTGAAAGGCGCATACCTCCGCAATTTACAAACAACGCGGTTTCGCTTTCGTTTTTTATCATATATTCTCTCGCGTTTTGTATGTAATCGCAAAGAGCCTCTTTTGCCTTATTACCCATAGGTATTATGCGCTCTTTCTTTCCTCCGCGGCAGCGTATAAAGCTCATAGGAATATTCACATCTGTAATTTCGAGATTTATAAGCTCGCTTACGCGTATGCCGGCGGCATACAAAAGCTCAAGCATAGCTTTGTCGCGCACGCCCTTATTGTCGGTTGTTCTCGGCTGCTCCAAGAGCAGCTCCACCTCCGCGCCCGTGAGAATCTGCGGTTCTTTCTTTTCAACGTGCGGAGCCTCAAGATTTAACGTGGGATTTGAAGATACCGCGCCGTTTTGCAGCATAAACAAATAAAAAGAGCGCAGCGACGCAAGCGTTCTCGAAACGGTCGAGCTTGCCTTTCCCTTTTTCTGCAGTGACAGCAGATACGTCAAAACCGTGGTCTTTGTCGCGGACGAAACATCGGCTATCCCGCTGTCGCTCAGATATGTAATATACTGCGTTACATCACGCCTGTACGACTCGACCGTATTCAGTGATTTATGCCGCACATTCGTCATAAAGCTTGTATATTCCTCCACGTACGTGTTCATTTGGTATATTCCTCCCGCTTTTACCGTTTGTTTACATATGTTTCAAAAACATTTCATTTGTGTTTCAATAATGTTATTATATCACAAATTTTTGATTTGTAAATACCTATTTTTTCTTATGTTAACCGCAAAAAGCCGAATTTATACCATATTTTAGCATTTTAGTTTATTTTTGGAGAAATCAAGCTCATAAATGTTGTGGTCAAATACCCCTCCGCAAGCGCCGCAACACAAAATGTAGAAATAATTAAAATCAGCAAAAAAATATACGAAAAAATTAATTTTTTTGTTTTTTATCGGGATTTAAAGAAAATTTCACGCTTACAGCCGAAAAAAACAGCAGTGCGGGTATGGTTATAAGCACAGTCGGCATAGTGGAAAGCATAATTAACATTCCGTTAAGTCCGTAGAATTTAAAAAACGATGCCGCGGTAAATCCCATTACAAAGCCTTTTCTTACTATAATAGCGCCCGTCACAACGCAGCCGAGGCGGAAAAACCCCATAGCGAAAATAATTCCCGTATAAATCAGATTCGCCGTCAGCGAATTTTTAAACACTGCCATATTATTCCTGTTTTCGGAAAATGAGGATAAAAAGTTTCCTATATATTCGGTTATCCCATCACCCATATCGCCGCCGCGGCGCGCGAGGTATACGCTGCCGGCGCTCACTCCCGCTGTAAGCAAAATAAGCACCAATACATATAACGCGTTATTCCTCCTGTCACTTTTTATGTTTTCGATGAATTTCATATCCCCGTTCCTCCCATTTCATATTATTCAAAAAACAGTGTTTTATGATTGATTAATTGATAATATTTTTGTAATAGTATTTACACTTTCGCTTTAATTTGGTATAATAATATTAAATATATTATTCTGTAAGGAGGAAACAATATGAACAAAACAGTAAAAAAGCTTTTAAGCGGATTTATTTCGCTGTCAATGCTTTGCTCCATGGCGGCAATTCCCGTTTTTGCCGACAGCGAGCTGCCGACCGACGGTCTTATTGTAGACATCACCTTTGATGAAGACGGTGCGGGCACAGGCTCGTTTACGGCGACAAAGGGCGGAACGGTCACAGAGTACGGCGACGTTAGTTACGTCAGCAATTACGACGGCACAAGCAACGCTTTGAGCATTTCATCAAATTCGGCAAGCAATTACCTTGAGCTTGAGGACGGTCTTTTGGAGGGCTGCGAGGCGGCTACGGTATCTTTTTGGATTAAGCCTTCAAGCGGCTGGGCGTTTATGACAACGCCGGACGAATCGCAAACATATTTATACGAGCATTATCTCGGTATGCTTGCAACATCGTCAAGCTTTAAAGCCGAAAATTACAACAACAGCGGAGCAAGACCCGCCGATATATATGTTTACGGAACATACACGGACTGGCAGTATGTAACAGCCGTTTTTGAGGCGGACAGCACAAAGGTATACATAAACGGCTCTCTTGAGGCGTCGGATACTACCTCGTATGACATTGAGTCGCTCTTCACCTCGGACGCGTCAACATGGATCGGTCACGGCAACTGGGGCAGCGGCGAGGGCTTTGCGGGTACGATGGACGATTTTAAATTGTACGGCAGAGCGCTCACGGAGGACGAAATATCCGTTCTCGCGGCAGACGCGATAGAGTATCAAAAGGAAAAGCTTGTAGATGACTACAACTGCCTTGATATTGACACGCAGTTTTACGCAAACGACGAGCTTTACTATACCGAAAACGGCAATGATATTGAATTTAATGTGCCGTCCTCAAATCAAAAAAGCGCGGTTGCTATAGGCGCGTCATATGCAGACGGTGTTCTGACAAAGGTTTCTATACAGGATATGGAGCTTGAAGTCGGAGTAAACACTCAAACCATAACAGACGTAAAACAGAACGAAAGCGACACCGTAAAGGCGTTCGTATGGGACAGCACAAACGGAATGCAGCCCGTAACGGACAATGCCGGTGAAAAGGTATTTGAGGTAACGAACGGCGGAACGGTTACGGTTCAGACCACCGTTACAAATTACCTGCCGACAGAACGCACTCTTACCTTTGAAATTCAAAGCTATGATGCAGACGGTCAAGCTATATCAAATTCTAATGAAGAAAAATCAGAACAGACAGTAGCCGTTATGGATACGGCAACATTTGAAACCGAGGTTGAAGATACGGCCGGCGTTGCATATTACAAGGTTGTCGTAACCGATACCACAGCGGACGAAACCGCTTATTGGTACACCAACAGCGTATATGATGCGGGTTATCTGCCTGTAGCAAATGTGTCCTTCCCCGACGCGTCGCCGGCGGACAGCGCATATACCACCGAGGGCGTGCATGACCCAACTATATTCAAGGATCCCGTATCGGGAGTGTACTATGTATATTCATCACACAACCTTGTATATACCTCGACAGATTTAATTAACTGGACGGAGCATGATTACACAAGCACCGTTACTGTACCGAGCGATGCGAAAGCGTTTATTGAGGCAAATTATTCCAATACAACGGTAAACACCACGTACTGGGCGCCGGATATTCTCTATAAGGCTGACGATGAATATCCGTACTGGTTCTATCTTTCAACCTCGTGCGGTCTTGGCGGCAGAAACTCGGTTATCAGCCTTGTAAAGGCTAAGTCACCGGGTCTTTGGGACGGTGAAACGCAGGAGTGCGGCGTTGTTATAGCAAGTAAGGAAAACAGCAACTATTACACAAACGCTATAGACGCGAATATTTACACCGATACGGACGGAAAAACCTATATTATTTGGGGTTCTTTCTGGAAGGGTATACATATTGCCGAGCTTGACACCGAAACAGGTCTTGCGGTAGGCGTTGACTATACCTCGGACGCGACAATACTTTCATCGTGTCAGAAATTCGGCACAAGATTGTATTCCACACCCGCAGGCGTTGTAGGTCCCGAGGGTCCGTACACCGTGCATAATGCCGAGACAGGCTACACATATATGTTTACATCATACGGCTGGCTCGGAACAAACTATAATATAAGAGTTGCGAGAACGAACAAGACCTTTACCGAGATTTTATCCGACACGTCAACCGCGCACAGACAGCTGCTTGACCAAGAGGACAGACCGGTAGGTACAACCTATGCCGACCAGGTGAAAGAGGGCGGCTCTCTTGACGAGCTTTGGGGATATAAGATGTCCGGCTCGTTCCGGTTGGGCGACGGCATTGAATATCTCGGCAGCGGTCATAACAGTGTATTCCAAGACGATGACGGTCAGTGGTATCTCGTTCAGCACTGCCGTAAGGTAGCGGACGCGACAGCGTTCTTGCAGGTTAAGAAAATCCTTTGGACGGAGGACGGCTGGCCGGTTATCTCGCCGCTCGTATACGCGGGTGAAGAAGAACAGTCAATTCCAGTGGAAATGCTCTACGGAACATGGGATTTGGCAAGCGTCGGACATACAATCCTTGAGGACGGCGTTACCGACGTAAGCAGCAGTGCGGCATACAAGGGCAGCGATTTGCCGGTACATTCGTCCGAAATCATATTGCAATCTGACGGAACACTCGGCGGCGACCTGGGAACGTGGAAATTCGACGGCGACCACACCGTAACAATCACGTTCACGCAAGACGGCGATACCGATAACTATGAATTTTACGAAAACGGCGATACAATGACGCTGTTCGCACTTGTCGGCTACGACAAGGATAAGCGTGAAAGCGCGGTTGTATTGACCGGTACGGACCAAAACGGCGTTGCAAGCTTTGCCAAAAAGAACAGCGCTGTAGCAGACAGCACCAAAAAGCCGGCTATAGAAACAACTCCGACAACCGTGTCAACAAGCTCAAGCGGCAACCCAATCTTGGGTTTTGACGCAAACGGCGACACAATGTACGCGGGCGACCCCGCGGCATTGGTTGACGGCAACACGGTTTATATCTATGCGGGTCACGACACCGCAACAAGCGACGAATATGTAATGCCCGAATGGGTATGCTATTCCTCAACCGATATGGTAAACTGGGAATACAAGGGCGTTGTTATGTCCGCGTCCGATATTTCATGGGCAAGCGGAACCACCTCCGCGTGGGCATCGCAGGTTGTGAAGTACGGCGACAAATATTATTTGTACTACTGCACATGGGGCAATTCAAGCACATCAAGCGGCTATCAGTGCATAGGTGTTGCGGTTTCGGATTCGGCTACGGGTCCGTTTGAGGATATAGGCACGCCGCTTGTAAACGGTAAAACTATGACCGTCCCCGACGAGGACAACACACTTGAAAGCGCGTGGAAC
>MSHM01000011.1:0-804 GCA_001941225.1 Oscillospiraceae bacterium Zagget12
CATATCGCAGTAAATGCCGTTTCTCTGCATTTGATTGACAAATATATGCACAAGAAATTTTTATAAACTCTTTTCTTTTTGTAAAAAATATTGTATAATATATATGTAATAATATGAAATACTATACCTAATATAGATTTCTTAATTCGGAAGGAGGAATTTACTTATGATTACTGTCTCCGGTAAATCCGTCTGCAACGGTGTCGCGTTCGGTCCGGTATTTGTATTCAGCCGCGAGGAAAGTACCATAAAGCGCCGCCATATAGAAAGCAGTGACGATGAAATTGCGCGTTTTGAAAGCGCGCGCGAAAAGGCGATTGACGAGCTTGGCACGCTTTATAATAAGGCTATAGCGGAGGTCGGCGAGGCTAACGCGATGATTTTTCAAATTCATCAGATGATGCTTGAGGATTTGGACTATATAGAATCGATTAAGAATATAATCACAGACCAGCTTATTAACGCGGAAACAGCCGTGGGTCAAACCTGCGATAATTTTGTGCAGATGTTTCGGGCGATGGATGACGCGTATATGCGAGAGAGGAGCGCGGACGTAAAGGACGTTTCGGAAAGGCTTATTAAAATACTTTCGGGGCGCGACAAGGGCGCTATCGTTTCCGACGAGCCTGTTATTATCATTGCCGACGACCTTGCGCCGAGTGAAACCGTACAATTCGACAAAAGCAAAATACTTGCTTTCGTTACGGAGGGCGGTTCAACAAGCTCTCACACCTCGATACTTGCAAGAATGATGAATATTCCCGCGGTAATAGGCGCGAAAGGCGTCTTGAACAGCGACTTTAA
>MSHM01000011.1:821-5464 GCA_001941225.1 Oscillospiraceae bacterium Zagget12
GGCAAAAACGCTATCGCGGACGGCTATACGGGCACATTATATATAGATCCCGACGAGGAAACAATCAAAAAAATGACCGCGAAAAAGCAGGAGATTGAAAAGCAAAACGAGCTTTTGCAGCAGCTCAAGGGTCAAAAGAGCGTCACAAGGGACGGCAGACATATTGAGCTTTGCGCGAATATCGGAAATGTGCACGATATAGGGACGGTGCTGAAAAACGACGCCGAGGGCATAGGACTTTTCAGAAGTGAGTTCCTCTATCTTGAAAATAAGGACTACCCTTCCGAGGACGCGCAGTTTGCCGCGTATAAAGAGGTTCTTTCAAAAATGGTCAACAAGCGCGTTATAATCAGGACTCTTGACATAGGCGCGGACAAGCAGGTTGACTACTTCCGAATGCCAAAAGAGGAAAATCCCGCGATGGGAATACGCGCGATAAGAATATGCCTGCAAAGACCTGACATATTCAAAACTCAGCTGCGCGCGCTTTACAGAGCATCGGTATACGGCAAGATGGCGATAATGTTCCCGATGATTACATCGGAATGGGAAATTTTAAAAATTCTTGAAATTATCGAGGACGTCAAAAAGGAGCTTGAAAGCGAGGGAATAGCATATTCCAAAAATATCGAGCTTGGCTGTATGATTGAAACTCCCGCCGCCGCGGTTACAAGCGATATTCTCGCAAAGCATCTGGATTTCTTCTCCGTGGGTACAAACGATTTGACTCAGTACACTCTCGCGGCGGACAGACAAAATCCCGATATAGGTCCTTTCTGCGACACGCACCACACCGCGATATTGAGGCTTATCAATACGGTTGTGCAAAACGCTCACAAGAACGGCGCGTGGGTCGGCATATGCGGTGAGCTTGGCGCGGATTTGGAGCTTACGGAGCTGTTTCTCGCTATGGGCATTGATGAATTATCCGTGACGCCGAGCGCGATTCTTCCTATAAGAAAGAAAATTGTGGAAACCGACGTTTCACAAATTAAGGATAAGGTTCTCGGCAAATATCTGTAACATTGACTTTTAAATAAAAATCAAAATTTAAGGAGAATGGCTTGCGCTATTCTCCTTTTTGGTATATTTATTCAGTATGCGAATGTAGTTTTTACATCATAATAACTCCGTAAGGATGTTTTAACGTGAAAAATAAACTGCGCGGCTTACCATTATCCAGAGCTTGAAGTATAACAATACGTCTGCGCTCTTCATAAAATCAATCCGCTTGTTTCCTTTCCGCGTTCAATAAGGGGTTTTGCCCCGTCATTCAACGTTTCAGTGGCGGATATTTGATTTGTTTACAAATCAAAGCCCCGCTGAAAAAAATAAGTGGAACCCGCCGCCTATAGAGGCGGGGCATCTTACTTTTAGTTATAATTTATGCCGCCGCAAGGCGGCGGAATGGAGATTGATATGAAAAGAAAATATAATGAACACGTTATTTTCCACAACGGCGCCTTTGATTTTGATATTTGCAACGCCATCTGCGCCCACGAATGTACCGGACTTATCCCTTGGGGTCCGAGAAATGAGGAGCAGCTCGATTCGTATGACGAAATTGTAAATTATTCGCCCGAAAGCGCGAATATGTATAACTACGATTGACGGCAGACAAAAAGCTTATAGCCCGCCCGCGAAACGGTGTATTCCTTAAAAAGGTACACTTTGCCGTCATATTCGACGCTGTCCGAAAGCACGGAAAAGCTGCTTAGGGGAATTGTTATTCCCCTGCCTATAGCTTTTAGAAAGCTTTCCTTTTTTGTCCAAATTTCAAAAAAGGCGCTGTTTTTATCTTGACTTAAGGCAATAAATTCAGCCTCGTCCGCGGTAAAAAATCTCTCCGCGGTTTTTATGTCACATTCGCGGCAACGCTGTATATCCGCGCCTACAGGCTTATCGTTTACGGCGCATACGGCGTAATCTCCCGAATGTGACAGGTTTACATAAATCTTGTCATAATCGGTTAAATACAGCTTGCCGTTTTCGTCCGTGTCCCAATTTACGGGCGTTTTTGCCTTGGTTTCTTGTTTAACGGCATAATTCAAAAGCAGCTCGGCTCCTATCGACTGCGCCTTTTTTTGAGCGTGCTTAAGGCGATTAACCTTTTCCGCGCGTCTTTCGGAAAGATAGCTGTACCACCTCTTATCCTCCGCGTCGATGCCGCTTATATTCATCGCGTAAACCCTCATATTTTCAAACTTCCCAGCACCTCGCCTATCGGCTTATTTATAACCAAATCGGCGTTCTTATCGGCAGGCGTGGACGCTTTGTTGATAATTACAAGATTGCTGCCGTGAAAATAATTGATAAATCCCGCCGCCGGATACACGTTCAGCGACGTTCCGCCTATTATAAGCGTGTCCGCCTCGCTTATAAATTTCACGGATTTCGTTATTACGCTGTCGTCGAGCATTTCCTCGTACAAAACAACGTCCGGCTTTATTATGCCTCCACATTCGCACCTCGGTATTCCCGCGCTGTTTTCTATCGCGTCCGCGCCGTAAAATTTTCCGCAGTCCATACAATAATTTCTGAGCGTCGAGCCGTGCAGCTCAAGGACATTTTTACTTCCCGCTGTTTGGTGCAGTCCGTCTATATTCTGCGTTATGACCGCTTTCAGCTTGCCCTTTTCCTCAAGACGCGCAAGCGCGATATGCGCTTTATTCGGTTTTGCACCCTTTACAATCAGCTTATCACGGTAAAATTTGTAAAATTCCTCGGTTTTGTCAAGAAAAAATGTCCTGCTTAAAATCGTTTCCGGAGGATAATCGTATTTTTGATTATAAAGTCCGTCCACGCTCCGAAAATCGGGTATTCCGCTTTCCGTCGAAACACCGGCGCCGCCGAAAAACACTATGTTTTCACTGTTATCCACTATTTCCTGCAAAGTCATTTATATCCTCTCCCTTCAAAATCTATCGGTTTATATCGCCTATTTCGTACATCGTCATCGCAAGCACCGCCTCGCCCGCCGTTTCCGTGCGAAGTATGCGTCTGCCGAGCGTTACGGTTTCTATGCCGTTTGCGCGCAGCTTTTCCGTTTCCGCCATATCAAATCCGCCCTCCGGTCCTATCACAAAGCCGACCTTTTTTATGTTCGGTTTCGCAAGCAAAACCTCTTTCAGAGTTTTTTGCTCCTCACATTCGTAAGGCACAAAAAACAAATCAAATTCCTTGGATTTCTCTATTACCTCGTCAAGCGTCATTATTTCCGTTATTTGCGGAATAACTCCCCTGCCCGGCTGCTTTGCCGCCGACTCGGATATTTTTTGCCAACGGTCAATCTTCTTTTTCGCGTCCTTTTGGTTATCTATCCTCACAACGCATCTGTTGAGCTTTAGCGGCGTGATTTCACATATTCCCAGCTCCGTTGTTTTCTGAATTATATATTCCATTTTCGACGCCTTGGGAAGTCCCTGGAACAATGTCACCTCTATATTAGGCTCGGAATTGCTTTTGCGTTTGTCCTTTACGGCGCATATAATACTCTTTTGCTCCATTCTGACAATTTCCGCGTCGTAATCCGTTCCGCCGCCGTCGCAAACGGTTATAACATCGCCCCGATTAAGGCGCAGCACGCGCGATATATGCGTTACGTCCTCGCTGTCGATTATTATTTGATTTTCCGTTATTTTATCCCGTGTTACAAAAAATTTAGGCATTTGTAAATATCCTTTCAAAATTTTTATGGCTTATTTTTTCAATCCGGTTATCAGTATATCCCTTTTGCGATAATCTGTCAAATACCTTGTATATGTCCTCGGCTCCTCTTATGCCGTCGGGCAGGCAATCCACTCCGTCAAAATCCGCGCCTATACCTATGTTGTCCTCGCCGCCGAGCGACATAAAATGGTCTATATGCCTTACTATGTCGTCAATGCCGCATTTACTTTCTGCGGTCAGAAACGGCGGGTAAAAATTTATTCCCACGCAGCCGCCTGTGCTTTTGATAATATTAAACTGGTCGTCCGTGAGATTGCGCGGGTGAGAGCATACGGCATCGGAACAGGAATGTGTCGCTATTATCGGCATTTCGGTTATTTCTGAAATATCATAAAAGGATTTCCTGTTAAGATGCGACACGTCAATGAGCATACCGAGCCGATTCATTTCCTCCGCAATGCTTTTGCCGAATTCCGTAAGCCCTCTGCTTTCGTCCTTTTCAAGCGCGCCCGACGCTATATGATTTGAATAATTCCACGTAAGCGCCGCCGCACGAACTCCGAGCCTGTAATAATTTCTGAGTGCGGAAACGGAATATATTCCCTCGCCGCCCTCAATACTGAGCAATGCCTTAACATTGCGCGGCATATGCGCGGTGTTTCGGTGGAACGCGTCAATTAAATTCATTGTGCGCTGCGTTGCGCCGGATTTATACACAGGGTCAACAAAACATGCGAAAACCTGCGTATAGCTCTCGTATTCAGACATTCTTTCAAAGTCAATATGACAATCGTTTTTACAGAGCCGCTTGTTTTCGTCAAGAGCGCGGCAAAGCGTGTCGCAGTGAGTATCAAAAACAGAATATTTCATTTATCAATTCCACTTCTTTCAAAAAATTAAAACGCGTTTTCGATATGATTTATTTTTGTCAGGAACAGCTCTCCGTTCCTTTCCTCATAGAATACCTCTATTAC
>MSHM01000011.1:5506-32536 GCA_001941225.1 Oscillospiraceae bacterium Zagget12
TTTATTCGCTCCTGCTTTTTGTGGTCAACATATTCGCTCGGTTCGCCGAAAAGGTTATTTTTTCTTGTTTTTACCTCTATAAACACCATACAACCGTCCTTTTCGGATATTATGTCAACCTCTCCGAATTTAAGTCTGAAATTGCGCTCGTGGATTTTGTAATCCATTTCCATAAGATACCTTTCCGCCGCCGTTTCTCCGAAATCGCCTATTTGCTTTGTATTCATATATTACCTCCAAGCAGTTTCTTTAGGAATGTTCTTCTATGTATAGGACACGGTCCGTATTTCAATATCGCGTCGGTATGCGCCTTTGTTCCGTAGCCCTTATGCTTTTCAAAGCCGTATTCCGGATATTTTTCGGCTATTTCGCATATAAATCGGTCACGGCTGACCTTTGCCAGTATCGATGCCGCCGCTATGGATATGCTTTTTGAGTCGCCTTTTACTATGGTTTCATACGGAATTGTCATACCGCTTATCCTGTTACCGTCTATAAGCACAAAGTCGGGCGTTACCGAAAGCCCTCCGACAGCTCCGTTCATCGCCTCGAAGGTCGCGTTTAAAATATTTATCTCGTCTATGCGCCTTTCGTCCACGCTGCATATATTGTATGCAAGCGCTCGTTCGGTTATTTCATAAAAAAGCTCCTCGCGGCGTTTTTCGGACAATTTCTTCGAGTCGTTTATTCCCTTTATCACGGTGTTCGGCTCAAAAATTACCGCCGCCGCGTATACGGGTCCGGCGAGCGGTCCGCGTCCCGCCTCGTCAACTCCGGCTATGCGGGCAAAGCCCTTTGCCAAATATTCGTTTTCTGTTTTGCACATCTCCCTGACGCGCTGTATCTCCTCTTCCTCGGTAAGCCTTTTTGCCATTTTTTCTTCTCCTAATTTTCATTTAACTATATCTTTTTCGATTAAATTATGGTATACTGTATCTATATGGAGGTGTTTGTATGCTGTATCAAAAGGAAATAGACGATTCCGTTCTTATACAATTCATAATACTGTATACCCTAAGCAAGGTTGACAGCGCCGTTCCCTATAACGAGCTTTTAAACCTTGTCTTAGATAATTGTAACATTAACTACAACGATTTTCAAGTGGCTCTTGACAATCTTGTCACAACAAAGCACGTAAGCTCGTATCTTTCGGGCAAGCATAATCAAAAATACGAAATAACGCAAAAGGGTATGAATGCGTGTGATTTTTTCACCTCAAACATACCCATCTATATACGTGAACCGATTGATTTGTCCGTTAAAAATTTATTCCTCGAGGAACGGCGCAAAAACGCCGTGCGCGGCAATATAACGCCCGTCCGCAGGGACGAATACGCCGCGGAATGTCAGCTCTATGACGATGACAAGATTTGTCTGCTTGACATATCCCTTTACGCGGGTTCCCGCGATGAGGCGGAAAAAATGGCGCGCTTTTTCAGGGAAAATTCCGACATTGTCTACAAAAAAATTCTTGACGCGTTTAATGAGGAACCATAACATTCCCGCGAAAATCGACGCGGTCACAACCGTCATAAGTCCCGCGACCGCTACGGACAGACTGCTCATTGCGCCCTCTATTTCACCGATTTCAAGAGCCTTTGTCGTGCCGATTGCGTGCGACGCGGTGCCTATCGCAAGTCCTTTGGCGATAGGCTCTTTTATTCTGAAGGCTTTCAGAACCCACTCGGCGATTATGTTTCCTATTACGCCGGTTATTATTATAACCGCGACCGTGATTGTTTGTATGCCGCCAAGCTCCTCGCTGACACCCATACCTATCGCGGTTGTTATAGACTTTGGCAAGAGCGTCACATATTGCTCGTGGGTAAGCCCGAAGAGGTAGGACATTAAAAGTATGCTGCCCATACTTGCAATAACTCCGGCGAATATGCCGATAAATACTTCCTTTGCGTGTTCCCTAAGCACGCTTATCTGCCTGTAAAGCGGCACCGCAAGGCATACCGTCGCGGGCGTAAGCAGATAGCTTATATATTTTGCGCCGCTGTTATAGGTTTCATAGTCGATTCCGAATATCTTTATCACCGCTATAACGAATATTATCGATATTAAAAGCGGGTTTAAAATAGGTATTTTCTTTTTCAGAAATATTCCTATCATATATCCCGCGACGCTTATCACCGCGCCAAAGAATATACTGTCAGTCATTACAGCGTTCATTTTTCTTGCCTCTTTTCCTTTTGTCGAATTTCATTACAAGCTCCGTCACCTTGCCCGTAACCGCCATTACCGCCACCGTTGACACAACGGTTATAACGCTCACCGGCAGGAGTATTCCCTTTAGCTCTCCCCACGCGGTTATAAGTCCCGCGCCGCCTGGTATGAACATAAACGGCATTATTTCTATCAGGAAATCCGATGTCTTTTCTATATTCTCAAGCTTTATAATTTTTGTGCAAAGCAGAATCAGCATAAGTATAAGTCCGTATATGCTTGCCGGTACCGGAATCGGTATAAAATGATGCAGCATTTCACCCGCAAAGGTGACAAGCATTATTATGAACAGCTGGTATATATATTTCACGTTTATCCTCCTTGATGAAATCTCGGCTATGGAAAGGCTTTCCATTTAAAGAAACAGGGACGCGGTCAGCGTCCCATTTTGTTTACCTCGTCATATGTTATTATATCGTCAACATCAGCGATAACGTCAAGGTAATCGCGGCACGCCTCTTTCGCGCTGTCAAGGTCAAGCATTTTATAGTTTCCGCACTCAATCTCGCTCGCGCCGAAAACTGCGCCCGTATGGTCTATTGTCTTTTGCAGAACGTCCTTGACGATTTTCAGAACCTTATCCTTTGTCACTACGTCGCGAATAAGCAAATAAAATCCCGTCTGACAGCCCATCGGTCCGAAGTACAGCACCTCGTTTTTTATATCCGAATTTCTCACAAATGTCGCTATCATATGCTCAACCGTATGAAGAGTGACGTTATTGAGCACAACTCCGCAATTCGGCTTACAAAAGCGCATATCATACGTCACCACATCGGCGTCCTTTCTCGATATATAAATACCCCTTTCAAGCTTTCTGTGGTCTACCTGAAAGCTCTTTATTTTACGCACATCAATACACTCCTTTTATATTTTCCAAAAGCTCAAGAATTATTTTTACCGAATTTGCCGCAGCCATTTTTGCAAATTCGGGATAGTCCATAGGCGAATCGTCATTCGCGCCGTCGGAAATCGCGCGCAATACGCCAAATGGCGTACTATTCATCACGCATACGTGTCCTATGCTAGCGCCCTCCATTTCGGCGGCTATAGCGCCGAAATCGTGTATTATCGCGTCGCGCTGCTTTTGCGTGCTTATAAATTGATCTCCCGAGGCTATTATACCCCTTTGCGCCTTTATTTTCCCGACCTTATCGACCGCGCTTACCATCATATCGGCAATTACTCGGTCACACGGCATTTTTACCATATTTATTCCCGATATAAAGCCCTTTTCGTCGCCTATGGGCGTTGTGTCCATATCGTGCTCAACAACATAGTCCGCGACAGCTATATCGCCTATTTTGAACGTGTCGCTAAGTCCGCCGGCTACGCCCACATTTATGATGAGATCGGGTGAATATTTAAGTATCATCGTCTGAGCGCATACGGCGGCGTTTACCTTGCCCACACCCGCCGCAGCCACAACGGTATCTGCTCCGTTTATTCTGCCGCTAAAAAAATCAATGCCGCTTATTTTCTGTATTTCGCTGTCTGCCATAAGCTCCTTTAAAGCCTGTACCTCAAGCTCCATAGCTCCTATTATTCCGACAAGCATATAATTCGCCTCCAATATAGTTATAGTTTTGTATTTGCAGCCGGATTTAAAGTTTTTTGATAAAATCTATCATATCCTGCGCTGTTTCATTATAAAATTCAAGTTCCTTGCCCGTTATCGGGTGCACAAAGCTCAGATAACAGGAATGGAGCATCTGCCGCGGTATAAGCTCCTTATTTTCCTCGCCGTAAAGCCAATCGCCCGCAAGCGGATGCCCTATGTGAGCCATATGAACGCGTATCTGGTGCGTCCGTCCGGTTTCAAGCTCCATTTCAAGCAGGGTATATTCGCCGTACCTCTCAATCACTATGTAATGAGTGACGGCTCTTTGTCCGTCGGCTGATACAACGCGGTTTATAACGCTGCCGTCCGCGCGCTTTATCGGCGCGTCAACCGTGCCGTCCTCGGATACATCACCGCAGACAATGCACTTATATTTTCTTCTGAGCTGCTTTGTCCGAATTTCATCACCGAGCCGCGCGTGAATATATGCGTTCTTCGCCACCGCCATAAGTCCAGAGGTATCCTTGTCCAGGCGGTTTACCGCGCGGAATACGCGTTCCTCTCCCTTGCTTCGAAAGTAATACATAACTCCGTTCGCGAGAGAATTTTCATAATTCCCCATTGACGGGTGCGTCGGCATATGCGGCGGCTTGTTGAGTATCAGAACGTCCTCGTCCTCGTACACTATGTCAAGCGGTATATTTTTCGGAATAATATTCTCGGACGCGCCCTCGCGTAATGTTATCCTTAAAATATCTCCGGTTTTAACCGCGTCAACCGTGCGGATATGTCCGCCGTTAAGACTTATGCCGCCGTCATATTTTTTCAAAGACTTAATCAGTGACGTTGACATCTTAAAATGCTGCTTAAGCACCGTTATAACATTTGATTTATCATATTTATTTTCGATTTTATACTCAAAAACCCTGTCCATCAGTTGTTAAATCCGTTCAGCAGCTTTGTTGCGTATGACGGGTTTACCTCCTCCCAGCCAAAGCTGTAGGGTTTAACTCCCGACTCCTTCAGCTGAATATCAACGGTATCATACGTTTCCTTAGGCACGGCTGACGTGTAGGTTTGGTTTTCTATCGTATCGTAAACCATAAATTCAACAGAGCTGTTCTCATACTTACCGAAACGGCATACCCTCTGTTCCGCCTTTTCAATGTCCTGCGACAAAATCATAAGCTTTATAACCTCAATCGTCTTATCGCTCATACCGTTATCAAAAATAAGGATTTTTTCAAGCAGCTCGTTATAATCCGCCACAAAACGAAGATTATAGCCTTCCATTTTTTCAAGCTCTCCAGATTCCTTTGACGCTTTCTGCATATTATCAAAAAGCTGCTGCTTTAAAACGGGGTCGCTGCACGGCGAAAATGAAATCATAAGACGTTTTTCCTCGTCGTGGTACAGCATAGGCGTAGGCATAAGCGCCCTATACGAACAGGACGGGCAATTAAACATATTTATTTTTCCTTTTAGCAAATCCTGCTTTAAATCCGCGCTGTCCTTTACGGTTATGGAATTCCATACGGTGACCTCGCTCATTTGTTCGCAGCGCGGACATTTCACATTCTGTTTTAAATTAAGACTCATTTTTCCTACCTCCGTATGCAAAATGCGTAATTATTTTTTCATCATTTTATCCGCCGCCACCATAATTCCGAGCTTGGCGCTTTCATATGTCAGTCCGCCCTGCATATACGCGATATACGGCGGCTTAATCGGAGCGTCGGCTGATAATTCTATCGACGCGCCCTGAACAAACGCGCCCGCCGCCATTATAACAGGGTCGTTATATCCCGGCATATCCCACGGCTCGGGCGTTACAAAGCTGTCCACCGGCGCGCCCTTTTGTATTCCCTCGCAAAATGCGATTACCTTATCCGCGCTGCCGAATTTTATCGACTGAATTATATCATGGCGAATTTCGTTCGGTTTCGGGTCAACCTCAAAGCCGAGCTTATCAAACACCGCACTGCAAAGCACCGCCGCCTTAAGAGCCTGCGACACGGTATGCGGCGCCATAAAAAGTCCCTGATACATCTGCCTGTTAAAGCCGAGCGACGCGCCCGCCTCCTTGCCTATTCCGACGGAGGTAAGCCTATACGCGCAAAGCTCCACATATTTTTTCTTTCCCGCTATATATCCGCCCGTCGGAGCGAGTCCGCCGCCGGGATTTTTTATAAGCGAACCGGCGATAAGGTCCGCACCGAAAGCCGTAGGCTCCTCCGTTTCAACAAATTCGCCGTAGCAATTATCCACTATGCAAATTGTTTCGGGAGATATTTTCTTCACAAACTCAATCAGCGCGCCTATCTCCCTCGCGCTGTAGGTTGGGCGCCAGCCGTAACCCTTACTGCGCTGTATCGTAACCGCCTTGACGCTCATACTCGTGAGAGCCGTTTCTATTTGCTTTAGGTCGGGCGTGCCGTCCGGCAGCAAATCAATCTGCTCGTACCTTACGCCGAAATCCTTAAGAGAGCCGTTGCCATCCTCGCCCTGTATTCCTATTACCTCCTCAAGCGTGTCATACGGTTTTCCGGTTACGGACAAAAGAGTGTCGCCCGGGCGAAGAACCGCGAACAGCGCCGTTGAAATCGTGTGCGTTCCCGATATAAAATTATGACGCACAAGCGCGTCCTCCGCACCCATAATATCGGCATACACTCTGTCAAGAGTATCCCGTCCCAAATCGTCATAGCCGTATCCCGTAGTGGCGGTAAAATGGCTGTCCGACACGCGGTTATCCGCGAATGCCTTCATCACCCTGAGCTGGTTTATCTCGCATATGTTTTCTATATACTTAAACTGCTCTTTTATGTTATTCTCAGCCTCTTCAACCAATTTCAGAGTCTTTTCCGATATGCCGAAATTCTCACTTATAAATTTATGCTTGTCCATCGGTAAATATATCCTTTCGTAATCCCTTATTAACCCGTTTATTATACCACTTTGATAATGTTGCGTCAAGAAATTTGTTCAACCGCTTGTAAAAGTCGGCTTGATATGATATAATTAGAAGAAGAATTTTAAGGAGCTGAACAAATATGATTACGATAATAGCCAAATTCAACGTGCTTTCGGGCAGTGTTGACGAATTTAAAAAATGCGCCGTAAATGTGGTGCGCGAAACGCGCAAGGAAAAAGGTAATCTTGCATATAAAATATATCAGAACAGATGCGATGCCTCAAAATTTACATTTATCGAGGAATGGCTCAATGACACCGCGATAGAACAGCACAATAACGCTAAACATTTTCTTAAATTTTTAGAGGATATAAAGCCGCTTACCGAGGGTGATGTTCAAATTGAACAGCTTTCAAAAATCCCCTCCGTGTTCTGCTGACCAAAAAGCTTTTAAAGGAGACATTTACATTGCAGAAAGCAGAAGAATATTACAAACAGCTTGTTGACAGTAATTTTGAGGAAAGCGTAAGCAGCGCCAAAATACAACAGCAGTACATTAAAACATACACGGCGCGCTATCACGGCTATTACGTGCATACGCTGTATATCCCGAAAATGTTCACCGAGGAAATGGCTGAGTATTTCAATGAAATATCTTCGGTTATGTACGGAATACTTGAAAAGGTTATTCGCGAATATCAGTCAAACGCGGAATACAGAAAGCTTTTCGGCTTTGAAGAACGGCTTGAAAGGCTGATACTCCGTCTCAATCATTACGAATGTGCTCTGCCCATCGCGCGTATCGACATATTCTTTAACGAGGACGACTTCTCATTCAAGTTTTGCGAATTTAACGCGGACGGTTCGAGCGCTATGAACGAGGACAAGGAGCTTAATCAGGCGATAAAGCTGACAAGCACATATAACGAATTTATCAAGAAATACAATGTGCGCACCTTTGAATTGTTTGATTCCTGGGTTAAAGCCTTTAAGGACATCTATAAAACATATGACAGGGCGGTTCAAAATCCGTATGTCGCCATTGCGGATTTCTTTAACGGCGATATAAGCCGTGAATTTAAAGCGTTTAAAAAGGCTTTTGAGGACAGCGGCATTGAATGTGAAATATGTGAGATAACCGACCTAAAATACGAGAACGGCAAGCTCCTTTCGCCGAGCGGCAGACACACAAACGCCGTATACAGGCGCGCGGTGACTTGCGATATAATGCGCAATTACGACCGCGTTCTTCCTTTTATAAGGGCGGCTGAAAACAACGATGTGTGTCTTATCGGAGATTTTAAAACTCAGGTTATACACAACAAAATTGTGTTTAAGATTTTGCATAACGATATGACAACGGCATTTCTTACCGATAAAGAGGCGCAATTTGTAAAGGAGCATATCCCCTACACCGTGTCGCTTACGGACGAGCAGGTTAAGGCTCATAATGTGCTCTCGGACAAGGACAAGTGGGTAATAAAGCCCGAGGATTCCTACGCCTCAAAGGGCGTTTATGCGGGCGTTGAGGGAATGACGGACGAGGAATGGAAAAAAGAAGTAACCGAAAATATCGATAACAACTATCTTTTGCAGGAATACTGCGAGCCGTATGCGACGGTCAATATAGATATTACTCACGACGAAAACGCAAAATACAAAAAATACAGCAATATTACCGGAATATATTTATACGGCGGCAAAATGGCGGGGCTTTATTCGAGAATCGCGAAAAACAGTATTATCTCGACACAATACAGCGAGATGTCATTGCCGACCGTCATAGTGAGCGAAAAGCGGGAAAATCCGCATTAGTATACAATAATTGGGAGTGAGGAAAAATGATTTATCTTAACGGAAAGGAACACGAGGATTACGGCAGTCTTGCCGAACTTCTCGAGGGCAACGGATACAAGCGCGACAAAATCGCTGTGGAAATAAACGGCGCTATTATCAAAAAATCGGACTACGATAAAACCGCGATAAACAGCGGCGACGTGATAGAAGTGGTAAGCTTTGTCGGAGGCGGCTGATGATAACATTTGAAGAATACGAAAATGCTCTTATCGAACGCCACGGCGAAAAGACGCATAATATATTAAAGTCCTCGGCAGTGGCTGTTGCCGGTCTTGGCGGACTGGGTTCAAATATAGCCGTGATGCTTGCAAGGGCGGGAGTGGGACATCTTCATCTTGTGGATTTCGACAGGGTTGATATAACCAATCTGCACCGCCAGCAGTATGACATTGACGACATAGGCACGCCGAAAACCGACGCTTTGACAAGGAAAATCAAACGGTTTAACCCGTTTATAAAAATAACCTCGGACAACGCCCGCGTTACGGAGAGCAACGCGGCGGATATTTTCGGGAAATATCCCATAATTTGCGAGGCGTTTGACAAGGCGGAAAACAAGGCAATGCTTGTAAATACAGTGCTGTCGGAATGCGGCGGCTCAACGATTATATCCGCGTCGGGTATGGCGGGTTTGGAAAGCTCAAACCTCATAACGACGCGTAAAATATGCGACAGATTTTACCTTTGCGGCGACAGCGAAAACGGCATAGCCGAGGGTGTGCCTCTCGTCGCTCCGCGCGTGGCGCTGTGCGCGGCGCATCAGGCTAATCTGGCATTGAGAATTATTACAGGGAAAGAAAAATAACGCGAAAAATAACGGCAATTTGCTTGTTTCTTTTTCGAGTTGCAATTTGTGCCGCCGCAAAGCGGCGGAATGGAGGATTAAAATGGAAGACAAACTAATATTAAACGGACACGAATTTACATCGAGATTTATACTCGGCTCCGGCAAGTATTCGCTTGACCTTATAAAGGCGGCTGTGGAAAACGCGGGAGCGCAGATAATCACTCTCGCTCTTCGCCGCGCGGCGGGCGGTGACGTGGCAAATATTCTTGATTATATACCCGAGGGCGTTACGCTTTTGCCGAACACCTCCGGCGCGAGAAACGCGGACGAGGCTGTAAGAATAGCGCGGCTTGCCCGTGAAACCGGCTGTGGCGACTTTATAAAAATCGAGGCGATACGGGACAGTAAATATCTTCTGCCCGATAATTACGAAACACTCAAGGCAACGGAAATATTGGCAAAAGAGGGTTTTGTGGTAATGCCGTATATGTACCCCGACTTGAACTTCGCGAGGGATTTGCAGAATGCCGGCGCGGCGTGCATAATGCCTTTAGGCTCGCCCATCGGTTCAAACAAGGGACTTTGCACAAAGGATTTTATACAAATTATCATAGATGAAGTAGACCTGCCCGTAATTGTGGACGCGGGAATCGGCAGACCGTCGCAGGCGTGCGAGGCTATGGAAATTGGCGCGGCAGCCGTGATGGCAAACACCGCCATCGCGACAGCGGGCGATGTTCCGGCAATGGCGAGCGCGTTCAAAAAAGCAATAGAGGCGGGACGCGAGTCGTATCTTGCCGGTTTCGGCAACGTGGTTGAAAAGGGTGCGCGCGCATCATCGCCGCTCACGGGATTTTTACATAATTAAAGGGGACGCTTAAAATGGCAAAAACAGAAGAAAGAACAAATCATATGGAATATATGCAGGGTATGGAAATCCTCGATTCAACAATGCTTGACGAGGTAATATCCGCCATGAACGGCTACGATTACGACAGGTACACCGAAAAAGATGTACAAAACGCTTTGGTGCACGATACTCTTACACCCGAGGATTTTGCCGCGCTGCTTTCACCCGCGGCGGCGCCGTTTCTTGAAGAAATGGCTCAAAGAGCGCAGATTGAAACAAGAAAGCACTTCGGCAACTCAATAGCGATGTTCACTCCGCTCTACATTGCAAACTACTGCGAGAATTACTGCATATACTGCGGCTTTAACTGCTACAACAAAATACGCCGCGCAAAGCTCACGGAGGAGGAAATTGAGTGCGAAATGAAAGCGATTTCCGAAACCGGCTTGCAGGAAATTCTGTTGCTTACGGGCGAAAGCAGAAAAATGTCTGACGTGGAATATATCGGAAACGCCTGTAAGATAGCCAAGAAATATTTTAAGGTTGTAGGCATAGAGGTATATCCGATGAATTCCGACGAATATGCGCATCTGCATAAATGCGGCGCGGATTTTGTGACGGTATTTCAGGAAACCTACAACAGCGACAAATATGAAACTCTCCACCTTGAGGGACACAAAAGAGTCTTCCCTTACAGATTTTACGCGCAGGAAAGAGCGATAATAGGCGGTATGCGCGGCGTGGGATTTGCGGCGCTGTTGGGTCTGGACGATTTCAGAAAGGACGCGTTCGCTACCGGTATGCACGCTTATCTTTTGCAGAAAAAATATCCGCACGCCGAAATAGCGTTTTCTTGTCCGAGGCTGCGCCCGATAATCAACAACGACAAAATCAATCCGAAGGACGTTCACGAGCCGCAGCTTTTGCAGGTAATCTGCGCTTACAGAATATTTATGCCGTTCGCTAGTATTACCATTTCCACGCGCGAATGTGAGCGTTTCAGAGACAATATCATAAAAATCGCCGCTACCAAGATAAGCGCGGGAGTTGACGTCGGCATAGGCGGTCACACCGGCGAGCAAAAGGGTGACGAGCAGTTTGAAATCTCCGACCCGAGAAATGTCGATGAGGTTTTCAAGGCGATTGAGGAGCAGGGTTTGCAGCCCGTAATGAGTGACTATATTTATGTTTAAGATAGTATGCGTAACAGACCGAAAGCTATGCTCAGACTTTACGGAACGGATAGAAAAGCTTTACAAAAACGGAATTACGGTCATTCTGCGTGAAAAGGACCTATCCGGCGATGATTACAAAGAGCTGGCGCGGCGGATTATTTCGGTATGCCCCGATGTGATACTTCATTCTTATATAAACGAGGCGGCGGATTTGGGCGCGAAAAAAATACATCTTCCGCTGCATATGATGAATAAAAGCATTAAAAGCACCTTTGAAACGGTCGGCGTGTCGGTTCATTCTCCCGAGGAGGCGAAAGCGGCGGAAAAAATGGGCGCGGACTATGTAACAGCGGGTCATATTTTTGCCACCGACTGTAAAAAGGGACTTGAGCCGAGAGGATTGGATTTTCTCGAGCGCGTAAAGCGCTCCGTGAATATTCCGGTATACGGAATAGGCGGAATTTCGCCGCGGAATATATCGCAAATAAAGGAACGCGGCGCGGACGGAGCGTGCATAATGTCGGGATTTATGCAATGTGAAAATATAGAAAAATATTTAGAAGAAATAAGCGAAAACCTATTGAAAAAGTAATTGTTCTCATATATAATGGTTGTATATTATAAGATAAGGAGAGAGATTGATGAAATCGATAAAAGAATTTGAATTTTGGTTTATCACGGGCAGCCAATACCTTTACGGCGAGGAAACTCTTGAGCAGGTCGCAAAGGATTCGCAGGCTATGGTCGAGGGACTTAACGCGTCGGGCAAAATGCCCTGCAAAATAGTGTACAAGCCCACGGTAAAAACTCCGTCGGAAATCACAAAAATTTTTAAAGAGGCTACATATGACGACAAGTGCGCCGGTGTAATCACCTGGATGCACACTTTCAGTCCGTCAAAAATGTGGATAAACGGCTTAAAGGACTTCAAAAAGCCTTACTGCCACTTCCATACGCAGTTCAACCGCGAAATTCCGTGGAATGAAATCGATATGGACTTTATGAACCTTAACCAATCGGCTCACGGCGACAGAGAGCACGGCTTTATCGGTTCAAGACTCCGTATGCCGAGAAAGGTAATCGTAGGCTACTGGCAGGACGAGGAGCCGCAGACAAAGCTTTCAAACTGGATGCGCAGCGCTTGCGGATACGCTCTCAGTCAAGAGCTTAAAATGGTTCGTTTCAGCGACAATATGCGTCAGGTGGCTGTTACCGAGGGCGACAAGGTAGAGGCTGAAATCAAGTTCGGTTGGGACGTTGAATACAGAGCCGTAGGCGATTTGGTTGACGTTTTAAACGAGGTTACCGAGGCTGAAATCGACGCGAAAATGGACGAATACAACAGCCGTTACACAATGGATACGGATAATATTGCCGCTGTACGCTACCAGGCAAAGGAGGAAATCGCAATCAGAAAGATTTGCGAGGAATACGGCTACAGCGCGTTTGTTACGCATTTTGACACGCTCCACGGTCTTGAGCAGCTCCCGGGTCTTGCCGCTCAGAATATGATGGCGGACGGATACGGTTTCGGCGCCGAGGGTGACTGGAAAGTTGCCGCGATGGATGTTATTATGAAGTCTATGTCCGAGGGTATGACCGGCGGAACGGCGTTTATGGAGGACTATACATATCATCTTGAAAAGGGCAATGAGCATATTCTCGGCGCGCATATGCTGGAGGTATGCCCGCTTGTCGCGGCGGATAAGCCTAAAATTCAGGTACACCCGCTCGGCATCGGCGGCAAGGGCGATCCCGCAAGACTTGTATTCGACTCAAAGAACGGCGACGCTATCGTCGCGTCGCTTGTTGATATGGGCGGCAGAATGAGATTGATTGTAAACGATATTAAGGCGTGCAATCCTCTTAAACCGATGCCGAATTTGCCCGTTGCCGGAGTTATGTGGAAACCGCTCCCCTCTCTTGAGGTATCCGCCGAATGTTGGATAAAGGCGGGCGGCGCTCACCACAGCGTGCTTTCTTACGACGTTACCGCCGAGATGATGAAGGATTGGGCTGAAATGATGGGCATTGAGTTTGTTCATATAGGCGCGGATACAAAGGTCAACGACTTTGAAAAGGAGCTTTTCTGGAACGATATAGCTTATAAGCTAAAGTAAATTCAAGCATATACTGCGGCGGGTTTTGCCCGCCGTATTTTTTCTAAAATATTCCGATAAAAATTTTTACAAGGAGGAAAACGTCATGGGAATATCATTCAGATGTGATGATTATATGTACAGCTATGCCGCCGCCAAGCCGCCGGGACTTGCCACACATTCTCATAAATATTATGAATTTCTGATTTTTCTGAGCGGCAACGCATCATATATGGTGGAAAGCTCGTCATACAAAGCCGAAAGCGGCGATGTTTTTGTCACTCGTCCCGGGGAGCTGCACACCGTGTCGTTTAATTCCGACGAGCCGTATGAGAGGCATTTTATACAGGTAAGCAGAGAGTGGATTGAAAAAATACCGTATGACCTTTTAAGCGGTATCGATCGCCTGAATTACGGCGAAAACAACCGTATCCCGTCCTGGCTTGCCGAGGAATATAATCTTAAGGACTTCTTTGAAAATATACATTATTATATGGAAAACAAGGTTCCCGAAAGCGAGGTTATGATACGCACGTACATAATACAATTTATCGCGAAAGTGAACACTATAATGCTGAAAGAGCCGATAAACGAGGAAAGTGAAAACAAGCTTATCGCAAGCATTAAAGAATATATTAACAACAATTTTGTAAACGGCATTTCCCTGGACGAGCTTGCGGGTCACTTTTATATGAATAAATATCATATGTGCCATATCTTTAAGGAGGAAACGGGACTGACAATAAAGGAATTTGTAAACACGCGCAGAATAGCAAAGGCTAAGCAGCTGCTGCCGAGATACAAATCGGTAAAGAACCTGTATGCCGCCTGCGGTTTCAGCGATTACTCCACCTTTTACAAAACCTTCAAAAGATTTACGGGGGTTTCTCCGACTAAGTTTTTGAATTGAAAATACGTAAATAAAAAAAGCGTTTCGCAACGCTTTTTTTGCTGTCGAAATTTTAGTGTTTTCCGCTGTTTATCGCTATCATTTCCGCTATTTTTATCCCGTCAACAGCCGCGGACATTATTCCTCCGGCGTAGCCGGCACCCTCTCCGCAGGGATAGAGTCCCGCTATGTTTGACTGCATTGTTTTTTTATCCCTTATAAGTTTCACCGGCGACGAAGAACGCGTTTCCGGTCCCGTCAGCACCGCTCCAGGGCTTGCGAATCCATGCAGCTTATTGTCCATTTTTATTATAGCCTCGCGCATTGAGTCCGTAATAAATTGAGGAAATATCTCGTCCATACTTGTCCAGCACGCATCGGGTCTGTATGTCGGCTCAACGTCGTTCTTTCCGTCGTTTTCAATGCCCAAAAAATCTCCCACTCTCTGGCAGGGCGCGTCATAATTTCCGCCGCAAAGTTCAAACGCGCGCTGCTCTATTTCACGCTGAAAATACATTCCGGCAAGCGGGTCCGAAGTCTTGAAATCATCGGGCGTAACATTCACAAGCAGTGCGCTGTTGGCGTTTTTTCCGTCGCGCGCGAAACAGCTCATACCGTTTGTAACCACTCCGCCGTCCTCGGACGCGGACGCCACAACGCTGCCGCCCGGGCACATACAAAAGGTGTATACTCCCCTGCCGCTGTCAAGATGCACCGCCATTTTATAATCGGCGGCAGGCAGCCTTTTATGCTGTCTGCCGTACTGGCTTTTATTTATCATCTCCTGCGAATGTTCGATTCTCGCGCCTACGGAAAAGCTTTTTTGCTCCATTGCGATATTCCTGTTTTGGAGCATAAGAAAAGTATCGCGTGCGCTGTGTCCTATCGCAAGCACTATATTATCCGTTTTGATTTCATACTCGCCGTCCTCGCCTTGCACCAGCGCTCCGCGCACGGCTCCGTCGGAGGTTTTTATATTTACGAGCTTGCTTGAAAATCTCACATCACCGCCGAGCCTTTTTATTTCCTCGCGTATCGCGGACACCATTATATACAGATTATCCGTTCCTATATGCGGCTTTGAATAATACAGTATCTCCTTGGGTGCGCCGTGCTTATAAAATTCCTCCAATACCTTGCGTATGCGAAAATCCTTTATACCCGTGGTGAGCTTACCGTCCGAGAATGTGCCGGCTCCTCCCTCTCCGAACTGCACGTTCGACTCGGGATTTAAAAATCCCGCCTCAAAAAACGCCTCAACGTCTTTCTTGCGCTCCTCAACGCATTTGCCGCGTTCAAGAAGTATCACCTTATAGCCGTTCTGCGCGAGCGTAAGCGAACACATAAGTCCCGCCGGTCCCGCTCCGACTACCACCACCGGATTTTGCAATTCTCCGCCTTTCGGGAACACGTATGGTTTTTTTCTACAATGCGCGCGTTTTTGATTTTCTTTACAATGCGCTCCTCGTTATCCGTTTCAATGTCAACCGAATAAACATAGTAAATATCCGGCTTTTTCCGCGCGTCTATGGATTTTTTCGATATTTCAAATGACTTTACGGATTTTTCACCGACAAGCTTTAAAACCTTTTTTCTCAAATCGGATTCCGTATCGTCCAAACCGATTTTTATGTCTGAAATCCTTATCATATATAACCACCTCGTCAGGAGAATATCAGGTTTACCTTTGCCGCTATCGCCGTCGCAAGCCTCATATGCTCTTTTTCGTCCATATGCACACCGTCTATCGGCGAGGCTGCCGCAGCCTTTGCCGCGTCCATAAAATACACACCCTCGCGGCGGGCAATTTCGGATATTTTTTCTGCCAAGCAGCGCGATTTGATAACGGACATCTCACTGTATAATTCGCTGAATATCGAATGTTTCATACAGTAATCGCGTATTAAAATCGGTGAAACAAGCAATATTTTAGGCTTTTCGGAGCCGAATTTATCGCGGCACTCTTTCACATACATACTTAATGTTTCGGCAATCTCGTCGGGCGTAAAATTATTGGAGTTTAAAACATCATTGGTGCCGAGCATTATTATTATCAAATCAAAATCATTTTCGCCCGTAAGATATTTTTCTCTGAACACATCTATTCCGTCCGTGCCGTCGCCCGCCTTAACCCTGTTTCGCGCCGCTCTGCCGCATACGCCGTCGCTTATTATCTCATAGTCCCTCAGCATACCGCGCATCGCAACGGGCCAAGGCTTTTCAAGCTGCGAGCAATCCACGGGGTTATGACCCCAAGTGTTTGAATCTCCAAAGCAAAGAATTTTTTTCATATTAATTTATCCCTCCGTGTTTTCTAAAATAAACCTACATATTCTGTTCTGCGCCTGCTTGCCCTCCGGCAACATTCCGACAATCGCCCAATCGTGAAACAGTCCCTTTCCCTCGCGTATTTCAAGCGGAATGTCAAAACGGCGTATCTCGTTTATCACGTCGCCGATATAAGCGTAAAATATCTCGTTTGTGCCGTAATAAAGAAGTATGGGCGGAAATCCGGTAAAATCGGTATACGCCGAGTTATACGCGGAATCGTCCGCGGACATTTCTCCGCTCCAGTATTTTTTTATAATATCCACCATTCGGCAGGATATAATAACATCTTTTTTCTCAAGCGCGCGCATTTTTTCATCGTTTTTTTCAATTCCGGCGCCGGGTGAAATCATAACCATAGCCGCCGGCTTTTTATCACTTCGCTCACACATACTTACGCCCAAAGACACACCCGCGCTGTCGCCTATGACGGTTATATTTTTCGGAGAATGTCGGCTCGTAATATCCTCGTAAACCTTGTCAAGCCACGCGCACGCCTCGGGGAGCGTATGCTCGGGTGCTAACGGATAAAACGGCATATACAGCGCCGCGCCGGTGTTTCTTACAAGTCTTGCGGCGGTGTGAAAGTGAAAAATCGTCGGGCACAGCATACCGCCTCCGCCGTGGATAAACACTATTACTCTATCCGATGCGCCGCCCTTAGGCTCAATCTTAAAAACGGGTCTGTCGTCCGTAAAGGTCTTGGTTACCTTGAAAATCTTATACATAAAGTCGGGTACATCGTCTATGCGCCAATCTCTTTTTATAAGCTCTATAAGCTCGTCCTCCGGCAGAGAATACAGTTTTTTCATTCCAATCGGCTTTACCAGTTCCTTTAAAAGCTTGGTTTTCAAATCGGTTTTCCTCCGTTGTTTCTTTTTAAGCTATGATTATTTTACCACTATGAAAATAAATTGTCAAATCCGCGTAAATTTTTTTAATATCTATTGACAAAGGCTGAAAAAAGGTATACTATCTAATTAGTTAATAAAATCAACTATTTATAAAATCAACTATTTTATTGACGTTTACATCACTTATACACGAAACGGATTTTTATTCCGCATCGGCGGGCGGTCGATAATGTAAAATCCTTTATTTGCGGTCGGAGATGAAAATGAGTAACAACGAACAAAAAGACGTGGTTAAAAGCGTTTTAAGCACATGGGTACAGTTTGAGGGCATTATGCGTATGACGATGATGTCCGGAACGCTCACACACAGAGAATTTGCGGTTTGCAATATGATTGAAAACGCCGGCGAGCCTATTACCGCAACGGAGTTATGCAAAAAGCTGGCAATGCACAAGTCTCAAATGAACCGCACTATTGCAAATTTGGAAAAAATGGGAATTATAGTGCGCGAACGCTCGGACGCGGACAGGCGAAAGGTATATATAATGCTCAACGCGGACGGAGCCGAGGCATACTATGATATGAACCAAAAAGCGCTTGCATACGCGGGCGCGGTAGTGGACACAATAGGCACAGACCGTATAACGCATATAGGAGATGCGTTCAGAGAGGTCGTGGACGCGCTCGGAGCCGTAACAAAGCCCGAGCGGGAAAAGGAGTAAATAAATGGAAAAGATTATAAACGGAACATCTTACGAGTGTTATCCTCTTAACACATCGCAGACGTTTTTGTATTACACGCAGCTCGCGTATACCGATAAGGTTGAATCGCTTAATATAGGTATGTCGATGCAGTTTAAGGGCGATTTGGATTTTGACGTTTTGGCGGACGCGGTAAAGGACGCGTACAAAAGAAACGAGTATTCGAGAATTTGCCTTACCAAAGAGGGCGAAACATTTTTGCAGTACATTCTTCCCGAGGACAACCGCACTCCCGAAATTGTTGATTTATCCGATATGAGCGAGGCTGAGGCATATAAAACTATTGACAACTGGACAAGACAGCCTTTTAACATTTGGGAATCAAAGCTCAATTATATCAAATTCTTAAAGCTGCCCTGCGGCAAAAGCGGATATTACATAAACACCTATCATTTGCAGATGGACGCGTATTCAGCGCAGATGTTTTTATATGATATTCTTGACCTGTATCTTGCGAAAAAGGGACTCGCGCCCGAACCAAAGCCGATGCGCTCATATGTTGAGGCGCTTAAAAAGGAGCTTGCGTATAACGGCAGTCAGCGTCAGATTGAGGACGTAATGTTCTGGAAAAACGAGATTGATAATTTCAACCCGATTTTTACAGACTATCTCCGTCCGTCAAGGCTTAAGGAATTTCGTGAAAAAACAGGCAACCCTAATCTTCGCGCGGCAGGCGTATGCGGCGCGCAATCCGAGGGCAATGTTATAAAATTCTCGCTTACAGCCGAGGAAACAAAGCAGATTACGGATTTTGCCGAGCAAAACAAGGTCAGCGTGCCCTGCATACTTATGACGGGCTTAAGATGCGCACTTTCGAGCTTTAACGAGCGCGAATCGAACATATCCTTCAGGCTTATGCTTAACCGCCGCGCGACGCTGCTTGAAAAGCGTTCCGGCGGCACAACGGTAAACTTTGTAAATATGCGCAGCGATGTCCCCGAGGAAACGAGCTTTTTGGACACGGTAAAGGATTACGCGGCATATCAGAATAAAATATTCAAGCACAGCGATTTGAATTACGTAAAGCTGCTGCAATTACAGGCGGAAAAGGACAAAAATCCTCCTCTTTATATTTACGAGGCGATAGGATTTTCATATTGGTCGCCTATGGCGCACGCTCTGCCCGAGGATATAAAGAATAATATGGATTTGATTTTGTACAGCAATCACGCGTCGCAGCAGAATTTGTATATATCCATATTCCACAGACCTCAGGACAACGCGCTTGAATTCTGCTTTGAGTATTTGATGAACGAAAAGCCCGAGGAGGATTTAAAAGACCTATACGCGGCTATGAAAAAGTCAATGCTTATGGGAACATCGGACGGAAATATTACGCTCGGAAAAATATTGGATAATTTAAACTGATTAAATAAATCAAGAAAGAAAGAAAGAAAGGATAGAGAACTATGTTGGAGAAATTAACAGAAATTTTTATGGATTATGTGGAGATTGAGCCGGAGGACGTAAAGCCGGAAAGCTATTTTTCGCAGGATTTGGGATTTAACTCATACGATTTTATGAGTATGCTCACAGGCGTTGAGGACGAATTCGGAATTAATATTCCCGAAACGGAGCTTGCCAATCTGTTTACGGTAAACGATTTGATGAAATACATAGAAAGCTGCAAGTAAGGAGAAATTATGCAAGAAATTAAAACTTTAAAGGACTTGCTCCACCACGCGGCTGAGCGTTTCGGCGACAAGACATTTTTAAAATACATAAAGGGCGGCGTAATCAAGGAAAAGAGCTTTAAGCGTCTTGAAGAGGACGCGGCGGCTATTTCCTCGATGGTTACATATATGTCGCCGTCGGGTCCGTGCCACGTTTCGCTTATCGGTATGACTACCTATGAGTATATAGCGGTGTATTTCGGCATAGTCGGCGCACAGTGCGCCGCCGTAAACCTCGACGCAAAGCTTTCGATTGAGGATTTATGCTCGCTTATCACGAGGAGCGACAGCAAAATAGTATTTTTGGACAACAATTATATAAAATACGCGAACGCTATACTAAACCGCTGCCCTATGGTTCACTGCATAATCAATATGCAGTCGGACGAAAGCGGCGATAACACGCGCTCACTGCGTATGATGATGAAAAACGTGTCGCGTTTGGGCGGCGCGGCGCAGCTTATCAATGCCGACCTTAAGCGTGAGCCGAGCGCGGAGGACTGCGCGACGATAATTTATACCTCCGGCACAACGGGCGTTTCAAAGGGCGTAATGCTGAGCCACGCAAATTTGGTTGACAATGTGTTCTGCTCCGAGGATAAGCTCGACGAAAATGATGTAAAGCTGACCGTACTTCCGATAAACCACGCTATCGCCCTTACCGCCGATATTTTAAACGGACTGCGTTTCGGCTACACGATTTGCATTAACGATTCTGTTATGCGTCTGGAGAAAAATCTGAAATTGTTTGAGCCTACCACTATGATTGTCGTGCCGATGATTGCGGAATCGCTTTCACGCCGCGTCAAGGCGAAAAACAAGCGCATAGGCGATATGAAAAAAGCTGCGCAGGAGGTATTCGGAAAGAATTTTAACTTCATCTTCACCGGCGGCGCGCCTCTCACGCAGGAGCTTATAGACACACATACCGAAATGGGCTATGAAATTCGCCAGGGCTACGGTATGACGGAGTGTTCGCCCAAAATCAGCACCGGTGTCCCGGGCGACCCTTATCAGGACAGCTGCGGTCGTCTTTCACTCGGCTGCGAGGCGAGAATTGTTGACGGAGAGCTGCAGGTTAAAAGTCCGTCCGTGATGATGGGATATTACAAGGACGAGGAAAACACCGCCCTTGCCTTTACCGAGGACGGGTGGCTGAAAACCGGCGATTTGGGCAGCATTGCCGAGGCTGACGGGCATAAATTTATATATATCACAGGCAGACTTAAAAACCTTATCATAACCGACAGCGGCGAAAACGTGTCGCCCGAGGAGCTTGAGGAAAAAATAAGCGCCGAGGACGTTATATCCGAGGTTGTCGTTTACGAGAAAGACAACAAGATAGTAGCCGAGATAATACAAAATCCAGATGTTACCGGAACGGAGGTAACAAGCGAGGCGGAGAGCATAATTCAAGGTGCGATTGACCGAATAAACGAGGGATTGCCGCTTTATAAGCGTATCCAAACGGTGAAAATGCGCGAGGACGAATTTGAAAAAACTACCTCCGGCAAGATAAAAAGAGCCGCGCTGAAATAAATATTAACAAAAAGCCGCCGCACCGTTAAAGGTGCGGCGGCTCAATTTTTTATATTATTCAGATGTTGTATAATTTGCCGTAATCGTGTTATATTCCTCCTGCGTTATCGGTATTACCGTGCCGTGGCGGTATGTCGCGTCAAACGTAAAGTCGGACGCCGCCGTGAAGTTACCGGTGCTTATATCATCGGTAACAAACGGCTTATATCCCTTGCTTGCCGAATAATAATCCAAAAGCAGGCACCATTTATCCTCGCCGTTCAGCTTATATATCGTCGGGCCCTCATAGCCGGTCATCTCACCGAGAGTATAGGTGTCAACGTCCTCCCAAGGACCGTCAAGCGAGGCGCTCTTTTCCATAATAACAGTGGATTTGCTCTCGTTCTTTGTAAAGCGGTAATATATGCCCTGATAGCTTGTAATTGTCGTGTCTATATTGCTGACGGTTTCGCCGTCAATAAATATTTCAGGCTCGGTAAAGGTCTTGAAATCCTCCGTATAGCTCCTATACATACGCTGAATTGCATAATCATCATCACTTGTTTTTGATGCCCAGAATACCATATACTTGCCCTTTTCCGCGTCATATACAGCCTCCGGCGCCCATGTACAGCCTGCCGTATCAAGCGCAACCTTTACAAGATTTGCCTCGCTCCAATTCACAAGGTCGGTTGACTCCCATACAACTATGCTCTGCGAGCCGCTTTTCTGGCAGGTTGACCATCTGCTTGAATCATCACTTCTGTTATAAATGCTCAAATCTGTCGCAATTATAAAGAACTTTCCGTCCTCGCCGCGCAAGATGTACGGGTCGCGCACACCCTCTTCGCCCACATTGCTTTTCAGCACCGGTTCACCGTCATTTACGGTTTCCCATGTTGTGCCGTCCGTGGAAAGCGAGAAATAAATCTGCTCGTCACTGGCGCTGCTTTCGCTGCCCGCAAAGTGAACAAATAAATATGCTGCCATTTCCTCTTCCTCCTTTACGGTAACGGTTCTTGTTACTGATTTTATTTCTTCATTATCGCTTTTCAACGAGCATTTTACTATGTATGTGTTACCAACTGTAAGCTCCGTAAAACTTCCCGACGCGGCATCGGCAACGGTATTAAGCTCATTCTCCGTATCGGCTGAATCATAAATGCTTACCGAAATCGCATACGGTGTTGTAGTGCTGTCATAATCGCTTGCAAAGTATATTGTTGTGCCGTCGGCATATGCCGCGAAGGTATCCAAAACAGCCATAGTACCAAGTACCGTTACTGTGAAATCCTTTGTAAATTCAACTCCGTTCAAAGTAGTCTTTGCCGTAAGCGTTGCTGTTTTGGTATCGTCCGCGCGCGTAACAACGCCCGCCGCCGTTACAACGCTTTCGTCCGAGGTAGTCCAAGTAACTCCGTCAACCGTCGGCAGAGTAATATTCGATATTACTGCTGTGGTATCGCCAAGCGAAATACTCGTAAGCGGATTTTCAAGTGCCGTGTTCGTAATTACGAAATCATCTATATAACCCGTAGCGTATTCGCCCGTGCCCCAGTTTGCCTTACCGATGTAAGCTACGGACGCGCTGCCGAGCATATCGGAAATATTAACGCTCGAATCCTCGCTGTCCACCAATACGCCGTTTACATATATATCCGTTTTGTCGTCATCAACGGAGATTATAACGTCATTCCAATCGTTAATCGTATACGCTCCCGACGCGGACGTACTTCTTGAGCCGCTGTTATTATAGCGCTCAAATGTAAGAGTTCCGTCACCGCCGAGCGCGCCTATGTATTTTTCCTGCTGATAGGTCTGCGACGAATCACTCGGAGCGGCATAGAACCACCATGAGGTTGTGGACGCAGTCGGCTTTACGCTGAATGAAATCGTGAGATTTTCCTGTCCGGTCAAAAGCGGGTTTCCGTTCGCGTCCGTAAGCTTTATTGCGGTAGTGTTGGTTCCGTCAAGCTGTAAGCAAACTCTATCGTCAACCTCGGCATAAGCGGGCGTTCCTACGCCCTCCGCGATTCCGTATGAGGACGCGCTCGTCAAATCCTTATTGTCAAAGCTTAGGCTTATAAGCTCACCGCTTTCCGGCAATACCGGAGCCTCTGTAGGCTCCGGAGTTGCCTCCGGCTCGGTTGTCTTAAAATCCTCATTGTATGTGATAAGATCGCCGTCAAAATTATCGTATGAAACGGTTCTTTCCGCGGCGCTGTTATAGTCGCCGGTAAGCACCATAGAGCCGAGAGTTACCGTATCGGTAAGCGTTCCGGTTACCTCCGTATCAGCCATACCGCCGGTCGCGGATACCGTTACATTGCCCGCGCCGTCTATCGTAATTTCAACCGTCTTATTGTAGCCCACGGTATTCACATACGGCTGACCGCTTGCGTTCCAGCCGTTCGCTCCCGCTTTGCTTGTTCCGGGATTGCTGCGGCACTGCGAAATCGTGGTTTCGGAAAGAACATTTTCTCCGCCTATGCGTATTTCATTAAAGTTATAGCCGCCGCCGGTAATCTTAAGAGCGACAAGCTCGTTGCCGTTTACGTCGTTTAATACAAAGTCATTCTCCTTGCCGTTGTTTTCCCAGCCGGCGAACATAGTAAAGGTTAATCTGAATTTATCCTTTGACGTAATCGTTACAGGCTCGCTGAGCGTTGCCGTTGCCGTAGATTTTACCGGCGCGAAAGCGTTGCCGTAACGGTCAAGACCGGAATCGAACACCACGTTTCCGCCGTCCGATATAGAACCGGTTGAGGCGTCGAAAATGTAATCATTGCCCTCAAAGTCATCGGTGAAGTCGGATAAATCCGTAACCACCGGTTCAATCATACTTACCGCCGTTGTTACGGGATTCATACGATCCCATACAAAGAGCTTAAATGACGCGTCGGTAAAATCGCCCGAAATTGTCTTTTCGGATTTGTCAATCGTGACGCATTTCAGCATATTATCGCTATCGTAAACCGCGAAATATTTGTGGTAATCCTCCGTCGCGTCGGCAGGCTTTAGGTCTTCAGACACCTCATATGCGTATGAAAGCTCGGTAGACGATGCCTCGAACTTCGTAACCTCAGCCGGAGTCTCAGAGGATATTTCACCCTCAATCAGAAATTCGGCAATATTTGCCATATTCTCTGTGTTTGTGTATCTGTAATACCTGTACGGTATTTGATTTGCAAGCTCGTCCGCAGTTATAGTTGTATATTCGTCCGACGGAATAGCTGTGGTTATTTTATACAAATCCGTCCAAGTAATAGCGTCGTTTGAGCCTTGCACCGTGCCTCCGACGGTTCTTGCAACATAGCTGTCACCACTTCTTGCGGCAAGCTTTATTTCGCTTACCTTATATCTTTCGCCGTAATCATACTGTACCCAACCGCCTGTTGTGCCGTCAAAATATGTGGAAAAATCACCGTCGGCAACCTGCGTATAGTCCGCGCTGTCAGCCGGCGCGCTCGAATCGTTGCCCCATGACGCGGTACCCGTAAGAACGTAATTGGGAACCTCAAAGGTCTTTGAAGTGGTAAAATCATCGACCGTCGCGTAGATTGTAACGGTTCCGCTCTTAAGCGCGGTAACTGTTCCGTCCTGTGTTACAGTTGCAACGCTTTCATCTGAGGACGACCATACGATTGATGAATACTCCCAATTCGATTCAACAGACAGGTTTACCGATGAGCCGAGCTTTATCTGACTGCCGCCGCCCGTGATTATAGCGTAATCCGTTGCGCCCGTGCCCTCAACAACGTATGTTGTAACGGTACCCGCTTTAAGCGTTGTTGAAATCTTCTTATCCTCGAGAGTTGCCTCACCCTCTATTTCCGCCCAATGCTCGGCGCTGTCGCCGGTAAGGTTGTTTGAGCGTATTTCCTGCACGGTGTCGCCTACGGAGGTGAACGCCGAAAGGTCAAAGGTGTACTTTATATCGGAAGATGAGGAGTTAAGAGCGACAATTTTTATATCGCCCGTTGTTTTGTTATACGCCGCAAGGGTGCTGTCCGACGACGCGATTATAGTGTCGCCCGGCTCTATGTATCTTGTGAACTGACCGAACGCGTAATACTTGTTTGCAAGATAAAGCGTTTCGGTGTCATGGTCAGCCATTCCAACACCCCAAAGAGTGCCTGTCACGTTAAGAGTGGTATTTGCCTCGGAATAGGTTCCGTCGGGAGTTTGGAAAGTTGAATCCTTATGTGAATCGACTATATCCCACATAACCCACGCGGACGGCATCATACCGTTCATATCGAGTATAATTCTCTGCGCCAAGCCGAAACCGTTCCAACCGCCGTCAACCTCGCTCATCCAAAGGTCCTTGTCCGCCTCGACAGCGGTAGCCTTAAGTCCGGAGCGGTTTGAGCCGCTGTAGGTGTGCGTGTCTATTCTTCCGAGAGCGGTTTGAGCCGCCGTAGTCAGCTTTCCGTAATTTGTTACGGAGCTGTCAATGCTCGTCTCGTCCATACCCGCCACAAGCACGTCTGTAAGCCCCTTAGCGTCAAGAGCTGTTCTCAACGCGGTTATCATATTCGACTGACTGTCGCCCGGGTCAAAGTGACAACCCTCCTGCTTATAGGAATTTGCACCCCAATAGCTTGTGTCCGGCTCATTCATCGGCGAGTAGCTTTGGAATACTATACCCTCGTCTGCGAAAAGAGCGGTAGCGTCGGCGATAAATTCCGCGAAATCATCGTACATATCGGGATTTAGGTTATCCTCCGACGCTGTTTCCGCGCCGCTCGAGCAGCCGGAATTTGTCATAAAATACGGAGCCGAATTTGAAAATCCCTCAAAGTATAAATCGGGATTTGCCTTAAGCGCCGCCTTTGCGATATTTAATTGGTTTTGGTCGTTGGAAAGGTCGTAGGTTATACTTTCCACATCCTTGCCGTCCTCCGATAATTCAAAGGTTTCCCATACTCCCGGCACCTTTGAATCCGAGCGCGTAATATGGTCGTGGTCGGGGTCGTCGCCGCCGCCAAGGTTATAGCGGGCAATGTCAAGGCTCAAACCCTCGTCGGAGAAGAACGCGTCCGCCGCTTGCTGTGTAAGCGATTCGCTGTAGCCCAATCTGTTTGCCCACCAGCAAAGCGAGGTACCCCAACCCTCGAATTCGCCGTTGTTAAACGGGGATTCTTCGGACGGGTCAAGCGTTACGGTTACGCCGCCCGCGGCAAAAGCGTTTGTTCCGAAAATATTCACCGTCGGAAGAAGTGCGACCGACAAAACGACTGCCGCGATTTTTTTGAATTTCATAATTTTTACCTCCTCGTGTAAGTAATTCATAATTTAATTTTAGAATATGCGTTATTACGCACTCAAAAAAAATTACGTAAATTTGACCTATCTGTGTCTTTTTAGTAAATTATATCATATGATTTACCTTTTTTCAAGCAAATCAAACAAAAACGCCTCATAATAAAATAAATAAAAAATTAAAAAAAGTCTTGACAAATTATTCATTTTCGTTTATAATAATATTCGTTGCTACGGCGGTATAGCTCAGCTGGCTAGAGCACACG
>MSHM01000012.1 GCA_001941225.1 Oscillospiraceae bacterium Zagget12
TTCAAAAGAAAATGAAGAGAAGGTTAAAGCGGAAATATATTTGAAATTAGCATGGTTAGAGCATCGCGGATGGAACGCTTTTTCGCGAGTCAACGGATTTAGAAGACCTGTTGGATTTAAAGTATACGAAGAAACAGGAAATCATAAAAATTTGGATTTAAAACTTCATTCATGTCTTGTCGAAACAGATTATCGGACAGAAACATATGATTGTTTGGACTATCTTAGAGATGATTTGTTCTCTGTTCAAAAAAAGAATAATGACAAAGCGGAGAAAAAAGACTTTAAAAAGTATGACGCACCCGGATATGATTTTAAATGTAACAATAACGGCGAATTGGAGTAGCAAAAAGTAAGAAAAATTCGGATTATGTACAATCCTATTGTTGGAATGTGCAGAGCTCGCGTTATTAATGCGACTAATATCTTAACTAACGAAAAATCGTTGGAAATACTTTAAGTGAGGGGAAATGAGGAAAATGACAAATAAGGACATATTTATTTCATATAAAAATGATGGAGAAGGCAATAATTTTGCTGCACGCTTATGTGAAGATTTAAGCGGACTTGGGTACAGTGTTTATTTTAATTCTCACGAAAGAAGAAAAGGTGAATTTCCTGAACGATTAAAAAATGCCATAAAAGAATGCAGTGATTTGATCCTTGTATTATCAATGGGATGTATTAACTGGTTAAAAGAAAATAATGATGAAGATTGGGTTAGGGAGGAAATTTTATATGCAAAAAATAACAACAAGAATATTGTTCTCATTTTAATTGGCAGTGCATCAATACCCAGTAAAAATGATATGCCGGTTGAGTTAAAATTTTTGCCTGATATTGATTCCTATTATTTGCCGGAACAGTATATTGACTCACCACTTAAGGGTTTGTTATCAATGTTGGATTCTCGCCCGAATACTAATAGCTTTTATATGAATGAGGCTAATAGCAATGAGACCTATAATGTATATGAAGATTTTGAAAAGACACTTCAAGAGGCAGAAAATGGTTTGCCAAAGGCTATGTATATAATTGCCAATATGTATTTTTATGGGTTCGCAAATGCTGACGGAACAACAAATAGAGATTTTGCAAAAGCATTTTATTGGTTTGAAAAATTAGCAAAGATTGAAAATGAATATAAGGCTTATGCAGATTCAATGCTTGGACGTATGTATTATGATGGAACTGTACCGGGAGATAATCAATCTTACGAAAAAGCTTTAAAATATCATTTGAATTCTGCAGAAAATAGTGAAAAATTTGGTTACTCAGCTTCGAGAGTTGCTTTTATGAAACAATATGCAAGAGGCTGCGATTTCAATTTTGAAGAGGTTGAAAAATATTATTTGTCGTTTATCGAAAAAGGCGATGACATACTTAAGATGAATTTAGGTGATTTTTATGCAAACTACGGTGAGTTCCAAAAGGCGGCTGATATGTATTACAGTATGGAAAATAGTAATTCTGACGCAGAATATAAATTAGGAATGCTATACAAAAAGGGTGTATTATCTGAACCAATAAAACCGGATTATGTGCAAGCATCGTATCACTTTCAAAATGCGATAAGTGGAGAATATCCGCACGCTGATGCTGCGAATCAACTGGGCTTGTTGTACTTTGCACCAACAGGCAGATTTAGAAAAGATTTTAAAATGGCGCAACATTATTTTGAGATTGCGGCAGAAATGGGCAACTGTAGTGCTCAATACATGCTTGGATATATGTATGAGTTTGGTTACGTAAAACAAGATATTAAATTAGCCATTCATTATTTTACACTTGCCGCAAACCAAGGAGATATTAATTCTTCTCATCATTTGGCTATGCTGTATCAGCAGTCAGAGTGCAGAGATTATCATAAAGCATATAAATACGCAAAAATATCTGCATGTAATGGTATCCCGGAAGGAGAATTTGTGTTTGCCAATTTGCTATATATGGGAAGAGGTTGCAAGGCCGATACCTATAAAGCGTATGAATATTACAAAAGAGCAAGAGCGCACGGAATGGAACAAGCTGAATTTATGATTGAAAAAATAAAAAATATTTAAGTTTATAACGAGCAACAACCTATCAATGGCAGATAAACTGATAAAAGGATATAGATTTTCTTTAGGATTTAATATATAATTATATTCATAATAAATGGTAATTGGGAAATTTTGAGTAATATGTACACACCGACCATATGGGGATATTATCAAATACAGCTACAACAAAATAATAATTAAAATGCATTAAATAGCAGGAGGCTGAAAGTGGATAATAGTAAAATAGCGTACTATATCACATATAAGGAGGCAGCTCATGAAGATCACATACAAAAACACACACGATTTTACCTCGAATGAATTGCAAGACCTATTCCTATCGGTCAACTGGTCGTCAGGTCACTACCCAGATAAGCTGTCGGCGGCTATGAAAAATTTTGAAACAGTTTATACGGCATGGGACGGCGACAGGCTCATCGGGCTGATTTGCGCCATGGACGACGGAGTTATGACTGCGTATGTGCATTATCTGCTTGTAAATCCCGATTACCAAGACTTGGGTATAGGCAAAAACCTTGTCGAGCGAATAAAGCAGCATTACAAGGACTATTTGCGGATTGTCATCGTGGTATACAATGAGGAAATTGGCTTTTACGAATCCTGCGGGTTCAAGAAAGCGGATAATGCAAGTCCTATGTTTATTACTGCGTTGTGGACATGAGGCGGTAATGATGATAAAAAGTATAATGCTTATATTAAGCGTGATATTCATTCTTTTGACTTTTTTCGGTGCAGGCTATGTTTTGTATAACTCGGGTAATGTCAGTGCCGGATATGCGGTTATTTCGTTGGCATTATCGCTTGTCTGTATTGCCATTTATCGCGAAAATATATAGCAAAGTTATTAAGAAGGACACCATGCCGTCAAGCAAGGAATATTTACAATACATAATAGAGCAGCTATCCGATTTAGAGGAAATCACCACCCGTGCGATGATGGGCGAGTACATCATCTACTACCGCGTAAAAATCGTGGGCGGTATTTATGACGACAGGCAGCTTGTCTGAGGGTAATAAGGTATACAACCGGAAAAATGTATTAAGCACGCAAAACCGTTCCGAGAAAATGTTGCAATTTCTATCGGGGCGGCTTTTATATGCGCGTATAAAAATATCTGAGATTTTGCCTTTCTTCCGCATACAAAAATCTGACTTTTTAATAAATATACCACACCAAATTGTATTGAAAAAAGCGGCTGAATGAGATATAATGGAATTATTAATTAAATGCAACGGCAATCGTCTATATTGTTTTGCCCGTGAAAATGATATGGGCGAGGTTCAAATCCACGGGAAGAAAGGTTAATGGTTTAATGAAAAAATTTATTGCTGCCGCGGCAATTATTTGCTGCGGATTTATGACTACGGCTTACGCGGAGGGAGTTGAGGTGACGAAGTTTACACATCAAAACGTAGTCGGCTCGCAGACCTGCTACAGCGGGAGCGACTTGGACGAAACAACTGTAACGGAGCTGCCGGACGTGATAATGGGTATGAGGATAAACAATCCGATAATCCGCGCGTACCTTACGGCGGACGAAACGCAGAGCGTCACGGTTAAGGCGGAACAGTACAACAAATTCGGAAAGCTTTTAAAAACCGATGAGAACACAATTTCTGTCGGAACAGGTGAAACCGCGTTTGAATTTAACCGCGTAAGGAACGCCGATAGCGTTAAGCTCTACGCCGACGGCGAGTATATCGGCGGCGTAAACGACTCGCTTACATACGAAAACGGCGTAAGCCTTACCGAGGCGCCGTCTGATTATCAGATTTACCAGCGTGACGAGAACAACCAAGCCGTTATCACTCTTGCGGGAGCGGTTGAAAACAGCGGCGACAGCATAACAATAGATTCCGACAGCGTAAGCGTCAGCTTTGTCAGCGACACGCAAGACGCTGTTATAATCATTGCTGACTATAACGATGACGCGACATTAAAGGGAGTTACAATTACCCCGCAAGACGGCTCTGTTACCACGGTAAGCTCCGATGAGGCGTACGGAAATATAAAGGTAATGGTATGGGACGGTATGGACACGATGGAGCCGATTTATCCGTCCGCATCGAACTTCGTCACGGTGACCGCCGAGAATATCGAAACTGCGGAGATAACGGCGCAGACCGTAAACACCTACGGCGATTTCACCGCGGCGCTTACGCTTGACGCGGGTATGTACGATATTTCACTTAAAGCGAACGGCGGCGTTACGGAATTTAAAAATGTCGGCGTGGGTGATATATGGGTTGCCGCGGGACAATCCAATATGACAGATATGGGCGCGATTACCGACGGCTTTAACGCTAACACCGACGACCCGATAACCGATGATATGCACATCATATACGCCGAGGACACCACTTGGCAGCAAATGAGCCATCCGGCGGGCGAGGGACATTTCTTTAAGACTGGTACACGCACATCGCCGGTAACGTCATTCGCGCGTATTATATCCGAGGAGGAGGGCGTACCGGTGGGTATCGTTCAATCCTCTGTCGGCGGAACATACATATACCAGTGGGCGGAGGGCATAAACACCTCCGATTCAACCAACGGATATTTGATAAACGCAATGAAAGCGTGCTTTGACAATATGCCCTCAACCGATATTAAGGGTATACTCTGGTATCAGGGCTGCAACGACACAATGAACGAAAGTTACGCCTATGATTATGAAAGACTTCAGGGCGAAATATTCTCGCAATTCCGCGAATTTTTCGGGGAGGACACGCCTATAATCACTACGCAGATTAATGACGCAAAGCAGGACAGCACCTCATCACTCGGCTATTATGATGCGTGGAGCTATGTAAAGGATATACAGCGTCAAAACGCGGAGCTGTACTACAATGTATATGTTGTAGGAACGGGCGCGCTCGATTTGGGCGACACTATCCATAACAGTGCAAAATCGAATTTGACAGTGGGTGACGAATGGGCGCGTGTCGCGCTGAACCGCGTCTACGGCAAAACAGACGTTACATATCTGCACCCAACGATTGACACCGTTGACATTACGGACGAGCATACACTGACGCTTACGTTTAAAAATGTCGGCGCTGACGGATTGTGCCTTAGAGAGGACACAAAGCGGCTCGGAATAACAAACGGCGAGGTCGATATTGCGCTCGGTGATTTGACCGAAGAATTTACGGTACGAATGGGTGGAAATGTCAATATGACCGCAAGCAATACCGGCAAGGGCACAACGCTTACCATTGAAAGTGCGGAACTTCAAGAGGACGGCAAAACCGTTATACTCACTATTGAGGAGGAAATGGCAGGCACAATCGCCGTTGACTGCTGCTACGGCAAGTACTTTGTTCCTACGCTTACGGATAAGGCTACAGGCTGGTCGGTTTTGGCGTTCTATAACGTGATTGCCGATTGGGGTGACGCGGCTGTCGAGGTAACGGCACCCGTAACATATACGACAGAGGACACCGCGCTTATATCCGAAGGCGCGATTACTACGGCAGGTTTCTCAACGCTAAGCGCCGATATAGCGGCGAACACGGCAAGCAGCGAGTATATGTACCTTAACACATATTCGAGCGGAAACGCGTACCCGCTTATGAAATTCGATTTGACGGGTATTGACACATCTGCGATACAGTCGGCAACACTTCAAATATACACGAACGAAATAAACAAGGACAGAAACGGCAATATAACCATATCGGCTGTAGGTACGGATTGGAGTAGTGCGAGCACATATTCCGATTATGCGACAATATCGTCGGGCGCGACAACAATAACGACATACGAGGGAGTAAACACCTCGGCAGTGTTCCCGACGAACAATTACTCCTCCATTGACGTGACGGATTATATCAAATCGCTTGAAAGCCCAGAAAAGGTCGCGTTCAGCGCGGCGGCAACACAGGTAGCTGTAGCTCTTATGTCGGGTGTTGATTCCGACAACCCGCCGCAGCTTGTTATACAGTACGGCAAAAATGTGTCGCTCGCATACACCTCCGACGGTTCGCCGGTGAGCGGCGTAAAGGTTACAATATCGGGAACCGGTGCGACGCAGTATAACGCGACAACATTTGAAACCGACTCACACGGCGTTGTAAACGCTATTTTAACGGAGGGTACATATAAGGCGGTCACAACCGTCGGAGAGTATCTCGCTACAGAAAACAGATTCACTGTTTCGGACGATGATGTATCTCAAAACTATAGCCTTACAAAGAACACTCAAATTCCCGATAAGATAGTATTAAGCGGCGGCGCGGAAACCGCGGCGGCGGGAGTTACAACGGAGGCATTTACGGCTGTTCTTTATGACACCGAGGGCGAAATAATACCCGACGGTGCCGTATGGTCGTGGTCGTGCGACAAAGACGCGACAGTCGAGGACGGCAAGGTTACAATATCTTCGGACGCGGAGGAGGACGATGTAATAACCCTTACCGTAACGGCGACCTTTAATAGCGTAACGGTCAGCGCAACGGCTGAAATTACTGTTATCGGCATTACAAGCTACGGATTCGGCAGCGAGTACGTTCTTGTTAAGGACTTTACCACCTCAAATATGAGCGGCGTTGCCGTCGGAAACAGCGGCATAAAGGCAAGCTCAACAGGCGGCAATTATAACTGCCTTATGATTCGCAACAGCACAAGCACAAACAGCGGCTACTGGCCGTATACATCAAGCTTTAAGGCGGACGACGACGCATATTACCTGTTCGCGGGCGCCGGCGGAAACAACAGCAGCGAGGTTATAACCCTAACCTTTCCGAGCGCAATCAAAGCCGGAAAAACCATCACGATAAAAATAGCGAAGCCCAAGGCAACTCAAAAGGCGGATACCGACAGAACGTCCTCCAACAACGCTCTTACCGTTGTTATCGGCTCAAAAACACTTGATTTGCAAAGCGACTTTGAGTTTGACGAATGGCAGACCTTGGATATAATAAGCGAAAGTGACGTAAGCGAAATAACGCTTAATCTCGGCGCGTGGTGCGCGGTGGCGATTGAGAGCATTTCAATAGACGGCGGCGAAATCCCCGTGACAACACCCGATCCGAATGCCACTCCCGCGCCCGAACAGATTAAAGTAATGCCGTTGGGCGATTCGATAACAGCCGGTTATACAACAGAGGGCGGATACAGAAATCAGCTTTGCTCGCTGCTTGTGGAAAACGAGCTGTCCGCTTATGTTGATTTTGTCGGCTCAGAGAGCAGCGGAACAGGCTATGACACAAATAATGAGGGACATTCCGGCTGGGCAATCGCGGCAATCTCCGCGTCGGACGATATAGAGGGCAGCGGAAGAAAGGGTCTTACAACAAATATTGACACTTGGATGACGGACTACACGCCCGATATAGTTATGCTCCAAATCGGCACAAACGATATTCTAAGTCAATACGACCTCACAAACGCGCCTACAAGACTTGAAACGCTTGTAGATAAGGTTCTGGCAAAGCTGCCCGAGGACGGAAAAATGTATATCGCAACCATTCCGTATATAGATGTGACGTCTAAATATAATAATACCGGCATATCAACGCAAACAGAGATGGACGAAATTATCGACACCTATAATGCGGCGGTAGAAACACTTGCTACGTCAAAAGAATTGACGCTCGTAGATGTAAACAGTTGGCTGACACTCTCGGATTTAACCGACGGCGTTCACCCGACAGTGGCAGGCTACGCTAAAATGGGAAACAACTGGTATGAAATATTGGAAAGTGAAATCACATCAAGAATAGACGGCTGATAAAAACAGCATTTTAATGCACCTTCAAAGGTCAAAGACTTTTGGAGGTGCATTAATTTTAGTATTTACAATATTAGGATAAAAGTGTATAATATTAATCGGGTATAACTTTTGGGGCTTTATTTAGTATTACTATCGGAGAAAATTTGGAGGTATCAAGATGAAGAAAAAAATTTTATTAACGGCTGCAATAACAGCGTGTTTTACAGCGGCACAGCCGTTATTTGCATCGGCAAACGCCGCGTACCAACCCGCGCAGATGGAGTACCTTGACCGAGGCACCGTGGCGGTCAGCGTTGACGGCGGGGTATATCTGTCGTGGCGGCTGTTGGGTACGGAGAATTACGACACAGCGTTTGACGTTTACCGCGACGGCGAAAAAATTGCGACGGTTTCGGACAGCACCAACTACACCGACACGACCGCCGGAAATGCCTACACAGTAGTGCCGTCGGGTGAGGATATAAGCTCGGGTAAGACTGTTTCGGTGTGGGACGAGCAATATCTCACGATACCGCTTAACCGTCCCGAGGGAGGCACAAGCCTTGACGATGAGGAGTACACCTATTCGCCAAATGACGTAACCCCCGCCGATGTGGACGGCGACGGAGAATATGAGCTGATCCTTAAATGGGAACCGTCCAATTCATTCGACAGTGGCAAGGACGCAAAATATAACGGAAACGTGTACATAGACTGCTGCGAGCTTGACGGAACGCAGCTCTGGCGCATTGATATGGGCATCAACATAAATGCCGGAGCGCACTTTACGCAGATTGCGGCGTATGATTTCGACCTTGACGGCAAAGCGGAGCTTGCTATGAAAACCGCTCCCGGAACGATTGACGGCGAGGGCAATTATGTTTCAGCAGCGTCACTCATAAGCGAGATAAAATCAGCCGATAACACCGAGGATTACCGCCACAGCGAAAACGGCACCGCCGACACGGGCGGCCGCGTGCTGTCGGGTGACGAGTATTACACCGTTTTCCAAGGCGACACCGGTGCGGCGCTCGATACGATTTACTACCCGCACCCGCGCGGCACGGTCAGCGAATGGGGCGACGATTGGGGCAACCGTTCCGAACGCTATTTATGCGCGGTCGCGTATCTTGACGGCGCAACGCCGTCAATGATTGCATGGCGCGGATATTACGCGAAAACCACCGCTGCGGCGTACAATCTTGTAAATAAGAGATTGGTTGAGGTCGCGGATTTTGACACGTCCGACAGCGGCAACTCGCAATATGCCGGAAACGGAAATCATAATCTGACCGTAGGCGACGTTGATGATGACGGTTGTGACGAGATAATTTGCGGCGCGCTTGCGCTTGACAATGATTTCTCCGTGCTTTGGTGCAGCGGCAGAGGTCACGGCGATGCGCTCCACCTTGCCGATTATGATCCGGTACACGAGGGCATGGAGTATTTCAGCGTACACGAAGGCTCACCATACGGCATGACGCTCTACGATGCGGCGACCGGCGAGGAAATTTTTCATGTAGACGGCGACGGCGACACGGGACGCGGTATGATGGCGAATGTCGGCTATACAGACGGATATTTTGAGCTTTGGGGCGCGGGAAATTACGCGTCCTACGGCGAAAGCAGCATATCTGACACGGAAAAATATACTCCCGATTCAACGAATTTCAGAATTTTCTGGGACGGAAATATGTATGATGAGCTGCTTGATGGCACCGGAGGCAGTGACAGCGGAAGTCAAATTAAGATTTCCGGCAAGGACGGAAGAATATCATCATTTAGGAACGTTGTCACAAACAACGGAACAAAAAACAACCCCGGTCTTACCGCCGACCTTTTCAGCGACTGGCGCGAGGAGGTTGTCGCGCGCGGCACGGATAACGAGAGCCTCATAGTATACACTACCATTATCGAAACCGAGAACAAGCTCTACACCCTTATGCACGACCGTGCGTATCGTATGCAGGTGGCAAGTCAAAATGCGGGATATAATCAGCCGCCGCATATAAGCTATTATGTAAATGACGAAAACGACGAATTTGACGAGCGCGAAACCGCCGCTTACGTAAAGACCGTGCATAACGGCGAAACCGCGGTCAGAACAGCTAATTTGCCGGATATTTTCGGCTATTCGATAAACGCGGCAAACGGTACGGTCAATATCAAAAACCGCATTGGAGAAGAGATAAGCGCCGTGCTTTACACCGCGTCATACAACGCGGATAAAACATTATCCAAGGTGAGTATGGAAAAAATAGAAATTCCGGCTGACGGATATTCCGGCGCGATAAGCGCGGAGGACGGCGGCACGGTGTATTTGTGGAGCGAGGAGCAGGAGCCGCTCGCGGCAAAAGCCGTAATCGGAGCGGAAACGCCGTCCGCAACCGAAAAGCCAATGCCCGCGGCGTCGCCCACGCCAACTACAACGCCAACTACAAAACCGACCGCTACCCCGATTGCTGCATCGACCACTGCACAGACAGCCGCGCCCACGTTATCGCCCGAGGAGGAATTTGTGGTTGAGGACGGCGTTCTAACGGAGTACACCGGAACAAGCGTGAATGTAACGGTTCCCGAAACGGTAGACGGACAAACGATAACCGCGATAGGGGCAAGCGCCTTTGAAATAAGCGAAAATGGAGAAAATATAGAGAGCGTAACCCTGCCGGATACCGTTACAACGATAGAGGAATACGCATTCTGCCACTGCACATCTCTTGCGGAAATAATCCTGCCTGAAACGCTTACAACGATAGGGGACGCTGCCTTTGCCTCGTGCACATCGCTTACGGAAATAACCTTGCCTGAAACGGTCACAACGATAGGGGAAAGTGCTTTTGACGGGTGCAAATCTCTTACAATAATAACTCTGCCGTCCGGACTCACGGAAATAAACAACGAAGTATTTGCCTCATGCACATCGCTTGAAACAATAGACCTGCCCGATACGGTAACGTCTATAGGCAGCATGACGTTTTACTGCTGCATAAGCCTAAATGAAATAACACTGCCATCGGAGCTTACGGAAATCGACACCTATGCCTTCTCCGGCTGCGCATCGCTCGAAACGATAGACATACCCTACACGGTAACGTCAATCGGAATGGCGGCATTTTACGAATGTACAAGCCTAAAGACAGTAACACTGCCGACGGGACTTACGGAAATAAGCTCAGATTTGTTTGAATACTGCACCTCACTTACGGAGATAGATTTGCCGCAGTCTGTAGTCAAAGTAGGTTCAGCTGCGTTTGCTTGGTGCGAATCGCTTACCAAAATCGACCTTTCAAATGTCACGTCAATCGGCGCAAGAGCGTTTTTTTACTGCGATGCGCTTGAGGAGGTAACCTACGGCACAGAAAAAACCGTATTAAGCGGATCTCCGTTTGACGGCTGCGGCAGTGTTAAAAAGGTAACTGTCCCGAATATGGAAACCTCGATAGGCGTTCCGGCAAACGATAATCTAACGGTTTACGGCTATAAGCATTCAACGGCGTATATTGAGGCGGCTGACTATAATATTCCGTTTTATGATTTAAATACGGGCGAGCTTGCCGAGATGGAATGGGTAGTGGGCACAGACGGCGTGCTTTATGAATATAACGGCACTGAAACCGATGTAACGGTACCGGAAACGGTTGACGATATACCGATAACAATAATAGACTCTGACGTGTTCGCGAAAAGCGGCATAACCTCGATAATTTTGCCCGATACGGTGACAAGCGTCTATAGCGATGCTTTTAAAAGATGTACATCGCTTATAAGCGTGAGGCTTTCGAGCGGAATGACGGAGCTCAACAGCATATTTGACAGCTGCATCAGACTTGAGAGCGTGTATATCCCGTCGAGCATAACGACTATAGAGGACGGCATATTCGCCGATTGCACGAACGTCACTATTTACGGTATCGCGGGCAGTGTCGCCGAAACCTACGCAACGGATAACGGTATTACCTTTGAGTCCGTTCAATAAATTTATGTCAGAGAATAACAAAGCAGAAATGATTTTATTGAAAAAATTTTGTAAATATGTTGAAAAACACTGAAATTTATGATATGATAAACGGTGCGCAGAAATATTTTAAATGTGAAATAATTTTTAAGAGGTGATATAATGGCTTACAAAATTGTTAAAAAGAATGTGCTTAATCCGCAAATCTTTTTAATGGAGGTTGAGGCTCCGCTGATTGCGAGAAAAGCAGAACCGGGACAGTTCATCATATTAAGAATTGATGAATACGGAGAGAGAGTTCCGTTCACAATCGCGGATTTTGACAGGGAAAAAGGAACTGTTACAATAATAGTTCAGATTGTAGGTAAGACAACAAGGGATTTATCCGCAGTTGAGGAGGGAGAAACAATTCTTGACTTCGCAGGACCGCTCGGCACACCTACTCCGCTTGAGGGACTTAAAAAAGTTGCCGTAATCGGCGGCGGACTTGGTACCGCTATCGCGTATCCGCAGGCAAAAAAGCTGCATAAGCTCGGCGCGGACGTGACTGTTATAACAGGCTTTAGAAACAAGGATTTAATTATTCTCGAGGACGAGCTGAAAGAGGTTTCAAATAAGCTTATCGTCGCTACCGATGACGGTTCAAACGGCAATCAGGGCTTTGTAACCGATATGCTGCAAAAGGAAATCGAGGCGGGCGAGAGGTTTGACGAGGTTATCGCAATCGGACCGCTTGTAATGATGAAGTTTGTCTGTAAATTAACGGAAAAATATGATATTCCGACAACCGTTTCAATGAATCCCGTAATGATTGACGGTACGGGTATGTGCGGCGGCTGCCGTATAATCGTAGACGGTGAAACAAAATTCGCCTGCGTGGACGGTCCCGACTTTGACGGACATAAGGTTGACTGGGACAGCGCTATGAAACGCGGAGGAATGTTTAAGGAGTACGAGGCAAAATCGTGCGAAGAGGGTCACTGCAGAATCGGCAGAACCAATCATAAAGACTGATTAAGGGAGGATTTTTAAAATGCCTAATATGAGACCGGACAAAAATCCGATGCCGGAGCAATGTCCTAACGTAAGAAATAAGAACTTCCTTGAGGTAACCACGGGTTACACCGAGGAAATGGCAATAGACGAGGCGAAAAGATGCCTTAACTGTAAGAATAAGCCTTGTATGCAGGGTTGTCCCGTAAGCGTAAAAATTCCCGAATTTATCGCGTTTATAGCCGAGGGTGAATTTGAAAAGGCTTATCAGAAAATAAAGGAAACAAACGCTTTGCCGGCTGTATGCGGAAGAGTATGCCCGCAGGAGAAACAGTGTGAGTCAAAGTGCGTAAGAGGTATAAAGCAGGAAAGTGTCGGCATAGGCAGGCTGGAAAAATTTGTAGCCGATTGGCATATGAATAATGTGGAAGAAAAGATTGAAAAGCCTGTTTCAAACGGCAAAAAAGTAGCCGTAGTCGGCTCGGGTCCTTCGGGACTTACGGTTGCGGGCGACCTTGCAAAAAGAGGCTATGCCGTAACGGTATATGAGGCGTTCCACACCGCCGGCGGCGTGCTTATGTACGGCATACCGGAATTCAGACTTCCCAAGGATATAGTACAAAAAGAAATTTCCAATCTTAAGGCTATGGGCGTTGACATTGAAACTAATGTAATCATAGGAAAAACGCTCACGGTTGACGAGCTGCTTGATGATATGGGTTACGACGCTGTGTACATAGGCTCGGGCGCGGGACTTCCGTCGTTTATGGGTATAGAAGGCGAAAGCCTTAACGGCGTTTACAGCGCAAACGAATTCCTCACAAGAATCAATCTTATGAAGGGTTATAAATTCCCCGAATATGATACGCCCGTATATGTCGGCAAGAATGTCGCGGTTCTTGGCGGCGGTAATGTCGCAATGGACGCGGCAAGGTCTGCAAAGCGTCTCGGCGCCGAAAACGTATACATAGTATACAGACGAGGAAAGGAAGAACTTCCGGCAAGAAAAGAAGAGGTTATGCACGCGGAGGAAGAGGGAATAGTCTTTAAACTTCTTCAGAATCCCACAAGGTTTGTGGGCAACGAGAGCGGTTGGGTAACCGGTATGGAGGTTATCAAAATGGAGCTGGGAGAGCCTGACGCAAGCGGCAGAAGACGTCCTGTTCCTATTGAGGGCAGTGAGGAAATGCTTGATATTGACACCGTTGTTGTGGCTATAGGACAAACTCCGAATCCGCTTATCAGAAAGACGACAAAGGGTCTTGAAACGAATAAGCGCGGCTGTATCGTGGCTGACGAGGAAACAGGTAAGACCTCAAAGGATCACGTATACGCCGGCGGCGACGTTGTAACGGGCGCGGCTACGGTTATCCTTGCAATGGGCGCGGGTAAAGCCGCTGCTGACGCAATAGACAAGGAGCTTAATCAATAAAAAATCTGAACAGGTAAAACGGACATTCGCTTTTGAATGTCCGTTTTTTATTTTTATGATATAAAAAGGGTGACACGGTAGTGCCACCCTTAAAACTATTCTATGGTTACGGCATCGCTTGACGTCGTGTCATCGGAAACCTCCGATTGTCCGGCATTGCTTTCGCTTGATGTTTCCGAGCCGCCTTGTGTTTCCGAGGATTGATTGTCTGCGGAATAATTATCCGTTGACGTGTCTGACGAACCCGTACCCGTGTAACCGGAAGAACCTGTTCCGCCGGTACTTCCGCTGTAATCGCTGTCGCTATTTGACACATCGGGAATATCTATGTTAGAGTTCGGAATCTCGGTAGGCGCAGCAGGCTGCGCACTTGGAGATGCCTCAGGAGACTCTGTCGGCGACGGCTTAGGTGTAGAGCTTGTCTTTTTGCTTGCGTGTGACGCGTCACATTCCGCTTTCGGCTGAGTTCCCTCAACAAAATATCCGGTTGTTGACGGGCAGGTGCTTGTTGCAAGCATACCGGAATATTCGCATATTTCCGCCTCAACCACATTATTTGGTCTTGTAAGCTCTTTTTTATCCAATGACTCGTGTATTCTGTCCATTACAAGTTTCCAAGCCGTTACCGTGGGATTGCCCGAAACACCGGCAGCGGATAATGACGACGGAGTGTCAAAACCGTACCAACAAGCGCCGACGTAATACGGAGTAAATCCTACGAACCACTTATCGCAGTCGTCGTCCGTGGTACCTGTTTTGCCGTAGGTTGATATTCCGCAGTCAAGCTTTGCGTTTCTGCCCGTGCCGACGCTGCTGTTTACAACACCCGAAAGCAAATCGGCTGTTATATATGCCGATGCGGCGCTGATAGCTTGCGTAGCGTCCGATGTGTTTTCCAGAATGACCTGACCTGTGGAGTCAAGAACCTGGGTATAGGTGTACGGACTTATATATTTTCCGCTGTTCACAAATGTTCCGTATGCGGCAGCCATTTCCTCAACTGTAACGCCCTCGGTTAAGCCGCCGAGCGCGAGTGAGCTGTAGTTTTTATCGCCGTCCACAAGTGTGGATAGATGGAATTTATTTTGTAAATATCCGAATGAAGTGGATATTCCGACCATATCCAAAACCTTTACCGCAGGAATATTTGATGACCTTGCAACCGCCTCTTTTACGGTCATATCGCCGAGGAAGTCGTTATAGGAGTTTTTAGGAGTCCATTCATCGTTGCCGATTGTTATTTCCTCGTCCGTTACCACCGTTACCTCCGTTATTTTTCCGGTATCGATAGCCGGCGCGTATACCGACAAAGGCTTAATTGACGAGCCCGGTTGGCGCGTTGACTGAGTGGCTCTGTTCCAACCGCGTATATCGGTTTTTTCGCCAAGTCCGCCTATAAGTCCGCGCACTTTTCCGGTGTACGGGTCAATTATAACCATAGCCGACTGAGCGCCCTTTCCGGTATACGGGAAGTTTGACGTATCGGTGAAAACGTCCTCCATTATAGCCTGTATATCGGGATCGACGGTTGAATATATCTTAAGACCGCCGTTATATACCTGCTGCGTGGCAAAATCGGTCGAATAACCCTTTTGCTCCACAAGGTCGTTTATAACATCGTTTATAACCTGGTCGACAAAGTACGAGGTTATTTTTCTTTGATTTTCCTTGTGCGCGTTGCTTACCACAAGGTCGCTGCTTGCCGCTGTTTCGTATTCTTCGTTTGTGATATACCCAAGCTCAAGCATTTTTGCGAGAACAACATTTCTTTTTTCTATATTTTTGTCCGGGTGTACAAACGGGTCATATTCCGACGGGAATTGTGTTATACCCGCTATTGACGCCGCCTCTTCAAGAGTAAGCTCCGATGTGCTCTTGTTAAAGTAAGTATTGGCTGCCGCCTCTACGCCGTTACAGTTATTTGCGAAATATACTATATTAAGATACATTGTCAGTATCTCGTCTTTGGAAAGCTGCTTTTCAAGAGCGATGGCTCTCGTCATTTCCTTTACTTTACGGGACGGGGTATTCTCGTTTTCATTGGTTATGTTTTTAATGACCTGCTGAGTGATTGTACTTCCGCCGTAATTTGAAGTGCCAATGCCGACTTTTGCAAGAATCCACTTGCCCGTTGCTCCGAGTGTTCTCTTTATGTCAACACCGTGATGCTTGTAAAAACGCTCATCTTCAATGGCAACCATAGCGTCTTTCATAACCTGAGGTATCTGAGATGAATCAATCCATATTCGATTTGAATCGGATTGTATCTGCTCCAATTCCTGCGGATTTCCGCTCTCGTCCTCATAATATATGAACGATGAGTAATTCAGAGCAAGCGTCTGTATATTCATATCCTTGATTTCACGGGATACAGCCGCATACATTCCAACCGTCATACCGGACACAATAACTACCAATATAAATAATACCGCAAATATTGTCAGCCTTAAGCGTCGTCTGAACATAATTTGTTTTTCAGTAAGAGCTTTTTTCTGCTTTTTCTTCTTGCGGGAAGATGAGCTTGAACGCCGCCTTGACGGAGCGGAGCCGGCTGAGCTCCTGTTTCTTTGACCGGTTGATTTTGAAGATGATTGTTGATTTTGTCTGCGCCGCCTGGGCACGTCAGAGGAACCCGAAGTCATCATATCATATTCTTCCCAGTTAAAATCATCGTTTGACGTGTAGTTGGAATTTCGTCTTTTTCTTCCGTTGTCATCAGCCATAGTAAATCCTCCTATCTCTAAAGATAATTTAAATCGGAGCAACGCTCCGCCAGCTTTAGTGGCGAGGCATCTTTGCATAGGTTATACACTGATTATATATCAAATTGCATAAATTTGCAACTATTATTTTCACAAAGGTGTATATTAATGAATAAAAAAGTTATTAATTGGAAATGATTATAAAAAACATTCGGAGGAAATATTATGAAAATTTTAAAGAATACGCTGATAATTTCATCATATGTATTACTTGTGGCGCTGTTTTTCGGCGGCGGCTACGCCGTAGGCAGAATGGGCACTCAAAGCGCGGAAATACCCGTACCCGAAAATACTCCTGCCGCTGTTGAAACTGTAACGGATAGTATCGCGCAAAGTCCGGTATATCAAGTAATCATAGAAAACGGAATATTGAAAATTTACAAATGCATCGGAGAAAATAAGATTGTTATCACAAGCGAGGAAATAAGCGAGTCCGTGTTCCCTAAATCTGACATTGAAGAATTGAGGGAGGGAGTGGAATTTGAGCGTCTTGAACAGGCACAGCAGATGTTTGAAAATTTTGTCAGTTAGTATGAAATTTTAACTTTATGAACAATTTGTTAAAACGTAAAAAGTGAGATAACAAGAGATAATTAAAGAAAAATAATGAAAACGAGAGAAGATGTGGTAAATAATCAAAAAAACGGACTTTGCAGAATTATATAAAAAGGGTCATAATAGCATTGTTAGCACTCAAAGAGGTTGAGTGCTAACAATAAAAAAGATTAAAATTATAGGAGGTAATATAAATGAATATCAAACCATTGGCAGACAGAGTAGTTTTGAAAATGCTTGAGGCAGAGGAAACCACAAAGAGCGGTATTATTCTAACCTCAAAGGCGCAGGAGAAACCGCAGGTAGCCGAAATAGTTGCGGTAGGTCCGGGCGGCATGGTTGACGGAAAGGAAGTAAAAATGGAGGTTTCCGTCGGCGATAAGGTACTTATGTCAAAGTATGCGGGTACAGAGGTTAAGGTTGACGGGGAAGAGTACACAATACTTCGTCAAAGCGATATACTTGCAATAGTAGAATAATTCAAGGAGGTTTTTCATTATGGCTAAACAGATTAAATACGGACAGGACGCAAGACACGCTCTTGAGAGCGGAATTAATCAGCTTGCGGACACGGTAAAAATTACACTTGGCCCCAAGGGCAGAAACGTGGTGCTTGACAAAAAATTCGGAGCGCCTCTTATAACAAATGACGGCGTTACGATTGCAAAGGAAATCGAGCTTGAGGACCCGTTTGAAAATATGGGCGCGCAGCTTGTAAAGGAAGTTGCCACAAAGACGAACGATGTTGCCGGCGACGGTACAACCACAGCTACGCTGCTTGCTCAGGCGCTTGTGCGCGAGGGACTTAAAAATGTTGCCGCAGGCGCTAATCCGATGATTGTAAGAAAGGGTATTCAAAAGGCTGTTGACGCGGCGGTTGAAAAACTTCTTGCTACGTCTAAGAAAGTACAGGGTAAGGAAGATATAGCCAGAGTAGCTGCTGTATCTGCGGCTAATGAAGAAATAGGCGAGCTTATCGCGGAGGCTATGGAAAAGGTGACGGCGGACGGTGTTATCACTGTTGAGGAATCAAAGACAGCCGAAACCTATTCCGAAATTGTTGAAGGTATGCAGTTTGACAGAGGTTATATCACACCTTATATGGTTACCGACACGGAGAAAATGGAGGCGGTTCTTGACGACCCGTATATACTTATAACAGACAAGAAGATTTCAAATATACAGGAAATTCTTCCGCTTTTGGAGCAGGTAATGCAGGCGGGCAGAAAGATGGTTATAATCGCGGAGGACGTTGAAGGTGAGGCTCTTTCGACGCTTATCGTCAATAAGCTTAGAGGTACATTCGTATGCGTTCCCGTAAAGGCTCCCGGTTTCGGCGACAGACGCAAGGAAATGCTGCAGGATATAGCCATTCTTACCGGTGGTCAGGTAATCAGCGAAGAGCTTGGTCTTGAGCTTAAGGACACTCAGCTTTCGCAGCTCGGCAGCGCAAGACAGATTAAGATTCAGAAAGAGCTTACAATCATAGTTGACGGCGCGGGCGATAAGGAGGCAATAGCTGACAGAGTAGCTCAGATAAGACGTGAGCTTGAGGCGTCAACCTCTGAATTTGACAAAGAAAAGCTGCAGGAAAGACTTGCAAAGCTTGCCGGCGGCGTTGCCGTAATAAAGGTCGGCGCGGCTACCGAAACGGAAATGAAAGAAACGAAACTGAGAATTGAAGATGCTCTTTCGGCTACAAAAGCGGCTGTTGAGGAAGGCATTGTAGCAGGCGGCGGAACAAGCTATATAGATGTTATTCCGACAGTTGCGGCATTGCTTGACACAACCGAGGGCGATGAAAAGACGGGTGTTCAGATTGTCCTGAAGGCTCTTGAGGAGCCGGCTTGGCAGATTGCAAAGAACGCCGGACTTGAAGGCTCGGTTATTGTGGATAAGGTTAAGTCGTGTGAAAGCGGCAAGGGTTATAACGCTCTTACAGAGGAATATGTGGATATGATTTCCTCAGGTATAGTCGATCCGGTTAAAGTAACAAGAAGTGCTCTTCAGAACGCGGCATCGGTTGCGTCAATGGTGCTTACAACAGAAAGTCTTGTAACGGATATTCCGGAGCCTCCGGCGGCTGCTCCCGCTATGGATCCCGGAATGGGCGGAATGTATTAATTCGTAAAAAATGTAAAAGGAATTGCGCACGCAATTCCTTTTTTAATTGCAAATTTCAGTATAAAATCTGACTTTTTGATAAATAGTGCTTACTAAAACATATACAAAGCCTTTAATTTTTGATTTAAAATAAATATAAAAGATTATCCGCCGCGGTTCTTTCTCTCTCGCCGCGGCGGATGAAATATTTTTAGAAAGGCAGTATTATTATGAAAAGATTAATTTCAGGTATAGTCGGCATTGTAATGCTTTGCTCATCGTTTTTGAGCGCAGGCACCGCATTTGCCGATGAAACCTACACATTCGGGAGCGCGTATAGTGAGATAAAGGCGTTTGACACAAATTCCTTATCCGAAACATCAATAGGCGACAGCGGGTATAAGATTTCAACGTCAAGCTCCAACTACAACAATGTTGTGGTAAGGAATAATTCAAGCACAAATTCGGGATATTATCCATACGGCAGCGGACTTGCGGATAATGGGTATTATTTATTTCTCGGCTCCGGCGGCAACGGCAGTGTCAGCGCAACGCTGACTCTTCCCGAGACGGTTGAGGCAGGGAAGTACATAAACATTACCTACGCTAAACCTTACGCGACAAATAACGGAAATACAAACCGCAGCGCAGGAAATGATAACACAATGGTTGTCGGCAGTGAAACGGTTGATGTTGAGGCGATTTGCGAATATGATACTTGGTACACGACATCGATTAAAACATCGGCGGCTGTTTCGCAAATTTCGATTACGCTCGGCAAATGGAGCGCGCTTGCGATTTCCGAAATCAGCATAACCGACAGCGCGGACGTTCTGGAGCTTACATCGGACGTAACCGAGCTTTACATAACCTCCGAAACGCAGACGGTTTTGTACAGCGCGTCTGTATATTCCTGCGTCACGACCGAGATGGGCGGCACCGAGATAATCGCCAAGGGCAGTGTTGATAATTCGGCGTCGGCGTCATATTCGATAGACGCATATGACGGCGTGAGCATAAACCAAAACGGAGAACTGACTGTCACAAGCACCGCCGCTCCGGGAACGGTAACGGTTAGAGCGACATACGGGGACAGCGAAAGAACAATGACACTGCTCCTAAAGGCTCTCGGCAGCGCGGCAAGCGTTTCAATCTACGGTGATGAGCTTGTAAAGGCGGGTGAAACCGCCGAGTACACGGCTTTGCCGATAACCGAGGACGGAGTTGTTGTTCCCGCGCGCGCCACGAAATGGGAGATAGTCGGCGAATATGAGGGCGCGGAAATTTCCGAGGACGGAACGCTTGCCATAAGCGGTACCGCCGCGGCGGGAATTGTAACAATAAAAGCTACTCTTACCGAATCCGACATACAAACCGAGGCTGTTTCGTCCGAATTTGATGTGACGATACGCGGCGCGGGCGAATATGATTTCCCATATAACATACAGGGCTTGCTTTTGACGAACGGCGAAACGGAAATTGCGGACGCAAAAGGAACGGAAGGAATAATCATAGAAAAAACGGACGATATTGACGGCGATTATTCCGTAGTAGTAAAGGTATTCGACGCGGATAAGCGGCTTATAGCTGAGCAAACCGAATTGATAAGCAGCTTGTCGGACGGCGTGCAGGCTATGGACTTTGATATGGACTTCACGGGCGCGGAGTCGGCAAAGGTATACATAATGTCGGGCGGCGCCGAGGAATCGGATAATGAATATGAGATAAAAAGTGTCGCGGAGAACGGCAAGGTGGTTGTAGTGAAAAATACGGACGGAAATGCCGGCGCGGACTTAATTATAGCGCAGTACGAGAACGGTGTTTTAAAGAGCGCAAAGGTAAAGACTGCCGAGCTTTCAAACGGTGAAAATGAAATCGAGGTTCCCGACACCGAGCTTTCCGGTGAATTTAAAGTATTCCTATGGGACAGCGTAAGCACGATGGAGCCGCTCGCGCAAACGGCTGACGCGATAACAAGCGGTGATACAGACGATGCCAACGAGGTGGGAACCGTTGTTTCGGACGAGGTGGTTCTAACCTCCGCGGGTGAATATAAAAATATACCGCTTGTATCGGACTGGATAACGGGAACAAAATCCGGCTGGGGTATGGGCGCGGGTATAATATCACCCTCTGGCGCGCCTTACGGCGTTAATCCCGACCTGGTTGACGTGTCAGAGCTTAACGTAAGCTACACATACGATAGCAACTATCCCGCGCAGACGGTCGATAACGTGCTGTGGTACAAAACAGGCGCGTATCTTGCAAGCGCAAACGGCGCGAACAACAGCATTTACGCGCGTGACGGCGCGGATTGGGAGCAAAAGGCTCTGCCGATAGGCAACGGATATATGGGCGGTATGGTATTCGGTATGCCCGATAAAGACCAAATTCAGTTTAACGAGGAAACGTTCTGGGCGGCGGGCTACAGAGGAACACAAACCTCGGTTTCATCGTCCACCGTAAACAGCAATATGAGCGAGGGCATAAACGGCTATATGAGCGTCGGCAATATATTTGTTGATTTTAATATGCCGGAGGGTGCCGCAGTGAATAACTACTACCGCGACTTAAATCTCGATGAGAGCGTGGCGCACGTTCAATATGAGTACGGCGGCGTGACCTATAACAGGGAATACTTCGCGTCATACCCGAAAGAGGCGCTTGTATTCAGATATACCGCCGATACGGAGGGCGCGTTGAGCTTTGACGTTACACCGGTATCAATGCACCCCGGCGAAGTGACGGTAAATGACGGCGAGATTACAATTATCGGCAAGCTAAAGGACAGCGAGCCGTATTCCTCCGGCGGAAACGCGGCTTGGAATCAGGAATCGGATTTGGAATACTGCACAAAGGTAAAGGTTATCGCCGATGACGGAACGGTTACGGACGGCTATAACACGGTGAACGTAAGCGGCGCGACAGGCGTTACGATAATAGTGACGGCGGCAACCGATTACGATAAGGATCAATTCGAGCTTAACGCTGACGGCAGTGTTAATATGACAAAAACGCCGTATAAGAGTACCGAGGGCGTTCAAGCTGCGATTGATAAGGCGGAGGAAAGAATGAGCGGCGCGGCGGCAATGAGCTATGCCGACCTTAAAGCCGAGCATATTGCCGACTATAAAGAACAGTTTGACACGGTTAAATTCTCTCTTACGGACGATGATGAGATATGCCAAACACCGACAGACGAGCTGCAATCCTCCTACGGCAGTGTCGTAAGCGCGGCTGAACAGTCGGACGGCACTACAAAGGTAACATACAGCGAAACATCATATCAGAACCTTGACAAGCACCTTGAGGAACTGCATTATAATTACGCGAGATACCTTATGATTTCCTCGTCGCGTTCCACGACAATGCCCGCGACATTGCAGGGCAAGTGGCGTCAGTCAACGGCTGAAATATGGGGCTCGTGCTATTGCATAAATATCAATATGGAGATGAACTACTGGTTCGCGGGCGGCGCGAATTTGCTTGACAGCGGAAAGTCGCTTATACGCTGGTTCGAGTCGCAGATACCCGCCGGACGCGTGACCGCGAAAAATATGTATAAGGTCACTCCAAAATCGTACACGTATGCGGACGGCGCGATTACGTTTACGGATTCGGACGATGACGCGGACGACGTGTTCATTATGCACACAAAGCAGGCGATAATGGGCACAACCGATATGACGGGTTCGACAAGCATACAATCTCCGGGCAACACCGCGTGGCTTATGTATAATCTTTGGGATTTGTACCAAACAAGCGGCGATAAGGAGCTTTTGGAAAACGAGATATATCCGATAATGCGCAAGGCGGCGAATTTCTACACGCAGTACCTCTACACAAACGAGAAAAAGACGACAAGCGACACCGACACTTATCCGGACGGCTATTATTACACCACCTGGGCAGGACGCTCGCCGGAGCAGGGACCAACCGAGGAGGGTATAAAATACGATTTGCAGCTTGTAGCGGGAATGTATGATTACACGATAGCGGCGGCTGAAACACTTGGCGTTGACAGCGAAAAGGTTGCGGCTTGGAAAGAGATAAGAAATCATCTCGAAATGCCCGTGGAGCTTGGCGACGACGGACAAATTAAGGAATGGGCGGAGGAAACAACGTATAACACGGACGAGGACGGAAACTCGATAGGCGACCCGGTACACCGCCATATTTCGCACCTTGTGGGCTTGTACCCAGGAACGCTTATATCCCGCGACACTCCCGAATTGTTGGCGGGCGCGAAAGTTGTATTGGAAAATCGCGGCGATGATTCGACAGGCTGGTCGTGTTCAAACAAATTCCTGCTGTGGGCGAGATGTCTTGACGGCGATAAGGCGCTTGAGCTGTTCCGCTATCAGCTTGCGAAAAAGACGTATTCAAACCTGTTCGACACACATTCACCGTTCCAGATTGACGGAAACTTCGGCTCCGCGGCGGGAGTTATGGAGCTTTTGATGCAGTCGCAGACGGGAACGATATACATTCTGCCCGCGCTCCCCGAGGTATGGGACAGCGGCGAGATAAGCGGCATAAAGGCTAAGAACGGCGCCGAGGTGTCGATTAAATGGAAAGACGGCGAGGCAACGGAAATAAAAATCATTCCCGCCTCCGACGGTGATATTACAATAGGATACGAAAAGAATAACACATTCACACTAAACGGCACGACGGTTGATTTTACGGACAGTACGTATACAATAGAAAATGCGTCGGCAGGGGAGGAATATACCTTTACGGCGGTGAATTAAGCAAAAAATCAATATTTATATACCAAAAACGGCATCATATGATGCCGTTTTTGGTGTATATGTGATATTATTCGATGTCATTTTTGATAAAGCCCGAAATTTTTTCGATTGTTCGTATAGGCGCGTCCTGAGCCGTGCCCCAATCCATATCCTTGTTTCGGTAGTCAAATTTCAGAGTGAATTTATGTATATCATCCTGTAGTCTGCTAAGCTCCGCCGATTGCTTGGCAAACATAGAGGAGAGAAAGCGCGCCGCCTGAGCGTCCTTGAGCGATTTTGGCGCCATATCCGCAAGCAGCCGCATATGCTTTAAGCAAAGTCCCTTTGACCTGTCGAATTTTTCCTTGAATTTTTCGTCGTTTGCCCACATATATAAAAGCACATCGGCATAGCGTTCCATAGTGTGATTGATTTTATCGCAGACAATACAACCATCGGAAATTTCACCAAGATGCGCGGAAAGATTTGCCGCAAAATCAGCGGAGCCTGATTTTTTAAGCAGACCGCCTTTTGATTTTTCAAGTGCGGACGCTGTTTTTGATAATTTATCAAGCCTTTTCCTTATCTCTTCAAGATGAGTGTCAAGCACAAGCGACAGGGCAAGCTTATTTGACATATTAAATAATTCCGAAAAATGATGATGGCAAAAGCCTTTTTCATTGGAAACCATTCTGAAGTCGGGTTCCATCATAGCCGCGCCGAGCGCATAGTCAAGCGTTTCACGTTCAAGTTTTTTTTCAAGCTCACACATAGGGCACTCGCAGTCGGTGTCGTATGCCTCGTTTACCGGTATTGTATATATCTGTTCTTTCAAAAAAATCACCTCTTTACTATTATATCATTTATAGGCTTTCTGTGCAAGAAAAATAAAGCGCAATATATGGTATAATTAAAAAAAGCAGGAAGTAAAAACCACATTTTAAGGATATTTTTGAAAAACTACACATTTTTTTACACCATATCAGCATATAAACTAAGTAATTTTCATAAAAATAAATTTTTTAAACATAATTTCTTTAAAAAAAATAAAAAATATGTTATAATAACTTCAACCAAAAAGTATTAATCAAAGCAAGATTTTATACGATTTGGCAAAGGTTAAAACGGAGAACATTGTTATAAAAATAACACTGTATAAAAATTTAAATGTATTGGAGGATTTAAAGATGACAGAAAACAAGACAGTTCTTGCATGGCTTGACGAAATGTCGGCTATGTGTCAGCCGGACAAAATTGTTTGGATTGACGGAAGCGAAGAGCAGCTTGACGCTCTAAGAGCCGAGGCGGTTGCTACAGGCGAAATGATTAAGCTCAACGAGGAAAAGCTGCCCGGCTGTTACTATCACAGAACGGCTGAAAATGACGTTGCCCGCGTGGAAGACAGAACATTTATCTGTACTCCTACAGAAGAGGAGGCAGGTCCTATAAACAACTGGATGGCTCCCGATGAAATGTACGCTAAATTGAAAGCGCTTTACAACGGCTCTATGAAGGGCAGAACAATGTATGTAATCCCTTATTCAATGGGTCCTGTCGGTTCACCTTTCTCAAAGATAGGTATCGAGCTTACAGACAGTATATATGTTGTACTTAATATGGCTATTATGACAAGAATAGGTACGCCGGTAATGGATCAGCTCGGAAATGACCCCGACGCTGAATTTATAAAGTGCCTGCACGCGAAGAAGGACGTAAATCCCGACGACAGATATATCGTTCAGTTCCCGCAGGATAACACAATTTGGTCAATTAACTCAGCTTACGGCGGCAACGTACTTCTCGGTAAAAAGTGTTTTGCATTGAGAATCGCATCGTACCTTGGAATGAAACAGGGTTGGATGGCTGAGCATATGCTTATTCTCGGTCTTGAGAATCCTCAGGGCGAGGTTAAGTATATTTGTGCCGCATTCCCGTCAGCTTGCGGTAAGACAAATCTTGCAATGCTTATTCCGCCGGAATATCTGAAAGAGCAGGGTTATAAGGTATGGACGGTAGGCGATGATATTTCTTGGCTTAATATCGGTCCGGACGGCAGACTTTATGCTATTAACCCCGAGGCGGGATTCTTCGGTGTTGCTCCGGGTACATCGGTTAAGACTAACTTCAATGCGCTTGAGTCAACAAAGAAGAACACAATATTCACAAATGTTGCCATCAATAACGATGATATGACTGTTTGGTGGGAAGGACTTGACAAGAATCCTCCTGTTAATGCGACAGAGTGGAAAGGCGCTAAGGTAAACGGCGTTGAATATACGGCGGCAGGAAATAATCTTGCTCACCCCAACTCAAGATTTACAGCTCCGGCAGTAAACTGCCCGTGCATATCGCCTGAATTTGAGAATCCGCAGGGTGTTCCTGTAGAGGCTATTGTATTCGGCGGCAGACGTGCTAAGTGCGCTCCGCTTGTATATCAGTCAAGAGATTGGCAGCACGGCACATTCGTAGGCGCTACAATGGCATCTGAAACAACAGCTGCGGCAGCAGGCGCGGTAGGCGTTGTAAGACGTGACCCGATGGCTATGAAACCGTTTGTAGGCTACAATATGGCATCATATTGGGGACATTGGCTTGAAATGGGTAAGAAACTCGGCGATAAAGCTCCGAAAATTTTCCATGTCAACTGGTTCAGAAAGGACGATGAAGGACACTTTATGTGGCCGGGATTCGGCGATAATATGCGCGTACTTCTTTGGATTCTTGACAGATGTGCGGGCAAGGTAGACGCCGATGAAGTGGCTATCGGTTATGTTCCTAAGCCGGGCGATATTGATATTACAGGTCTTGAAGATGAAAATATCGATCTTGAGGGACTTCTTACAATAGATAAGGATATATGGCTTGAGGACGTTGCAAATATTGAAGAATATTTCTCACAGTTCGGAGATAAACTTCCTAAAGAAATGGCTGACGAGCTTGCAAAGCTTAAGGCAAATCTAAGTAAATAATTTTGTTGTAAAAGGTCATACTCGTTTCCGAGTATGACCTTTCGCTGTATAGGCGCTTAAATAGGGTGTAATAATAAAGAGTGATTTAAGAATGTAAAAGAATATATATTTTATAACGCATAAGTGGTCAAAAGGATATAATAAAAAACGTGATAATATCAAGACTTTTGAGATATTTCTCAGTAAGTATAATAAACAATTTATTAAAAAATATTGATAAGCAATATTTTTTTGGAGGAATTAAAAATTAAGCGCAAAACTTGTCTAAACATATTGAAACTTATTAAAAATTATCTAATAAGTGGTCAATAAGTGGTCAGATTATTAGAGTTGTGCAAATTGAACAAAAACAACAACAATTACCTTATTAAAATAAAATCAGATATTTAAACTTCATCTATTGACACTGCAAAAAAATAATGATAAAATATAAACAGATGAAGATTACTTAGTTTTTTTAGTTGCAAATTAACGGACATTTATGCCCTTACGGGTATGGATGTCCTTTTTTTGTTGCTTGCAGACAAAAATAGATAGGAGATGTTAATAAATGACAACAGATATAATCTTTAGGGATAATTATAATTTACGCGATAATTGGCGGTTGCAGGGGTTGTATATGCAGCTTAGGAGGTTTAATAGCTACTGTAATCAGTTGGTTTATTTCCGGAACTTTGGCAATGCCAATAACAGTTAAGCTGTTTGAAATGTTTAATATCGAACCGCTTATATCCGAAATGATAAACACATTCAGCTCAGGGTTTTACAGCAGTAGTGATGTAATAAATAACAGCCTATCGAGCCTGGACGGTTTTATAAATATCAGCCGGATAAATATAACAGGACCGGCAAATACATTAATACAAAGCGTTTCAGGAGTTTTTGATACCACTGCAGTCAATGCAGCGTCGCTATTTATAATGCTGATTATTTTTGCGCTATGTATGTTCATATGCAGAGCTGTAATACATATTTTTGAATCTGCGTTTAATAAAATCCCGTTAGGCAAAACAATGAATATGATATTTGGTATAATGTGCGGAATGATAAAAGGATTTATTGTAGTCTAATCAGAAAAAAGAGGAGGGAAAATATTATGAATACAAAAGTAGAAAAATACATAGGAAAAATCACGTTACAAAACACCGTAGACATAACCGATCCTGTCTATAACAAAACGGTATGGTGTAGGTTAAACGGTGTTCCGGTAATTTCCGGTGATTATAACGTATACATCACCAAATCCAACGAGGGAGAATTTGGACAACGCATATCTGAATTAAAAATAATATCAAATCAATTACCGTTCACTCTCACTTGTCAGCATTGCGGCGAGGAGTTTAAGACACATAACCAATACAGTAAATTCTGTTCGGATAAGTGTAGAAAACGTCATCGCATCGAAACAGCTGCTTGCGAATACTGTGGTAAAAACTTGTATAAAAACGGCATAGAAATAAATTCGGAGAACTATAGAGCTGTTTTCTGCTCTGATGAGTGCCGCGAGAAATACAAGTGGAAAACTGTTGAGGAAAACGGCTTAATCGGAACCTGTCAGCATTGTGGTAAAAGATTCATAATGCATGATAGCAGCGCTAAATTCTGTTCAAAAGATGTATTGATACTACGTGTGACAACGCAGTATTTTTCGATTATTTAATTATACGCGCCGATTCTGAGCAAGACGCTATTAATTATTACAATCAGAATCTCAAAGGCGGACGTTTTTTGCTTAATAGTCGAAAGTCTGATCCTACAGGCAAGTATGTGCGTGATGATATAATTTCTGCATGTTTTGCCGCTTGCTCCGATTGGAATTTTGATGCTACAAAAAAAGAAGGAGAATAATCATGAAAAACATACCTATTTACGACAAAACACGAAAATATGCAATAGAACATGATGAGGTCAAAGAGTACAAAGCATCGCTACGAGCGAATATGGCTTGTAAAGGAGCGGTCACGAAAGCAATCAGCAGAAACTATCGCAATTATATTTGTGATACGGATACAGCTTTGCAAGAGCTTCAAGAAAATTTCTCTCTTAAGCGTATCGCGGTTGTCACGGCGGTAACTATCCGCCCCAAAGGCTGGGACGGCAGAATTTCAAATGAAAATAAAACTTGGGCAAAGTCATTTCCATTTCCTGAAAATGTAGATGAATTTTTGGGTTATGACACAAACATTCAATTTGGACTTACGGAAGTGCATCCGGGTCTTGTTAATCTGTTTGCCGATACGGTGAGAAAGGCGCTTCAACAAGAGGGCAAAGCATCCTCTTAAAGGAGTTATACGATTATTTTAGCACAAAATCGCACTTGGTTGCGTAAAAATGCAGAAAAGTGTTGACAGACGCATAATTTTGCGCTACAATACAAACAGAGGTGACTAACTATTAAAAGTCAA
>MSHM01000013.1 GCA_001941225.1 Oscillospiraceae bacterium Zagget12
TCGGGCTGCGCCCTCCCTCCGTGAAACCCAAACACATCTGCCAACGAGCATCACTGAAAAAACTATTGCAACTTGCTATTGCAATTTGAGAAAAAATTTTATATATCAAGTTGCCTATCAAGTGTTGATAATACTGATACCTATGGTGACAGCTCCTTATATATCACGAACAATCGGTGCAAATGGAGTAGGAATTTATTCTTATACTTACTCTATTGCTTCATACTTCGTATTGGTAGCAAAACTTGGAATAGAGGTGTACGGCAATAGGGCGATTGCAGCGGTTAGAGACGATAAAGAAAAACTGAATCAAACCTTTTCAGATCTCTTGTTTATTCATGTATTCTTTGCCTTTTTAGTTGTTCTTGTTTATATAGGATACGCTTTTGTATATCCTTCGGAATATACGAATATTGTCTTCATTCAAATCCTCTATGTTATAGGAGAAATGATTGAGGTAGACTGGCTTTTCTTCGGACTTGAAAAATTTCGAGTCACTGTAACTCGAAATTCAATTATTAAACTTTTAACTCTTGTTGCTATATTCCTTTTTGTCAAGGACAGCAACGATGTGTGGGTGTATTGTGCAATCATGGCTGCCGGAACTGCGTTAAGCCAGACCGCCGTTTGGATTTTTGTGCCAAGTTGCGTTAAGTTCGTTAAGCCCAATTTTAAGGATGCATTTTCACATCTAAAACCGCTGATTACATTTTTCATCCCTTCTATTGCTGTTAGCTTATACAAGGTAATGGATAAAATTATGCTTGGAGCAATGAGCAGTACTGTAGAGGTGGGATTTTATGAAAATTCTGAAAAAATTGTAACAATGGTACTTGGGCTGGTGACCGCTCTGGGAACTGTTATGATGCCAAGGATGACCAATCTTGCTGCAAAAGGCAACGAAGAACAGAGTAAGAAAATAATTAATACATCAATGAACTTTATAATGATACTGACACTTGCAATGGCTTTTGGAATTGTAGGTGTTTCTAAAGTGTTTATGCCCGTGTTTTTTGGTGATGAATTTGCTTCATGCTATATTCTAGTTATGATAATTGCTATATCAATGCCATTTTGTGCGTTTGCTAATGTCTTACGTACGCAGTTTTTAATTCCAAATAATCACGATCGGATATATCAAGGATCTGTTATTTCGGGAGCGGTTTTAAATTTAATTGTTAATGCCACCTTAATCCCTTTTTTGGGCGCACAAGGTGCCGCTATCGGAACAGTTGTGGCAGAAGGGTCTGTTTGCGTTATACAGGGATTCTTTAGCAGAAAGTGGCTGCCTATATGGAGGTATATAAGAAACGCCATACCTTATTTGGTTTATGGAATCATCATGGCAATTGCTGTTTATGGTATAGGAATGCTGATGGGTATTTCTATTATGACTTTGGTAGTCCAGGTCCTTGTTGGTGTTATTATATATGGGGTTCTCGCTTTGCTGCATCTTTGCAGATCTCACGATGAGATTTGGAATATGGCTATTCAAATGCTGTCAAGCGGCATGAGAAAGCTTAAGAAAAAACAATAGTATGAATAACAAAGAAACAGTATTCGGGCTTCTACGATCAGCCCTGACGGGTTCAAAATTGAATACAGAACTTCCAGCTGACATCACCACGAACACAGACCTGTTCAACATTTCTTCTTCCCACAGTGTAGCGAATGTGGTCTCTATGTCTCTCCTCAATAACGGAATCACCCCAGAAGGTACACCTTTCGAACAGGCAGAGCTACGAGCCGCCTATTCGGATGCACAGATTGAAGCGATGATGTCCTCGATCAGATTCACCTTTGAGGCACACCATATCACTTTCATTCCGCTGAAAGGCTTGGTTTTAAAGCAGTTTTATCCGGAAACATCCATGCGAACCTGTGGTGATGTAGACATACTTGTCAAGGAAGATCAGATCGAAGATGCAGTAAGTCTTCTTGTGAAAGAGTGCGGCTATAAGGTTGAATCTTACAACTACCATGATGTGGCTCTTATCACACCGGAAGAACAGACGGTGGAGCTGCACTTCTCGGTACTTTACGACATAGAGCAGTTGGATTCAGTGCTTTCACATGTCTGGGATTACACAGAGCCTATTGCAGGCAAGTGTGAGATGAAGCTCACAGATGACTTCTTCTTGTTCTTTATCTTGGCGCATATGTTCCACCACTTCGTGACAGGCGGATGTGGCATACGGTTTTTCATGGATCTGTGGGTGATTAAACACAGGATGGGGATAGAGTACGAGAACGGCGCGAGAGATTTCTGTATCCAGGCGGGCATTGAAAAGTTCGCAGCCACAGCCATTCAACTTTCTGAAGTTTGGTTTGGAGAAGGTTGTGAGCATACAGAATTAACGAAAGCTATGGAGGAATACATCCTATCTGGCGGCACGTTTGGAAGTGCAGAGAATAATGTAGCTGCTTCCGGGATCGTGAAGCAGTCAGACAGGCTTCAATATAGCCTTAAACGAATGCTCCTGCCGTACAGCAAGTTGAAACTTATATATCCTGAAATGAAGGGGTATCAGTTCTCAGCCTACGAGGTGAAGCGGTGGGGAGAATTGCTGAACAGAGGTTTAAGCAGAAGAAAGGAAATGTCTGAGAAGAGAATCTCGGATGAAAAACGTAAGAAGGTGCAGCTGCTTATGCAGCAGTTGGAGATCGAATAAAGGAGATTCAGAAAATGAGAATGACAAGAGTTTGCAATGTAGAATTATTGAAAGTAATAAAGGATGCCGGCGAGATAACTCGTGAGGAATTAAAAAAAGGCATATTTTCCACCAGAACAGCCTGGAGTTGTGTTGGGTATTGTGGCAAACTTTGATAGTCATTTGAATGACTTAATTGAAGAAGGCTGTATCTCGTATGATGGTGAAAAGTATAAGTATTTGCATTGGGTTTAATGGGGCACACAGAATATGAACAGCAACTATTACAAAATAATCCTAAAACTCTTACATATCTCCTACGGCAAAAACCTTCTACTAAAAGGCTGTCCCTTCATCTACGCGAAGAAAGGCTCCGATTTTACCATTGGCGATAACGTTACGGTCAAATCCTCCTTCCTCTCAAATTTGGTTGGCCTTTATTCCCGCACCATCATAGTCACCCGCCACCCAGAAGCATATATTCACATCGGCAACAATGTGGGCATATCCGGTGCGACCATCTATGCAAGAAAAGGGATAAGTATCGGTGACAACACAGCGATTGGTGGGAACTGTAAGATACTTGACAACGACTTCCACCCGATTGAAGCGGAAGAACGTGTGAAGTTGCTGAGGGATAAAGATGGTGGAGAAAGTGAAGCGGTACCGAGCAAGGAGATCAGCATCGGCAAAAACTGCTTCATTGGCTGCAACAGTATCATCCTGAAAGGTACGGTGCTTGGTGATGGCTGTGTAGTTGGAGCCGGAGCGGTTGTTTCTGGAAAGTTTCCGGCTAACAGCGTGATTGTTGGCAATCCAGGACGAGTGATAAGGACACTGGGAGAATCTAAATAAGGTACTATGAATAAACCTTCAAATCTCTTCACAAACGACTGTGTTTCTTCCTCCAGAATTATTTGTACACCTAGCAGCTTTGCCCGCACTTCGCTTCTGTACTTGCAAGAGACGGGAGTGCTCAAGGCAATTCGCCCTCACGTTTCATCACGCCAGAACCTCCAATCCTACCTTCTGCTTTTGATTACTGACGGAAGCGGATGGATAGAATATGAGGGCAAGCATTATGAGATGAGGAAAGGCGACCTCGCCCTGATAGACTGTAAAAAAGGCTATAGCCAGAGCAGCAGTGAGGAGCTGTGGTCGGCAAGATGGTGCCATTGGTCGGGCAGTCAGATGCCCGCAGTATATAACAAAATACGAGAGCGTGGATTGAAGCCGGTATTCCACCCAGCGGATTGTGGAGTATATATTGAGCTGTTGGAAGAGTTGTACGATACAGCTTCTTCGGAGAGTTTTGTCCGGGATGCGCTTATCAATGAGATATTGACTCGACTGGTCACGGAACTGCTGAAGGAAACTGTGTATGATGAGAAGCCGGTAGGCGTTTCAGCAGGAGCAGAGAGGATTGACATTGGAGAGATTAAGGCGTACATAGACACACACTATACAGATCAACTATCGTTGGAATTTCTCGCCGGCCATTTCTTCTTCCAAAAATCGTACCTTGCCAGAATCTTCAAAGAGGCATTTGGAATGTCGGTCGGCTCATATATACAGATTGTCCGTATAGGCAAGGCAAAGGAACTCCTGCGCTTCAGCTCAATGAATATTGAGGAAGTAGGTATCGCATCCGGCTATGAGGACAAAAATTATTTTTCACGTTGCTTCAAAAAGGTGGAGGGCTGTAGCCCCAGAGAATTCAGAAAGCATTGGATGAGCGGCAAGGAGAATGTGAACGAATAGATAACAATCAGAAAATAGCAATTCACCACTGGATATGTGCAAAACTCTATGGTAAGCTATGATGCGAGTGCTTAGTAGAGAGCGAATGCACTATTCGGAGGTGATGTAAGATTGAAATATGTATGGGCGATAGTTACAGCGGGCTGGTTCATCTTTATGACATACCTATCACACCAAAACGGAGCTGAGACAGCGGAGACAAGTCTTCGGTTGGCTGTGTTCCTCGGCAATGAGGGGTTGAATGGTTGGCTCAGAAGAGCAGCGCACGTTGCGCTGTTCCTGGTGTTGGGAATTCTGGTTTCATTAACGCTAAAAGCCTGGGAGCTTGACTGGCGGATTGTTCTACTGGTGTTGGCATGGGCTGTGGTTGATGAAGCGACCAAGCCGCTGGTGGACGGACGGCATTTTCAGATAATTGATGTTGGACTGAATGAGGTTGGTGCAGTTATCGGTGTGGTCATTGGAGCAGTGATAAGATTTTTGCTATAAAGCCCTGATAATATGATACCCAAAATTAAAGAGGTTAAGACGCCGCGTCTTGCGGGCTGCTGATTACATTTGAACTGTGATCGACATAGGCAGCTTGCAGGGCGCGGTTTTGCCGTTAAATACAGCGGTCATTTAAATCGGCAAGAACAGGTACCCCGTCAACAGCACGGTAGTGCAAAGGAGTGTGCGGATATGGCGACATTTGGAGAGCGGTTGCGAAGTTTGAGGAAGGGAAAGAAATTGACGCAGGCTGAGCTTGCGGATATGGCAGGTGTGACAAAGTACACGGTTTCAATATGGGAGCAGAATCACAGGAAGCCTGAGTTTACTACCCTGGATGTCCTTTGTAACATTTTCGACTGCAGCCTGGTCTATCTGCTGGGGGAATCGGATGATGACACGCCGCCGATGCCGGCCGGAATCGAAAAAGAGCCGGACTGGATGGACGGAGATGATCTGGAAGCGATGCGGCAGGCGGCGAGGCTCCTGACAAGGTTAAGCCATAATTCCAAGATGATGATATGCGCAAGTATTGCCCAGGCATATAAACTGGATCAGAACGATGGGAATCTTCAGTTGGGGTATGATGTGAAGATGAGCCGGTTTGAGAGGGGGATGGAAGAAACAGAAAAAAGGGAGGCAGAAAAAGGAGAAGCAGGAAAGGGAGAGACAGAAAGAAAACCGCCAGAAGGGAAAGTGCCAGAAAGCAAAGTGGAAAAGAGACCGACTGAAAAGAAATCAGTAGGAAAGAAGTCTGACGGAAAGAAAGGGTCGGAAGAGGCATCTGCTGAAATGCAAAAAGGGAAAAATCTAATCTGGAAAGAATCCATCTGGAAAAAGCAGTGAATAAAGAGGGGACAGAGATATGAACCAATATACGACGCTTTTCGAGCAGCAGTCCTACCGGGACGCACTCGATTTTTTTATGGAATCTTTGACGAATGAGAAAATAGCTGTGTGGGATTATGTGATTTTGACGGCGAGCAATGACGATCAGGCAAAGTCCTATGAGATGCAGATTGAACATTGACTTGGAAAGGGGCAAATTCCGGAAAGAACGCACTACGCAGTGATTCCTGACTTAGGCGGCCAGAGGGTTGGCAGCGGTGGAGCAACTTTTTCTGCAATCCGGTATGTGAAGAAGCATGCGGGAACCTTGGAGGGAAAGCGCATTCTTGTTATCCATTCGGGCGGCGACAGCAAGCGTGTGCCGCAGTATTCAGCCTGCGGGAAGCTATTCTCGCCGGTTCCGAGGCTTTTGCCGGGAGGACGGCGCTCGACGCTGTTTGATGAATTTCTGATTGGCATGAGTACAGTAGCAAGTCGAATTGGCGAGGGAATGCTGGTCTGCTCCGGGGATGTGCTGCTCCTTTTCAACGCTCTGCAGATTGATTTCTACGGTGCGGGCGCAGCGGCACTTTCCATCAAGGAAAAGGTCGAAACCGGGAAGAACCATGGCGTATATCTGAAGGATGAGAGCGGGAACGTTGGCCGTTTCCTGCACAAGCAGACGGTGGAGACGCTCGGAAGCTGTGGTGCGGTGGACAGCCGCGGCATGGTGGACATTGACACAGGCGCTGTGATCCTGCGGTCGGATGTTCTGGAGGATTTGTATGGGCTGATCGACACGGAAGAGAAGTACCACAGGTTTGTGAATCCAGACGCCTGCCTTTCTTTTTATGCGGACTTTTTGTATCCGCTGGCGTCGGAGTCCACGCTGGAGCAGTTCTATAAGGAGAAACCAGAAGGGAGCTTTACGGATGAACTGCATGACTGCCGGACTGCTCTCTGGAACGTGCTGTCACCGTATTCCATGAAGCTGATCCGTCTTTCCCCGGCATCCTTCATCCATTTCGGAACGACGAGGGAGCTGCTGCATCTGATGACAGACGGCATGGACGAGTACCGTTTTCTGGACTGGTCCGGCACGGTAAATTCCAATCTGGCGCCGCAGAATTTTGCTGTGAGCAACAGCTACATCAGCAGGAGGGCGCGCGTAGGCGCAGGCAGTTATATTGAAGACAGCCGTATCAATCGCTACAGCAGGATTGGAAAGGGCTGTGTAATTTCAGGCGTAACACTCAATGGAGAAACCGTGCCGGACGGCGCGGTGCTTCACGCCTTGAAGCTGAAAGACGGACGCTTTGTCTGCCGGATGTACGGCGTGGAGGATAATCCGAAGGAGAATAAGCTGTTCGGGAATGAGATAGATGAGGCACTATGGACGGCAAAGCTGTACCCGGTGTGCGATACTGTAGAGGAAGCCGTGAAGGCAACCTTGGTGCTGAGAATGGCTGATGGGGAGCGGTTTGATGGCGGAGAGAAGGTTTGTGGAGAGCTTCTCAGCCTCAAAGACAGCTTCAACCAGGCGGATGTGACTGCCATCCTTCCGTGGCAGGAGAACCTGTACGAGCAGGTAGTGGCCGAGGCAATCCTTGAGAATATTGAGAATGGTGTACCTGCAGAGAAGGTGGCAAAGACCTATCCGGACATCGACCGTCACACAGTGGAATATCTCCTGAACCGGGCAAAGAAGCAGGACATCAGTAAGCTGGATGAATTCAGCCAGCTGATCCGCATATACAGCTACCTGTGGAAAATAACAGACGAAAACAAGTACAGCGACCTGTGTTTCAGCACAATCTGCGATGCGACGCTGGCAGCAGCAATGGAAAGCGTACAGTTTAAGGAGTACCATTTAGAGCGGGACGTGATTGTCAGCCTTCCGGTCCGCGTGAATTGGGGCGGCGGTTGGAGCGATACGCCTCCGTACTGCATGGAAAATGGCGGGACGGTGCTGAACGCAGCAATTTCGTTGAATGGGCGCCTGCCGATTGAAGCGACCGTGAAACATCTGGATAAGCCGGTGATTGCACTTGCGAGTACAGACATTGGGAGCTATAAAGAGTTTAAGGATTTGGAACAGTTGCAGGACTGCCGGAACCCATCCGACCCATTTGCGCTGCACAAAGCCGCTCTGATCCGCTTGTGGGGTAATACCGGCCGCAGGTGTGAATACATTATCGGGCCAGACAGAGAGGAACGGAGCGACAGAGGGGAACGGAGCAGATGCGAAGAAAGGCACCGGAGCAGATGCCGTTTCCTCTGTGGCAGAATTGTGTGAGCGTCTTGGCGGCGGAATGTACATGAACACACGGGTGATCGACATTCCAAAGGGTAGCGGACTCGGTACCAGTTCCATACTTGCTGGGGCGTGTGTGAAGGCATTGCTGCAGGCGATGGGGCAGGAGCCGACGGATGAGGAAGTATTCGAGCGGGTGCTTTGCATGGAGCAGCTCATGTCCACGGGCGGCGGCTGGCAGGACCAGGTCGGCGGAATCGTGCCGGGTATCAAGATGGTCACGACAAGACCGGGTCTTTCCCAGAAGATTACCTGTACGCCGCTTGCCATCAGCGAGGAAACGGTAGCCGAGCTGAATGACCGGTTTGCGCTCATCTACACGGGACAGCGGCGTCTGGCGCGGAATCTCCTCCGGGATGTGGTCGGGAAGTATGTCTGCAATGATGAGACTTCCATCAAGGCACACGATGCCATCCAGAGGCTGGCTGTTCTGATGCGCTACGAGCTGGAAAAGGGCAATGTTGACGGTTTCGCGCAGCTTTTGACGGAGCATTGGCAGGAGAGCCAGCACATCGATGCGGGCAGCACAAACACCTGCATCGATCAGATTTTTGCAGTCATTGATGACCTGGTGGACGGGAAGATGATCTGCGGTGCCGGAGGCGGCGGATTCCTGCAGGTGGTGCTGAAAAAAGGAGTATCAAAAGATGACCTGCGGGAGAGACAGAACGAAGTGTTCCAGGACAGCGGAGTCGATGTCTGGGATTGCGCGTTTGTGTGAGAATTTGCAGTAAAATAGCCCAAACATGAATATCATCTTTGTGCAGTTTATGGTGCTGATAAACCGCATAATTGACTGGATATAATTTTTGAGTGACGGTAATATGAAGCCATCAAAAAACAAGGGAATTGCTCCAAAGGAGCAGCAATAACCCCGGAAAGGATGGCTAATATGAGCAATATGAGCACTAAGGAGAGCACGAGGGAAAGGGCAATGAGAATCATTGAAAGTACGGAGGGCGAGCTTGGGTACGCGTATTTGTATCCTGCAGACGGCGGAAACGTAGAGATTTGTGTATTTCGTCTGACACCGTACAACATTGCTAATTTTCTCGGCGCACACCAGTTTGATGTTAAAAAAATTGTGTTGACGACCTTTTTTGATACGCTCGTTCTGGACACGGTCGGCGGCTTTATCATGACCTGCCCTGATCAGGATTTATGCTCAAATTGCAATAGTTTTTTCAGTGATGCTCGT
>MSHM01000014.1 GCA_001941225.1 Oscillospiraceae bacterium Zagget12
AGCAGTCAGTCTTTGGTTCAAATTTGTTACTCATAATTGCTTGCCTCCTAATCTTTCTTGTAAAATTCGCATTCATATCCGTCCGCTCTCAGAAGAAGTCCATCTGCCCACGGCGGGGTTCTGCCCATCTGTTCACATACCGCGTCAAGCGACACACGCCTGTCGGCTTCAATGATAACCTCATCGTGAACGTGAGCTACGATAGAACAGTTACCGAGCGTTTGCATTGCGTAGCAAAGAATGTCCCTCGCTATTGCTTGCACAATGTTTTCCACAAACTTAGGACCATAACTCTCCAAACGCTCCCATTTCTTTGTGCCGCCCACACCCTCATAGGTGACCGACTCGCCGCCGAATATGTTTTCACCTATTTTCGGCTTAACGTATGCGAGCCGTCTGCCGGACGGCAGCTCTATGAAGAGAAATCCGCTTTTGCATATAAACCTCACATCGTGTGTTTCTGTTGAGGATTTCTCTTTTATGGCACTCTTAACCGCACTGTCAACATCCCACCAAAGGCGGGTTATGTTCGGATTTGCCGAACGCCACGAGTCAACCAGTGGTTTTAACTCGTTTTCCGCTATACCCATATCCAATGCGCCCATTGCCTTTAACGCGCCGACCGAGCCGCCATAGCCGAGGGCGAGTTCCGCTATTTTACCTTTCTGCCTTAGATGCCCATTGATGCCGTGCTTTTCAACAGGCACCCCAAACATCTGACTTGCCGATGCGCAGTATATGTCACCGCCGTTTTTAAATACGTCAAGCCGCCATTGCTCACCCGCCAACCACGCTATGACACGCGCCTCGATTGCCGAGAAGTCCGCGACTATAAACTTCCTGCCGTTTTGCGGAACGAACGCGGTACGTATGAGCTGTGAAAGCGTGTCGGGAATATCATCATAGAGCATCCGAAGCGCGTCCAAGTTATATGTCTTTACAAGCTCCCGCGCTTGTTTTAAATCGGACATATGGTTTTGCGGCAGGTTCTGCAGCTGCACAATCTTTGAAGCGAACCGTCCTGTTCGGTTGGCACCGTAAAAGCGAAACATTCCGCGAACCCTGTCATCAGCGTTCATCGCGTTTGCCATTGCCGTGTATTTCTTTACGCTGCTTTTAGAAATTTGACTCCGTAAGGTGAGAACCTCCGAAAGGTCAGGCGGAGCGGTCTTTAAAAACCTCCGCGACTTCCTTTTTACCGAGCGACTCCATTTCCAAGCCCTTATCCGCAAGCCACTGTTTCATTTGCAATACAGAATTCGGATTTTCAAGGCTTGTAAGCTCAACGAGCTTATCCCTAATATCCGATTTCACGGCTGTGTCGATTTCAATTGCGTTTTTTAAGAACTCGGAATCAACTCCGATACCTCGGTCATTGACTCGTTCGCTTTGATGATACTCGCTCCAAACACACTCGGGAACAGGAAACCTCGCGAGCTTTTGCTGTATCGACATCTCAACCTCGACATCGCGTTTATTGTATGACTTGAATGTCTGCCATTTGCCGAAATCGTGAGCCGGACGATTGCGCGTCCTGCCGCCGTTGGTTTTGGTCGGTAGGCACGGAACGCAGAAGTATTTTATTAAATCTTTGCCCTTGTCCATTTTCTGTTCATCTAACTTCAACACCGAGCCGACGCCTTTTAGTGACTGCGACAGTCCGAGATATGCCGACCATATAAGCGAACAACGCCAAGACTCAGGCTCCAAGTATTTACCAACGGGATAACCTAAAAACCTTGACAGACACACTCGTTCAAAGGTCGCGTTAAACGCCCACTTAATAACATCGGTGTCTTCAAGCGCGGCTATGACTTCATCCGGCACTTTTTCGCCGTTCGCCAAATCGACCACTTTAACCTCACCGCCGTCCGCGCTGTAACCAAACAACAAAATTTCAAAATCATCGCTTTCGGCATATTTGTAAACACCGCATTTGGCAAGGTCTACATTTGAAAATGTTTCCAAATCTATAGCTAATGTATTTATAAAATCACATCCTTTTTTACCGATGGCGGGGAGCGAATCCCCGCCGCCAATGCTTAAATCACCTATTTTTTCTTGCGTTCCTTACGTCTTTTAGAAATTGCGGTTATTATTTCAGTAATTACAAAATCAACTACTGCCATGAATATTCCGAATGAAATACAGAAACTCATTAAAAGCATCGCCTGCTGTAATGTTGTCATAGCTATACCTCCATTAGTTCAAAAAGTCGTCATCATCTTCGGTCGCGAAATCATCCTCGGGTCTTGACTTGCCGCCGAGCGGCTCACCGTCCGCAATCTTCTGCAAATTATTAAGTCCGCAGGCAATGCCCTTGTTGCCATTGGAGTTAAACGCATAGAAGTTAATGCTTGCCCGACCGTACACTCCGCTGTAAACCTCGGAGCGGTCAATGATGGGCTGACGGTTGCTGTCCACAACGCCCGGCGCGGATGCGGAATTGGCATTTATGAAGTAGCTGTTCGCGTAAGCGTCATCGTCAGGTCTTTCGAGGTCGCCATCGCGCAGAGGTGTTTTTAAAACCGTAAGCGCGGGAACTGACTTGCCGTTGCCCTTGAGCTTTCCTTCGCCCTCCTTGTATGCCGCCTCAATCGCTGCCTTGACCTTATTGATGGTTTCAACATCATCTTTCGGGATGATAAGACTTACGCTGTATTTTGGAGTGCCGTCCTTAATAGCCTTAGGCTCCCATACGTTTGCGTATGACCATCTCGTTCTCTTTCCTGTGACTACCTTAGTGGGGTTAATAAATTTTGACATAATCTTGTCCTCCTCTTTAATTTAAATCCTTAAAATCTTCTTGTACTGAATTTATTGCTTTTCGTTTGTCCGACATCGTTACCAGTGTCGGCTTGCCCTGCGGCTTAATTATGCAATCTGCGAGAAGCTCGTCAAACTTCTTTTTACCGAGAAGTTTTGTCATCGCCGTGATGCCTAAGACCTTATGTTCGTATGGGTCAAATCCCGCTTTCGCGACTACATCCGCGACCACATCCTCATTTGTATACTTTCTGTTAGAGCGTCCCTCGACAGCCTTATACCTCTGCCATTGCTTTCCCTTAAGTGCCTGTTCGAGCGCGTATTCCTTGACATCGTTTACCCAAGCCACAAGCTCGTCCGCCTTATCAAGAATACCCTCGACCTCCGCGTCCTGCAGATTGTCAGGCATTTCAAAGTCGTATTTCGCAAGCTCAAGATTATATTCGGCTCGTTTTCTGCACGTAGCTTTTACTTTGCAAAAGCGGCAGTGGTTTCCCGCTTTGAACTCACCCTCACCGTTCGCAGCGAGCTGGGCGATTGGTCTTAGCGTGTTTTCTGCCCAATCGAGCAATTCGGTGCGGCTTATTTCATATGTGCTGACATTTGAACGGCGCGGTTGAAATATGGTCATCTGTACGGTGTTGATGTCATACAAATCATCAAACATCTCTAAAGCTCCGAGAGCATACAGCAACATCTGTGAGTTGCGTTCAGCCTCAACCAAAACACCCGTACCATACTTGAAATCAATTACCGTAAGCCTACCGTCTGCTATGATTACGCAGTCGCCTGTGCCGAACCCGTCCGGCACGTAATCCGAAAAGTCATTGGCGCAGGTTTCCATCTCTTCATCGTAGTAGGTTAAGTTTTCGGTTGGGTTGGAGGTTTCCATTCCAAGCAATGACTTTACCTTATGCTCGCACAAAGTGTGCGCGTCCGTCCCTTGCATAGCGTACTCGGTCGGCTTATCGTCAACCGAAGCGTTAAGTTTCGCGGACGGTGGACAGTTTAACCACCGAGCCGATGATGACGCTGACAATATCGCGTGTTTATCCGGCATTGCCAATCACCTCCGCGTCTTTCAACAGCTCCGCGTAGTGTTCTGAACTCACGCCAGACAGCTTTGTCGCGCCGTACTTCGTGATTAACGCCTTGACCTCGGCTGTGAACCCCGCCCTTGATTTTTCCGCGAGTGCCGCCCGAACCTCTTCAAGCGTTATTTTTGGTTCTTCCTTTTTCGGTTTCGGCGTTTCCGCTGTTAATGAGATGTTCCCGCCAAATTGCTCCGCCAACCAATCAGCAGTATCTGCAATAACTGCGGCGGCTTTTCTTAGTTTTTCGATTGTCTGTGACATTTCGTTCACTTTCACGTTTTTGACCTCCTTCGTGTAGTTGTTTGTTTGCTGAGAGTATTTGTAAATCCCTCGCCATTCGTCCGGACACTATGC
>MSHM01000015.1 GCA_001941225.1 Oscillospiraceae bacterium Zagget12
TTGACCCGATATGCCGGGTCATGCAAAAGTTGTTATTCACGCGACCAGTCCTACTTCCCGTTGTACAGCGCCTGGCGCTGCACCTGAACAAAAACAATCCCTTCACTATCCTCATAGCCTCCTTTCCTGCTATGTATGTTCGGAGGATTATCTGGTCGAATATTAAATATATTCGTTTAGTTAATTTAATTGTACTACGCATTTACGTTTAGGTTAAGCTCTGGTTACGAGAAGTTTAAGCAAATTCAGTTGGTTCCCTTGATTCGTATAAGCAATTACGCTATACTGAACATACTCTAAAAGGAAGTGTAAGTGAGCAATGGCAATAGGAGAACGAATACACTTTTTCCGCAAGAAGAAGGGCATGAAGCTGAAACAATTGGGACAGGCAGTGGGTTTCCCTGAGAGCAATGCCGACTGCGTATGGCACAGTATGAGTCCGGTAGCAGGACGCCGAAGGCTGACATCACGAACCGCCTGGCGGAGGCACTGTGCGTGGTGGTGACAAGCAGCAAAGCTGGAGACTGGGGAGATCACTAAAGAGGACTATGATCGCTGGCGGTATCATTACCCCGAATTGGACACCACTCAAGTACGGGCCGGGATGTTGACACAGGGACTGAGTGACATATTTATGGATAATCTGCAAGGAGATGAATAGGCGCGCAAGAGTAACAAAAGCGGCCCTGGACAAAATGTCCAGGGCCTCCTTAGTCGTAATCTGTTCACCCACGAAACGGGTTTCAAGTTATGAAAATCATAACTCGAAACCCACGCGCGAATAACTCTGTGCCTTGTGTTAGTAAATCCTCATTTTCAGGACTTACTACTACCCTTGCTTTTTGATCCAATCTTTCAATCAGCATGCACTAGCTCAGCCAGTATAATCTCCTCGGCCCTGGCTTTGATGCTGTTCATGCGGCGTACCCATTCCATCTGGTCGGCCCTTTTCAGAGCGGCAGTCACGCCCTCTAACTCAGCTGTAGCGGGGATCATGACCTCCAGCCGCTGATGGCAGGCGTCGTCGAACTCTGCCAGGTGGGGGAACAGTTTCTCCGTCAGCACCAGGTTGTTGTACTGAATAGGTCGATGCTCTTGGAGAAATACTCGCCGCATCCGGCCATACTTGCCGATGTGGTAATGCGTGGTGTCTGAGAGTGCGATGTCGGAGAGATAGCAGTCCCCACATTTTGTGTAAGTGATGTCCACATGAAGCTCCTTTCACAGTCGAATTTGTTTGCAGCTGAGCTTCAGTCATGATGTGTTTTCTGGGCAGGTGAATCTACCCCTGATAGAATACATCATTGGTGAAGTTTTGGGTGAACTCCTCCATACGTTCTGCACTGGCTGCTTTCATCTCATCTGTCGCGTGACCATACTTCTCCAGCGTGAACGAAGCGGTGTGGTGGCCAAGGTTCTCCTGTACGGTCTTTATGTCATCTCCGGCGAGGAGACTGTTGGATGCGTATGTGTGCCGTAAAGAGTGGAAGTTGAAACCCTCCAGACCAGCCTTTTTCAGTATCTTCCTGTAAGCGCAATAGAGCGTCTGGTTGCTGATATAACGGCCCGTCTCCGTGGTGAACACCAGGTTTTTGTCGTTACTGAACGCTGTGCCAAGAGTCTGCTGCCAACTGTTTTGTTTTTCCTGTTCAGCCATGATAACGGCCATTACAGACGGCGCGACATTGAGCTTTCGTGCCTTGTCGTTCTTCAGGGAGCTGAAACAATACTCGCCAGAGAGCTTGTCCTTGTGGTGTTGCTTGTTGATATATAAGGTGTTCTTCTCAAAATCAACGCAGTCCCAGGTCAGGCCCAAGACCTCGCTTTCCCGAAGGCCGGTGAAGGCTGTCACGAAGATGATGTGCTCATAGGGGCTTCCCGATGAGGCCTCCAGCAAGCGGTGCAGTGCGTCATCCTCCATGGCGTTAGCTTCCTTTTTCTCGATACGGGGCAACTGTACGCCATTGAGAGAATTTGTGTGAATGTATCCTACGATGATCGCTTGCTCAAGTGCGCGGTGAAGTACGCCGTGTATATTTTTGATGGTCTTAGGAGAGAGCCCTTTGTCCCGGAGCAAGGCAACGAACATCTTTTGCAGCATATCGGGGGCCAACCTCTGAAGTCTAATGCCTCCGATGTACGGGTTGATGTTCAGCCGGATATGATCCTGATATGACTTTACTGTAGCGGTCTTTACTCCAACGAGGTAAGTTGACTCCCATTCGCGGAGCCACGCTGCTACGGTCATCCTCGAGGGTGAAATGTATGTGCCAGTATTGACCAGATGGAGGTTTTCTGTGAGTATCTTCTGGGCCTCGGCCTGCGTTGGGGCGGATATGGAACGCTGAATCTGACGACCGTTTTCGTCCGTGCCGACAGTGAAGCGAGCTTCCCAGGAATTTCCCTTGCGGCGGATAGAGCCGGAACCGTTAGGGGCGCGTTTAGATTTCCTGCGTGACAATATGGTCACACTCCTTTCTTTGCCATGCAGGAATCACACTATGGATATAGTATAACATCCTGCATGGCAGTAGGTCAACTGGACTGGTCTTCCAGATAAGTGAGAAGGTCAGATTTGGCGATCCTTACCAGATGGCCAATGCGGATACTGCGGATTTGGCCGGAGCGAATCAGTTCGTAGGCCTTGGTACGGCCAATACTCAGAATGTCCTGAAGCTCCTCGATGGAGAGGAGGACGGGAATGTCTTCAATGGATTTGTACGTCATATATAAATACCTCCGGGGTAGTTGTTGTCAGTTTAGGATGCAGACGAATGTATAGGAGACGCTGACTTTTGCTTATAGTTCTATTCTAAACCATATTTTTGGAATTGTCTTTTCACAGGTGAGAAGGATTATATTCCACAGTTGAAAGAGCAGATTCAAAAGAGAACGAGAAGCAGTAGAAGTAATGGTTACCCCCCTGGTTAGGTACACGGGGGTTCCCTGGGAGGCAAGCCTCCCAGGGCGGGGCATTCTGGGCACCGTGCTGGGCTTGGGGCCCCTCACGGCACCCTGGCCGCCAGACCATGTTGACGGCATAACGTAGCCGGTGAAAGTACCATAAGTTTTTGTGATCTTAGTCTAACAGATTTCAGCCAGGAAACGTGACTTCATAGTCAAGTATTTGCCGATTTGCTTGACTATGAGGTAGAATAGGGAGCGCTGCAGCATGAAAACTGCAGCGCTCCCTGGTTATATACATTTTTTCGGCCCGGTGAATTTGCTACCTCCCTGTTTAGAAGCAACTGTGACAAAAACAACCAGAAGGGTGTACTGTCAGGCTCTAGGGTACTACCAGGATTGGTTAGCTCATGACAGACTTTTTTCGAGGATACAGCTCACATTCTTCCCTATGCACGTTCAGGATGCTGATGGATTGGAGATATGAATGGATGGTCGTGGAGTCGATAACGTTTATACCGCGTTTGTTCAAATCCTTCGAGACAACATCAGAGAGTTGAGAGGTGGTACGGACGTGATGATTCTCCACAATGGGCTTGCTGTTGGTAGAGACAAAGGATATGCATCGGAGGAACCAAACTCCGGCTGGATCTCCTTGGAAAGGATGCTGTTATTGACAGCTTTGTGCCCTTACGTCGGTTGCGAACGATACCAGAATAGTTTAGTAACTCCTAGCACTTCTCCTCGTCATAGATTCAAACCTTGATAATATTGACTTTTATTAAAAGCAGTGCAGAAATTCTTCCGTCTGTTCAGGATGCACTCCTAGGACAAACTCAGTTTAAAAGGATTTTAAAATCCAAAGTTCATAGAGCTTCTGATCAGAATTCTCAGGTGCGCCCCACTCTTCACCGTGATATCGGATGCAGAGTGGTTTTTTCATGCTGATGACAGGAATGCTATTGCCCAGGTTAAACAGTTTTTGCAGCGCACCTGTGGCGACGATCAATGCGTCATATTCCAAACCTTCCAGGGGCTTCGTCTTGGTATTCATGAGGATCTCCACATGAGGGTGCTCGAGGGAATGAATATACCAGGCGATAAAAGCAAGCCCATCTTCCTTTGTAGGAATATTTTCGACTGCATGGAGAGGATTGTTCATTTTCTTGCCAGTATGGAGCAACAGATGCTCGTTCCGAAAAGAAACCGGCACGCCAGGGCGGAGGAAATGTTTCTCTTCAGTGAAGTTGGAGGAATGTACATAGCTCTAGATTGCTTGTCATAGAGGATTGTTAATACAATAATATAACTAAAAACGATAGTGCTATTCAGCTATTCGATAGGCAAAATGACTATTCCCTGTTGACTTACATGTGATTATTTTGTTAATATTTTATGCAGGAAGGCCAAATGTGACACGTTAGGCACCGATGAGTGACATTGGATTACCTATTCTCGAGATCGTGGTAGAAAATGAAAGGAAGATTGTACAAAGTTCCTGCCACTGCAGGGTGGGACGTAGGCAGAAAGGTAGTGACTATGGAAAAATTGACCAAAGACGAATTTGTACTTGTACGTGGTGGCGTAAGTGGTGCAGGGCGCAATATCAGCCTGAAAGTGGCAAAGGAAGGGTATAACGTATTCGCTAATACGGCGGATAGCGCGCACAACTACCGCGGTGACATTTTGATTGACGAGTGTGCAGCGCTGGGAGTCAAGTTCGCATACGATAGCGGTGACCCGGCTGTATACGAAAACGCCCAACAAATCGTAAATGATGCTGAGGCCGTTTTTGGTGGCAGAATGGTTGCGTACATCAATAATGACGGTATTGTCGATGGCGGGCGTCTGCCAAGCTACACATTTGAACAGTATAAGGAATTGCTTGATATGCATATTCTAACTATGCTCAACTGCGCAAAAACGGCGGCAGAGTATATGGCCAGAAATGGTGGCGGCCAGTTTATCAATGTTGTTGCCTGCATGGCTCCGCCATGGGAAGAGGGAGAGCGTGATTTTAGCTTTGAGGTTGATTTGTACAGAGCGTTTACGAAGTCACTGGCGAAGACGTATGCACCTCAGAATGTTCGGTTTAATACTATCATTAGCGTGCCGCTTGCATATCCCCCTGACCCTCAGCTCGAACCGATGGAAATGCCCAAGGAGATGGAACGCGCGCTACACTTCGGTGAGCCGAAAATGTCTACTGAGTCGCCGGATGAATTTATGGATCTGCTCTTGAAGGTCATTCAGTCGCCTGGTATGACAGGGCAGACTTTCTCCCAAGATATGCTGATATAGCAGCCACTGTCCGGGGATAGCTTTAGCAGGTATGGTTAATTAAAACAATTTGTTTGACTGTTCTTATTAAAGGAGGAACAAAAATGAAGAAGACAAAAACGTGGTTTCGAGTAATTTTATTGATGTTGGCATTTTGTATGCTGCTCAGCCTTTGTAGTTGTGGGAGTACCGCCTCCTCCAGTGATACGGAGGACACTAGTGTTGCAACCAACACTGCAGACGACAAAGAAGAAAACACAGAAACTGAATCTGCTGAGGAAACCATAAGTAGCAGTGAGCCAGTTTATGGTGGGACACTCAATATTTATTGCTCAAGCTTGGGTGCATATCCTGGATATGAACCAGCTACAATCTCTATCTGCAATTATTTGGTGATGTATGAATCACTTTGGGTGGCTGACTGGACAGATGAGGATGACGCCTATCTCTACCTAAACCTGACGGATGATAACATCATGGGGCAGATTGCTGAGAGCTGGGAAATAGACGAAGATGCGATGACGATGACTTTGACTGTACAGATTCACGAAGGCATCTATTTTCAAACGCTTGATGAGGAGTATGATTACTATGGTGGTCGTGAGCTGACGGCTGCGGACGTCAAGTACAGCTATGACAGACTTTTCGGCTGGGATGGTGCACCGACACTGGAGGCTGGTGTTGTTGATTGGCAGTCTACGCTTACTATGCTGGACTCTGTTGAGACTGATGGAGACTACACTGTTATATTTAACCTCAACACGGCCAGCGATAGCGATATAGCAATCCAGAGCCTAATGACTGCCTTTGTTAATATCATTGGGCCAGAGTGGGATGAACTGACAGATGATCAGAAGAACGATTGGCACTATGCTTGTGGTACTGGCCCGTTTATTCTGTCTGACTGCGTTGAAGGCAGCAGCATGACCTATGTTAAAAATGAAAATTACTACGGTTATGACGAGCGGTATCCCGAGAATAAACTTCCTTATTTGGATGGCTTTACCTTCTACTGGGTCGAAGACAACGCAACACTTGAGGCAGAGTTCCTGGCCAGCGAAATAGACCTGATTTGTGCAAACTCCAACGTGTTTGACTTCTCTGAGCAGGCACAGATTCGAGCTTCGTTGGATGAATCCGAGTATAATGAGTGGACATTGGACAACACCAGTCAGATTATTGTGCTGAACCAGTGGATTGAGCCGCTGCAAAGCCTTGAGGTAAGAAAGGCGCTGCAGTATGCGATTAACTTGGAGGAGATCGCAGAGGGGTACTATGATATTGAAGACGGTGACTGGGATATTGTCAGTGTTTTCGGTAAAGCCATGTCAGGCTACAGTTCCGCTGATGAATGGAGCGAAGAATTACTGGCAGAGTACACCACCTATGATCCCGAGCTTGCCATGGAACTGCTGGAGGAGGCTGGCTATGGAGACGGATTTGAAATTCAGCTGGCGTATTATCCCTCCTCCCGAGATGAGTTACTGATGCTTGTACAGGATTATCTTTCTCAGGTTGGCGTAACACTGACGCTGGTTCCGACCAGTACTGCGGTAGAGGTCAGCTCCTTGGTTTGTAACGTAGACAACTGTGAGTATATTTGCACCAGTGAATTTGGGCTGATTGATATGAGCTATTGCTTGGCCACTTGGCGTTCAGGCCTGTTCAATTATCGGCTGGGCTTTGAGGATACATGTGATACTTATGTGGATGCCTTGCAGAATGCTTCTACCATTGCTGAAGCAGAGGAAGCAGCGCAGGCGCTGGATCTATATGTTGCAGAGAATCACTACGGCTTGGTGATTTCTCCTGTGGAGGAAATCACATTCTTTGCAACCTCTGACGTGGGCGGCTATGATGGTCAAATGCTGTATCAGTACTGGAATCCTACTACGATAATTGCCAGACTTTGGAATGCCACTGGCGGCTAAGGATTTCGGTTGACCAAATAGTTTATTATGTAAAAAGCTGGAACAGGGCTTTGCTTTGCAGCTTTGCGGGGCAAGGCCCTCTTCCTGACCGAAAAGAAAGGGACTGCTATTGTGTTTTACATTGCTCACGGAGAATGCATTAACTGTGGTCGATGCGCGGCTGTTTGTCCACGTGGTGCGATTGCCAGCAATGGGTTGAGATTTGTGATTGATCCGGAACGCTGCATTGGATGTGGAAAGTGTGCAGAGGCTTGCCGAATGGGGATTCTTTTTCCTGCTGACTACCGCGTAGAACGGACATTTCATGATTTGGTCAGGAAGGAATGCGATGTCCTGGTGATTGGAGCTGGCGTGGCGGGTTTAATTGCTTCGGCTAAGTGCGCGGAGGTCGGAAAAAAGTCATATTGCTGGAAAAGCTGCCAAAAACCGGCGGCGGCAGTCAGTACGCATTCGGACTCAGACTTTTTGGAACAAATATGGAAGCAGAAGCTGGGGTTCTGGATCAGACGGATGATTATGTTCGTTCTGCGTTAAATACTTGCCGTTGGGAAATAGAACCTAGAATGATTGGTAATGTTTTTGAGGCTCTAGGCGAATGCTTTGATTGGATGTCTACATGGGCGCCGGTCGAGGAAAACTGGGAGGTATGTATGAGTCCTTGGGGCGTCGTAGCTGCGGAGAAAAAGACGCCTGGAGGTGCTGGCTGGTTTGTAACGCAGTATGCAGAACATCACTGTCGAGCGCTTGGCGTGGAAATCTTAACCAGTCACAGCGCCAAGAAACTTTTGATGGAGAATGGAAAAATCGTGGGTGCTGTTGCCGATGATGGTGCTGGCGACGTAGAGATTAAAGCAAAAGCGACACTGTTTGCCACGGGGAACATATCCCAGGGGGAGATTCTGCGCCGGATGTGCCCCACGGTATATTACGCGGATAGCACACCTTGCAGTCATCGGCTTCCTTCTAATACAGGAGATCATATTCGAATGGCGGAGGATGCAGGTATTTCCATAGATTCAAAAGGCGTGGCAGCTGCCTACCTTGGCGGAATGCTGTCAGCCGGTATTCCAACGGCGTACCTAGCGAAAAACGTCTGGCGGGGAGAGGTGCTGAAAGTAAATAAAAGCGGCAAACGCTGGATAAACGAATCTGTTGATGCGGAAAGTGCCGTCTGGGCGCAGCTCAAGCAGCCAGGCTGTACGTCTTATATTATCATGGATCAGGCAATCATGGACTCGGATGCGTTGCCGGCGTATGCGCCGGTGGTGAACCGAACAGGAAGGAATATTGCGGAGGGGATTCCAGATGAAAATGGTATTTTTGCCCAAATGGGGCGCCCTCATATGAATTTTTACCAAGAGCAGGAATCAGACAAGAGTGCTAAAAAGGTATTCCAGGAGCTGATGTCGCTAGATGGCGGTCATGCTTTTGTTGCAGACGACCTGAAAACATTGGCAAGACTGATAGGATTACCGATTGAGGACTTTCTACATACCGTAAGTCGTTATAACGAGCTATGCGACAAGGGGCATGACGACGACTATTATAAGCTGCCTATCTTCCTCAAACCAATTCGAACTGGCCCGTTCTATGCAATCCGTACTAATATGGCTACAGACGGCGTATTTGGAGGTTTGGAGGCTGATGAGTCTATGCGAGTTGTCAGTCGGGGAAAACCCGTGGAAGGATTGTATTGCGCCGGGGATACGATAGGAAATCGTTTTATTGCACCCGGCGGGGAAAAAATAGAGAGTATAAACGATTTTACTTGGGCTTATGCAAGCGGTTATCTTGCAGCAGAACAGATATTGAGCAATATCACAGATAATTAACAAATAGACAATCCATGCAGATAGGGGGCGAGAGAATTTGCAGGATACAGTGTTATCGGTGCAGCATTTGAGCACGAGCTTTTTCACGGACGAGGGGGAACTCAAAGCTGTAGACGATATATCTTATGATGTCCACCAAGGTGAATTTGTCGCATTAATTGGTGAGAGTGGATCAGGCAAATCCGTGAGCGCGTTGTCGATTCTTAGATTAGTGGGGGATCCTCCAGGTAAAATAGTTGGAGGCAAAGTACTCTTCCACGATACAGATTTACTGCAAATTTCAGATAAGGAAATGCAGGAAGTTCGAGGCTCCAAGATTTCGATGATTTTCCAAGAGCCAGCGACCGCGCTAAACCCGGTCATGACCATTGGAAATCAGATAGCCGAGCCACTGCGTGTTCATAAGAAAATGTCCAAGCAACAGGCTTTTCGGGAAGCGGCCTCGCTCCTGTCCAAAATGAAGATTCCCAATGTGGAGCAGCGTATAAAACAGTATCCTATGGAATTTTCAGGTGGTATGCAGCAGCGAGCTATGATTGCGATGGCGATGAGCTGCCAGCCGGAGATTTTAATTGCAGATGAACCAACTACTGCGTTAGATGTCACTGTGCAGGCTCAAGTTCTGGAAGAATTAAACCAGCTGCGGTTGTCCACCAACACTGCAATTCTCCTGATTACGCACAATCTTGGCCTGGTTGCGCGGTATGCGGACAGTGTAAAGATTATGTACGGCGGCAGAATTTTGGAAATGGGAAGCACGTATGATATTTTTGAAAATCCGCATCATCCATATACCTTAGGATTAATTCGGGCAGTTCCGCGGTTAGATCAGCCTAAGAGCTATGGACTTCATACCATAAAAGGTGAACCGGCTAGCCAAGAGGATCGGATGATGAACAACTGCCTATTTGTGAAGCGATGCAAGTATGCCACCGATATATGCTGGAAACAGCAGCCAAAGGCTGAAGAAATATCTGAGGGGCATATGTGTGCGTGCTTCCATGCGGATTTCACTGCTGCGGAAAGGGAAGAGCTGTTAAGATGATTAATAATAAACAGGTCAAGAAAAACGGTCATTTGCCCTATGAAACAGTACATACAGAGGTTGGTCAGGACAATATTTTGCGCGTGGAAAATGTGCGAATGTATTTCCCTGTCACAAAGGGGATTTTAAAAAGGAAAATCGCTGATGTTAAGGCTGTAGATGGAATCTCGTTTGCTGTTAAGCGAGGCAAAACTATTGGCATTGTTGGTGAGTCTGGGTCTGGGAAAACCACACTTGGTAACTGCATTATGCAGAATCTTAAGGTGACGGAGGGGCGGATTTTCTTTGAAGGCACCGATCTTACCACACTTAGTACACGAGATCTGCGCAAGATACACAAAGAGCTTCAGATGATAACACAGAATCCTTACGCATCCTTAGACCCCCGTATGAAAATTGGCGACAGCATTCTGGAAGGTGTTCGCTTACAGGGGCTTGCCGGAAGTAAAAAGGAGAACTCTGAGCTTGTGCGGACAGTGATGGAGACTGTGGGGCTAACATCTTCCCATGCGGATCGCTATCCTCATGAGTTTTCAGGTGGTCAACGGCAGCGTATCTGTATTGCGCGTGCATTAGCATTGCAGCCATCCTTTATTATTTGCGATGAGGTTGTTTCAGCACTTGATGTGTCCATTCAGGCGCAAATTGTGAATTTGTTTGTCGAGATTCAAGAGCAAATGAACCTGTCATATATCTTTATCGGTCACGACCTTTCTGTTGTTCGGTACATTTCAGACCAGATTGCTGTGATGTATCTGGGAAAGATTGTTGAAATGACAGATTCAGAAGAACTGTATCAGCATTCGCTGCACCCATATACGCAGGCGCTTATTTCAGCTGTCCCTATTCCGAATCCTACGAGAGATAGGGCGCGTGAGCGTGTTCTTCTGGAGGGAGAGGTTCCAAGCCCAATTCATCCGCCTGAGGGGTGCCGTTTTTGTACACGGTGTAGGTATGCCGATAGAAGATGCCGAGAAGAAGAACCATCACTTGCTTGTGTGGGGAATAATCACTATGTTGCCTGCCATAAAGCGGTAAGCGCTTAACGGAAGGAGGACAGTATGGCAAGATATGCACTGAAAAGAGTATTGTTATTGATTCCAACGCTGATTTTGGTAACGTTTATTGTCTTTATGCTGATGCGGATTATTCCTGGGGACGCAGTCGATTATCTGGTACAAGTACTCCAGTCATCCAGCGGCGGCAAGACGATAGACCGGGAAGCTGTTGAGGTTATGTTGGGTTTGGATAAACCATTGCTTACCCAGTATTTTATCTGGCTTAATGATCTCCTTCATGGCGACCTTGGCGATTCCTTTTTTATGACGGGTACTGTGTCCAGTATCATTAGTTACGAGATGCCAGCAACGCTGGAGCTAGTCATACTTACATTTCTATTAACTACTGTGATTTCAATTCCGTTAGGACTTCTGTGTGCAGCTCGACAGGATACAATTACAGACAATGTTATCCGTGTCATTTCAGTTATCATGATGAGTGTGCCGGTGTTTTGGATTGCAACGTTGATACTGGTCTATCCGGCTGTATGGTGGGGCTATGCGCCGCCCATGACATATGTATCTTTCTTTGAAGCTCCGATACAAAATCTTCGGATGTTCTTCATTCCAGCCCTTTTGGGAGCTATTACAAGCGCTGGCGGACAGTTAAGAAATGTAAGGACGCTGACATTGGAGGTTATGCGCCAGGATTACATCCGAACCGCATGGTCTAAGGGCATCAAGGAGCGTATGATCCTGCTAAAGCACGCTTTTCGGAACACGATGATCCCGGTCATCACTATGCTGGGTGGATCTATCGGTTATTTGTTGGGTGGTAGCGTAATCTTGGAGACTATGTTCAATATTCCGGGAATAGGGCAGCAGCTTACGACTTCCTTGGGAATGAGAGATTATCCAATGGTACAGGGGTGTATCCTTTTGATTTCAGTGATTGCTATGGTCATCAATCTGATTGTGGATCTTCTCTATAAAGCTGTCGACCCAAGGGTTGAAATCGAATAAGGGAGGGGCATGATGCAAATAAATACTGAAGAAAAAAAAAGGAAAAATAATAATTCCTTTTTGCGGCAGCTATTTAAGACTAAACCCCTATCAGCGGTGTGCATGATGATGCTTCTTCTTATGATTTTCATTGCGATTTTCGCAGACGTTTTAGCACCGGTAAAAATGGTGAACGGAATTTTGCCAACAAGTGTGCTAGAAAAGCTGCAGGGACCCTCTTGGAAGCATCCTTTCGGAACAGACAGCCTAGGGCGAGATTTATTTAGCTATATGATTTACGGTACACGAACTTCCGTTGTGATTGCCTTGTGTTGTACGGTTTTGTCTACGCTTATATCTGTTCTTATAGGTGTGTTTAGCGCGATGATTGGAGGATGGTTTGATTTAATCATTCAAAGATTCGTGGATGCATGGCAATGTATCCCCTCACTGCTGATTACTATGATTCTGATGCAGCTGTTTGGGAATGGCATTTTACAGATGGTCATAGTTCTGTCTATTCCTATGGGTATCGGAGGTTCTCGGATGATCCGAAGCCAAACATTCGCAGTCAAGGATTTAGACTATATCCATATGTCAAAAATGCTAGGAGGAAATAAAATCTGGCAGATTTTCGTTCATATTATTCCCAATATCATGCCACTGATTCTTATGTCTATGGCGGGGAGTATTGGCGGGGTCATCATGTCGGAGGCATCTCTAAATTTCCTTGGCTATGGCGTTAGTGTTAACACGCCAGACTGGGGCGCTATGCTTACAAGCTCTGGGCGCTCTTATATGTATCTGGCACCATGGCTGGCAATCATTCCTGGTATTGCTATTATGTTTATCGTTTTTGCCGCTTCCATGTTTAGCGATGGCGTGAGAGATATACTCGATCCGCGTTTACGTGGTGGTGCACCAAAATATCGCTCAAAAAAATAATACTCAATAATCTTAACTGATACTGCAAAAAGGAGGAAAACAATGAGTAAGCTTTTTTCGCATCTTCTGTTTCCGATTCGGATTGGAAATCATGTGTTGAAATCTAGAATCATTGCACCACAATCGCTGCCACATTATATTCAGGGTTCCGAACCAGCGCCGGCGCCTTCCACTATTCAACATGTGGGGAATATTGCAAAAAACGGTGCAGCCATCGTTGAATTCGGAACGTGGGATGATACGTTGCAGCGCACACATGGTGGCACAGCTGGACATTTTCCAATGTATGATTATTCTAATCCAGCCAACGAGACATATGTGTGTAAGCTGGTTGATACGATCCATTTTTATGATTCACTGGCATCCATTTATATTTTACCCATGGAAATGCCAAATTTTCAGCCACAGCCGTCCAAAGAAAAGCCATTCCCATTTTGGTTTAGTCCGGTCAATAAAGTCTCGGAAATCACGCAGGAAATGATGCAGGATATGATTGAACTTGCTGTGAAAAAGACAACCTATTTTAAGAGCCTTGGATTTGATATGTGCTCATTGCAGATGAGCTATAGAGAGTTTCTGCATATTGGTATGAGTAAGTTTTTTCTCCGTTGACCAATGATCGCAAAGATGAATATGGAGGAGATATTGCCGGGCGTGGAAAATTAGCCTTGGATATGTGTCGAGCGATTAAGGAGGCCTGTGGTAAAGATTTCCTGATTGATCTTTGGATTGCGGGCGAGGAGGAAGATGAAGGCGGAATACGTATAGAGGATACCATCGAATTTGCCAAACTTGCAGAAGGACTGGTGGACATACTCCATATACGCGGAGGAAACATCAACTATTGCCATCCAACAGGCTTTAATTCTGTGGAAGATGAGCCATATACGCTTCATATTGCCCGGGCGGTCAAGGCCAGCGGTTCAAAGATTGTTGTTGCAGCTGCAGGTGGGTATGGCGACCCAGTGAAGGATGAAGCATATATAGCAAATGGTGAGTTGGACATGGTAGCGATAGCCCGCCAGTTTATTTGTGATTCCGATTACGGCAAGAAAATATATGAAGATCGGCCGGAGGATATAGTCCCTTGCCAGCGCTGCGCCAAGTGTCATGTACCATTCGAACGCGGGCCGTGGACATTTGTGTGCTCTGGCAATCCCCAAATGGGCTTAGTGTATCAACTGGATCAAATGATTGACCCACCTACATGTAAGAAGAAGGTTGCAGTTATTGGCGGGGGAGTCGCAGGGATGGAAGCGGCTTTGGTGGCGGCTGAGCGTGACCACAGAGTTGTGCTGTTTGAAAAGACAGACAAGCTTGGCGGTCAGCTGATTCATTCAGATTTTGCTGCCTTTAAGTGGCCATTGCGCAATTTTAAAGATTATATGATCCGGCAGGTGGAGAAATCAAACATTGAAGTTTCTCTCACTTGTGAGGCATCACCTGAACTCATTCGCGAGAACGCATTTGATGTTGTGATTGTCGCCTGCGGAGCAGTTCCAAAGCGTCTAGATATTCCCGGCGCTTGGGAGGAGCATACTTGGTTGCCGATTGACGTATATGGAAAGGAAGAACAGCTTGGTCATAAAGTAGTTGTTGTCGGTGGAGGAGACATTGGCACGGAGACAGCTCTTTACCTTGCGGAATGTGGTCACGATGTGACGGTACTGACCAGGCAGTCAAGAATCGCACCGGATGCTACTTGCACACACTACCGTGAGATGTTTGAGGAACGTTGGTCTCAAAATGATAAATTTCATTTTATAACAGAGGTTCAAACAAAGGAAATCAAGGGAAATTCTGTCCTCTATGTGGATGTGCAAGGAGAAGAACACACGGAGAAAGCAGATTCGGTTGTATTGGCCAGTGGGCGGATAGGGCTAGTGGACGAGGCGCTTCAGTTTACGGATGCTGCAAACGAGTTCTATTTTATTGGAGACTGTAAACGCCCAGGCAGTGTGCAGACTTGTATGCGTAGCGCGTTCGCAACCGCATCCAGAATTTGAATGACCGCGAGTCAATATTAATACTCAAACAGAAAGGAACAATTTTTATGTCGAAATACACACATTTGAATGCGCCTATGTATATCAGGGGCAAGTATTTAAAGTCACGTTTTACATATCCTATTGCGCAGGTGCATTTCCTGCAGGGGCCGGAAAAATATCCCGCAGAGCCAGTTGTAGATTTTTATACGCATTTAGCCCGTAATGGCTCTGCGCTGATAATGACGCAGGCGCTGACTAACCCGCAGCAGAGAGAACTTTTTGGGCATGACACAAAACATTTTGCAAGCTATGATATTGAGGATAAGGGCTGCCAGAACTACTTTACGCGGTTGGCACACTTTGTCCATACTGAAGGAAGTCTGATTGGGGTAGATTTGTCAAACCTGGATATGACGCTTAATTACAGCGTTAATACCCCAACAGATACGCCTCCTGGGCCGCCGCCCTTTAATATGGATGATGCTAATGATGAACTGAAGGATTTGCTGGGGGCAATTATGAGCGGAGGGCCTGAGGGAGAATCAACCGGGGTGTGTGGTTCACCAGGAAACCCGTTCCCGCGAACCATTTATTTTACCCCGGAAATAATGCAGGAGTACATCAACTTCCTTGCTGAGAGGGCGCTGCTTTATAAATCCTTCGGGTATGACGCTGTACTTCTGGATATGAGCGACGAATTTTACTGTGGTGAATTTTTATATGAGCACACCAATCACAGGGAGGATGAATTTGCGGGTTCCTTTGAAAACCGCCTGAAGTTTCCGGTCATGGTAGTAAAGGGACTGCGGGAGCGCTTGGGCAATGATTTTATTATCATGCTGAATAGCCCCGGCGCCAGCGGCGGCTTCCGTGGCCCAATGCGAGGATTGAGTATGGATGAGTGTGTTCAATTCTGTGCAGCGATGGAACCCTATGCGGATATTCTACGCCTTCGTGATGATGAGGGGGAGCCGAAGGATTTCTGTCGGTCGGAGGTTGTGGCGAAACAAATGAAGGAAGCCGGCGTCACTATGCGGATTGCCATAGCAACTCCTTATATGGATCTGGATAAGCTGGACAGTATTATTGCAGAAGGCACCGCGGACATGATTTCCTCCGCCCGCTTGTTTCTTTGCAATGAGAGACTGGGCGATATTCTCCGGGATGGGAATGGGGAGGATCTCAACCCATGCCTTGACTGCGGTGTGTGCCGCGGCACATCTGCTACTGGGGACTGGATGAGTCATTGCACGATTAATCCAGAGCTTGGAAAAGAGTACCGCGTGGATAAAATGATAGTTCCGGTCAAGGTGAAAAAGAAAATCGCTATTGTTGGCGGTGGCCCGGGAGGCATGAAGGCAGCGCTATGGATGAAAGAGCGCGGTCATGAGCCGGTCATTTTTGAGGGGACAGATGCACTGGGTGGAGAAATCAAAGCAGCGCGTTATTCTGAATTTAAATGGAGGCTTGAACGTTACCTGGATTCATTGATTGGTAAAATTGAGCGCAGTGGCATTGAGGTTCGTTTGAATACACGCGCAACGCCGGAAATGATCCAGAGTGAGAAGTTTGATGCTGTTGTCGTTGCTATAGGTGCAGACCCCATAAAGCCTCGGATACCTGGCGCAGAAAACGTAAAGTGGAACCCGATAAATATTTATGGTCATGAAGACGAATTAGGTGAGCGTGTCGTCGTTGTTGGCGGAAGTTCTTCTCCCGCTGAAGCGGCATTTTATCTGAAAGAGCACGGACATGAGGTTACAATTATCAGTCGGCAATGCTTGATTGCGCACGATTTAAATCCGATACGGACTCGAAGCACCTATAATTTCGGAGCTGTTGAGATGGGCGTAAAGGTAAAGAGATCTGCAATTACTGAGCGAATCGAGGATAGAGCTGTTATATATCGGGATAAAGATGGCAATCAGTGCAGAATTGAATGTGACGATGTAGTTCTGGCTGGCGGAATGCAGCCCAAGGAGGATGAAGTCCTCAAATTCTATGGCTGCGCAAAAGAAATGTATGTCATTGGTGATTGCCGCGAAGCGGGAAATATGCGGACGGCAATCGAGGACGCATACGCGCTGGCAATGAAGATTTGATGGAGAAAAATATGGAGCATATTACATTAGTTAGGGAATTTTTTGATGCCTTTTTCTGCCAGCACAAAATATCTGCTGCTGAAGAATATTTGAGCAAAGACTATGTCCAGCATGATTATGATGTTCCACCGGGCAGAGATGGCTTTAAGGAGCATTTTAAGAAGATTTTTTCTATGTTTCCTTCCTTCAGAGTAGAGGTCAAGCACATTATTGTCGATGGGGATATGGTCGTTGTTCATGGATATGGGGTCACAAAACCGGGAGAGATAGAGGTGCTTGTTGCCGACATATACCGTGTCGAAGATGGCCGATTGGCTGAACATTGGGGTGTTATTCAGCCCTTGCCGCAGGAACAATTTGGAAATCCGAGGTTATTTTAATAAATAAACTAAAAATCCATGGGAGAACTTCAATGAAAAAATATAGTCATTTACTCTCACCCATTAAGGTTGGAAGCTATGTGTTAAAAAACAGGATGATCTCGGCCAATGCTATTCCACATTTTCTTCAAGGCCCGGAAACCTATCCTGGGCCTGACACAATTACGTACTATGGAGATCTTGCAAAAAACGGCGCAGGCGTTGTGACAATCAGTATGAATTATGGACCGAAGGAAATGCGCCAAAGTCCTATCCCAGATGTCAGTCGGTTCCAGATATTTGACCGAGATGATCCTAGCGTAGAAAATTATTTATCACAGTTGGCCGAGGTTGTTAAATTTTATGGCGCCATGCCTTGTGCGGGGGTACGCGCAGATGAACCCAGGGGCTATAATGTAGTAGCAGGCCCGCTGACATGGGACGAGCATTATCAGCCGGAAGATGGAGAGGAACTCTCTGAAAGTCAGATTTTGGAGATGTGTGAGGATGTAAAACGTCAGGCTAAGTATCTTTATCGTAATGGATTTCAAATGATTGAAATGTCATTTGCTTATTGTTGTAATTTGCCGTCCAGGTTTATGTCCTCTAGACTCAATACTCGAACAGACCAATATGGAGGCAGTCTGGAAAACCGATGTCGCTTTGCGCTGATGCAGTGTAAAGCGGTAAAGGAGGCTGTTCCTGATGCGCTGCTAGAGATTATTGTCAGCGGAGAAATGGATGGGATGACCAGCGAGGAAACCATTAAATTCGTAAAAATGGCGGAGGAATACGTTGATATAATTCAAGTCCGTGCAAAAACCTGTATGCTCAGCCACCCGACAGGCTTCAATTCAACTTTTGGGAAATATCCCACAATTGCATATGCGAAGGAGCTGAAAAAGGCTGGCGTAAAGGCGAAGATTGAGGTTGTAGGCGGTTATCTGGATCCAGACGACATGGAAGAGTTCTTGAAGAATGGCTATTGCGATTTGATTTCGATGGGTCGTGCCTGGATTAGTAATCCAGAATATGGACATCTGATTGAAGTTGGGGATAAGGAGGATATTGCGCCGTGCATCAGGTGCAACAAATGTCATATTCAAAACAGCACAGGGCCATGGCTTAATGTTTGCTCCATCAACCCCAAACACGGTATGATGCCGCGAGTGCCTTACATGACAGCTATTGAGCGAAGTGCCAAAAAACTTGCTGTCATCGGTGGCGGTCCCGCTGGAATGTACGCGGCACTCACGGCAGTCAAGCTGGGGCACAGCGTAACACTGTTTGAGAAGGGAGACAAATTGGGCGGTCAGCTTTTGCACGCTGATTATTATTCGTTTAAGTGGCCGTTGCGCTATTATAAAGACTGGCTTATAGAGCAGTGCCAGAAGGCTGGTGTGAAAATCTGTCTTAATACTGCGGCTACACCGACTATGGTGTGCAATATGAGGTTTGATGCAGTATTTGCGGCGATGGGTGTCACGCCCAGGAAGCTTTTGATTCCGGGGATTGATGGAAGTAATGTGTGGGCCGCGCAGCGTGTTCCTGGCAGGGAGCAGGAACTTGGCAAAAATGTTGTTTTGATTGGTGGCGCGGAAACAGGGGTAGAAACCGCTCTTTATTTAGAGGAAACAGGTCATCATGTAACTGTATTAACTAGGCAAAGCGTTATTGCTCCGGACTGTGACAGAATTCATTACAGGGAAGTGGTTCTGGACGCCTGCGCTACAGCAAAGAACCTTGAATTTATTTTCGGCGCCAAAACCACGGCAATTGAAGGCAATGCAGTACGGTATCTGGACGCAGATGGCGTCGAGCAATATATTGCGGCTGATTCAGTTGTTATATCCGGCGGAGTAGTTCCGATGCAGGAGGAGGCCATTTCTTTCGCACAGAGCGCAGATATTTTCAAAATTATCGGAGATAACGCGGTTCCTTCTAACCTGCAGGCAGCAATCCGCAGCGGCTATGCGGCGGCAGTGTTACTGTAGAGAAAACGATAGTAAAGAGGTGTTATGTACATGAAAAATCATAGACAAGAAGTTTATCATGGAGATGATTATACTTACCAGCTACAGGTGATACCGCAGGCCGAGAAGATTCCCTATGGGACGGAGACTAAGGGAGCGCTTTATGATGGGTATCCAGAGATTATAAAAGGCGAGGAAAATCAACCTGAATATAGGGTCATCTGTGAGAAGGATGTTCCTGTGGAGATGCGAGATGGGATTCATCTTTATACAGATATTTACCGTCCTGCTGACACGGACGAAAAATTTCCGGCATTACTGGCATATGCATATTGGATGAAAAACAACAATGAAGCCTTTGAATGGATGGCTGAGCATCCGCAGCAATATTTTGAATCACCGTTTTGGGATGGCTCATTGGAAGCGTGTAATTTCAATTATACAGTTCCTCGAGGATTCGTCCATGTCATTCCCGATCCACGAGGTGTGGGAGACTCAGAGGGTTATGGTACAAAACCATGGTTTAACAAGGAAGACGTCTACGATATGGTGGAGTGGATTGCTGCGCAGCCCTGGTGCAACGGAAAGGTAGGCATGATTGGGCCTTCCGCATACTCTATTATGCAGATTCACGCCGGGGCAGCAAAGCCGCCCCATTTAGTTGCCCTTCGGTGCGACGAATGCGCCTGCGGTACCTGGGACTATTTTGCTGGCACCTTGGACGTTATGGCACCTTATATGATAGAGACTGGCGGGCATGGTAATGATTCGCCTCCTGGTGTTCCAAACTACGAGTATACGCCAAATCCTCCAGCGACCTTGGCAAGACCAGACATTGCGGAGCTATTAGAAGAAGCAAAAAACTTCCCCGATTATAAGTACAACACAAAATGGTATTCTTTCCTGCGTTATCCTCGCAAGATGCCCGTCATGTTTGATATGCTCCTGGAAGCGCTCCATCCATATGAGGGTTGTGTCTCTCACTCGTTCACAAATGAGGCCGATGTGGAGAATATAGATATTCCAATTTATGTTGGTACGCCATGGAATTGGCGGCTATATGAATTTTTCACATTGGATGTCCGGAACAAGGTCTCTACAAAGCAGGAACAAAAGAAGATGATCTTTTATCCGCCCATCAATACGGCGCGGCCGTATATCGAGTACCACGATGAAATGGTTCGATGGCATGAGTATTGGCTAAAGGGCGTGGATAATGGTATTATGGATGAGCCTCCCATCAAAATGTACGTTATGGGCATTAATAAATGGCGCTTTGCAGAAAGCTGGCCGTTGCCTGGTACCGAATATGTCAAGTTCTCTATGTGTGGAGATGGTATGCTACAGCCGACAGAGTCGCAGGCGGAGGGAACGGATGTGTTGACGCAGCCTGCACCTTATAAAAACGGTGGGACAGTTTACTGCCTTAAATATAGTACAGGCCCGCTCAAGAAACCTCTGACAGTGATAGGAGAGGCATCGCTGACGCTATTTGCATCGCTGGATATAGATGATACTACCTGGTATGCAGACTTGGTAGATGTAGATTCAGAAGGAAATCGACTGATGGTTTCCTCTGGTGCACTGCGAGCTAAATTTAGAGCCTTAAACGAACAGAAATCTACGCCGTCTCATCCTATTCACCCATGGGCGGATCCTGTTCCTGTCGAGCCTGAACAGGAGCTGGAGTATAACATTCAACTTCTACCGCTTGCCTGCGTTTTCCAGGAAGGGCATAGCGTGGAGCTGGTTATTCGCAATCAGGACGATATGAAGAGTCGTCTTTGTATGAATGGCTGCTACCGTATGCCCTTTATGCAGGACTGTACTCATACTATTCGTCTTGGAAAGTCGCATCTGCTGCTTCCTGTTATCAATGAGTAAGATGTGCAGTTAGAAGCGCTTATCGATAGATAATTAAGAACTGACCGTGACAGATCTAAAAAAATGATGGTCTGTCGCGGTCGTCAAGTTTAGGGGCTTTTCCATCGAGCTGAGATGTGCTTTTCAAATTTATTAGCGGGAGTCTGTTGATAATCAAGAGCCATCTGGGCAAAGATAGCTCGGCTTTGATTTTCGTTTGTTTGACTCCATGCCAAAACGATGCTTGGATCCCGAAATTGCGGCAATGGGACAGCGCGAATGCCATCAGGCGGTAGAACACTTCTTTGGTCAGCAATCGTGATACATAGGCCGCTTTTAACCCATTGCATTGAAGAATGATAAGTGGATACCCCTTTGAGAATGGGCGAAGATTCTAGGGTTGAAAAAAATTCGGTTATAGTTTTTTTGGACATATCATACTCGGATCCCATTAGAAAGACGAGTGTCTCCCCTGAGAGATTTTCCAGTTGAATAGGATCCTGGATATACTCAAATTTTGGAATATTGGAAAACACAAGAAAATCTTCGGTTGGTTCAAGAATTTTGTAGTCAAGTCCCTCTCTTGGTTCAATGTCAAACTTGCGGCTGGCGATAATATCCAAGCGACCCTCATACAATTGCTCTACTAAGTCTCCGTATCCGCAGGTAAACAGAACAACGTCAATATCAGGATGCTCGTTGTGCATTCTATTTAAAGTTGGCTCTAAAAGGTCATCTATGGCGAGACCATCCAGGATTCCTACTTTTAGTTGAGTAGACATCCCGGTGTCCATGTTCCTTGCTCTTGTGATAGAGCCATAATATAGCTCCATCATGGTGCCAAATTCCTTTGCCAGGAGACTGCCGGCCTTCGTGAGCTTGAGAGACTTATCTCGGTTAAAAAGCTTGATGTTTAGTTCGTCCTCCATCAAAATAATTTGGCGACTGAGTGCAGGTTGTGAAATAAAAAGAAGCTTAGCCGCTTTTGAGTAGTTTAACGTGTTAGACAAAGTCAGAAAATAATTGATTTGATTTATAGTCATTATAAACCTCCTTATATGATTTAAGACAATAGTTTCTGTTACTAGCATTTTTCAGATAGATTTAATACAATATAATAATTGTGGTGAAGTAGAATTCAGTTC
>MSHM01000016.1 GCA_001941225.1 Oscillospiraceae bacterium Zagget12
ACATATATTGTATACAGGATTTTAACCCGGAGCAGGTGCTTGCTACAGGCTATAGTAAAAATAAGTTAATTATCGGTGCCATGATGTGGTTCGATAAGTTCTCCTGTAAGAGGAGCAATTTAATCATCACAGTCGGTCGTGACCTTGGAGAGACGATTGAGAAAAGGTTTCAATCTTCTCACCGAGTTCCTAAATATACCATCATCAACAACTGGATCAATGAGAAGGAAATCTATCCGCTGGATGGAAACAATGAGAAGGTTGCGGCTTTTAGGAAACAGTACGGACTGGAAGATAAGTTTGTGTTCATGTACAGCGGTAACATAGGCCTCTACTACGACCTAGAAGGAATCATCAAAGTCATTGAGAAGTTTGGTGGTGCCGTCACTCCCGATGGCCGAGAGGTTGTATTCGCTTTCGTAGGTGCCGGTTCTGTGTTGGACAAACTGGTGTTGTACACACGGCAGCATAAGATGAAAAATGTTGTGTTCATTCCGTATCAGGACAAGGCAGACCTTATCTATTCTCTGAACGCCGGAGACGTCCACTTCTGTGTGAATGCAAAAGGCATCAAGGGTGTGAGCTGCCCGAGTAAGTTCTACGGTCTCGCTGCCGCAGGGAAGCCTGTGCTTGGCGTTCTTGAGAAAGGTTCAGAGGTGCGGTGCCTGATTGAAGAGATTGGGTGCGGCCTCGTGGTGGAACCGGGCGACTATGCAGGGGTCGAGGATGAGATTCGGTGGTTTATTGAGAATTGCTTATCGGCAGAACTGCAGGGGATGGGCACGAAAGGCCGGGAATACTTGGTGAAAGAACTGACCGAGGATGTCAGTGTTGAGAAGTATAAGAGAGCTATTTTGAGTCTATGAATTTTTTCTTAAAGTAGTATCAGTGCGAGATCCATCAAAAGATTCAGTAAAGAAGTAGAGATGACAGAGGGGAACCAATAAAACAATGGAAATAGGAGTATTAGGCGCTGGCACTTGGGGTATGGCGCTGGCGAGAATGCTATCGAATACGGGCAATGATGTGGTCGTTTGGTCGGCTATTGAATCAGAAGTAGAGGAGTATTCCCGCACAAGAAAGCATCCGAATCTGCCTGGAATGGATATACCGGAACAAATAAACTTCACAGTTGATATCCAAGTAGCATGTGTTAATAAAGATATCGTTCTGTTTGCTGTTCCGTCTGTATTCGTTAGAAGTACTGTTGCAAAGGCGGCACCATATATAGATAACAATCAAATAATCGTAGATGTGGCGAAAGGCATAGAGCCGGATACCCTCCTCACAATGACACAGATTATTGAGGAAGAACTGGTCAAAGCGGACAAGCATCCACAGATTGTGGCTCTGTCGGGTCCTACTCACGCAGAAGAGGTGGCATTGGATATGCCAACAACCATTGTGGCAGCCTGTCAGAATCTTGAGACAGCTGAAAAAGTCTAAGATGTGTTCATGAACACATGCATGAGGGTTTATACAAACCAGGATGTTCTTGGCGTTGAACTCTGTGGTGCAATGAAGAACATTATAGCTTTGGCTGCCGGGGCTGCTACGGGTCTTGGATATGGTGACAACATTAAGGCGGCTCTTATTACGAGAGGATTAGCTGAAATCACACGCCTTGGTGTAGCAATGGGGTGTCTGGAAGAGACATTCTCTGGACTTGCTGGGATTGGTGATTTGATTGTCACAGCGACAAGTAAGCATAGCAGGAACAATAAGGCTGGCTACCTGATTGGAACAGGTATGAAGCCAGAGCAAGCGGTGAAAGAAGTCGGCATGGTGGTAGAGGGAATTAATGCGATTCCTGCCGCAATGCAGCTGGCAGCAAAGTACGGTGTCGAGATGCCGATTGTTGAAGCTGTTAATGCTGTGGTCAATGAGGGAGCTGACGTAAAAGAAACCGTAGGTGCTCTGATGCAGAGAGATAAGAAGTCTGAGTTACCAAAGTCAGCTATGGATTTGAGCTTTGAACATACGGTCATTAAAAACAGGAAAGGGTTAGGCATGAAGAGAGTAATTACTTACGGGACGTTCGATTTGCTCCATTATGGACACATCAATCTTTTGAAAAGAGCGAAAGCCCTCGGAGATTATCTGGTAGTGGTTCTGTCCTCCGATGAATTTAACTGGAAGGCGCATTGTAAAATGAACCTG